>QXCQ01000235.1 GCA_003576535.1 Nakamurella silvestris | reverse complement strand
ACACCAAACTGTCTCAGACAGCTTGACAACTTCCGTGCAGCAAGCGCGATTGTCGGAAGGGAGCGCGGTCAGTGGTGATGCGGGTCAGGCGTGTTACTTGGTCGGCTCGTCGGCGACCTTGTTGACGGACACCTGACCGGCGGTGCCGGACCCGTTGTTGTCCGAACCCGGACTGTCCGACTCCAGGCTGCCCACCCCGTCGGCGGCCAACACCTCGGCACCGTCCTCCTCGGGTTTCGGTTTGACCAGGCTGAACACGATGGCCGCGGTCAGGGCCACCACGATCACCGCCAGGCTGACGAGCGAGGGGATCTCCGGGATGGAGGAGCTGATGACCTTGTGCCCGGCCTGCAGGAAGAGCTTGATCCCGATGAAGGCGAGGATGAAGGCCAACGCCTTGCCGAGGTAGTGGAACTTCTCCAACATGCCCGAGAGCAGGAAGTACAGGGCCCGCAGACCCAGGATGGCGAAGGCGTTGGAGGTGTAGACGATGAAGGCCTCGTCGCTGACGGCCAGCACGGCGGGCACGGAGTCGACGGCGAACACCAGGTCAGCGGCCTCGATCGCCACGACCACCGCGAGAAGCGGGGTGGCCACTCGTTTGCCGGCCTCCTTGATGAAGAACTTGGTGCCGTGGTACTCCTCGCCGATCGGGACGAACTTGCGCAGGAGTCGAACGGCGAAACTCTTGCCGGGATCTACGGTGTCGTCCGCGTCCTTCATCAGCTTCCAGGCGCTGTACATCAGGATGGCGCCGAAGACGAAGAGGATGGCGGCGAACTTGCTGACGATCGCCACACCGAGGGCGAGGAAGATGCCGCGGAAGACCAGCGCGCCGATGACACCGTAGAAGAGCACCCGGTGCTGGTAGGCGCGTGGCACCTGGAAATACCCGAAGATCAGGGCGAAGACGAAGAGGTTGTCGACCGAGAGGCTCTTCTCGAGCAACCAGGCGGTCGTGAAGTCGACGGCGGCGTCACCACCGAGGGTCAACGCCAGGACGACGGCGAAGATCAGTGAGACACCGACCCAGACCCCGCTCCAGATGGCGGCTTCCTTGAATTTGATGACATGCGCGCCGCGATGGGCGAGCAGGTCGATGGTGAGCATGACCAGGACCACCGCGGCGAACGCGGCCCAGGCCCAGAACGGAACGTTCACACGATCTCCTCAGTGCAGTGGAATGGACCTCTCCAGCATGCACTGCCCGAACACGGAAGGACTAGAGCAGAACTAGGCGCAGAACACCGGTTCACATTGCCGACCATCGGCAGTTTGTTACCGTTCGGACGCGGGTTCGGCTTCAGGCCAGCCCAACAACCGCGCCCCGATGACTGCCGACTGCAGGGTGAACCGGTGGATCGGATCGTCCGGATCGTGGCCGGTGAGCGTGTGCACCCGGGCGAGGCGGTAGGTGACGGCCCGCACCGACAGGTGCATCGCACGGGCGGTGGCCGCCGAATTCCCACCACTGCTGAAGTACTCGAAGAGGGTGTCCAACAAGGGTGACGCGCCACCCCGGGCCGCCAGCAACGGAGTCAGCACCGCGTCGATGAGTTCCCGCATCGCCGGTTCATCCCGCAGCAGCACCCGGTAGACCAGCAGCTCGGTGGCGTCGAGCACCGCCAGGTCCCGCCCGAGCCGCGCACCCAGTTCGAGGGCCTCTCGGGCATCGTCGTAGGAGGCGCGCACCCCGGCAGCTCCGGTGTGCGGCCGTCCCACCCCCATCTGCCAACTGCCCACCCGCGCCACCCGACGCAGATGGACCGAGGTGTCACCGGGTCGGGCCGGCAACACGGCGATCAGGCTGTCGACCACCTCGTTCACCGCGAGCCGGTCGGGGGCGGCGAACACCACCACCAACTGACCGTCCTTGGTCGCCACCAGGGCGTCGGCATCGGCCTTGCTGCCCAGGACCGCCCGTTCCAGCAGCGCTGTCAGCGCGCTCTGGTCGGCGAACGGCTCGTCGGCCCGCACCAGGGCCACCGCGTGCGGGCCCGGCAAGGACAGCCCGAATCCGGCGGCTCGGTTGATCAGGCCGGCGACATCCCGGCTACCGGTCAGCAGGTCGTCGATGAACTCCCGGCGGGCCGAGACTTCGGCCCGGACGAGCTCGCGGCGGGCGAGCTGGTATCCCTCGGTCAGCGCTGCGACGGTGTCGTCTGCGGCCCGGAGCACGGCCTGACCGGCGCGCACCACTCCGGACGGGTCCTCGGCCGCGTCCATCACCTCGGGCAGATGCTCCCACAACCGCCAGGCGGCGGAGAGGAACAGGTCGAGCAGGGCGCGCAGGGCCACGCCCTGGGTGGCCGCGTCCCGTCCCACCCCTTCGAACCGGGAGATGTCGACCCTGGTCAGCAACCGACCGGCGGCAACGGCGTCGACCACGATGGACAGGAAGTCACCGAGCAGAGCCGGGTCGAGACCACCGGCGTCATCGGCCCCACCGCGGGCGACCGCGGCCAAGGTGTCCTCGGGGACTCCCCGCTCGGACATCACGTTCTCCCTGTCGGTTGCCGGTACCGGGCAATGTGCGGAAACCCCTTGTCGGCGATCCTTCCAGAGATCCCGCCGGTTACCGGCAAACGCGGCTCAGTCGACGCCGAGCATCACTTCGGTGGATTTGACCAGCACCGTGGTCGGGGTGCCCTCGGCCAGGCCCAGTTCCTCCACGGCCTCCTTGGTGATCGAGGCGGTGACGATGTGGTCGCTGCCGTCCAGGCGAACCTTCACCGTCGCCATGACGCTGCCGATCCTGACCTCGGTGACCACACCGGGAAGCTGATTTCTGGTGGAGAGTCGCATGGGTACTTCCTCGTCTGTTCGGGTGGTGACCTGTCCCCGTCATTACTACTGCCAGATGGCGGTGAGCGCAGCAGGAGTTGCCCTGTGGTGGCGGAGGCGACTGACTCCCTAAGCACCGAGGACCGACGTGATGTCCTCCTCGACGTAGGGAGACAGACTGGCGGAGAAGGTCGCCGAGAGGTGGCCGGTGTCGCGATGGGTGATGACACCACCGACCACGAAGTGGCAGACCTTGTCGCACAGCGCGTCCAGGTAGTCGACAGGGTAGATGCCGTCGGCTCCGCTCTCCATCGCCGTGTCGAGCGGGTCATGGGGAAGGGCGATATCGCGAGCGAGGGAACACGGGTCCTCGGCTCCGCGGGCGTAGGCGATGCAGTCGCCCGGCACCTCCTGCGCCAAGGGCATGTCCCGGATCGGCATGACCTTTTTGCCCGCGTTGGTCCACACGGCCCAGGTGTCGGAGAAGGCCTGGGCGATCTGGCCGAGTTCTGATTCCTCCGCCACTTCGACCGCGTAGCGGCGGGTGGCCCCGGTCGTCACCACGAGGTCGATATCTGGTTCGGCGGCGATGTAGTCGACGACGTTCGTCTTCCACTCCAGGCAGCTGGCCGACCGCTCGGCGGGCACCGAGGACCGGAACTTCGGAAGGACCGGCCGACAGGAGGACTTCCAGAAGAACTCGAGCCGCCAGCCTTTGCGCTCGGCACCGAGCACAAAGGCGGGCAGCATCGAGAGTGCGTGGGAGTCCCCCACCAGGGCGATGGTCGTGGCGCCGTCCGGGTCACCCAGCACGCATCGGCGGACCGAAGCCGCCACGGCCGGGCAGCTGTTCTGGTCGAAACCCTTCAGATGTCCGGCAGCCCAAGCGGCCGTCTCATCCGTCTTCGCGAAAGCCGGTCCGAGGCCGTTCAACACCTGATGCGTCGAAGGGCAGGCGTCGGCTTCCAACGCGGCCGCAGCACCGAAGCACGCCTCCCCTGCCATAGCCGTGGCCATGACCCGGGCGGCGGCGACTTGGTCGTTCTCGGCCTTGATCGGAATGACACACGCAGCCACCAACAGGACCGAGGCCAGCGCCAGCAGGGCGAAGGTCCGCAGCGGCGGCTTTGCAGCGAGGGAACTGAACCGGACCCGGTCCTCCACGTAGCGCTTCGACAGGGTTGCCAATACGAAGGAGGCCGCCAGGATGCCGGCCTTCTGTGCATTGTCGAGGGCACCCCCGGTGAGGACCGGCACCAGGACGATCAACGGCCAATGCCACAGGTACAGCGAGTACGACACATCCCCGGTGAACTACACGGGCCGGGCCAGGACGAGGGCCCCGGGCCCCCAGGGGACGGCGGTCTGGCCTGCGGCGATCACCAGGACGACACCGAGCGTGGGCAACAGCGCCGCGGACCCGGGGAACAGTGTGCTGCCGTCGAACACCAGGCCGGAGTACACCAGAACACCCCAGCCGACCCAACTCGTCGCAGCCCGCCACGCCCCGCCCTGCGCGAGGACGAAGGTGGCGATTCGCGGGTAGGCCATCGCAAGCAGCCCGCCGGCGGCGAATTCCCAAGCGTGGGAAAAGGTCGAGAAATAACCCGCCGCCTGTGAGCTGTGGGCGATATGGATCGAATAGGCCAGCGAACCGGCGAAGACAACAGCCATGCCTGCGGCAAGCCCTGATGTGCGCACTCGAATGGACGCACGCCTCAAGAGCAGGACCGTCAGCAGGACCAGCACGGGCCAGATGACGTAGAACTGCTCCTCAACCGCCAGCGACCAATAGTGCTGGACGGCCGTCGCCGCATTGTCCTCGGCGAAGTAGTCCACCGAAGCCCGTGCCAACACCCAGTTCTGCACGTAGAGGGCGCTGCCGGCGACCTCCTTCAACGACGGCTTCCACAGGTCTGTCGGCACGAACAGGAACACGCAGGCCAGGGTGACGGCCAAGGTCAAGAACGCGGCCGGCAGCAGGCGTCGTACCCGCCGCGCCCAGAACCGGACCAACCGGACTCCGCCCGTTTCGGCCACTTCTTTGAGTAGATGCGAGCTGATCAAAAAGCCGGAGATGACAAAAAATACATCGACGCCGATATAGCCTCCGGTCACCTGTTTCGGCCAGAGGTGGAAGAGCACCACGAAGAGCACGGCAAGGGCTCTCAGCGCCTGGACCTCCGGCAGAAAAGCAGAGCGGGAGGACACGGCCTCAGATGGTGCCTGAGAGACCCTGGTGGAATCCGTTGAAGACCCTGCGCCCATGCTGCCGTCAGCCCCTTATGCAAGTGAGTTTTCCGAGAACCTGCCGTTGCGTGCCTCATCGGAATTCGCACGTTACTGGCGGTGATCGATGTTGCCCAGTCACCTGGTCACGGTGCGGAACTGGTCGCTCACTCGTCGTCGATCGTGATGTCCGGGCCGAAACACGCGATTCCGCAGTTGCACCAGGAGTTCCCGTCGATCGGAGCCTTCCGGAGCGAGGACTCGGAGGATGTGCCGATTTGCCGGAAGTGTGATGATTGTCCGATTTTGCTGTCGGGTCTGGACATCGGTCACTGGTGCTGGAGCAGACCGGGTAACTGTTTGCGCTCCGTAGTTGAAGCGGGGCGGGACAGGAGGCGCGGGTCAGCACCCGCGCGGGTGTGGATACACCTCAGATTTTTCCGCTACATCATCAAGGACTCACACCGGCCATCGGGCGGGGAGTCATGGCCCACGGCGATCTGATCGCCGGCAATCTGACGAGCGGCGATTCGGCCGTGCTCCATTCGGGATCGTCCCCTCCGCCACATCACGACGGTTTCCCCGTCTCATCCCCCTGACGCTCGACCTTGCATACACCCGGTTGCTGTCCGGTGCCCGGCGCTTGCCGCAAGGACGTCGTCGAAATGACCTGCTGGAAGCGATCAAGCGCACCCTGGGTACGTTTCCCGACAACCTCCTTCCGTACGACGAGGCAGCCGCGCGGCTCTACGCCAAGATGCAGGAAGTACGGCGATCCGCCGGTGTTCCGCTGGGCGTCGAGGATGGCATGATCTCGTGCGACCGCGCTCCTTCCTGACTACCGCGCTGGATGCAACAAGCGCAGACGTCGGGATGGAGCGCGGTCAAGGCCACGCCGGGCCGGATCGGCCGGGTCAGCCGAAGGTGAAGGTGTACGCCTGGATCCCAGGGGTGACGTCGAGCTCGATGGTCGCCTGCTCGTGGTCGGCACCGTCGACGATCGGATACAGGTGCGGTGTCCCGGAGACCTGGAAGGTCGAGAGCACCGCCCCGTCACGCTTCACCGTCACCTGCCCCGATCCGCCCAACACGGCGTAGACCTTGGTCGCCTGGTAGTTCAGTTGGATCTCGGCCGCCCCCTGGGCGGTGATCTCCTGGGTGCCGACCTTCCACGGTCCCTGCAGGCCGTAGGTGTCCGCCGGCTGGCTGCTCGGCAGGGTGAACGTCGCTGCGCCGATGGTGAGTTTCGTGTCTCCGATGTAGTTCTTCGAACCGGTGTATGCCAGATAGGTCTCGGGTGTCGTCTGCGCGTCGACCGCGACCGCCTCGCCTGCCGACTCCACCGGTGCCGGCAGCGTTGCCCCCGGGTTCGCGGCGGTGAGCAGCTCCCTGATCAGGTTCTCGGTCTGGGCGTAATCCCCTTCGCCGAACTTGATGTGCCGTACGGTCCCGCTCGCGTCGATCAGATACTCGGCCGGCCAGTACCGATTCCGGTAGTTGGTCCAGGTCGTGTACGAATTGTCCATCGCCACCGGATAGGTGACACCCTGATCCTTGATGCCCTGCTGGACGTTCCCCGCTTCCTTCTCGAAGGCGAACTCCGGGGTGTGCACACCGACGACCTCCAAACCACTTGCTGCATAAGCCTTGTACCAGGACTCGACATGGGGGATGGAGCGCTGGCAGTTGATGCAGGAGTAGGTCCAGAAGTCGACGAGGGTCACCTTGCCCTTGAGCCCGTCGACCGACAGCGCCGATCCGCCAGGGGTGTTGAACCACTTGTCGATACCCTCGAAGGCCGGGGCCTTCCCACAGCTGGCCAGGGTGTCGGATCCGGGCGGGCACTGGTCGAGTTCGCTGTTGGAGGCGTTGGACAGTCCGGTCAATGCTCCACGGGCGGTATCGCTGTTCTCCACCTTGTCCTGCAGGGTCTGGGTGTAGTTGGGCAACGCCCGCTGCAGGGCGTCGGTGAGGTTGAAGGCCAGAGCCACGGCCAGGGTGATCATCAGGATCCCACCGGCGATGCGGAACTTGCGGGCCCGGCTGCGATAGGCCATCAGCCTCTTGCCGATCTTGTCACCGGCGAGGGCGAAGAAGAACAGCGGAACCGCGACCCCGACGGCGAAGGCGAGAGTCAGTGCCACGATCCGGATATCGATCTTCCCGGTGGCACCTGCCACCGTGATGGCGGCGAGAACCGGTCCGGCACAAGGAACGTACAGGGTGCCAAGGCCAAGCCCGAGGACAAAGGCGTTGCCGTCGGCACCACGACTGAACTTGGGCAAGCGGTAGAACGGCCGCTGGATGATCTCCTCGACCCGCGGGAAGATCAAACCGACGCCGATCAGCGAGAGGATCGTCAGGCCTGCCCAACGGAGGAAGTCCTGCGGCAGTCCGATCGCCGTCAGCAGGAAGGAACCGATCAAGGTGAAGACCGAAAAACTCAGGATCAGGCCGCTGATGATCTTCAACGGCCGGCGGCTCCGCTTGGGTGCTTTCGCCGGCGGCCTCGGCTCGGTGTCGAGCAGGGGCGCGGCGTCGAGCAAGGGGCCCGGGCCCGCCCCGACTGCGACCGGCGCGGGTGCTGCGGCGACGGCGGTCGCCGCTGCCCCCTGGGACGCTTTCGCAGTACCACCGGCGAAGAAGATCACCGGCAGCATCGGCAGCACACACGGCGAAACACCGGTGATCAGACCCCCGAGAAACCCGATCAGGATCAATGTCAACATGGCTGCCGTCCTCACACCTTGTACGCCTGGACCAAGGTGCTCACCCTGATGAGCATCGTTCGCGCCCAAGGCACATGTGGATTGGTCCGGTCGTCGGATCCACGTGGAGCACCCTTCCCCGACCAGGCCGAACAGGTCCGCGTGAGGAGGTGACGGGACCGAACCCGGTGCAGTTCCGGTGGCCCGCGCTACCGTGAACGCATGTCCGGGACGACGGTGGCCGAGCGGTACGAGGCGAGGGGACACCGTTTCGCGCCCCACTCCCATGACGAATTCGTGATCTCGGCCAACGGCCTCGAGGTCGAGCGGGAATTCGTACGTCTGGACCGGCAACGCTTCGACGTCGGTGTGGAGGAGGTGACGGTCTACAACCCCGGGCAGGTCCAGGCTTCCACCGCCCTGACCCGTGACGGTGCCCCGTGGGAGTGTTTCAGCATCCACGTCGACGCCGCCACCGTCGCCGAACTCACCGGCGGGCGAAGCATCGACCTGGAACATCCGGTCGTGGTGGATCAAGCGCTGGCGCACACGATCCGCTCCATCGCCGCACTGTCTGATCTCAGAACCGCTGCAGAGCAGACACTCTGGGTCATCTCCGAGGTCCTCCACCGTGGTAGCGGATCCCCACCGGCCCAGCAGGATCCGACCCTGGTGGGTGCCACCGCACTGAGCTCACTCCTGCGCGAGCTGAGGGAGGATCTGGCCGAACCCGTGAGCATCCCGGCACTCGCCGCGCAGGTGTCGGTGAGTCCGGACCACTTCATCCGATCCTTCGTCGCGGCCGTGGGTGTGCCACCGTACGCCTGGCACCTGCAGGAGCGGTTGTCCGAGGGGAGACGTCGATTGCGGGCCGGTGTGGCACCGACAGTTGTCGCCGCCGAGCTGGGTTTCAGCGATCAAGCGCACTTCCATCGACATTTCGTCGCCGCCTATGCCCGTACTCCCGGGCAGATGCGTTCGGCACAGGTGCACGGAATCATTCAAGCCTGACCGGGAGTCGACCTGTCAGGCTGAACGGATCGGTCGACCGGATCGATGGAACCAGTGATACGGACAGGGGCGTGCAGTGATTCGACGTGTGGCCTGGGTGACCACCCAGGAGGCGAGAGGGTTGGACGAGGACGAGCCGTTGGCGCTGGCAGGCCTACGCCGGGCCGGGATCGACACCGCGGTGGTCGACTGGGACGACCCCGCGGTGGACTGGTCGGATTTCGACCGGGTGGTGCTGCGATCGGCCTGGGACTACCCGGAACGTCTGGCCGAGTTCCTCGGCTGGCTCGACCGGGTCGACGCGGTGACGGATCTGCTCAACCCGCCCGCGACCATCCGCTGGAACCTGGACAAGCGGTATCTGGCCGAACTCGACCGTGCCGGCGTATCCATCACACCGACCGAATTCATCGCCCCCGGGGACCCGGTCGTCTTCCCTGCCGGCGATTTCGTCGTCAAACCGGCCGTCGGGGCCGGCAGCCGGGACGCCGCATCCTACGGACCGGAACAGCACGACGTTGCCACGGGGCACGTGGCCCGGCTGCACGGCTCGGGGACAACGGTTCTGGTCCAGCCGTTCCTGGCATCCGTTGCGGCGGTGGGTGAATGGCCGATGGTCTTCTTCGAGGGCAGTTTCAGTCATGCTGCGAACAAGAAGGTGGCGCTGCCGCGGGCCGGGACGGTCGAGTCGTTGTTCGCCGCGGAGACCAACCGCCCGCACACCGCCTCGGCGACCCAGATCGTCGTGGCACAAGCGGCTGTCGACCTGGTGTCCGCGCACCTGGGCACCCCCGCCTATGCGCGGGTGGACCTGGTCCGTGACGACGACGGCGGGTACTGCGTCCTGGAACTGGAGATGATCGAACCTTCCCTGTTCCTCCCCTACACCGATTCCGCGGCCGTCGACAGGTTGGTGGCGGCGGTGATCGGCCGCGACACCGTTCGGCCGTAGGCACCGCGCGGCCAGCAGTATCGATCGGCCGGGATCCTGCTCGCCGGCTCCGGGACGCGAACACCTCCCGGAGCCGGCGCAGGCAGTCGGCGGCACCCGCCTGCCTGCCCACCCGCGGAACGGCCGCGGGTAGCCCGTTACGGTACGGAACCGCCGTACCGAGGAATCACTGCCGCCGAACCGGCGGCAGAGAAATCAGAACTGCTGCCAGGAAGGCTTGTGGGCCAACGCGAACCGGTAGTAGTCGGCGAGGTTCAGCGCCGTGGCGGCGGCCTCGTCGACCACGATCGTGGCATGGGGATGCAGCTGCAACGAGGATGCCGGTGACAGGGCCGCCAGGGGGCCCTCCACCATGGCGGCCACGGCCGCGGCCTTGGCCGCACCGGTCGCCACCAGCACCACGTGGCGGGCCTCACCGATGGTGCCGAGGCCCTGGGTCAGCACGTGCCGCGGCACCTCCTCCTGGCTCGAGAAGAACCGCGCGTTGTCCTTGCGTGTCTGTTCGGTCAGGGTCTTGACCCTGGTCCGGGAGGTCAACGACGAGATCGGTTCGTTGAAGCCGATGTGACCGTCGGTCCCGATGCCCAGCAACTGGACGTCCACCCCGCCCGCCTCGGCGATGGCACGGTCGTAGGCGATGGCCTCGGCCGCGACATCCTCCGCCTCGCCGTGAGGGCTGTGGACGCGGTCCGGGTCCAGGTCGACATGATCGGTGAACTCCCGCCGGATCACGGAGAAGTACGACTCCGGATGGCTTCTGGGCAGACCTACGTACTCGTCGAGCAGGAAGGCACCTGCCTGGGCGAAACTCAGCCCCTCCTCGCGGTGCCGCCGGATCAGCTCGGCGTAGGTGCGCAACGGTGACGATCCGGTCGCCAACCCCAGGACCGTCGGCCCTGACCTCAGGTGTTGCTCGAAGACATCGGCGACAACGTTCGCGGCGGCCTGCTCGTCCGGCGCGATGACGATCTCCATGGGGAGGTTCCTTCCAGGTGCAGTGTTTCCAAGGGTGTTTCGTGGTGGTGCATCCATCATCCACGGCTGGACGAGGGTCGGCGGTGGTGGTGACCGCAAGGGTCTGCGATCACCACCACCGCCGGTTGATCCGAGGGCGGCCGGCGGCCTGTCCGCTGCCGACCGACCCCTCGGATCAGTTACCGATGTACAGGTGCCAGTCGGCGAAACCGTAGTCGAAGGCGATGTTCGCGGAGCTGAGCGTGACCGCGAAACCCCAGGCCTTGGACGGATCCGGGGTGACCGGACCGGTGTTGCCCGACTTACGGGTCAGGCTCGACCACTTGATCTTGACCAGCTTCCAGTCGGAGCTGTCGTCCACCAGGTTCGAGACGTACAGGCCGGTCGCGCCGGCGCTCGTACCGGTGAGCTTCAGCTCGTACTGCAGGGTCTTTCCGGAGGCATTCCCCTTGAACCAGAAGGCGAACCCGTCGTAGGCGCTCCAGTCCTGGATGGCCGCGGTCTCGTAGCTGAAACCGCTGTAGTTGCTCGCCGAGGTCCGGGTGGCCGCGGCACGGAGACCCTTCGTCGGGCCGTAACCCGGGATGTCGGTGTACGTCTGAACCGTCAGGGCCGGGGTGGCCTGCGCGTTGGCACCCCACGGGAACAACCCGGGGCTGCCGGCGGAGACCGGTGAGGTGCCGTCGAAGCTCAGGATTCCGAGCTGCCGCCCGAGGCCTGCGGCCGACATACGGTGCAGGAAGGCCGCAGTGGCATCACGTGCCACCGTCGAGGCCGGACGGAACTTGCCGTCGGCGAAGCCGGTGGTGATGCCCTTGCCGACCAACCACTCGATCGCACCGCAGAACTGGTTGCCAACGGCCACGTCGGAGAACGGCGCCGTCTGGCAGACCGGCTGCGCCGCGCCGGGGTTCACCAGCCGGAACAGGAAGGCCGCCATCGCCTGACGATCGACCAGCTTGTTCGGGTAGAACTTGCCGTCCTCGAACCCGGAGGCGATGCCCTTGCCTGCGAGCCAGGAGATGTAGCCGCAGAACTGGTTGTCCACGGCGATGTCCGGGAAGGGCTTGGTGGTGCAGGCCGGTGCGGTTCGGCCCGGGTTCGCGTAGCGGTACAGGAAGGCCGCCATCGCCTGTCGGGTGATCGAGTCCGCCGGCTTGAAGGTGCCGTCCGGGTTACCGGTGCTGATGCCGTCCGTGGCGAGCCAGAGGATGTCGGCGTAGAACGGCCGCGGCGAGGTCTCCGTCGGCGGTGCGACGTCGACGAAGTAGACCTCGAACGGGACCGCTGCGGAGGAGGCCGCCGACACCGTGGCCGGGTTCGCCGGGGTGAAGGTGGCGACCAGGCTGTGGGCACCGGCCGGAACGGTCGACGGCAGGGTGACGACGGCCGAGCCGGCGGTGACCGGTGCGGTGGCCAACGTCTTGGAGCCGTCCTTGACGGTGACGGTGCCGGCGGTACTGCCCGCGTCGGAGACCGTGACCGAGACCGTCGCGGTGGCAGGGGTTCCCACCGGCACAACGGCATTGTCCACGGACAGCCCGACCGTGGTACCGGCCTTGATACCCACGGGCAGGGACTTCGGTGACGGCACACTGCGACCGAGGGCGTTCACGCTGACGACCTGGAAGCGGTAGAGCTTGCCGACCTGGAGGGCTGGCAACGTGTAGGTGCGGGTACCGACACCTGTGATGTCGACCGGGGTCTGGGCGACGCCGTCGATGAAGGTGGTCAGGCTGTATCCGGTGATCGCCGAGCCCGGGTTGGCTCCGACGACGGTGCCCCAGGTGACGTTCGCCGCGCCGCCGCTGATCACCGCGGAGATGGTGGTCGACGGGTTGGGGACACGTGCCGGGGTGACCACGGCGCTGGCGTCGGAGGACGCACCCGCGCCGACGGCCGTCCTGGCCGCCACGGTGAAACTGTAGGCGGTGCCGTTGATCAGCTCGGGGATGGTCAGGCTCGTGGCGGTGGAGCCGGTCGCGATCGGGGTGCCGCGTACGGCCCCCTTCCACGGGGTGACGAGGTAACCGGTGACCGCGGATCCGCCGTCGGAGGCCGGAGCGTTCCAGGTCAACGCCACGGTGGCGTCGGAGGCGACAGCAGTGACTGCGGTGGGCGCTCCGGCCGGCGAGGCGGCGGCTGCCGTGACGCTGAACGGAACGGTCTTGCTGGCCGTACCGGAGGCCGACACCGTCACAGTGGCGGCGAAAGGACCTGCCGTGCTGTAGGTGTGGGTGCCTGACACGGAATACAACCCGTTGATCGAGGTGGCGGTGCTCGCGTTTCCGGTCACGGTGCCGGGGGACGTCGTCCCGTCGCCCCAGTTGATGACTGCGGTGACGGCGGTAGTGGCGCGGGAGGGTGCGGCCACCACGGCCACCTCTGCCGAGACCACACCGGCCGGGCTCAACCAGGCCGGGGTGCCGAGGGCGTCGAGCTGCCACGGGATCTGCGCGGTCGGGAAGAAGTTCGTGCTCTGCAGCTGCCAGCGCGCGGCCTGAGCGGCCAGGCGGGTGGAGAAATCGGCGTAGACACGGTTGGCCTGCGGCGACCAGGCGACCTCGGCGAGGGCAGGCAGGCGCGGGTACGTCATGTACTCGATGTCGTTCTGGGTCACCAGGGTCTCCGACCACAGCGGTGCCTCGACACCGATGATGTCGGACTCGGTGACGGCCGGCAGGGTGCCACGGGCCGGGATCAGCGTGGCCGGATCCCAGTTGTAGGCCTTCTGCTCCTCGATGAGGCCGGCCCAGCTGAGCCCGAGGGTCGCCGGGACGTTGGCGCTGTACTTCATGTCGAGGTAGGTCAGGTTCGCCGGGGACATCAGGACCTTGAGGCCCTTCTGGACCGCGAGACGTCCGGTGTCACCGGCGGTACCGGACGGGGTGCCGTTCGCCCAGTACTGGGCGATGCCGTTGACGCCGCCGGGCAGCGCGGGGAAGTTGGCGCTGGAGATGTCGGCCCAGCCCATCGGGATCTTGCCCTGGGCACGCACGATCGAGGAGATCTTCTCGACGAAGGCGTCGTAGCGGTCGTGGGTGAGGATGCTGGTCGGCACCTCGTCACCACCGATGTTGTAGTACTTGCTGCCGGACAGGTCGGACAGCTGAGCGGTGATGTCACCCAGGATCTTCCAGGTGTTCTCGCTCTCCGGGCACATCGCGGAGTAGCCGACGGCACTGGTCTCGTTCCAGATCGGCGGCTTCTGGTTGGAACAGTTCACGTCCGGGTAGGTGTCGGCGTAGGACATGATCAGGGCGTTGTTGTGCCCGGGGCTGTCGACCTCGGGGATGACGTCGATGAAGCGGTCGGCGGCATAGGCGACGAAATCGAGGAACTCGGCCTGCGTCCAGTAGCCGCCCGGGTCGCCGTTGATCGAGTACTGGGCGCCGATCGAGGTGATCTCGGGGCGACCGGTGATCTTGACCCGGAAGCCCTGGTCGTCGGACAGGTGCAGGTGCAGCACGTTGATCTTGTAGGCGGCGAGCTGGTCGACCAGCTCCTTGGCCGTCTGGACCGTGTGGAAGTGCCGGGCGATGTCGAGCATCATGCCGCGGTAGGCGTACCGCGGCTTGTCGACGATCTCCACCCCGGGCAGCACCCAGTCGGCCGTGACGCGGGTCGGGCTGGAGGACCAGACCGGGAAGAGCTGCTTGAGGCTCTGCAGACCGTTGAAGAGGCCGTGCGCGGTGGCAGCGGTGACGACCGCGCCGGTGGCTCCGACCTGGAGCCGGTAGGCCTCGTCCCCGGTCTGGCCGGGGTCGCCCACCCGGAGCACGATGTCGCCGTTGGCCGCGGCCGAGCTGACCACCGGAAGCGGGTAGCCGGTGGAGGTCCGCAGCGGGGCGGCGAACTTCTCGGCGAACTGGCGTACCCCGCCGACCGTCGCCGTGTCCAGGACGATCCGAGAGGTTGCGGTCAGCAGGAAGTCGTCACCGGCATGGGTGACAAGGCTTGCCGGAACCGGTACCAGGCTCGGGGCCGCAGCGGCCGGAACCTCGGCCGCCGCGAGTGCAGGGACCGGCGATGCCGAGGCGATGGCGGGCTGGCCGATGGCCATCATCAACGTGGCTCCCAGGGCAACGGCGGTGACGCCGAACCTGGACCGGGATGTCCCCTGCGGTGGGCGCGCGCGAAGGCGTCTTCGGGCATGAATCATGTTCAAGACCTTTCTGCAGCGTGGTGGACCGACCCGGCCCGTCGATGTGCAGGACAAAAGACCTGCCCGTTGTCACGGGCCGGTCAGCCTGCACAAATATGGCCCTGCCGGTGCGATGATTTGCCGGCTCATCGAGATAATCAACGGTAGCATCGCCGCGACAGCCTTAACCAGGGCCACACACATTTCGATCGGGCATACTTCCTGCCGACGCCGGTGAAATCAACGCTGACTAGCCCAAATCTGTTGCAGTGCAATATTTCAGCGCCCGACGGATAAACGCTCGATCTCAGCTTAATTCGATCGGTACAAACGATACCGCGTCGAAACAATTCATCTGGTAATCGGATTTTTGCGAAGGGTGACCGGCCGGGACGAAAGCCCCCGCGGAGGCTCAGATCTGAAGGGCCGGATGTGAGCGCTCCCATCATGGCAAGGGCCCGGCCTTTTCGAAGGCCGGGCCCTTGTTGCACTGTTCACCACGTCGCCGCCCGCCGCGCCGCGCGCGGCGCGGCGGCCGGGCGGTTACTTGACCGCGCCGGCGGTGAGGCCGCCGACCAGACGCTTCTCGATGATGGCGAACAGGATCACCACGGGCAGGATCGCGACGATGGAGACCGCGAAGACGTACTGCCAGTCGGCGGAGTACTGGCCGAAGAATCGTGGCAGCGAAACCGTCAACGGCTGTTTGTCGTTGCTCGTCATGATGACTGAAGCCGCGGCGTACTCGTTCCAGGAGGACACGAAGGTGAAGATGATGGCGGTCACGATGCCCGGCCAGACGAGCGGCAGCGAGATCTTGAAGAGCACCTGCACCTTGCTCGCGCCGTCGATGACGGCGGCTTCGTCGATCTCCTTGGGTACCGAGGCGAAGAAGGCCTGCATGATCCATACCGCGAAGGCCAGGTTGAACGCCCCGTTGATCAGGATCATCGCGATCCAGGTGTCGTTCAGGTTGAGCTGCAGCATTTCCCGGAAGAGGCCGACGGCCAGCACGGTCGGCTGCAGCATCTGCGTGATGAGCACCAGGAACATGAAGGCCAGTTTCCCGGGGAACTTGAACCGCGCCGTGTAGTAGGCCGCAGGTGTGGCAACCAGGAGGACGAGCACGGTGGCGAACACGGCGATGACCACGGTCGCGATCAGCCCGTCCGAGGGGTGGACGTTCGAGCTCCACATGGAGACGTAGTTGCTGAAGTTCAGCGTCTCGCCGAAGTACACCGGCGGGATCTTCGTGATCTCCTGCTGGGTTTTCAAGGATCCGAACAGCATCAACAGGTACGGGGCGACGAAGATCGCGAAGATCAGTACCCCGCCGATGCCCATGGCGATCGGGTTGGACTTCCGGTTGACACCGTGGGATCGGTTCCGGCGCTTGTCCGCGAGCTTGACGGGTTCCGTCGTCGTCGGCAGGAGCGTGGTCATGTGCGGTCCTTCATGGGCTTGACGACGATCAGGTAGATGCCGATGATCACCAGGACCACCAGGAAGTTCATCACGGACAGGGCGGAGGAGACGCCCGGTCCCAGCGTCGTTTTGTACTTGAAGATCAACGTGGTGGTGATGTCACCGTCGTAGCCGGGTGACTCCACGAGGATCTTCAGGATCGGCAGCGAGTTGAAGACGTTGATGATGGATATCAGTGTTGCCACCGATATGGCCGGACGAAGATACGGAAGGATGATCTTGAAGTAGCGGGCAGCAGCTCCGGCACCATCCATGTGCGCGGCTTCGACCACCTCGTTCGGCACCGCTTGCAGGCCGGCGAGGATCGTGTAGGTGGTGAACGGCAGCGAGACGAAGACGGCGACGATGATCGCCACGACGAAGGCCGATCCGGCGGACTTGGTGAACCCGATGGGCGCGTCGATGATCCCGATGTCCACCATGAACTTGTTGATCAGACCGTAGTCCGGGTTCAGGCCGTAGAAGAAGATCGATGTCGTCATCACGACCGAGGCGGCCCAGGGGATGATCACCGCGAGCCGGACCAACTTCCGGAAGCGGAAGGTCTTGTTGAGGAACTGCGCGAGAGCCAGCGAGATCACCAGCGTCGCAACCACCACCACGAAGACCCAGATGAACGTGTTCATCAGGACCTTGGGGAAGTTGACGCCGGGGTAGGTCAGGGCGATCTTGTAGTTCGACCACCCGGCCGCGCCGGTCTCCACACCGATCTTGGTGAACTTCCGGAAGGACGTGTAGATCATGTAGCCCGCGGGGTAGATCACGATCGCGGCGATCAGCACGAGTGCCGGGGAGAGCCATGGCAGGGCCGCCAGCGTCTCTCGGAACCTTCCGGGTTTTTTGCTCTCAGCCGGAGCTGCGCTCACTGCTGTGTCAGCCGTGGCTGTGGTCACTGCCATGTCGAAACCTTTCGTGCGCAGTGATCGACGTGTCGAATGTGCTGGGGAGGATCGGATTGGGCTCATCTCAGAGCCGGACCGGCGGCGAAACACTCGCTGCGGCAGAGAGTTCCGCCGCCGGTTGTCTATCTCTGGGGCGGCCGGGGCCACCCCGGGCAGCACCCGCCGTGACCGATCACGGCTGTCGACGGGTGCTGCTCGTTCCCTCCGGTCAGCCCTGGGCGTCGACCTGAGCCTGGATGTCGTTCAGGGTTGCTGCGGCATCCTTGGTCGCGATCTCACCGGCGCTGGCCTGGAGCGCACTCTGCAGCGCCGACCAACCCGGGTTGGACTGCGGCAGGAAGCGCACACCCGGGAGGGCGTCGAAGAACGGCTTGTCCTCGGGGGTGGCCTCGGCCTGCAGCTTGATGGCACCTTCGGTCACGGGCAGCAGTCCGGTTCCGGCGGCCCACTTCTGGTAGACGTCCGGGGTGTACATGTAGTCGAGGAACGCCTTGGTGGCGGCCTTCTTGGCGTCGTCCTTGTTGTTGAACGCAAGGATGAAGTCGGTCACGCCCAGCGAGACCGGGGTGGTGCCGTCCTTGCTCGGGGTCGGAGCCAGGGTGTACTTGATGTCCGGGAACTTGGTGCGGGTCTCGCCGATCAGGCCGGGGTGGGTCACGTACATGCCGAGCTTGCCCTGGTTGAACAGGTCGGCGACCGCCTGGCGGTTCGTGGCACCGGCGTCGGGCTGGACGGCCTTGCCGTCGATGAACTTCTTGATCTCCTCGAAGGCGGCGATGTTCGCCGGGGAGTTGGCCGTGATCTTGCCGTCGGCGTCGACCCAGTCCCCGCCGTTGCCCCAGATCCACAGGCTGGCCTCGACCTGGGCCTCTTCCTTGCCCAGCGGCATACCGTAGCCGGAGATGCCGCCACCGAGGGCCTGGATGGCCTGCGCATCGGCAAGCAGCTCGTCCCAGGTCTTCGGGGCCTCGGTCAGACCGGCCTGCTTGAACAGGTCGTTGTTGTAGACGAGGGTACGGGCGGAGGCGATGTCCGGTGCGGCCCACTGGACCCCGTCGGTGCCGAGACCGTTCTTGGCCAGGCTCGGCACGATGCTGGCGAAGGTGTCCGGGCTCATCACGTCGGTGATCGGGTACAGCAGGTCGTTCTTCGCGTAATCGGCGTAGTTGTTGTCGTTGAGGATGTCCGGGAGGTCGTTGCCCTGGATTCGGGTCTGGACCTTGTCGCTGAACCCGTCCCAGGCCTCGATCTGCAGGTTGACCTTGACGTTCGGGTAGAGACCGTTGAAGCCGGTGATCATGGCCTCCCAGTCGGACTTCGAGGAGTCGGCGTAACTCGGTGCCAGGATGGAGATCTCGGCGGACAGTGCCGGGTCGCCCGTGGCGTTGCCCGAGGACGAGGTGTCGGTCGGTGCGGTGGCGGTCTCCGAGGGCGAGCCCTCCGAGGAGTCCGTCGGAGCCGCGGTCGAGGCGTCGCTGGTCACCGCATTGGTGGTCGGGGCCGGCGAGGTGGCGGACGACTTGTCGCCGTCGTTGCTTGATCCACAGGCGGCGAGCGCAAGGCTGCCCGCAAGTGTCAGTGCAGCCAGCTTGGTGGTTCTCTTCACTGTACTCCTCCATGCATCAGGGGTGAGATCGGTTGTCAAACGCGATCTTTGGTTCAAGCTGATCGCCCGTATACCTGCGGTGTTCGCGGACCGGCAGGTGAGCGACCCTCCTACGAAACTGACATTGGTTCATAGGCCAAACCACGATCAGACGCATGCTTGCCGTCAGCGTCTTATCGTCCTTCTGAGCGGGGCAACACCCCGCCCAAATCTGTTCTGCTCAGTCCGCGAAACTGCTCACGCTGTCCGTGGCGAGTTCGACCGCCCCCAGGACACAGGACTGAGTACCCAAAGTTGTTGCAGCAACCTTGATCCGGCTGCCGATATGGGGTCTGGTGTAGCGCAGGATCGAGGAGCTGACCGCGTCGACCAGGGGTGTCGGTGACATGGTCATCTCGCCTCCGAGGACGATGATCTCCGGCGCGAGGGTGTTGCACAGGTCGGCGATGGCCCGGCCGACCGCCAGGCCGGCGTCGGCGACGACACGCATGGCCGCCCGGTCGCCGGATTCGACCAGATCGGCCAGGTCACGAGCAGTTCTGGCACCCGGGTGCACCGCGCGCAGGCTCTGCAGCGCGGAGTTCACCGAGGCGATGGTCTCCAGGCAGCCACGGTTGCCGCAGGAGCAGATCTCGCCGTCCTCACGTGCCTGGACGTGCCCGATCTCCCCTGCCGCGCCATGACGCCCACGGTAGAGCTGACCCGAAAGCACCAGTCCTGCACCGATTCCCGCTGAGATCTTGACGAAGACCATGTCCATGACGCCACGACCGGCACCGCGCGCACGCTCGCCGAGGGCGGCGAGATCGGCGTCGTTCTCCACCCTGGTGGCGAAGGAGGTCCGCTCCAGGAACCACTCGGCCGGGTTGAAGTCCTGCCAGCCGTGCATCCGATCGGAGACGACGACGCGGCCGTCCATGGTGTCCACGATGCCGGCGATGCCGATCACCACGTAGCGCATCTGGGTCCGGTCCAGGTCGAAGTCGACGATGGTCCGGTCGAGCAGGTCGGCCGCGCGCGAGAGTGCTTCCATACCAGCACCATCGATATCGGCCGGGGTGGAGGCCTGGGCACAGATCCGCCCGGAGAGATCCGCGATGGCCAGCTGGATCTCGGAACCGGCCAAGTCGATTCCGGCAACCAGCTCGTTGGTGGGCGCCAACCGGATCAACCGCCCCGGCCGACCGGTCCGACCGGAACCCCGGTCGTCCCTGGCGGTCTCGGTGATCACACCACTCGCCGAGAGTTCCGACACGAGACTGGATATCGTCGTCCCGGACAGTCCGGTCGACCTGGAGAGCTCGGCCCGGCTGACCTCTCCCGCCCGACGGAGCGCCTGAATGACCACCGCACGATTGCTCGAACGCAACGCGGTCAGACCGGTCTGCTGTGAACCAATGGACATGAGGGAAAGCCTCGCGCAATTGCGCTTGTTCGTCAATAGTTTGCCGAAACTAGGCTGAAGTTTCTCATTCTCTCAATGGAACGATTCCTAAACACCCAGGTCAGAGCGGTTTGGATCGAGTCCGAGAATCCCGATTCGGTTGCGTTTCTTCGGGTCCCGAAGAAACACAGCGGATCTTTCGTCCGGACCCTGACCCCGGATTCAGGGGGTCGTCGACAGGATCGCCCGCTCCGGACCGGGCGAATCCGCCTGAAGTGAGAGCGCTTTCGTGTCGGACGCCAGGAAGTCCCACGCCTGCAGGCCGGCTCCGATCAGGCCGGCCCTGTCTCCCAGCTCCGTCACGGCCACGGGCGGGGGCAGTCGGAACCGCAACCTGGCCCGCAGGGCCGTGGTCAGCGGATCGATCAGGGTGGCACCCGCCAACGACAACCCTCCCCCCACAACAATTCGGCCCGGATCGAAGAGGACCGTCACCGATGCCAGGGCGTCGGCCAGGGCACCGACCGCGTCCTGCCAGACCTCCACCGCCAACGGGTCACCGGCCGTGACCTGGGCGACCACCTCCTCGGCGGTGACGGTCCGACCGCTCTCGGAGCTGTACCGGTCGGCGATCCTTGCTGCCGACGCGATGGCCTCGACACACCCCCGGTTGCCGCAGCCGCACATCGGCCCGCCCGGCCGGACGATCAGGTGGCCGACCTCCCCTGCCTGACCTGTGGCGCCGCTCTCCACCTGACCGAGCCGGGTGACCGCGCCGGCCACACCCGTCCCGATCGACAGGAAGAAGATCGAATCGACCCCCGCCCCGGCACCCATCCTCGCCTCGGCGAGTCCACCGAGGCGGACGTCGTGGCCGAGGGTGACCGGATGACCGAACCGCTGGCGGAGCAACTGGGCCAGCGGAAGGTCACGCCAGCCCAGGTTCGCCGAGTAGCGGGCGATTCCCGCAGGTCCGTCCACGATTCCGGGTACTCCCAGACCGATCGCCTCCGGTGTCCGCCCGGTGGACTCCGCCTGCTCGACCAACTCGGTGATGACCCCGATCAGGCCGTCGACCACCGCGTCGACACCACCACCCACACCGGTCGGCCGTCTCAGCTCGGCATGGATGCGGCCGGCGCTGTCGACCAGTCCCGCCTTCACGGACGTTCCGCCGACATCCAAGGCGACCACCAGATCGGCACGTTCGGTCATTCTCGATCACTTTCCATCCTCGGAAGGGACCATCCGGTCCGGTCGGGATTTTCTCTTACGACGAATGCACCCGACCTCACCGCGAGGTTCGCCTGGGTTGGGTGCGCAGGAGTCAAGGATTGCCGCGGGCTCGCCCCGCACACTTCGTCTTCACCCGTGAGCGGTGCGGGCTACATCAATGTAGCCACCAGCGGCCCTTCGCCGCCGATCGCTGCCCGCCCCGTGGCTGAAGGAAACCTCTTGCGAACGAACAATTTCACAAAGGTCACCCCCGGCGCAATCCCCGCCACGCCGCACAGGATAGAGAGGTATGTTGCAATCACACCTCGTATTGAAACCGATGGAGTTTCTCATTTCTCCGCAGAAAGAGTATGGCCGGAATGCGTAGTAACACGGGCCCGCAACCGGCGGTCCCGATCGGACGACCGGCGGTTGCGGGAACCCACCTGCCGCCGAAGGACACTTGAGGTATGACCATGCTGTTGACCGGAGTCCGGATCGTCACCCCCACCGGCATCATCGAACGCGGATGGATCGAGGTCGCCGGCGACCGGATCGCCGGTGTCGGCAGCGGTGAACCCGTCGACTCCGCCGCAGACCAGGTCCCGGCCGAGCGGACCGACCTCACCGGGCGGACCGTGCTGCCCGGGTTCATCGACCTGCACCTGCACGGCGGCGGGGGTGCCACCTTCGACGAGGGCGAGGCCTCGATCCTGCACGGCCTGCACACCCATCGACGGTGCGGGACCACCCGGGCGTTGGTCTCGCTGGTGAGTGCGCCGGTTGCGGACATGGTCTCCCGGATCGGCGTGGCCGCCGCCGTCGAGGACCCGATGATCCTCGGCCTGCACCTGGAGGGTCCGTTCCTGTCCCACACCCGGCGCGGGGTCCACGACCCGGCCGCCTTGATCGGCCCCGACCCGGCGGTTCTGGACCGTCTGCTGGCCGCGGGCGGCGGTCGGGTCCGGACCGTCACGGTCGCACCCGAACTCGACGGTGGACTTGACCTGGTCAAACAGCTTGTCACCGCAGATGTGCACGCTGCTGTGGGCCACTCCGATGCCGACTACGCGACCGCGACGGCGGCCTTCGAACTCGGGGCCGACCTGGTGACCCACGCCTTCAACGGGATGCGGCCGCTGCACCACCGCGATCCGGCGATCATCGGTGCCGCCATGGATGCCGACGTGGTCCTGGAGGTCATCAACGACGGGGTTCACCTGCACAACACCGTGGTCGGCATGCTGCACCGGATCGCGCCCGAGCGGATCGCGCTGATCACCGATGCGATGGGTGCGGCCTGCGCCGCCGACGGCCGCTACCGGTTGGGCGCCTTCGACGTCGAGGTCCTCGATCGGGTGGCTCGGCTCACCGCCGACGGCACCATCGCCGGCTCCACCCTGACCATGGACACGGCGGTCCGGCGGGCGGTGAGCGACATCGGTATGGACCTCGTCGCCGCGGTCAACGCCGCCTCCCTCGTTCCTGCCACCCTGCTCGGTCTGGGTGACCGGGTGGGTTCCCTGACCCCGGGCAGGCTCGCCGATCTGGTGATCACCGACCACGATCTGGTGGTCGAGGCGGTTCACACCGAGGGCGTCTGGGTGGACGGCCGACGGCCGGCACCGGCGGTCCCGGCCTAGCAGATCGACGTCGGGCTGTCGTTTTCCCTTGGCCACGGATGTGGCCGGTCGGGATCTCCCCGTCACCTCGTTCATTCGACGAACGACGTTTTGAAAACATTGGTTTATGCAATTACGGCGACTGTTCCGCTGCCATTGTTGTTACGGCTTCCGCAGCATCCGGAAAGTGGCACGCCGGGGCCATGGAGCCTGCCGGGGCGAGGGCCGGGCCGAGGGCGGCCGCCCCGGTGGCGCAATGGGCGGGGCAGCCGGGTCTTGGGCCTCAGTGTTCTGCGGAGCAGATGCGAGACATGTTGCACCCCAGAAGTGTTCAGGCCCGTTCCTGATGGCTACGGGTCACAGCGAGGAAGACGTCCAGTTTTTCCGGGAAGGCCTCGCGCAACAGATCCCGCACATCCGGGTCGGTGTCGAACTCGTCCCCCATCCGCAGGCCCAACATCGTGTTGATCATCATCCCGCCGGCCAGGAACTGGTAGGCCTCGGCCGGGGTGAATCCGCCCTCGTTCACGACCAGGCGGTAGATGTTCATGAAACCGCACCGGGCGCTCGCGCCGATCACGGGGTCCGCCCCCAGCGCGAACCCGTGCATCAACGACAGGACGAGGCCACGGTCCTGCAACATCGTCACGTACCGGAGACCGAGACGGTGGGGCAGTGCCAACTCGCTGTCGATGCGCGCGATCTCCTCGGTGAAGGCGGCAAGCAGCCGATTGCCCGCACGCTCCATCACCTCGAGGAACAGATTCTCCTTGGTGCCGAAGATACGAACCACGTAGGGCTGGCTGACCCCGGCCGCCCGCGCCACCTTGTCCGTGGTCGCGCCGGCGTACCCCTCGTCCCCGAACACCCTGGTAGCCGCCTCGAGCACCAGCTCACGCCGACGAGTCGCGGACATCCGCGGGACCGGATCGCTGCGAACAGCAGAAACGGCGGGTGCCTGCGCAGCAGCGGTGACGGTCGAGGCGGTACCTGACACCGGGGGGATGGGCTGTTCGGGGGTCACCCTTGACAGGTTATCAGTCGATTACTTACTGTCCTAAGTAATCATTCGATTACCTCTTAATCAGGAGCACCGATGTCAACCACCACCTTTCAGGAGTCGGCTCCGCCGTCCCGGGTCGCCCGACAGGTACCGATCTGGTTGGCCATCCTGGCCGCCTCGATCCCGATGTTCATGGCCACGCTGGACAACCTGGTCATGACGAATGCCCTGCCGGCGATCCGACTCGACCTGAACGCTTCGATCGCCGAGCTCCAGTGGTTCGTCAACGCCTACACCCTCAGCTTCGCCACCTTCATCCTGATGGCCGTGGCCCTGGGCGACAGGTACGGCCGCAGAACCGTGTTCACCGCGGGGATCGCGTTGTTCACGATCGCCTCGGCAGCGTCCGCGCTCAGCACCGAGTCCTGGATGCTGATCGTCTCCAGGGCCTTCCAGGGCATCGGGGCCGCCGCCTTGATGCCACTGTCCCTCACCCTGCTCGCCGGATCGGTCTCTGTGGCGAAACGCCCTCTGGCCATTGGGATCTGGGGCGGCATCGCCGGATTGGGCGTCGCCCTCGGACCGCTGGTCGGCGGTGCGGTCATCGAGGGATGGAGCTGGCCGGCCATCTTCTGGCTCAACGTCCCGATCGGCATCCTGTCGGTGCCGTTGGTCCTGCTGGCCCTGCCGAACAGTTTCGGCGCACGGGTGCGGGCGGACATCGTCGGCCTCGCCTTGGCCGGGATCGGGGTGCTGGGACTGGTTTTCGGAATCGTCAGGGGCAACGACGCCGGCTGGGGCAGTCTCCAGGTCACCGGCTCGTTGATCGTCGGTGCCTTGTTGCTGGTGGCCTTCGTGTTCTGGGAGGCACGTACCCCCGCGCCGCTGCTACCGCTGCGCCTGTTCGCCGACCGTAGTTTCACCGTGGCCAACATCGTCGGCCTGACCTTCAGTTTCGGGATCTTCGGGTCGATCTTCATCCTGATCCAGTTCCTGCAGATCGTGCAGGGCAACTCCCCGTTGCGCGCCGGTGTGTTGACGATGCCGTGGACCCTGGCACCGATGGTGGTCGCCCCTCTGGCCGGCGTCTTCGCCCCACGGGTGGGCACCCGGTCCCTGATCGTCGCCGGGATGGGCCTGATGACGATTGCCATGTTCTGGCTTGCCGTGACCCTGAGCCCGACGGCCTCGTACGCAAGCATGTTGCCGGCCTTCATCTTCGCCGGCGTGGGGATGGGGCTGGTCTTCGCCCCGTCCTCCACCGCCGTCCTCGCCACCATGGCACCGGCCGATCACGCCAAGGCCTCGGGGACGAACTCCACCGTCCGGGAGATCGGTGTCGCCCTCGGCATCGCCGTACTGGTGGCGGTTTTCACCGGTGCCGGCGGTCAGCTGACTCCCACCGGGTACGTCGACGCCGCCGTACCGGCGATCGTCGTCGGCGGCTGCGCCCTGCTGGTGGCCACCCTCGTCGCCCTGGCCCTGCCTCCCGGGCGTGGCCTCTCCCCCACCGGGAGCGGCCACTGACAGCGGGCCGCGGGAGTCGGGCGGATCCCGCTGCGGGGACCGCCATTCGGACCTGCCCGACTCCCCGCAGATCGGTAGGCGCTGCCCCCCAGAGGTTCTCAGTGGTCGGCGGCTGCTGCGGCAGCGATGGCCGCGAGTTCGGCCCTGGCCCCGGCCACGATGTCCTCACTCGTACTGGCGTGGCCGTCGATCCCCCAACCGCCGTCCGGGGACTCATGGATGAGCACCCAGGTCCGCTCGACCTGGCTCGGATCCCCGGCAGCCTCGGCGACGATGTCGGTGAGCTCCCGTACGACCCCGAGCTGCTTGTCCCGGTCCAGCACACCCACCGGGGTCAGGATCTGCACCCGCACGTAGTTGTTGTCACCCGCGGCGTTGGCCAAGGAATCGGCCGGCAGTTCGTGGATGAACGAGGCGGTGTTGTCCTTGAAGAAGGAGATGGGCGGCACCTGCTCCCAGCGCATCACGGCCTCGGCGAGCTTCACCGCCAGCGCGTGCTTGTCCTGGAAGGTTCCGGTCACCGCGTACACGTCGATCATGGGCATGGCGAACTCCTAGTTATGATGGCTGTCATAGCGACATCTGCAGCATGCACTATGTCGACCGTCATAGTCAAGAGGAGTGGCCGATGTCGAACGAAAGCCGGACCAGCATGGTGCGCAGCGCCGCATCACTGATCAGCACCCGCGGGGTCTCCGCCACCTCCTTCTCCGACGTCCTGGCCGACAGCGGGGCACCACGCGGATCGATCTACCATCACTTCCCCGACGGCAAGAAGCAGCTGGCCGCCGATGCGGTGCGCTGGACCGCCGAGCGGGTGCGGGACCACCAACGACGATGCCCGGCGACCAGTGCGGAGGAGATCCTCAACTGGTTCGTCGCCATGTGGCGCGGTGTGGTGGTGGGTTCGCACGGGGCCGCCGGATGTGCCATCGCCGGTGTGGCCCTGGACTCCCCGGCCGATGAGGAACTGCTGCTGGGTGTCGTCCGCGAGGCCTTCACCTCCTGGACCGATCTGCTCACCGAACAGCTCAGTGCGGTCGGCCTCCCGTCCGAACGCGCCGCCTCCCTGGCCGTCACCGTCCTCGCCGGGATGGAAGGGGCGCTGATCCTGTGCCGCGCGGAGGGCGGACCAGGACCCCTGGAAGCCGTGGCCGCCGAGCTGCTGCGAGCCGTGGCCGGCTGACCTGCACCATCACCTCCGCTGCCCGCTTCCGCACCCCCGGCGGGGAGCCGCCAGCGGACGGGACGGCATTGTGACCAGGCAGGTGTGAGCTTTCGGTGAAACTTTTCCCTCGAACTGCGGCCTGAGTGGGAAGCCTTGCCTGTAATGTCCCGTTCGTCGGGACCTGCGGGCGGAATTTCGCCTGGCAGACCGGTCGGATCTGCCAGCAGCACCCATCGAACAGACAAGGTCGTCCATGAACATGCCCGCCACCGTCGACCGCGGCCGCCACCCGATCCGCCGGCAGGTCGCCGGCACCTTCGGCCTGGCCCTGATCGCCGGCCTGCTCCTGGCGGGACCGACGGCCCAGGCACAGGCACCCGTGGACTGCACCCTGCCGGCGACGGCGACGGTCAGCTACGGTGCCAACGTCAACGGCGACTACGTCGTCCCTGCGGGTATCCACGCACTCGACGTCGTTGCAGCGGGCGGTGGCGGGGCCGCGGACACCGGGAACAACAGCGCGGGTGGCCGCGGAGCCGAGGTCACCACCGAGTTGCCCGTCGAGCCCGGGGACTCCCTCGCCATCCAGGTCGGGTCCTCCGCCGACGGTCCGTTCGGCGGCACCAGCACCAGCTCGCCCAGCGGCGGCGCCGGCTCGCACTACTCCCTCAACTTCGGCGACGGTCCGGTCCCGTACACCTCGGGCGGGGGCGGCGGCGGTACGTTCCTCCGCTCCGGCGCGACCACGGTGGTCGCTGCAGGCGGAGGGGGTGGGGGCGGCTACGGCGGTCAGTTCTCCGGTGGCAACGCCGGGCCGGCCGCCGGCACCGAGCACCCGTCGGCGACCGTGACCCCCGGCGAGGACGGACTCAAGGCCGATCCGTCCGTCGGTGGCGACGGCGGGAAAGGCGGCTCCAGCGTTCCCGGGGCCGGTGGTCTGCAGGTCGACGGATACGGGGCCGGACCGGGCCTCCCCGGGGTCGGCGAGGTGGGTGGCGCCGCCTTCGTCAACGGCGGCTTCTCCGCCGGTGCCGGTGGTGGCGGCGGGGGTTACCAGGGCGGCGGCGGTGGTGGCGGCGGCGGGTACGCCGGTGGTGGCGGCGCCGGATCCTCCTACAGCACCCAGGACTACACCATCACGGCCACGGACGGGCCGGCCGAGGTTCGGATCAGCGCCCTCGCACCGGCTTTCACCAGTGCCGATACGGTCACCTTCGCCGCCGGTGTGGCCTCGACCTTCACCATCTGCGCCCCGGCCGCGCCGACCGCAGACATCACCGCTACCGGGGTGCTGCCCGACGGGATCAGTTTCACCGACAACGGTGACGGAACGGCGACGCTCAGCGGCACACCGAGCGGCACCTCCCTCGGCCAGTACTCACTGACCCTGAACGCCATGAGCGCCAACGGTTCCGCCACCCAGAGTTTCGGGCTCGGCGTGGTTGCCGGGCCGGCGACGGCTCTACGACTCACCGGGCCCACCCAGGTCGACCTGGGCGAGGCCTTCGACGTGTCGGTGACGGCGGTCGACGAGTTCGGCAACGTCGCCACCGACTTCAACGGTGAGATCGCCCTCGACTTCGAGAACACCCAACCCGTCGAGATCCATCAGCTCGCCGCTGGTGTCGGCACCTTCGGCACCGGGCTGCAGCAGGGCGGCATCCGAAGGATCACCGCCAGCGCACTGGAGGGCGAGATCACCCCGGCCTCGATCACCGTGGCTGTGATGGACCTTCCCGGGCCGCCGACCAGCAGCACCGTCACCGGCACCACGGCGACCTCGCCCACCAGCACCGGAGGAACAACGACCGCATCGCCGACCACCACGCCGACGACCGGTACGTCCACCACCACGACGAACCCGAGCACCACCGTCACCAACACCTGGGCCACCGCACCGGATCTGGCGAACACCGGCTCCCCGGTGGGCCCGGTCGCCGCCCTCGCCGCGGTGTTCCTGCTTGCCGGCGGCGGATTCCTGGCGTGGGGTTCACGTCGTCGGGGTTCGAGCCACTGAGGTTCATGCAGGCCGAGGTTCATGCAGGCCGAGGTTCGTGCAGGCCGAGGTTCACGCACCGACCATCCGGTGGTGCCCTTCTGACTCCACGACACCGTGTCGCGTCAGAGAAGGCACCACCGGACAAGGGTTCTCAGTGGGCGACGACCGGATCGGCCTGCAAGGACACCGAGGTGGGCAACCCGACCTGCTCGACCACCGGTCCGGGACGGCCCCGGAACAACAGGGCCGACATCACCGCGCCGAAGGCGAAGAACCCGGCACCCCACCAGTACGCCACGGAGTAGCTGTGCACCGCCGCCTCGGCGGCCGCCGAGGCCGAACCCTGATGTGAGGCAAGGTAGTCCACCGCGGCCGTGGCGGCCAGGGTGTTGAGCAGGGCGGTTCCGATCGAACCACCGACCTGTTGGCTGGTGTTGACCATCGCCGAGGCGACACCGGCGAACTGCCGGTCCACCCCCGCGGTCGCCGCCTGGAAGGAGGCCGGCATGATCGATCCCATACCGAATCCCAGGATCATCAACGGCGGCAGGATGTTTCCGGCGTAGGTGCTGCTCAGGTCCAGGTTCGTCAGGTAGACCATGCCGATGGCGGCCAGGGTCATCCCGAACGGGACCATGATCTTCGCCCCGAATCGCGGCACGAAGATGTTCGTGGACAGCTGCGCCGCGGTGATCAGCATCGCGATCATCGGCAGGAAGGACAGACCGGTCTGGATCGGCGAGTAGTGCAGCGAGGTCTGCATGTAGTACGTCACGAAGAGGAAGATCCCGAACATCCCGGCACCGGCGATCAGCACGGAGCTGTAGGCGGCTCCGCGGTTGCGGTCGAGCACGATCGCCAAGGGCAGCAACGGATGTGCCGCGCGTCGTTGCCAGGTCACGAAGGCGGCGAGCAGAACGACGGAGGCGGTCAACATCCCCCAGGTGAGGGCCGAGCCCCAGCCGTCGGTCTCGGCGTTCGAGAATCCGTACACCAGACCGAAGATGGCACCCGACACCAGCACGGTCCCGGGGATGTCCAACCGTGGTCGCGGGCCGGTGCGAGCGACCTGGCCGACGAAGACCAGGGCTCCGATGACGGCGACCACGGCGATGATGACGTTGATGTAGAGGTTCCAGCGCCAGTTGAGGTGCTCGGTCAGCACCCCACCGAGGAGCAGGCCGATCGCGCCACCGGCACCGGCGATGGCGCCGAAGACGCCGAAGGCCCGCGCCCGTTCCTTCGGGATGGTGAAGGTGGTGGTCAGCACCGCAAGGGCGGTCGGGGCGAGCAAGGCGCCGAACACACCCTGGAGGGCACGGGCACCGACCAGCATGCCGAAGCTGGTGGCGGCACCGCCCAGGGCGGAGGCCGCGGCGAATCCGACGAGCCCGATGATGAAGGTGCGTTTACGTCCCATGAGATCGGACAGTCGCCCTCCCAGGAGCAACAGACTGCCGAAGGCGAGGGAGTAGGCGGTGACGATCCATTGACGGTCACCATTCGAGAAGCCGAGGTCGGCCTGGGCCGAGGGCAAGGCGATGTTCACCACGGTCGCATCGAGCACAACCATCAGTTGGGCAAGAGCGACGGTGCTGAGCGTCCACCAGCGACGTGAGGAGGCAGCGGGGTCGCCGACTGCGTCCGGGGAGACGGTAGAGGTCTGAGACATGTCCGCCACTATATGCGGTACTTGTGAGTTTCGGATATAGATAGTTCCGAAACAGATGAGTCCGGTAGCATGGTGTCTGTCACAGCAAGGAGACCGCCGACATGACCCAGCTCGACCTCACCGACGAGACGACCGGGCCCCCGCCCAAACTGGGGCGCAAGCGCGACCACACCCGGGACCCGGAGATCCTGCAGGCCGCCCTCGACGTCCTGGCCGAGGAGGGCTACGAGGGGATGACCATCGACATGGTCGCCGCACGTGCCAAGGCGGGCAAGGCAACGCTCTACCGGAGATGGGCCTCCAAGGGGGAGCTGATCATCGACGCCGTCGCCTGCATGAAGAAGAGCGACCTCGACTTCTCCCAGCTCCCCGACACCGGGACCCTGCGCGGGGACCTTGTCGGGATGATCCGCCCGCACTCGATCGAGGACGGAGAACGCAAGCTCAAGGTCATGGCCGGGCTCAGCTCCATGCTCGCCCGCACCCCCGAGCTGGCCGAAGCAGCGAACGCCGCGATCGTGGAGCCCCGAGCCGCGGCGAACCGGTTCCTGATCCATCGCGCCATCGACCGCGGCGAGGTGGCACCGGACGTGGACATCGAAACCATCTCGCTGATCAGCCCGTCGATGACGGCCTACCGGGTCCTGGTGCTGCACAAACCGGTCGACCGGGAGTACCTGATCTCGCTGATAGACGGGGTGCTGCTGCCTGCCCTGGGCATCACGCCGTAACCCCTGCCCGCCGAAGGCACGCGCACCACGCGAAGATGCGCGGGATCACGTGGTGCGCCTCCGTTCGGGTGGACGTCAGCCCGGTTTCGCGCGCACGTGGTGTCTGCCGATCGGCAGCATCATCGGCCGCCCCGAGACCGGATCCTCCAGGACCTGACAGTCCAGGCCGAAGACGGCACGTACGCAGTCCTCGGTGAGCACCTCCTGCGGTGTACCCGACGCGTGCACACCGCCGTCGGCCAGTGCGACGAGATGGTCGGCGTACCGGGCGGCGAGGTTCAGGTCGTGCAGCACCATGACGATCGTGGTGCCCCGCCTGCGGTTGAGATCCGTGAGCAGGTCCAGGACCTCGATCTGGTGGCTGACATCCAGGAAGGTGGTCGGCTCGTCCAGGAACAGCAGATCGGTCTGCTGGGCCAGGGCCATCGCGATCCACACCCGCTGCCGCTGGCCGCCGGACAACTCGTCGACCGGGCGTTCGGCGAGCGCGGCGGTCACAGTGGCGTCGAGGGCCTCGGCAACCGCCAGATCGTCGGCCTTGCTCCATCGGGACAACAGGCGCTGGTGCGGATGTCGCCCGCGACCGACCAGATCTGCCACCGTGATGCCCTCGGGGGCGATCGGCGACTGCGGCAGCAGACCCAGCGTCCGTGCCAATTCCTTGGCAGGCATCCTGTGCACCTGTCTTCCGTCGAGGAGCACCTGCCCACCCGTGGGGGACAACAACCGTGACATCGACCGGAGCAACGTCGATTTGCCGCAGGCGTTCGCCCCGACGATCGCGGTGATCCGGCCGGGTGGGACGGCCAGATCAAGATGTTCGATCACGGCACGATCCCCGTAGCCGACCGACAGGTCCTGGATGGCAAGGGTATGGGTGGTGGTCACAGCGAACGTCCCCTGCTGTTGGTGCGGATGATGAGGTACACCAGGTACGGCGCTCCCAGCGCACCGGTGACGACCCCCACGGGGAACCGGGTCCCGAACAGGTACTGACCGCTGAAATCGGCGACCAGTACCAGGAGCGCGGCCACCAGAGCAGCCGGGACCAGCAGGGAGCCACCGGATGTCATGATCCGGGCGGCGATGGGTCCGGCCAGGAAGGCCACAAAGGCGATCGGTCCGGCAGCCGCGGTGGCGAAGGCGATCAGCCCGACCGCGGAGATGACGAGGATCAACCGGGTGCGGTCCACGCGTACACCCAGGGCGGAGGCGGCATCGTCACCGAGCCGCAACGTGGCGAGGTTCCGCGACTGCCCCAGGAGCACCGGCCCGAGGACCAACAGGGCCGCCAGCACCGGGATCACCTGTCCCCAGGCAGCTCCGTTGAGGCTGCCCGTCAACCAGCGCATGGCATCTCGCAGATCCCACTCCGCCGCCTGGGTGAGGATGTAGGAGGTGATGCTCTCCAGCATCGCGGCGACACCGATGCCGATCAGGATGAGCCTGGTGCCGACCACACCGCTCTTGAAGGACAGCAGATAGACCAGCAACGCGATCCCCAGGCCGGCCACGATCGCGAAGGCCGAAACAGCCGCACCGCCAAGGGACAGGATCACGATGGCGAAAGCCGCTGCGGCACTTGCCCCGCTGCTGATCCCGATGATGTCCGGGCTGGCGAGGGGATTACGCAGCATGGTCTGGAAGGTCACACCGCCGATCCCCAGACACAGTCCCACCAGCACCGCGAGGACCGCGCGTGGCAGGCGCAGCCGTCCGACGGTGAAGCTCGCCCCCGGCACCTCCTCACCCCGGATCACCCGGATCACCTCGCCCGGCGGGTAGAAGGTCTTGCCGAACATCAAGGTGACGGCGAACATGAGCACCACCAGGACGGACAACAGCCAGATGGTCCGGCGGCGACGCGTCAGCTGTCGGTTCCGTCCCCGGACGAGATCCTCTGCCGTGGTGGATGGTGTCACCCCGACCGCCTGCTGCTTCACAGTTCGCGCACTTTCTGTCGGCGGACGATGTAGATGAAGAAGGGGGCCCCGATCAGGGCGGTGATGATGCCGACGTCCATCTCGGCGGGCCGGATCAACAATCGGCCGAGCACATCGGCACCGGTCAGCAGGGCCGCCCCGACCGCGGCCGAGAAGGGCAGCAGCCAACGGTGATCGACCCCGACCAGCAGGCGGCAGGCATGAGGTACCACCAGGCCGACGAAACCGATGGGGCCGGTCACAGCGGTGGTCGCACCACACAGCACCACGGCTCCCAGGGCGGCCGCACCACGCGCCACGGCCACTCGTTCGCCGAGACCGGCGGCCAGTTCCTCGCCGAGGGCCAGCGAGTTCAACGCCCGCGCCGACAGCAGGCAGATGAGGAAGCCGGCGATCAGGAACGGCAGCACCTGCTGCACACTCGCGAAGGTCCCACCTCCGACGCCACCGATCTGCCAGGACCGGACGCCACCGGCGATGTCGTTGCGCGGCAACACCACCGCTGTGATGAACGATGCCAACGCCGCCGAGGTCGCGGCCCCGGCGAGGGCGAGTTTGAGCGGGGTGGGCCCACCACGGCCGAGGGATCCGACCAGGAAGACAAAGACGGCCGTGGCCGCTGCTCCACCGATTGCGACCCAGATGTACCCCGTTGCCGTGGACAGTCCGAAGTACGCCATCCCGGTGACCACCGCGAGTGAGGCACCCATGTTGACACCGAGAATGCCCGGGTCGGCCAGCGGATTACGGGTCACCCCTTGCATCACCGCTCCGGACATCCCGAGGGCAGCTCCGGCCAGCACCGCCAGCAGGGTGCGCGGGATACGTTTGGCGACCGACGCCTGGCCGAAGCCGTCGGTGGACCCGCCGAACGCGGCCACCACATCGGACCAGTCGACATCGCGGGTGCCGATCGTCACCGATGCCAGCATCAACACGACCAGGACCGCGAGGACGACCAGCAGCCAGACGAACCGCAGCCGCTTCGGGCGTCGCATCGCGGCGACACCCGAAGCGACTGCCTGCGGTTCGGCCGTCACTGACCCTTGGACGCGGCGTCGGCGATCAGCGCCAGGTAGTCGTCGAGGACCCAGGCGATGGACAGCGGTGTCGGGTTCGCCGCCGTTCCGAGGGGGCTGTCCCCCGGCAGGCTCACGATCGCACCATTGGCCACGGCCGGCATCTGGGAGAGCACCGGATCCTTCTTCAGGGTGTCGACGAGTTCCTGGTTCCCGTAGGTGACGATGATCTCGACATCACTGAAGGCATCTGCCAGTTCGGCACTCTGGGTCAGGGAGAACTTGTCGGTGGCCGCCGAGGCGGTGGCGATGCTGGCCGGGGTCTTCAGGCCGAGATCGTTGAAGAACATCGCCCGGGTGTCGTGGGTGGTGTAGAAACTCACCTGACTCAGGTCTGTCGGGTCGACATGGGTGAGGAACATCGCCGACTTCCCTGCGATCTGGGGGTATTTCGCGACGGTGTCGGCCATCTGCTTCTCGAGGTCGGCGACCAGGGCCTTGCCCTCGTCGGCGCGCCCGAGGGCGCGGCTGCTGACCTCGATCATGTCCCGCCACGGTGTGCCCCAAGCGGTCTCGGGATAGGCGACCACCGGTGCGATCTCACTGAGGGTGTCGTAGTCCTGCTGGGTCAGCCCCGAGTAGGCCGCGAGGATGACGTCGGGGTGGGTGTCCCCCACCGCCTCGAAGTCGATGCCGTCGGTCTCGTCGAACAGGACCGGGGCCTCGCCGCCGAGCTCTTCGAGTTTCTCCGAGACCCACGGCAGGATGCCGTCACCGTCGTCGTCACCGAAGTTCGCAGCGGCCATGCCGACCGGCACGATGCCGAGTGCGAGCGGGACCTCCTGGTTGGCCCAGTTGACCGTGGCCACCCGCTCCGGGCGGGTCTGGATCGTCACGGTCCCGAGAGCGTGCTCGATGGTGACCGGGGTCCAGGCCGCGGCCGAACCCGAGGTGGCACCGGCGCTCGCGGTGGTGACATCGGCGCTGGTCCCGGCCGAGACCGCGGGGGCGGTGATGGTTTCCGGGTTGCTGGTCTGGGGACTGCTGGTCTCGGACGCGGCATTGCCGGAGGTCGCGGGAGTCGATGCTTCGGGATTCGAGGACGAGCAGGCCGCGAGTCCTACGGTGAGCAGAGCGGCCGTGGCGGCCGCCATCAGACGTGATGCGCGAGGCATGGTTCCCTTTCGGTTGTGGTGGGGGCTCCCAGGCCACGGGAGTCACCCGTCGAGCCGGAGCCGCCAGCACCGGATGCCCTAAGGCAAGGCTTGCCTAACCAACCTACGAGGCCACTCGGATGTTTGCAACCGCGTACATCGGACCCATTTGTTCGCCGATCGGACACACCTGCCGGAGACTGCGACCGGCGGACGGCCATCAGCAGGTGCGGAACCGACCCGGACTCATCCCTGTCACCCGGCGGAAGGAAGTGCTGAAGGCGCTCGCCGATCCGTACCCGACACCCACTGCGACATCGTCGATCTCCTCGCCGTGGGAGAGCATCACGATCGCGTGCTGCGCCCGGGCCGTCGCCACCCACTGGCTGAAACCGAGTCCGGTCTCGGCGCGCAACAACCGGGTGATGGTGCGGGTGCTCACCTGCAGCCTGGCGGCCCACTGGTTCAAGGTCGTTCCGTCGGCCGGATCGGAACGAACGGCCTCGACGATCGGTGCCAGGAGCGGCGCCTTCGGCAGATGCAGCAGCAGCTCGCGCGGGGTGGGGGTCAGCACGTCGATCACCATCGCCTCCGTCATCGCCCGCGAGGTGTCCGACAGCGGCGCTCCGGTCAGCCGGTCGAGCAGGAGGCGCAGCAGCTGGGTGACCTCCACCGCCACCGGGCCGGCCGAGATCGACGGCACGGAACCGATGTTGAACTGCGCCGCCCGGTGCCAGGTGCCGGCGGGCGCCCAGCCCCCGTGCCGGACGCCCGCCGGTATCCACAGGCCGATGAACGGGGTGATCGTCCAGGTCCGGGCACCGACGGTCGCCGTGGACGAACCCTTCTCGTTCCACAGCAGCTCATGGGTCGGATGGGAGTGCTGCTCCCACGAGGTATCACTGATCAGCGTCTCGTAGCGACCCAGAATGACGAACGGGGTCTCGACCGCACCGGCCTCGTAGGTCGGCAGTCGGCGGCGGTCCACCACCGGGATACGCCGGGAGGGCCGGTCGCGCGTCGGAGGTGCGGGGTCGGTCATCTGATGCAGGATACGGATCAGGGCTCGGGCCTCGGGGCGCGACAGCGCGAGGCGTCAGGTGGTGGGCTCGCCGTTGACCGCTCCGGCGACACGTCGGCCGATCTCGCGCAGCTGGCGGACCTGGGCGCGGGTGAGCGGATCGAAGATCAATCGGCGAACGGTCTCCACGTGCCCGGGCGCGGCGGCCACGAGGATCTCCATCCCCGAGTCGGTCAACGTCGCCAAGGTGTACCGGCCGTCGGAGGGATCCGGTCGCCGGGTCAACCGGCCACGCTTCTCCAGCCGCGCAGCAACCTGCGAGAGCCTCGGCAGCTGCCCCTCGGTGAACTCGGCGAGTTCACTCATCCGCAGGGTCCGATCGGGCGCCTGGGACAGACCGGCCAGCACCTGGTACTCGAAATGTGTCAGGTCCGCATCCCGTTGCAGTTGACGATCCAGCACACCCGGCAGGCGGATCATCAGCGCCGTCACAGCCATCCAGGCCTCGAGCTCCTCCTCGTCGAGCCAGCGCGGTTCCCGCTGCTGCCCACGGGACGTTTCCGCATCCTGCTGCTGGTGTTCACCCGGGTCGACCATGTCCCGCAGTGTACGTCCGGCCCGCCGACAAGTCGGCTACATCACTTGCATCGTGAACTAATCGGGGTTAGATTGACTTCATGATGCAAGTGATCGCCGGGTCCTCCCGGCGGTCGGGAAGCACCGGAGCAGTCCCCCGTCACCACACACCCCAGGAGAAACACATGACCACCGTCACCGTCCTCGGCACCGGCAACATGGGCACCGCGATCAGCACCCTCCTCACCCAGGGCGACAATTCCGTCCAGGTGCTCGGGTCGGCCGATTCCGGCACCCCCGTCACCGGCGACGTGGTGGTACTCGCCGTCCCGCACACCGCCCTGGCCGAGATCGTCGCCACCCGTGGCGCGAGCCTTGCAGGCAAGGTCGTCGTCGACATCACCAACCCGGTCGACTTCTCCACCTTCGACTCCCTCGTGGTGCCGGCCGACGGGTCCGCCACCGCCCAGTTGGCGGCGTCGCTCCCGCAGTCGCACGTGCTCAAAGCCTTCAACACCAACTTCGCCGCGACCCTGGCAGCAGGTGCCGTGGGTGATCAGACCACCACCGTGCTCGTGGCCGGGGACGACACCGAGGCCAAGGCCACCCTGGTCGACCTCGTCACCGCCGCCGGGTTGAAGGCCGTTGACGCCGGAACCCTGCGCCGGGCGCGCGAACTGGAGGCCCTCGGTTTCCTGCAGCTGACCCTGGCCGCCTCCGAGAAGATCAACTGGACCGGTGGTTTCGCCGTCATCGCCTGATGTCGATGCCGGTGGCCGCCGGTCGATCCGCACGGCCGCCCTCCCTGCCGGACAATCCCTTCCATCGGAGACCGAGATGCCAGCCCCACCCACCAGCACCGCGATCGCGGATGCACTGATCCACCCGCGGCACCCCTTTGCCCGACATCTGGGATACGTCGCCGAGCGGGACGACATCGCCGCCCTGACACCGTGGACGGCCGCCGACGGTCCGATGCCGGCCCTGTACATCAGTCACGGCGCCCCTCCGACCTTCGAGGACATCGCCTGGATGCGCCAGTTGCACGACTGGGCACGCGCCCTCCCGAAACCACGGGCCGTCCTCGTGGTCAGCGCGCACTGGGAATCCGACAGCCTGGGGATCAGCAGCTCCGCGCCGACCGAACTCGTCTACGACTTCGGCGGTTTCGATCCGATGTACTACCGGATGCGTTACGACACACCCGATGCCGGCCTGCTGGCGGCCCGGATCCGGTCGGTGATCGGGGATGCCGAACACGTCCACGAGCACCGTGGCCGCGGGCTCGACCACGGCGCCTGGTTGCCCCTCAAGGTCATGTACCCCGCCGCCGACATCCCCGTGCTCCAGCTGAGTCTGCCGACCCACAACACCACCAAGCTGCTCCAGCTGGGGCGACGACTGCGGTCCCTGCGCGAGGAGGGTGTGCTGGTGATCGGGTCCGGGTTCATGACCCACGGCCTTCCGTACCTCGACTGGTCCCGCCCCGACCAGATCCCCGGCTGGTCAAGCGAATTCGACCTGTGGGCCGCCGACGCACTGTCCCGCGGCGACGTCGAGGAGCTGGCCTCGTTCCGGGTTCGCGCCCCCGGCCTGCCGTACGCCCATCCGACCGTCGAACATTTCACACCGTTGTTCGTCACCCTCGGCGCGGCCACCGACCCCACGACCCCGGTCACCACGGCGATCGAAGGATTCGCGATGGGGTTGGCCAAACGTTCCTTCCAGACCTCCTGACGGCCTGAGCCGGCGGACACGATCATCCGGCGGCGGCCCGCAGCTCCTCGATGAAGGCCTGGACCCCGCGTCGTGGTGTGCTGCCGGCCCGGGTGACGACCGAGATCTGCCGCTTGACAAGCGGTTCCACCGGTGTGGCCTGAACCCGGTAGCGCCGGTCCACGGCGAGCCCGGGCAGTACCGTCACCGCACGGCCGGCCTCCACCTGCTGCAGGAGCAGGGAGTAGCTGCGGTACCGGCCGACCACCTCCGGCTCGAACCCGGACTGTCGGCACAGCCGCAGCACCAGGTGCGAGAGATGACTGTTGGCCGAGTCCAGCACAAACCGTTCCCCGGCAAGGTCGGACAGGTCGGACACCGTCGGATGGCCCACCGGTCGGACCACCGTCAGCAGGTCCCCGGTCACCGGAACCGTCACGATGTCACTGTCGAGCGGGGTGGACCCGTCGAGGAAGTCGGCAACCACCGCCACGTCGCATTCACCGCGGCGCAGCGCCGGCACCGACTCCTGGGGTTCGAGTTCGACCGTCACCGGCACGAGCTGCGGGTACTTCTCGGCCAACCGGGCCAGCGCCGGGATGACGACCGAGCCGAGGGCGCTGGCGAAGGCCGCGACCCGCACCGGACCGACGGGCTCCCGTCCGAGTTCACGAAGGTCGGCTTCCGCCGACTCGATCCGCTCCAGGATCTCGCGGGCGTGGGCCACCAACCGGGTGCCGGCCGGGGTGAGCACCACCCGTCGCCCGTGCCGCTCCAGGAGTTTCGTCCGCGCCTCCCGCTCCAGCACCGCCAACTGCTGCGACACCGCCGAGGGGCTCATCGTCAGGTTCTGCGCCACCGCCCGGACCGTGCCGAGATCGGACAGCTCCGCCAGCAGTCGCAGCCGTCCCGGATCCAGGGCCATTACTCACCTTCCGTTAAGCAAACCTGCACAGCCTGCCCGCAATTGTGCCATGGACGTGGGCAAATCCACGGTCCTACAGTTCCACCCATGACCACTGTGCTCCCCGAGCTGCCAGGTATCGACACCGCCACCGAGACCTCGACCGCACCGCCTGACGCAGACAGGTTCTGGGCCGATGCCGACCGCCACCTGATCCGTTACGGCGGCAATTTCACCCCGGAGATCATCGAACGGGCGGCGGGGAGTTACCTCTACACCGGGAGCGGCCGGAAGATCCTCGACTTCACCTCCGGCCAGATGAGTTCCATCCTCGGTCACTCGCACCCGGAAATCGTTGCCACCGTGCAGAAGTCGGTCGCCACCCTGGACCACCTCTTCAGCGGCATGCTCTCCCGTCCGGTGGTGGATCTGGCGCGCCGCCTGGCGGAGTCGCTGCCCGATCCGCTGGAGAAGGTGCTGCTGCTCACCACGGGCGCCGAATCGAACGAGGCCGCCTTGCGGATGGCCAAACTCGTCACCGGCAAGTTCGAGACGGTCTCCTTCAGCGGCTCCTGGCACGGGATGACCGCAGGTGCGGCCGGCGCGACCTACAGTTCCGGCCGTCACGGCTACGGACCGGTGGCTCCGGGCAACTTCGCCATCCCCACCCCCAATGCCTATCGGCCCGACTTCCTCACCCCTGACGGCGGTTTCGACTGGCGCCGCCAGCTCGACCATTCCTGGGCCCTGATCGACGCCCAGTCGGTCGGCAGTCTCGCCGCCTGTCTGGTCGAACCCCTGCTGAGCTCGGGCGGCATCATCGAACCCCCGCCCGGATACCTGAAAGCGTTGCAGGACAAGTGTCGTGAGCGCGGCATGCTCCTCATCCTGGACGAGGCCCAGACCGGACTGTGTCGCACCGGCGACTGGTACGCCTTCCAACGCGACGGTGTGGTGCCGGACATCCTCACCCTGTCGAAGACCCTGGGAGCCGGCCTGCCCCTCGCCGCGGTCGTCACCTCCGCCGAGATCGAGCAGACCGCACGGGATCGTGGCTATCTGTTCTTCACCACCCACGTCTCCGATCCACTGGTCGCCGCCGTCGGCAACACCGTGCTCGATGTACTGGAACGTGAGGACATGGTGAACCAGGTCCGGACCAAGGCACAGGTCCTGCGCACCGGGTTGCTGTCCATCCAGGAACGGCACCGGTTCGTCGGGGACGTCCGCGGCCGCGGGCTGCTGCAGGGCCTGGAACTGGTCCGGGACCGCGAGACGAAGACCGGCGGGGACGAGATCGGCGCAGCTGTCACCACCCGCTGCCTGGAGCTCGGGCTGCACATGAACGTCGTGCAGCTCAAGGGCATGGGCGGCACCTTCCGGATAGCGCCGGCGCTGACCAGCACCCCGGAGGAACTGGCCCTGGGCCTGGAGATCCTGGACCAGGCGATCGGCGAGGTCAGCGCACCCTTGCTCTGCTGAGAACCCCCTTCGTTCCCGCGCGTTCTTCGTCCTCGCGCGCAATGTAACGCGCGCGAGGAACAACATCGTGCGCGGGAACGAGGGAGGGTTGGGGTGAGACGTTCGGGGCGAGCCGGACACTTAACCTGGTGTGACCGCATCTCCGGACGAAAGGCACCGTGCGTACGTGACCGCCGATCCCGGCACCGACCTCGGTGCCCGCTTCGACACCCTCTACTCCAGGCATTTCAGCGCCCTGCTCGCCTACTCGATCCGTCGGGTTGCACACCGCGAGGATGCCGCTGACGTGGTGGCGGAGGTCTTCCTGGTCGTCTGGCGCCGTGTCGACGAGGTACCCGACGAACCATCGACCCTGCCGTGGTTGTACGGGGTGGCCGGGAATGTTCTGAACAACCATGTCCGAGGGAGCCGACGGCGAGCGGCACTCACCGGTCGCCTGCGTGAAGCACTGTCCAGGCAACCGGCGGCCGGGAACGATCCGCCCGATGTCGTAGGGAACGTCCCCCGTGGGTTGTCACTGCTGTCCGCGACCGACCGGGAGATCCTGCAGCTGAGCCTGTGGGAGGAACTGTCCCCGGCCGACATCGCGACCACCCTGGGCCTGCGACCGGGCGTCGTGCGGAACCGGCTGCACCGTGCCCGCACCCGACTGCGGACCATTCTGGTCGAACTCGAATTCCTGGACTCAGGGGAGCACCGGCGATGAACCATCAGGAGCTCGACGACCTCCTCCGCGCGGCCAACCCGATCAGCCTGGAGGCAGCCAGGGCGATCACCGCCCCGGACCCGGCGTTGCGGGACGGCATCCGCAGCCGCACCGGGCCGCCGGAGGAGACCTTCGAACCGGTTCTGGAACTCGTGACCGGCCGTACCAGGGGTCCGGCGGGGCGCTGGCGAACGGTCATCGCGGCGGCCGCAGCCGTGGTGGTCGTCGCGGGCGTGGCGGCGTGGATAGCGCGCAGCGATCCCGGGGCCCAGACCCCCAGCTCCCCTGTACCGGTCACCGGCTCGGCCACCGTTGAGCCGTCCGACGAGGCGACAGCCGAGACCGTCTCACCCGCACGGGAGACCGCGGGCTCAGACGGACCCGCGACCAGAACCGCCGATCCGGTCAGCGTCCCGGGCGGTACCGTCGGAGTCGCGGGCGGTTCGCTCGCGCTGCCCGAGTGGCAGGACTTGGTCACCCCGTTGGTGCGCACCGATTTCAGCGACGACAGAGCCTGGAAGAAGGTGTGTTCCGAGGCTTCCGCTCCGGTCTTCGACGACCCGGCGGCGACTGAAGAGGAACCTTTCTACGCCATGCTGGACTGCGTGGACGACAAGCGGTACCAAGGTCTCACGGTGGAGGACGTCGTCCGTCTGGCCCCGACCAGCCCGGACCTGACCTTCATCTTCCTGGTCGACGGCAAGACCCTCACCGATCCGGAACATCCCATCGTGGTCGTCGACCTCCTCGACACCCCCGGTCGCACCTTCCGCGTCATCCCGCACGAGATGTGGGGCGTGCAGAACAATCTGGTGCTGTTCAACATGGACTTCGTGGACTTCGCCGACAGTGTCGACCCCGACGGGGTGTTCCGCGGCTTCGACGATGCCCCGGGGTAAGCCCCTCGTTCCCGCGCGCGTTCTTGTTCCTCGCGCGCGAAGTTACGTGCGCGAGGAGCAACATCGTGCGCGGGAACAGGGGTCGGAGCTGGCCCGGACAGGCCGGTGCCCCGATCTGTCGTGGACGGACCGGGGCACCGGACATCAGCGGGGTACCGCTACTTCGCGCTCACCTTCTTACCGGCGGAGGTGACGGCCGACGTCAGGTACCCGGACTTGACACCGGTTACCCGCACGGACAACACCTTGCCCGCCAGCGACTTCGGCAGGACGTAGGTGCTCTTGGTGGCACCGGCGATGGCCTTGCCGCCGACCAGCCACTGGTAGGTGTACTTCGAGGCGGCCGGCGACCACTTGCCGACCGTCACCTTGACGGACTTCCCGACCTTGACGGTGCCGGTGACCACGGGTTTGACCGTGACGAACACTCCGGTGACCGCGGTGGCCGCCGAGGTCTTGGTCGCCGGCAGGTACCCGGTCCGGGATCCGGTGACCGTGACCGACAGCTTCTGGCCGGTCAAGGACTTCGGGATGACGTACGAGCTCTTGGTGGCACCGGCAATGGCCTTGCCGCCGACCAGCCACTGGTAGCTGTACGTCGTCGCCGCCGGGGTCCAGGTGCCCACGGCTGCCTTGACCGTCCTACCGGCGGTGACGGTACCGGTGACGGTCGGCGTGCCCGCCGCGATCACGCCGAGAACGGTTACCTCGGTGGAGGTCCGGGTCACCGTGGCGTAGTTGGTCCGGGTACCCGTCACCTCCACGCTCAGCTTCGCACCACGCAAGGCGACGGGGATGGTGAAGCCGGCCCTGTCGGCACCGCTGATCGGCTGCCCGTCCGCCGACCACTGGTAGGCGAAGGTCGCGGTCGGCGACCAGGCCGGTACCACGGCAGTGACCGTGCTACCGGTGGCCACCGTGCCGGTGACCGTCGGCTTCGGCGTGCTGTCGAACTCGCCCACCACTGTCGCACTGACCGCCGCAGAGGTGGTCTGCTGGCCGGAAGAGTCGGTGATCACCGTCTTCAGGTCGACCACCTGCCCGGCGAGGGAGACGTCCGGCGTCCACGAGAACCGGTACGGCGCGGTCTCTGTGGTGGACACTGCCACCCCGTTGACCAGCAGGGTCGCCGAGCGGACTGCGAAATCGTCCAACCCACGGGCAAGTGGGTTGATCGTCTCCCCGACCCTGATCCCGGGGCTACCGGCCGGATCGATCAGGGCCGCGGTCGGGGCGGCATCGGTGATCCGGCCCTGCTTCGTCGGCACCGCAGCGGGCGGGGACGAGAGCCGGCCCGGTGTGGTGACGGTTGCCGCAGTTCCGGCCGGGCCCGAGATGGCCTCGGTTCCGGCACCCGGATCCGCCGGTCCGCCGGAGACCGGGGCGGCCACGCCGACATAGCTGGCCGTCAGGACGAAGGGTGCACCCTGGCGGACGGCGGTATTGGTCGCATTTGCGTTGTAGACGGCAAAGCCGTTGCCGGTCAGGATGTTCCCGGACCCGGTCAGGCCGTTGGTGGTGTCGATACCGGCGTCGGTCAACAGGATGCCGTAGGACTTCGACGGATCGGTGCGGAAGTAGTTGCCGGTGATCCGGCTGTTCTTCACAAACCCGTCGTCCCCGCTGGTGTAGGCGATGCCTGTCTGCGGGTAGAGCGAGTTCGGCGTGCCGGTGACAACCGTGCCGGTGACGTAGCCGTGCTGGCGGATGCCGGTGCGGACGGTGTTGTCCGCCGCTCCGTCCTTGCCCCGGGCGCCGTCGAACAGGATGCCGCCCGACTGGTAGCCGGTGACCACCGAGTTCGCCACGGTGAGTTCGTTCTCCACCGTGCCCGGACCTGCTCCCAGGATCATTCCGGTCTTGACAATGCCCCAGCCATGCGGGTTGTCAGCCAGCTGCGCAGCGGTGCGCGCAACCTTCAGCGGCCCGACGACACTCTCGGAGATCCGTCCGGCCGCGCCGAAGTAGGCGATGCCGGCCTCGGCGAAGGTGTTCCCCGATGTGACCGTCACACCGGAGATCTCGACGAACAGCTCGTTCGTGTCGGTGGCGCCCAGGGACTGCCGGGACACGGTGATGACGTTCCCGCCACCGTCCCGCAGGTAGGGGGTCACACCGGCGAGGGTGCGCAGCGACTGATCCGGTTCGATGGTCACCTTGTCCGCGCCGGTCCCCTTGATCTTCAGGGGCTTGGTGATGGTGAGCCCGTTGCGCGCACCGGTCGCGACCGGGTTGCTCGCGTGGTAGACGGGGGTGGAGGACTCCTGGTAGACACCGTCGCACACGACGATGGTGTCCCACGGCGCCGCGTAGTCGACGGCGTCCTGGATCTTGGTGAAGTTGGCGTCCGGGCACTGTTTCCGGTCGTCGTCGACCACCCAGGTGGTGCTCCCCTTCGGGCTGGCGACCGGGTCGACCAGCTTGAGGTTGCCCGGGGTGTTGTCGGTGCTGTTCAGGATGGTCACCGGGTTCGGGCCGGAGGCCGGGAGGCCGTAACCGGCACCGTTGGCCTGGTCACCGTCGGAGTAGATGTCCGAGGGGACCACAGATTCCTGGAAACGCACGTCGGCCAGCTGGATCGAGCCGGAGGCGGGGGTTCCCGTGACACCGAAGCGGAACTCCAACTTCGCCAGGGAGGCGACATCCACGCCCTGGGCGGCGAATTCGCTCAACGGAACGCGGATCTGGTCCAACACGATGTGGGTGTTGGGGGTGTTCGTTCCGGTCGACATGTGCAGGGCGTTGCCCCACCGCTCGTCACCGGCGTTGACGGTCCCGACGTGACCGGCGGTGTCGCTCAGGGCGATCACGAAGTCCTGGGTCGTGGAGGTCGGGTCGTAGGAGGTGGGCAGTTCGTTCGGCCAATCGGCGCCGACCTTGGTGCTGTTGCCGCGGTTGTCCGCGCCGGGGTTGCGCAGATCGAAGAAGTTGACGTCCGCGTCGAGCGCGAGGGCCTTCAGGCCACTCATGTCCTTGGAGGCCGCCGGGATCTGGGCGCTGAGGGTGGCGGTGCTCGTCGGTTCCCACGCCACGGTGAGCTGGCGACCGTAGGAGTGGTTGATCGGGGAGTTCTCGCGGGTGCCGTTCTGGCCACCCAAGGCACCGGCCGCAGGCAGCGGGCAGGCCTTCGCGGCGGTGGGCAGGGTGCTCTTGCCGAGCTGGGACGGCGCGAAGTCGTCGGGCTCGGGGTTGCACCAGTCGTACCCGCCGGTGGTGGCAGCCGGTTTGGGCGAGACACCGTCGGACTGGGCGTACGGGTCGGCGAAGCCGCTCCCGCTGAGGGTTCCGCCGAGTGCGTTCAGGGTCAGCGGGTTCGTCACCTCCGGCCGGATCACGTCGACCCGCTCGTCCGGAGCGGCGAAGTAGGTGGTGTTGACCCGCTCGCTGCAGGGGATCGCCTTGCCGGATGTGCTGGTGGGGCAGGCTGTCTCAGGCACCTGGAGGTGGTCGGCGGTGTTGGACAGTTCGCCGGTCATGTACGGCTGGAAGGCGCCCTCACCACCGACGTAGCGACGGAAGAAGGAGGCCATGGTCGCCAGACCCAGCTTCTCCTGGTCACCCATCCTGGCCGGGTCCCCCGAGATCTTCGTGTTGATCAGCGGGTTGTAGGTGTCGACATTGTTCGTACCGTTGCTCACCACGTAGTTCTTGGCCGGATCGACGTAGTCCGCCGCTCCGGACAGGCGCAGGTTGTTCGGGTGGATGTTGGTCGTGGCGAACGGAGCGGAGTTGCCGCAGGCCGCGTCGTTGTTGCTCTGACCGTCGGCCGCACCGTCGGCGTACCAGACGGTGTTGTACCAGTTGTGAATCGCACCAAGGTGTTCGACCTGGATCCGCGGGAAGGGATCGGTCGGATTGACGTACTGGCTGCGCTCGAAGAACCGCGCACCCTGCAGGTTGGAGACGTCACCGTCACACATCGGCAGGATCGTCATGTAGGGGACGCCGTAGGGTGCCTTGCGCTCGTAGTCGACCGGGGCGAGGGAGATGACACCGCGGATGGGGTACCGCGGACCGTCGGTCCGGATGCGGTTGTAGTCGATGAAGCTGGTGACCGCGTCACCGCCGCGGGAGTGGCCCATGAGACCGATGCGCGTCATATCCAGCTTGCCCGAGAGGGTGTCGCCGATGGTGGTGTGGGAGTCGATCGCCAGGCCGCCGGGCTGGTTGGCCGCTGTGAGGGCGTCGAGCGCCTTGGCGATCAACAACCGGCGCTGGTGCATGCCCTTGCTCTTGTTGTTGTCCTGGCGCATCATCAGCTGGTCCTGGGACAGGGAGAACACCGTGTAACCCCAGGAGGCGAGATTCTCGCCGAGGTAGGCGTACCCGGCCTCGTTACGCTTGTAGCTGGTACAGGTCGCGGTGGTGCTGTTCTGTCCGGCATCACACGAACCGTGGTTGCCATGGACCAACACGATCAGCGGCGAGGGAACAGTCCGATCGGCGGGATAGTAAAGGGCACCGCGGATCTCGAACTGCTCGGCCGACTGGGCCTGACCGGTCCCCGGTGCCGCACCGGAGGAGTTCGGCTCCTGCAGGTCCGCCAGACCCAGCTTCACCTCTTGGAGGGTGGCCGGGTTGTAGGAACCACGCGCCGTGGGATCCGGGAGCTCCGATGCCTCGGAGGTCCCGTCTGCGGCAGGCGCGGTGGCGACGGCTGCCGCCGGCGCGATCGTCGCCGGCGTTGCTGCTACCGCCTGCGGCAGTGGCATCACGACGGAAACGGACACCGACAAGGCTGCGGCCAAGGGCACCAGGGCCCACGACCTCCGCCTACCGGGGAGATGTTTCATGTGCTGTTCCTCGCTTCTGCTGGCTGGTTCGGGAAACCAGCAAAAAGTAGGAGCGATTTGTGAATCCCGAGTTACACCTGGGTACGTGCTGTGTGTTCCCGCAGGTCACGTCACGACGAGGGCCGGGAAGTTCACTCGAATGCGGGTCCGGATTGGTACAGATGCGCTGGTCCAGGGCCTCCGTTCGAGGGATGGTGCACGAAATCCGCTCGTAACAAAGGAATCTCGCCACACGGGTTCGCGCGAGTTTGCGGTCGGCCCGGCAGATTGTCAATAGCCGGACCGCTGGAGGTGTTCGGGATCACCGGGCCGGACCGATGGGGATCCACGGCGGTCTCCACGAACCGGCGCTGCGGCTCGCATCCGTTCCCAGGTTCTGGGTAGAGGAGGGTGACGGCCGTCCACAGCGAGGATCTCCGCTCGCCGTCGGCACCCGCACACGATCACCGAGGATCTGAGGCTGACATGGACATCGTCGAACGCAACATGGCCTGCACGGCAGCGGATGTGTTCCGGGTGCTCGACGACGGCTGGCTCTTCGGTCTGTGGGTGGTGGGGGCGTCCCGCATCAGAGATGTACATCCGACCTGGCCTGCCGAGGGTGCGACCATCCATCACTCGGTGGGCACCTGGCCCCTGTTGATCGACGACACCACCACGATGCTCTCCTGCGTGCCGGGTGAGAGCATGGAGCTGCGGGCCCGGGCCTGGCCGGCCGGTGAGGCCAGGGTACGGCTGTCGGTCGTCGACCTGGCGCACGGCTGTCGGGTCCGGATGGCCGAGGACGCGGTCAGGGGTCCGGCGACCCTGATTCCACGGTTCGCCCGCCAGGCAGCGCTGCGGTGGCGCAACACCGAGGCACTCCGTCGCCTGTCGTATCTCGCCGAGGGCCGCCCACAGCACTGATCTCCCGATGATGACCGCGGCCCCGGAGCCTGTGAACGGTGCCCGGTAACTGCTGCGCCCGTGATGATCTCGTCCCGCCGCCACTCGCCCGCCATGGTCCGACCCTGTCGGCGACCACCCCGACATGGTCGCCGACGGCGGGTGGTCATTCCGCCGGGTACACCACGGTCCCGGCCCGCCGCGGCCCGCGGGCGAGCACGTAGACCCACAGGACGGCCATCACGGCCACCCCCGCCCACATCGCCTGTTGCCATCCGTCGACAAATGACTCCCGTGCGGCGCGAGCCAGAGATGCTGCGCCACCAGCGGTTTCGTCGGGGACGGCCAAGGCGTTGGCAATACCCTCGCGCGCGGCCGCGGCGGCGGTGTCCGGGACGCCGTCCAAGCGGGAGTCGATGGCACTGCGGTAGCCGGCGGTCAGGACCGCCCCGAGCAGTGCCACGCCGAGCGCGGTGCCGAACTCCCTGGTGACGTCATTCAGGGCGGAGGCCACCCCCTGGCTTTCCCGGGGGAGGGACCCGGTGATGGCCTCGGTCGACGGGGTCATCGACAAGCCCATCCCCAGTCCCATCGCGACCATGCCCGGCAGGACCGAGAGGTACCCGCCGTCGACCGAGACCAGAACCGCCATCAGGGCCAACCCGGCCCCGCCCAGGAAGATGCCCGAGGCCATCGTCACGCGGGCACCCACCCTTGCCGCCAGCCGCGGGGCGAGCGTGGAGGTGACCATCATCAGGAGCGCCATCGGCATCAGTGCCAGGGTCGACCGGAGACCGGACCAGCCGAGCACAGCCTGGAAGTAGGGGAAGAGGACCACGAAGATCCCCGCCTGTACACCGAAAACCCCCAGCAGCGTGAGGGAACCGCTGGACAGACCGCGCTCGCGGAACAGCCGCACATCCAGCAGGGGAGCCGGCTGTCGCAGTTCCCACAGCACAAACGCGATGACACCGACAGTTCCGACCAGCAGGCTGATCACGGTCGTGGGTGCCGTCCAGCCCCGTTCGGCACCCTCGTGGAGGAGGAGGATGAAACCCACCACCGCGACCAGGGAGGTCAGGGACCCGATCACGTCGAACCTGTGCGCCGAGGACTCCCGGGAGTTCGGGATCGTTCGTACCGCCAGCAGGATCGCCACCAGGACGAGCACCACCGGCAATACGAAGAGCCACCGCCAGTTCGCCACATCCACCAGCAGGGCCGAGAGGTACATCCCGAGGATGCCACCGCCACCGGCGACACCGGTCCACACACCGATCGCCTTGGACCGTTCCGCGTCCGGGAAGGTGGAGGTGATCACGGAGAGGGTGACCGGCATGATCATCGCCGCACCGACGCCGCTGAAGAACCGCGCGGCGAGCATCATCTCCGAACCGGTGGCCAGACCGGCGACGACACTGGCCAGACCGAAAACGGTCAGTCCGGTGATCAGTACCGGCTTGCGCCCCCAGCGGTCCCCCACCGCCCCGAGCGGCAACAACAGCGCCGCCAGGGTGACCGTGTAGATGTTGATCATCCACAGGACCTCGCCCTGGGAGGCGTTGAAGGCCAACGCGATCTGAGGCTGGGCGACGTTCAGGCCGGAGACCGAGGCGATCACGGCCATCAGGGCGACGCAGACGCCGATCAGGATCGATCGCCGCAGGCGTGGGTCGTCGACGGTCCGGGCGAGGAGATCCGGGCCGGCGGTGGCCGCCCCGGGGGTGCTGGGTGTGCTCATGGTGTCCTTCTGAAGGGCATGCGGGATCGGCACCGGACGGAGAGTCCGGCGCTGGTAACGGTTGTGGATCGCCTCCGTGAGGCGGAGACGATCAGTTCAGGGGCGGCGGGTGGCGCGCACCACGACGTCGCGCAGTTCGACGGTCCGGTCGCCGCCGACCGCGACGGTCCTGGTCAGTTCCTCGGCGGTGACGACGTCCCAACGGCTCGGGTCGAGTCCGTGGGTGATACCTGCGGCCGTCACCGTGACCTCGTCGGGATGACCGCCGTGGGTATGGTCCGCCTGGCCGGGGCCGTGGCCGTGGTCGGCGTGCCGATGGCCGGGAGGCCGGTGACCTTCCTGGGCGGAACCCCCGTGGCCGGCCGGGTCGGGGCCGCGCAGATGGCCGACGACGAGCAGAGTTCCGCCTGGTGCCACCCACTGCGAGATCCGTTGGTAGAAAGCCAGTTGCGGCATCGCCGGGTGGGCGTAGAGGGTGGTCACCAGGTCGAACTGCGTGTCCGGTTCCCAGGAGCTGAGGTCCGCCTCCACCCATCGCAGGTGTTCCGCCGGCACCTGGGCAGCGGCGGAGCGGTCGCCCGCGCGGGAGAGGGCCTCGGCCGAGATGTCCGCCGCGGTGACCCGCCATCCTTGGGAAGCGAGCCAGATCGCCTCCGCGCCTTCACCACAGCCCGCGTCCAAAGCCGTTCCCGGCAGCAGGAACCCGACCTCCCGGACCAGGCAGGGGTTCGGGGCGATCTGCTGCCCGCCGGCCTGCTGCCAGTGGGTCTCCCAGTAGTCCTTGTCGAATCCCTGCGTCATCACGCCTCCGTCGGTGCGGTCCGGACCGGCACACCAGACGGCCGGTACTCGACGATCGTGCACTCGAACGAGGCAGATGTGCAAACATTTTTGCCAAATGGCAAACTGGGCACCATGGACCACACCCCGCACCGCACCCTCGACACGGTCGGCCCCAGACTCAAGAACCTGCGCACCCGTCACGAGATCACCCTGACCGACCTGGCCGAACAGTCCGGGATCTCCGCCAGTACCCTGTCCAGACTCGAATCCGGGCTCCGCCGTCCCACGCTCGAACAGTTGCTTCCACTCGCACAGATCTACGGGGTCACCCTTGACGAACTCGTCGGCGCCCCGCCCACCGGCAATCCCCGGATCAACCTGCGCCCCATCGCCTGTGGCGACGGGTCCACCGTCATCCCGCTCACCCGGCGCGCCGGGGGCATCCAGTCCTACAAATTCGTCCTGCCGACAGGCAACGACGACGCCACCCCGGAACTACGGACCCACGAGGGCTACGACTGGGTCTACGTGCTCAACGGCAGGCTGCGCCTGGTGCTCGGCGAACACGACCTGATCCTTCAGACGGGTGAGGCCGCCGAGTTCGACACCCGCACGCCGCACTGGTTCGGGGCCACCAGCCACGGTCCGGTCGAATTCCTCAGCCTCATCGGCCGGCAGGGTGAGCGGGTCCACGTCCGCGCCGCCCCGAAAGCCGTCGCCACCGACGTCCGGTCGTCGTCCTAGACGGGCCGCTTCGAGCGAGCGGCCGGTCCCCGGTAGGCGACCGCTGCGAGGGCCACCAGGGCCGGAACGGCGAGATACCAACCGGCGGAGGGGGTGACGATGAGAATGAGCGCAAAAGCCATGGCGGGAAGGGCTTTCTGTCGTCCCGGCAGCAACCGCACCCCCGCGGCCGTGGCCACCAGGTAGGTGGTCAGCACCAATGTGGACGGTATGAAGACGAGATCGGCCGTCCCCCAGCCGAACACCGCCACCCCGACGAGGCCGAGCACACCGATGCCGGTGACCCACAGAACGGCGGTGACGGGAGCGCCCCTGCCGTTCTTCCGGGCAAACGAGGCCGGTGCCCACCCGTCACGTCCGAGCGCGTATCCGAGACGGGAGACGGAGGCCATGAAGGCATTGGTGGTACCGGCACAGATCACCGTCGCCGCGACGGCCAACGCGATCGCGGGCGAGAGTCCGAACTGACTGCCGACGATGTTCCCCAGCGACACGGTGTCGATCTCGGTGCTGCCGTAGCTGTTCGTCCCCACGACGGCCACGGCGATCCCGAGATACAGCACAGCGACGACCACCAGGGTGAGCAGGGTCGCCCGGGGCAACGTACGGCCCACGTTCCGGAAGTCGGACGCCAGATGAGCGACGGCCTCCCAGCCGGAGAAGGCGTAGAACAGCACCACGACCGCCACGCCGATGCCGGTGATCCCTTGGGGCGCAAAGGGTGTGAAGGCCACCCAGTGGATCTGCGGTATCGCCGCCGCGATGGCGACCAGCAGCACCACGCACACCCCGGCCGCGAGCACCACCTGTACGACGCCCCCCACCCGCAGGCCCGCCACGCCGGTCAGCACGGCGGCACCCAGGATGGCCGCAGCGAACAGCGGGGCGAATGACGGGCCGCAGCCGATCGCATCGCAGATGTAGTAGCCGGCCGTCAACGGCACGATGGTCTGGCCGACCGACCCCGCGATGAAGTACCACCAGCCCGCGATCCCGGAGATGGTGTTGCCGAAGGCATGTCGGGCGAACACGGCCACCCCACCAGCATCGGGGTAGGTCGTCGCCAACCGGGCGAAGGTGAACGCCAGCGGCACGGACAACACCACGCTGAACCCCCAGGCGATGAGCGACGCGGGTCCGGCCAGCGAGGCCACCTGCCCGGGGAGCACCAGGACACCGGCTCCGAGGATGGCGCACACGTAGAGCGCCACCCCCTGGAGGAGCCCGATGCCCGGCGCAGGTGGCGTCCCCTCGGAGGACGGTGATGGCGAGGACACGAACCGTGCTGTCATACCTCCAGCACAGCCGGGTCTCCATCGCACAACAAGTGGCATGATCGACAGTATGCGAAAGAATCATGACAGGCACCGGGTGGCTGTGGTGGTGACGCCCGGAGCTCCGCTCTTCGAGCTGGCTGTTCCGTGCGAGGTGTTCGGCAGCCCTCGTCCCGATCTGATCGACCCGCCCTACGAACTGATCCTGTGCACCGGCGAACCCGGCGTCCGGGTGGCTTCCGGTTTTCAGGTACCCGAGGCCGGAACACTGGCCGACCTGATCGAGGCCGACACCGTCATCGTTCCCGCCTGCGCCGACGTCGACGAGGTTCCGTCGGCAGAACTCGTCGAGGCCCTGCGGGCCGCGCACCGGCAGGGGGCGCGCATCGTCGGACTCTGTTCCGGGGCGTTCGCGCTCGCCGAAGCCGGACTGCTCGACGGTCGGCGCGCCACCACCCACTGGATGTACGCCGAGGCCCTGGGCCGACGGTATCCACAGGTCACCGTGGACCCCGCGGTGCTCTACACGGCCGACGGAACGGTCTACACCTCGGCCGGCACGGCAGCGGCGATCGACCTCTGCCTGGAACTGGTGCGACGCGACCGCGGCTCGGTCGTGGTGAACGAGTTGGCACGGCGGCTGGTGGTCCCGCCACACCGGACGGCCGACCAGGCCCAGTTCGTTCCCTTGCCGGTACCGACGGAGCCCGGGACCGGGCTGGGCCCCGTCGTCGAATGGGCCAGGGCCCACCTGCACGAGCGGCTCACCCTCGCCGACCTCGCCGCGTACGCCCATGTGAGCCCGCGAACGCTGATGCGCCGGTTCGAACGTGAATACGCCCTCACCCCCAGCCGATGGCTGCAGACCGAACGCCTCCGACGAGCACAACATCTGCTCGAGAGCACGGACCTGGCCATCGATCAGGTCGCCGACCACAGCGGATTCGGCACTCCGGCCGGTCTGCGGCAGGCGTTCTCCCAGCACCTGCACACGTCACCGCAGGTGTACCGGTCGACCTTTCGGCACGCGACCTGAGCTCACCCGGATCGCTCGCGTCGACAGGAAAGGCGGTCATGGTCGACTTCCCCGCCCGTCATGGGAGGATTGCGGCGGCATCGGCTTCGAGAGAAAGGGTGGATGGTGTCGGAGCACTCGCAGTCAGCGGCAACACAGGAGTTCACCGCTGCATTGGTGGAGATGTCGAGTCGCGTGAGCGGGACGGACAGCGATCGTTCCGCGGTCCTGGCCGAGGTGGCCGAGGGCGCGGTGTCCGCCATTCCCGGCACCGCCGGCGCGGCAGTGGTGGTACTGGACCACACCGGGCGGCTCACCGAACGAGCCTCCTTCGGGCCGCTCCCGGCCAAGCTGATCGCCCTGCAGAACCAACTCGGCGAGGGACCGACCCTCGAGGCGGCCACCCGCGCCGGCCAGTTCTTCGTCACCGACGTTGCCAACGACCCGCGGTGGCCTCGCTTCGGCCCGGACGCCGCGGCCTTCGGCGCCAGCAGCATGATCTGCACACCGCTGTCGTTCGGCGACATGGTGCTGGGCACACTCAGTGTCGTAGCGGACCGGTTCACCACCTTCGACGACGAAGCCGCGAGCATGGCCTCCATCTTCGCCACCCATGCCACCCTGGTGGTGGCGAACTCGGACAAGACCAGCCAGCTCGAAACCGCCTTGGACAGCCGGGACATCATCGGCCAGGCGAAGGGCATCCTGATGGAGCGGTACTCGATCGATTCGACCAAGGCGTTCTCGATCCTGGTGCGGACCTCGAAGAGCACCAACACCAAACTTCGGTCCGTGTGCGAGATCCTCTGCTCCACCGGGAATCTGCCCGAGATCTAGACCTGACCCTTCCCGCGCACGATGTCGTTCCTCGCGCACGAAACATCGTGCGCGAGGAACAACAGGCTGCGCGGGAACAGATACACCACAATCCTCCTACCATTCGATCCACCGGCATCAATGCCGAGCTCCTTCCAGGGGTTGTCATTCCGGGAGCCGGCTCCGCACACCCGACTCGCCCGCAGGTCGAATTCACCCGACAACCCCCGCCGTTCAGTGGACACCAAGACCTCCTGCCCCGTGTCAACGACACCGGTATCCAGAAATAGGCCACTTAATCACCTAATTCCCTCCTCTTTACATCGGTGCAAAATTGCTCTATACCTACCTCAGACATCCGATGTCTTGGGTGTCTGACGCGAACCGTGTCCGACGTCGGCCACTGATCGCCGACAAGGACGTCAGCAGGCAGATGGGCTCGGATGGTCGAGTCATGCCCTGATGCCTGTGCCGGTGACGGTGTGGCAGACGGATCGACCGCCCTCGCCGCACGCCCCTGTTCCCGTCTCCCGGAGGTTCACGTGCACCGTCGCACACGCTCGGATCGATCTGCCATGGGCGGCCCCGCCCGGATTCCGTATCCGCCAGGGCGGAGCCTGTCGACCAGGTTCCTGGCCGTGGGTGGTTCCTTGGCACTGGCGGTCGGTGGTGCCACCGTGGTGGCCGCCCCGGCCGCGACTGCCGCCATCGCCGCCGCCCCCACCACGGCCTGGCAGAACGGCTCGTTCCACCTGGACCCGCTCGCCGTGGCGAGTCGGGCCAACCTGATTCTCGGTCGCCCCAACACCGACCCGACCGCATCGATGCCGATGGGCAACGGCTCCCTCGGGGTGTCGGCCTGGTCGGCCAGCGGTTTCACCGCCCAGCTCAACCGCTCCGACACGATGCCGGCCCGGAAATCACCGGGACAGATCAACATCCCTGGCCTGTCGGTGATCACCAATGCGGCCGATTACACCGGCAGCCTCGACGTGACCACCGGGGTGTTCACCGAGTCCGGCGCGGGTATGACCGCCAAGGTCTGGGTGGCCGGGGGCACGGACGAGCTGGTCGTCGATGTGACCGGCGCGAACCCTGCCCTGACCCAGACGGCAACCCTGAATCTGTGGTCCGGTCGTACACCGACCGCCACGGTCACCGGCACGGTCGGCACCCTCGCCGAGACCTGGGTGGACGGCCAGTCGGGCAAGACCTTCGGCTCCCTCGCCGGGATCACCGCCGGCGGCCGGAACGTCGCGACCACTGTCGCAAGCACCACGCAGATCAAAACCACCTTCACCCCCAACGCCGACGGCTCCTTCCGCGTCGTCGTGGCCTCCCCGGGCTGGAACGGGACCCAGGGCAACGCCGGAGCCCTGGCCACCACGACCATCGGTGCCGACGCCACCGCAGCGCGAACGGATCTTCTTGCCGCTCAGGGCATCTGGTGGAAGACCTACTGGAACCAGACCGGTGTGGTGAAGACAAGCTCGGCCGACGGCAACGCCGACTACCTGGAGAACCTGCGGACCCTGTACCTGTACGAGGCGCGGGCATCGTTCAAACCCGGTTACCTCCCGGGCAGTCAGGCCGGCGAGGCCGACATGTTCGCCTGGGCACAGGACAAGCAGACCTGGGACCCAGCCTCGTTCTGGCTGTGGAACCTGCGCGGCTCCATCGCGGCCCACATCTCCTCTGGCGCCTACGAGTTGAACATCCCGATCTTCGATCTCTACATCAACAACCTGTCCAACATCCAGGCCTGGACCACCGCGCAGATGGGCGGCCGTCCGGGCATCTGCTTGCCGGAGACGATGCGTTTCAACGGAAACGGCGGAGACCCCGGCAAGGGTGTCAACTCCAGTTGCAGCGAGCCCAGTGCGCCGAACTGGAACGCCCTCAACATCACCAGCGGCCCCGAGGTCGCGATGTACATCTGGCAGCAGTACCAGGCGACGGGGGACCTGAGCCTGCTCACCCGCGCCTTCCCGTTCATGCGCGCCAGCGCCCAGTTCCTCCTCGCCTACCAGCAGGTCGGTGCCGACGGTTGGCTGCACTCCAACGCCAATGCCCACGAAACGCAGTGGAGCGTTCAGGATCCGACCACGAACATGGCGGCCTCCGCCGCGCTGTTCCCGGTCATCGGGAAGGTCGCAGCCCTGGTGGGCGTCGACGCCGGCACCGATCCGCTGCTGGGACAGATCGCCGCCGCGATCCCGAAGATCCCCCCGTACCCGCGGACCGATCAGGCCACCCGCACCGCACTCCTCAACCCCGACTACTCCCAGGCGGCCACCGCTGCCGCCGACGCCACCGGTACCGACATGATCGCCATCTCCTACGAACCGGCTGCGACCAGGCGTAACGGCGAGAACGTCGAACTCGAACCCTTATGGCCCTGGAACCAGATCAGCGACCAGGATCCCGTCCTGTTCGCCGTCGCCCAGCGCAGCTACACCAGCCGCCCGAACAAGGGCGGAAACGACTGGTCCCTGGATGCGGTCCACGCCGCCCGGCTGCAGCAGCCTGCCGAGGTCGCGACCTGGCTGATCAACAACACCAAGGGACACCAGGTGTACCCCAACGGGTTCGCCGACATCGGTGCCACCGTCGGGTATCAGCCGTACCTCGAACAGACCTCGACCGTCACCGCCGCGATGAACGAGGCCCTGGCCCAGGACTTCGACGGCATCCTCCGGTTCGCCCCCGCCTGGCCCACCGGCTGGGACGTCAGCGGCACCGTCTACATCCAGCACAACAGCAAGGTCGACGTGCAGGTGCAGGGTGGTCAGCTGACCACCGCAGCCATCGAAGCCGGGTTCACCGGCACCCAGAAGGTGAAGAACCCGTGGCCGGGCAAGGCCATCCAGGTCGTCAGCGGCACCGATGGCGCCGTGGTGGTGCCCTCGACCAGTGACGCCCTCATCGACGTCCCGGTCACCTCCGGACGCAGCTACCTCGTCGAACAGGTCGCAACCCCGACCAGCAGCTTCACCTACGCCCCGGTGACCGGCACAGCACCGACAGCGGCCCGGCACCTCGGCAACCTCGTCCTCGGCCTCGACGTTGCCACGGCCACCGGCACGGCCGTGGTCGGTACGGTGCTCGGCACCACCAACATCTCCTACGGGCTCAAGCACGTCGAGACCACGGATGCCGGATTCGACGGACCGACCACCGCCGGAACGGTCGGCGGGCGAACGGCGAGAACCGCCACCAACAGCAATCTCTACTTCGATGTCGACGACGCGGTCGCCAAGACCGGGAACTACACCGCCGTAGTGGTTGTCTCCTACTACGACCAAGGAACGGGAACGGTGTCGTTGCAGTACGACGACGGGAACGACGCCTACCGCGGGGCGGGCAACTTCACCCTGACCGGCACCAACACCTGGAAGACCGCGACCATCACCGCACCGGGTGCCTACTTCAGCGGTGCCGAGCACAGCGGCGCGGATTTCCGGCTGCGCAACAACAACGGCCCGACCGTGATCGTCCACAGCGTCGGTGTCACGGTCACCGGAACCACCGTGCCCAACCAGATCTCGTTCCCACCGGTCCCGGTCGTCACCGCCCCTACGGCGGGTCAGACGATCAAGACAACCGGAGCCCTCACCGGCACAGGTGAACCCGGCGGCACCCTGACCGTCAAGGACGGGTCGACAACCCTGTGCACGCTGCAGATCCCGGACAACGGCAGCTGGACCTGCACCCCGTCGGCCGCATTGTCGACCGGCAAACACACGGCCACCGTGTCCGTCACCGACCCGACGGGTCTTGCCAGTGCGGCAAGCCCGGCCCTGAGTTTCAACGCCTCGGACTCCCCCGCCGGTACCGCCGTGGTGGGCTCCGTTGTCGGCTCGACCAACTACTCCTACGGGATGAGCCAGGACGAACGACCGTCCAGCGGTTTCGACGGTCCGACCACTGCCGGTGTGGTGGGTGGGCTCAGCGCCCGGACCACCACGCAGGGCAACATGTACTTCGACATCGATGACACCGTCGCCCATTCCGGCAGTTTCCAGGCGAGTTTCACGATTTCCTACTACGACCAGGGGACCGGCTCCATCGCGGTGCAGTACGACGACGGCACGACGGACCCCTACAAGGGCGGCACCCCCACGGTTCAGTTGACCGGAACAAACACCTGGAAGACTGCAACGGTGAAGACCCTGGCGGCCACCGACGCCGCCTTCGGTGGAGGTCAGCACTCGGCGGCGGACTTCCGACTGCGCAACTCCAACGGTCAGTTGACCGTGCACAGTATCGCGGTGTCCGTCACCGGCTTCGGGGTGCCGAACACGGCACCGTTCGCCCCGACGCCGGCAATCACCGCGCCGGCGACCGGCACCACCTCGACCTCCGGGCTGCCGGTGGTGTCGGGAACCGCCGAACCGGCTGCCTCGGTCACCCTGTCGGACAACGGGTCCGGCTCACCGGTGACCGTGTGCACCGCCACTGCCGATGCTGCCGGTGTGTGGAGCTGCACCCCGACAACAGCTTTGGCCGGCGGTGCCCACTCCCTTACCGCGACGGCCACCGATCCGACCAGCACCCCCTCCGGCACCTCGGCGGCAGTGGTGGTGACAGTGGCTGTGGTGGTTGATACGACGGCTCCGGTGTCGACGGTGACGTTGGCCCCGGGTGCTCCGCAGGGGACGAATGGTTGGTACACCACTGCTGTGACGGCCACGCTGGCTGCCACGGATGCCGGTTCGGGTGTGGCGAAGACGGAGTTCTCCCTCGACGGCGGTGCCTGGACCACGTACACCGCAGCGGTTGCGGTGTCTGGTTCTGGTGTTCACTCGATTGCTTA
>QXCQ01000023.1:919-1180 GCA_003576535.1 Nakamurella silvestris | reverse complement strand
GCCACAGCGTTCAGATGGAAAACCAAAGCGTGAATTTTGAGCGGGTACATTAATATTGGTCCCATTATAGGTATATCGAACAGAGGCTTGTAAATAATCATTCACTTGCATATAGCTTTTTCCGCCAATGATGACTCGAGGTCCTGTGTAGTAGGCAGTCATATAAATAGGAATAGAAGCACCTGTGAGCGTGGTACCGTTATCACAATGGGTCGTCCAAGGATCACCATTTACACTGACTGTCAGAACTGAATCAAATGT
>QXCQ01000023.1:378-857 GCA_003576535.1 Nakamurella silvestris | reverse complement strand
TTCACGCCACCAGCCTGCTGAAACATCCATCGCAGTCAGAATTAATAGAGTTGAAGCAAGTAATTGGTTTTTCATCAATATTCTCCTGTTACTTACATTCAACATCAAACTGTTGTACTGCAAGGCTTAAGTCAGCAGTGCTAATATCATAATCTGCAACACATTTTTGTTCGTTTGCGTCGCCCCAAGTTACTTCAAGCACACCTTTAAGCGGTAAGCCAGTCATATAAACTTGCCCTGACTCTGCCGCCATACCTACGGTTTTGCTCGCAGTGACCGTCACATTACTGGCATAAGGGATCGGTTGCCCTTGATATTTGATATCAACTAAAGCACGCACACCAATACTGGTATCAAATGTTGCGCGGCTGATTGCACCACGAATTGGCACAACATTATTAACATTGCTGTTGATTTCTAAATTTGAATCAAAACTGTTTGAATCCAATGCCACACGATTTAAACGATATTCAGAGGCA
>QXCQ01000023.1:0-339 GCA_003576535.1 Nakamurella silvestris | reverse complement strand
CTTTGACTAAAATACTGGTATCACCAAGAATCTGACCAAAGGTCAATCCATCTTTATGCAGCAACATGCCACCACTTGCACTATAGCTAAAGCGATTATTGTTTCCATCATAGCTATAACCTGCACCTACATTGCCATAAGTTCCGTTATAGCCCACATTAATGGCGCCTGCTGAACCTTGTTCAGTGACATAACCTTGGCGAATGCTATAACTCAAATTGCGGTCTTTCAATAAAGTGCCGCTAATTCCAGTCTGATAAGAATTATTGCCATCTGAATTTTGTGTGGTCGATACTGTTGCATAGGTATTCGCCCAAGGGTTATCACGGAAATTCGCTT
>QXCQ01000004.1:62837-93694 GCA_003576535.1 Nakamurella silvestris | reverse complement strand
TCTCCGTGTAGAACGACGAACCCGGAACCGTGTCGAAGAAGAACACCTCGACATCGAAGGCCGCCGAGGCCGAGTCCTTCACCGGAGCACCGTCGGAGACGAACTTCACCGTGTACTGGCGCTTACCCGTCGGCAGACCCGAACCGGCCTCCCGGAAGGTCGCCACCCCGGCGAACGCGGAGCCGGAAGCCACACCCGTGACGGACTTCTCGTCGATCTTCGTCGACCCCTGGAACAACTGGGCCTTGCCCGAGAACGCCGCCGGAGCGGCCACTGTCGCCGTGACGACGAGGTCTTCCTTCGTCGACACCGTGGAGTCCGCCACCACCGCGGTGGTGGTCGAGGGCTGCTCCGTCACCGGCGCTGAGGTCGGCAGCCGCAGGATGGTGATCGAGTTGGCCGGGAAGTCGTAGTCGAAGGAATTGCCCGTGCCGGTGATCGTGGTCTTCTTCGTGGCCACCTTGGTCGGGGTGGCGAAGGAGTTGGTGTCCGTGCGGGCACCCGAGAGTTCGCTGACCGCAGCGGTGTTGCCCACCACGGTGTTGCCGGCGACGGCGACCTTGGTCCGCACCGCGGAGTCGCGCACGTTGACCACCTTGACCAGCAGATCACCGGTCGCGGTGTCGCGGGTGACGACCTGGTAGAGCGGGTCGGCCGCGGTGGCCGCCTCGGTGAACTCGTTGATCAGTACACCGTCCAGGTAGAGCTTCACGTTGTGGCCGCTGACCACGATCTTGATCGCGTAGTTCTGGCCCGTGGTGATCTTGGTGGTGCTGCCGACGATCTCGGACTTGGCACCGCCGACGGCCTTCTCGACCAGCGATCGGGCGTTGGCGAAGCCGCCCAGGTTCCACCAGTAGTAGTTGGCGGAGTCCTTGACGGCGAACCCGACGAGGAAACCTTCGGCTCCGGCGGTCTTCCGGGCCTTGACCTCGAGGGTGTAGTTCGACCAGTCGGTGCTGCCTGCCACGTTCAGGGTCCGGCGGGCGTCCGTCACCGTGGTGGAGGTCTGCGCGTACTCGCCGGCCCCGTTGATCGCCCAGGTGCCGGTGGTCCCGGTCCAGTTGGCGGCGGTGCCGGAGAAGTCGTCGGCGAACTTGACGGCGCCAGAGGTGTTGTCGGTGACCTTCACATCGTCGTACACGGCCGCGGTGCTCCACGTGGAGAGCAGCACCCCACCGGCGATGTCCGGCAACGGAGTGGCCGGGGCGGCATAGGTGGACGGAACAACCTCGTTGCCGACGTTGTTCATGAACATCTGCTGGGCGTAGTAGTTCGCCGAGCCGTAGATCCGGGAGTTGTCGAACCAGATCATGTCCGGGGTCCACTGCGGGGCGTACGAGGCGTGGTCCATGGCGAGCAACGGTGCGTAGGAGGCCATCTTGACCACATCCGCGTTCCGTTCCAGGGCCGTCATGTACGAGGCCTCCGAGAGTGCGTTGTACAGGGTGTTGCCACGAGATGCGTACTCGCCCAGGAAGACCTTCGGTCCGGTCCGCGGGTAGCTGTCGTACCGCTTGTTGTTCTCCAGGAACCAGGCCGGGTCACGGTAGTAGTGTTCGTCGACGACCTCGACATTGCGGTTGCGGTTGAAGGCCCACAGGGTGTCGAAGGTGGTGCCGGAGGCATCAGGACCGGAGTTCGAGATGATCTTGATGTTCGGGTACTTGAGCTTGATCGCATCCTGGAACTTCGGGAAGTTGATCTGGAACTGGGCGGTGTAGTTCTCCTCGTTGCCCAGACCCACGTACTCCAGGTTGAACGGCTGCGGGTGGCCCATGGCGATCCGCTTCGCCCCCCAGACGGTGGAGGCGTCGCCGTTGGCGAACTCGATCAGGTCGAGGGTGTCCTGGACCCAACGGTCGATGTCGAAGGTGTACGTGGTCGGCGCGACACCGCCGCAGCCGTTGATACCCACCGACAGCACCGGAACCGGCTTGGCACCGATGTCCTCGGCGAACTCCAGGTACTCCAGGTAGCCCAGGCCGTAGGTCTGGTTGTAGCCCCAGAAGTTGAAGTTGGTCGGTCGCTCCTCGACGGGGCCGACGGTTTCCTTCCACTGGTAGGTGCGCTTGCGGTCGTAGGTGCCCGCCTCGCCGTAGGCGCGGAAGGTACCGACGTTGGTGACGCAGCCACCCGGGAAGCGCAGGAACTTGGGGTGCAGGGCGTCGATCTTCTCGGCCAGGTCCTTGCGCAGACCGTTGGGCCGGCCCTTGAAGGTGTCGGTCGGGAACAGCGAGACCATGTCGAGGCGAACGGTTCCCGCGCCGCCTTCGGCGACCAGGGTCAGCGCACCGATGGTGGTGGTACCGGTGGCGGTCAGTCGAACGGTGTACTTCTTCCAGGTGTCTCCGGTGACGGTGACCTGTCCCTGGGCGAAGGTGGTGGTACCGGCGGTGTCCTCGACCTTGACGGTCAGTGGCTTGTCGAAATCGGCCGTGCGACGGGCCCAGACGGAGAAGTCGTAGGTCTTGCCCTGCTCGACGAAGATGCCGGTGTTCCAACCGGTGTTGCGGATGCCGACACCGTTGCCGGCGCCTGTTCCGGCCGCGGTGATGTTGAGCTGCAGGTAGTACCGGTTCATCGCGTTGAGCATCTGCGCGTCGGTGACGACGGTGCCGGTGCCGGTCGCGCCGCCGCGCTGCAGAACGTTCCAGCCGGTCAGTCCGGTGTACCCGGACCGGTCGCTGCTGTTGAACTCGAAGGAGCGGTTACGGACGAGTTCGGCGTAGAGGCCGCCGTCGGCCGCGTAGTTGATGTCCTCGTAGAAGATCCCGTACATGTGGTCGCTGATCTCCTTGGTCGCACCGTCGGCGTCCACATCGATCTGGCGTCCGTCGTTGGCGTAGGCCGCGGTGGTGATCGAGATCGGTGTCGCCGCAGCGCCCGTGGAGAGAGCGCCGGCGAGAACACCGACGCGCAGCGGGTTCGCGGAGTCGGCGACGGAGAACAGGGCGTTCTTGCCGCCCCCGATGTCGCGGAGCTGGAACTGCGCCGAGGCTGCCGCCGGGCCCTCGACCAGGCCGAGGGTGCCGCCCGTGCCGACGGCAAGGACCTTGTTCGATCCCTGCAACCCGAGCACGATCGCGCTGCCGGAGGCGGTCGCGGTGAAGCGCGGGGACACCCGCGGGCGGTCCGCCACTGCGGTGACCGTGTTGCCGTTGGCGGCCAGGTACTTCTGCGCCGCACTGGTTTCCAGAGCGAATACTCCGGCGGGGACCACGGCGGCACCGTCGGCGGCCTTGACCGCGAAGTAGTCGAAGGAGGCGTTGAGGTTGACCCCGCCGGTGGAACCGAAGGCGTAGAGACCGACCTTGGTGGTGTTGAAGGTGACGGTCTGGGTGTCGGCGGTGACCCAGGCGGTGCCGGACCAGTACGCGGTGGTGATGACGTTCCCGGCCCGGGAGACCCGCAGGGTTTCCTGGGTGACACCGGCGCGCGCGGTGAAGGTCGAGCTGTAGACGGCAGCGGTTTCCTTGCCGTTCTCGATCACGGTGGGGCCGCCGGCGGCGAAGCTGACGTTGGTCAGTCCGGCGCGGATGTAGTTGTCCTGGTCGCCCCAGGCATAGATGCCGGCGCCCTGGTAGTCGGTGTTGACGGGAGCGGTCACCGTCGTCTGGGCGACGAAGTCGCCGACCGGGATGTCCCAGAGGAAGACGTTCTTCTGCTTGTTGTCCGTCTGGTAGGTGTCCCCGGTCTGCCCCTGGATCGCCAGGGAGCCAGGGGTTGTCGACAAGGACCAGTGCGCGGGGTCGTCGTTGTTGATGTTCCAGTTCGGGGAGAGGGTGGTCGAGTCGAACTGGTCGACGGTCGCACCAGCGGGCAACGGGGCCGGGTCGGCGAGTGCGGCGGCGGCAGTGCCGGCCGGTACCGCCAGAACCAGGCCGCTGACGAGAGCACCTGCCACTGCGGCGCTCACCGCCCTGCGGCGAATGGTGTTGAGGACTGTCATTTACGCTCCAATCACTTCCATAGTTGACTGGTCCGCCCCGGAACGATGCGCCCCGCGCGGATACTGCAGGGTGCTGGCCGCGTCGCCGACCCGTGAGGCCCGAGATGCCTTGTCGGCATGGCTCGGATCGGAGAACGCAGTGGGCGCGCACCACTGGGCGCCGTGTGATGTGAACGCTAACATGCCTAGTGGCCGGTGACCAGGGCTCACGCGGATTTCTTGGGAAATCTCATCGAGGGCGATGTGAAACACCTGCGAGCACAGTTCTTTTCACCCCCCGAAACAGCAAAAAGCCCACCCGGTGGCACTTCTCCTGACAACACGCCGCAGCGTCGTCAGGAAAGGCACCACCGGGTGGGCGCTCCAGAGAGGGAGTGTCCGGTGCGAGAGGGTTACTTCCTTCGAGCCACCAGAACCCGCTGCAGCACGATGAACAGCAGCACCAAGGCACCGATCATCACCCGTGTCCAACCGGTGTTCAAGCCACCGTCGAAGTCCTTGTAGGCGTAGATGACGGACAGGGTGATCACACCCAGCACCGAGCCCAGCACGTAACCCGCTCCACCGGCCAGCAGTGTTCCGCCGATGACAACCGCTGCGATGGCGTTGAGTTCGTATCCGACACCGACGATCGGATCACCGGAGGCGGTGTAGAAGGAGTAGAGGATGCCGGCGAGTCCCGAGCACAGACCGCTGATCGCGTAGACCGAGATCTTGGTGCGCGCAACGGCAAGGCCCATCAGGTTCGCCGAGGACTCTCCGCCGCCGATGGCATAGACGGTCCGGCCGAAGCGGGTGTAATGCAGCACCACGAACGCGATGACCAGGATCAGCAGTGCGATCACCACCGACCAGGTGGTGTAGACGTCGCTGACCCGGACACCACGGCGGGTGTTCGTCGTCGTCTCCCACAGGTTGATGTGGGTCAGGTTCATCTTCTGGAAGAAGGTGTCGGTGATCGCGATCTGCCGATCGGTGATCATCAGACTCAGACCGCGGGCCAGGAACATCGCGGCCAAGGTCGCGATGAAGGGTTGGATCTTGAACTTGTCGATCATCAGGCCGACCAGCAGCCCGAGCACGGTGCTGATGACGAGCACCACCGGGATGACCAGTGCCGGCGACCAGCCCTTCGACAACAGCTGGGCCGCTATCACCGTCCCCATCGCCATCACGGCACCGACCGACAGGTCGATGCCCCCGGTCAGGATGACGAAGGTCATTCCGATGGCCAGGACGAACAGGTAGGAGTTCTTGTTGAAAAGATCGAGCAGTGCCTGCCCGGAGAGGAAGTTGTCGTACCTGATGCCGCCGAAGGCGAGCATCACGATCAGCAGCACCACGGTCGCCGCGATGGGCGAATAGCGCTCGAACCGCTTCAGCGAACGCTTCTTCGACGGCGCTTCCGGGCCGATCGCCGGCTGGAGGGTAGTGGTCATGACGTGGTCCCCGAGCTCTTCGTCAGGATGGAATCGGAGGTGGCGGCGGTGTGGCCGTCAGCGGTGTCGGGGGTGGCCGGAGCCGGAGCGGAGATCGCGGCCGAGCCCGGTGACACCACGGATCCGGCCGGCACCACCACGGCCCTCTTCCGACCGCGGAACGCCCCGGTCACCATGGCCCGCGCCTGCGGCGATTGGAGGATCATCACCGCGATGACCACACAGGCCTTGAACACATCCGTTGCCCGGGCCGAGATGGCCTGGATGACAAAGGTGTTCATGGCCTCGATGATGAAGGCGCCGATCAGGGTGCCGGCGAGGGAGAACCGCCCGCCGGCCAGAGAGGTCCCGCCGATGACCACCGCGAGGATGGCGTCCAGCTCGATGAACAGACCGATCGAGTTGGGGTCGGCCGAGGTCGAGTTCGACGTCAGCATCAGACCGGCCAGACCGGCCAGCAGACCGGCGAACAGGTAGACGATCCAGATGATGGAACGCGATCGGATGCCGGCGAGGCGGCTGGCCTCCGGGTTGACACCGACCGCCTCGATCAGGGTGCCAAGGGCCGTACGCCGGGTCAGGATCGCCGTCAGCCCGAAGATGATGCCGGCCAACAGGATCGAGAACGGAACCGCGAGCAGGTAGCCGCCGCCGATCAACTTGTAGGCCGGGGAGTTGTCCGGGTACAGGATCTTCTCACTGGTGATGATCTGGGCCAGGCCACGGCCTGCCGTCATCAGCACCAGGGTCGCCACGATGGGCTGGATCCCGAGCACCGAGACCAGGAAACCATTCCAGGCCCCGGCCACCAGGGCCATCAGCAGGGCGACACCGACCGCGGTGAGCACCACCCTGACCGAGCTCGGGTCACCCGAGGAGATGATGTGCATCGAGGCCCATGAGCCCGAGATGGCCGCCACCGCACCGACCGACAGGTCGATACCGCGGGTGGCGATCACCAGGGTCATGCCCAGCGCGACCAGGACCACCGGGGCCGCATTGCGCAGGATGTCCACGAGCGGGCCGAAGAGGTTGCCGTTCTGCAGCCGGATGTTGAAGAAGCTGTGGTTGAACGCGAGGTTGGCCAGCAGCAGGGCCACCAACACCAGCGCCGGCCAGATCAGCCGGTTGGAGAGCACGTGTTTCATGCGGGCTGGCCTGCTTCCGCTGCGATGGTTTCCATGATGTCGTTCACCGTGACCCCTTGATTGACGATCTCCGCGATCTTGACCCGGTCGCGCATGATGCCGATCCGATGGGACAACCGCAGTACTTCCTCGAGTTCGGCCGAGATGTAGACGACCGCCATGCCCTCGTCGGACAGCGAGGCGACCAGCTTCTGGATCTGCGCCTTGGCACCGATGTCGATACCACGGGTGGGCTCGTCCAGGATCAGCAGCTTCGGCTCGGTGATGAGCCAGCGGGCCAGGAGCACCTTCTGCTGGTTGCCACCGGAGAGGTTGCGTACCAGGGCCTCCGGGTTGGTCGGCCGGATGTCCAGTGCCTTGATGTACTTCTCGGCAAGTTCGTCCTGCTGTTTACGGGGAATCTGGCGCAGCCAGCCCCGCTCGGACTGCATGGCCAGCACGATGTTCGCCCGCACGGTGAGATCGCCGATCAACCCCTCGGCCTTGCGGTCCTCGGAGGCGAAGGCGATCTTGTTGTCGAGTGCGATCCGCGGGCTGCGCAGTTTGACCGGCTCGCCCTTGATCGTGATGGCACCGCTGTCGTTCTTGTCGGCGCCGTAGAGCAGGCGCGCGAGTTCGGTCCGACCGGAGCCGAGCAGGCCGGCCAGACCGACCACTTCGCCCGGGTGGATCTCCAGGTCGTAGGGCTTGATCGAGCCGGTCTTGCCCACGCCTTCGGCGTGGAGGAAGGCACCGCCCGACACCCGTTCGGTGGCTTCGCGTTTGGTGCCCTCTTCCAGCTCGTCCAAGGCGGCGAGATCCTTGCCGATCATCTTGGAGATCAGGTCGATGCGGGGCAGGTCGTGCACCAGGTGCTCGCTGACCAGTTCGCCGTTGCGCAGCACCGTCAACCGGTCCGAGATCTCGTAGACCTGGTCGAGGAAGTGGGAGACGAACAGGATCGCGACACCGGAATCGCGGATCTTACGGATGATGGTGAAGAGTTCTCCCACCTCGCGCGCATCCAGCGAGGAGGTCGGCTCGTCGAGAACGAGAACCTGGGCGTTGATGTCGACGGCGCGAGCGATCGCCACGAGCTGCTGCACCGCGATCGAGTGCGACTCCAGCAGCGATCCCGGGTCGATGTCCAGGTTGAGATCGGCGAGCACCTTGCGGGAGTGCTTGCGCATCGCACGCCAGTCGATCATGCCGAAACGGCGCGGTTCGCGGCCGAGCATGATGTTCTCAGCGACGGTGAGGTTGGTGACCAGGTTGACTTCCTGGTAGACGGTGGCGATCCCTGCGTTCTGGGCCTCGCCCGGTCCGCTGAAGAGCACGTCGTTGCCGGCGACCCGGATGCTGCCGGAATCGATGGTGTAGACACCCGTCAGGGCCTTGATCAACGTCGACTTGCCGGCACCGTTCTCACCCATGAGCGAGTGGACCTCGCCGGGGAACAGCCGGAAGGCGACGTTCTGCAGTGCTTTGACACCAGGGAACGAAATACTGATCCCGCTCATCTCGACAATGGGGGTAGCGACGGGCCGATCCCCTGTGCCATCGGGTGAGTCGGCATAAGACTGGGTGTTGCTCAGCATCCCTGCTGCCTTTCTCGCGACATCGCCGGGCCGGGGCCGTCGAAGGAACACGCTTGTCTTCGACGGCCACCGGCCGTGGTTGTGCGATGCGATCGGTGACCCGCTCGGGTGGTGGACCCGGTTCGAATCATTCACCACGGAAGCGGGTGGGGCCCATCGGGTGTCTCACGACTCCCGGAGGCCGGTGGGATTTAGTACTTGCGGTCCGGGAGGGCAGCCTTGGCCTGCTCCTGGTCGAAGGATCCTTCGATGGTCAGGACACGGGCCGGGATCTCCTGGTTGTTCAGGACCGCGGCAGCGGCCTGGAACAGCTGGTTGCCCAGCAGCGGGGAGCACTCGACGATGAAGTTGATCTTGCCGTCGGCCAGGGCCTGCATGCCGGCCTTGACGGCGTCGACGGTGACGATCTTGATGTCCTTGCCCGGAACCTTGCCGGCAGCTTCGATGGCTTCGATCGCGCCGAGGCCCATGTCGTCGTTGTGTGCGTAGACGAGGTTGATGTTCGGGTACTTGGCCAGGAAGCCTTCCATGACCTTCTTGCCGCCGTCACGGGTGAAGTCGCCGGTCTGCGAGGCCAGCTTCTTGAACTTGGTCTCGGCGCCCAGGATGTTGTCCCAGCCGGTGGCGCGGTCGTTGGCCGGAGCCGAACCGGTGGTGCCTTCGAGGACGACGTAGTTGACCTCGGTGGCGTCGGCGAACTCGGTCTGGGCCCAGGTGCCGGCCTTCTCGCCCTCGACGATGAAGTCGGAGCCGAGGAAGGTCTTGTACAGGCTCGGGTCGGCGGTGACGCCGCGGTCGGTCAGGATGACCGGGATGCCGGCGGCCTTGGCCTCTTCCAGGACTGCGTCCCAACCGGTCTCGACCACCGGGGAGAAGGCGATGACGTCGACGTCCTGGGTGATGAAGGTCTTGATCGAGGCGATCTGCTTGGCCTGGTCACCCTCGGCCGAGGTGAACTGCAGCTTGACACCGTTGGCCTCGGCGGCCGCCTTGATGTCGTCGGTGTTGGCCGAACGCCAGCCGGACTCGGAGCCGACCTGGGCGAAGCCGATGACGGCGTCCTTCAGGATCGACATGTCGGTCTCGGGGAGGGTTCCGACGTTCGCGGGGGGAGCATCGGTGGGGGCTGCATCCGTGCCGCCGGCCGTGGTCTCGGCGTCGGTGGCCGGGGCCGTCGCGGCTGCCGTGGTGGGGGTGGTGGCCGGGGTCTCGGCTGCCTTGTCGTCGCTGCCGCAGGCGGCCAGGGTGAGGGCGAGGACCGCTGCTGCGGCTGCCGCGAAAGTCTTCTTGAGCACTACATTCCTCCAACGCTGCTGGACCTGGTGCGGTGTCGAGGATCCGAACGATGTTCGTCGGGGTCGGGAGGGGCTGAACCTGTGCTGCGCGTGGGGCAGAAGCTGCCGAGGCTTTCGAATCGGCGTCCGGGGCGGGAGGTATGTGCTGCCTCGAAGCTTTGCCACTGGGTGGACCGGATGGTCCCTGTCGCTGCACAGATGGTTCAAGCCGCCATTGGCCGACCTTTCGGGTTCAGATCCCCCGTAAGTCACACGAGGACGGATCGCCGTCGATCCGTAGGAGTGATTGTTAACGCTCACATTGCCTTTGGTCAAGTCATTTGTGTCACATATTCGTAACGGAGGTGCGGCCACCCTTCGCCACGCGGTCCGACAGGCCCTTGACATGGGCAAACACCGGTGCAACCGATCGGACGAGAATCGTCTCAGAATCGATTCAGAACTCGAAACTTGTTAAACACCAATTGATTTCAAAACAACAATTGCGAACAGTAACCGCAGGTCGGACGGTTGCGGCAGCTTCGGGCGGTGGCCCGGGCGGCCCTTGCCGCACCCCGCGAACGGGGTGTGCGCAGGGCCGCCCGGGGTGCGGGATCGAGCCTTCCGGCGAGCCCGCACCGACCCCTGTCCCCGCGGACCGCGAACCCCGCGGGGACAGTTTCCGAACCGGCCGGACTAGAAGCCCTGGGCCAGTCGGTAGTACGCCTGGTTCCACTTGATCTCCTTGGCGAAACCACGGGTCGTGGTGTCCTCGTCGATCAGCAGCAACTCGGTGCCGAGCATCTCGGCGAAATCGGTGAGCTCCTCGACGCCGATGGCCGTCGACAGCACGGTGTGGTGCGGTCCGCCGGCCGCCAACCAGGACTCCGTCGAGGTGGGCAGGCTCGGGCGCGGCTTCCAGACGGCGTGGGCGACCGGGAGTTTCGGCATCTCCTCGTCCGGCTGTACGACGTCGACGGCATTGACGACCAGCCGGAACCGGTCCCCCATGTCCGCGATGCCCAGGATGACGGCAGGGCCGGAGGCAGCGGAGAAGACCAGGCGGACCGGGTCCTCGCGTCCGCCGATCCCCAGCGGGTGGATCTCGCAGGAGGGCGTTCCGCCGGCGATCGAGGGACAGACCTCGAGCATGTGGGCACCGAGGATCTTCTGCTCCCCCGGGCCCAGGTGGTAGGTGTAGTCCTCCATGAACGACGTCCCGCCGGGACGTGAGCCGGCGATCGCCTTGAGGGCGAAGACCATGGCGGAGGTCTTCCAGTCGCCCTCGCCGCCGAAACCGTAGCCGTCGGCCATGAGTCGCTGGACCGCCAGGCCCGGCAGCTGGCGCAGACCGCCCAGATCCTCGAAGTTCGAGGTGAAGGCGTTGAAGCCACCGTCCTCCAGGAAGGTGCGCAGGCCGATCTCGATCCGCGCGGCGTACCGCAGGGACTCGTGCTGGTCACCGTCGGGCAGCAGGGACGGGGCGACCCGGTAGACGCGCGCGTACTCGGCGACCAGGGAGTCGATCGCGGACTCCTCGACGGCGTCGACGACCTCGACGAGGTCGTTCACACCGTAGGTGTTCACCGAGACCCCGAAACGCAGCTCGGCCTCGACCTTGTCGCCCTCGGTCACGGCGACGTCGCGCATGTTGTCCCCGAAGCGGGCCAGTCGCAGCGTACGCAGCGCAGCCGCGCCGGTGGCTGCGCGGCTCCAGGCGCCGACCCTGGCGGTCACCTGGGGGTCACTGGCGTGTCCGGCGACGGTCTTGCGGGCCACACCCAGACGGGTCTGGATGTAACCGAACTCGCGGTCGCCGTGGGCGGCCTGGTTGAGATTCATGAAGTCCATGTCGATCTCGGACCACGGCAGCGCGACGTTCGCCTGGGTGTGCAGGTGCAGCAGCGGTTTGCGCAGGGCGTCGAGGCCGCTGATCCACATCTTCGCCGGGGAGAAGGTGTGCATCCAGGCGATGACACCGATGCAGTCGTCGTCGGAGTTCGCGTCCAGGGCGACCCGTTTGATCGCGGCGGAGTCGGTGAGCGTCGGCTTCCAGACGATCTCGGCCTCGATGTCGTCCGATTTGGCCAGCAGCCGGGCGATCTCCTGGGACTGGCTGCTGACCTGGTCAAGGGTTTCCGGGCCGTAGAGGCCCTGGCTCCCGGTGAGGAACCAGATCTGCGGTTTCGTGGTTGCCGGCATTGGCGGGTACTCCTCTCGCGGGCGCCGCCGTTGGCGTGACCGCTGACTGATATCTGTTGAACGAACTGGGAAATGTGCTGGTGCTGGGGTGATGCGGTGTCGTGCGTCCGTCGCCGTGGGGGCTCCTCGGGTGGGAGGGGCCGCCGGATCAGCCTTGGCCGTAGACGTTCTGGTAGCGGTCGAACAGGGAGTCGACGTCCGGCTCCGCGATCGGAAGGGGCTCGCCGAGCTGGCGGGCGATGTGCACGCTCCGGGCGACGTCCTCGCACATGACGGCCGCCTTCACCGCCGACTTCGCGTTCTTGCCGATGGTGAAGACGCCGTGGTTCTTCATCAGCACGGCCGCGGAGCGGTGGTTGCCCAGGGTCTCGACGATGCCGCGGCCGATGGAGTCGTCGCCGATGAGCGCGAACGGCCCGACCGGGATCTCCCCGCCGAACTCGTCGGCCATCATCGTCAGCACACACGGGATCGGCTCCCCGCGGGAGGCCCAGGCCGTCGCGTAGGTGGAGTGCGTGTGCACCACACCGCCGACGTGGGGCATGTGCCGGTAGACGTACGCCGCCGCGGCGGTGTCGGAGGACGGCGAGTGCTCACCCTCGACCACGTTGCCGTCGAAGTCGACGAGCACCATGTTCTCCGGGCTCAGGTCGTCGTAGGACACCCCCGACGGCTTGATGACGAGCAGGTCTGCCCCGGGGACGCGGGCCGAGACGTTGCCGGCGGTCCAGATGACCAGCTGGTAGCGGGTCAGCTCGGAATGCAGATCGGACACCTCGCGGCGCAGACGGGTGATGGTGTCGGCGATCTCAGCGGTGATGGTCATATCAGGATCCTGTTACCTCTCGGACCGACGCCATGGCTTCGCGTCGGATCGCCTTGAGCTTGCGCATGACCTGGTTCTCGCCCCGGCCGAAGTAGTCGTGCAGCTTGGTGTACTCGGCGAAGAGCACGTCGTACCGGGCCGAGTTCTCCTCGATGGGCTGGTAGACGGCACGGTTGACCCGCCCCATCGCCTTCGCCGCCACCGAGATGTCGGCGTAGGCACCGGCCGCCACGGCCGCGTGGATGGCCGAGCCGAGGGCGGGGCCCTGTTCGGAGACGATGGTGCTCAACGGAAGTCGGGTCACGTCGGCGTAGATCTGCATCAGGAGGCGGTTCTTCAGCAGACCTCCGGCGACCACGAACTCGGTGACCGGCACGCCGGAGGAGGTGAAGGCCTCGACGATGGTGCGGGCACCGAAGGCGGTGGCCTCCAACAGCGCACGGTAGGTGTCCTCGGCCCTGGTGGCCAGGGTCTGCCCGACGATGATGCCGGAGAGCTCGTGATCGACCAGTACGGAGCGGTTCCCGCTGTGCCAGTCCAGGGCGAGCAGGCCGTGCTCGCCGATCTCCTGCTTCGAGGCCAGGTCGGTCAACAGCTCGTGGACCGAGATGCCCTGACGCTGCGCCTCTTCGGCGTAGGAGGACGGAACCTCGTTGTTGACGAACCAACCGAAGATGTCCCCGACGCCGCTCTGGCCGGCCTCGTAGCCCCACAGGCCGGAGACGATGCCGCCGTCGACGACGCCGCACATCCCGGGGACCTCACGCAGTTCGGTGCCGTTGAGCACGTGGCAGGTGGAGGTGCCCATGATGGCGACCAGCTGGCCGGGCTCGATGGCCTGGGCGGCCGGTGCCGTGACGTGGGCATCGACATTGCCCACGGCGACGGCGATTCCCTCACGCAGACCGGTCCAGCCCGCGGCCTCGGCCGTCAGCCCGCCGGCCCGCGAGCCCAGCTCACCGATCGGGTGGTCGAGTTTCTCGTCGACGAACCCGACGAACTCCGGGTTGAGCGCGGCGAGGAAGTCCTTGCTCGGGTACGCGCCGTCCTGACGGATGCCCTTGTAACCGGCGGTACAGGCGTTGCGCACGTAGTTGCCGCTCAGCTGCCAGACGATCCAGTCGGCGGCCTCGACGAAATGGTCCATCCGGTCGTAGATCTCGCGATCGTTCTCCAGCAGCTCCAGGCCCTTGGCGAACTCCCACTCGGAGGAGATCAGTCCGCCGTAGCGGGGAAGCCAGCTCTCGCCGCGCTCGGCGGCGATGCGGTTGATCCGGTCGGCCTGCCCCTGGGCGGCGTGGTGGCGCCAGAGCTTGACGAAGGCGTGCGGTCGGCGGGCGAATTCCTCCAGCTCACACAGCGGGGTGCCGTCGGCCAGCGTGGGCAGGATCGTGCACGCGGTGAAATCGGTTGAGATGCCGATGATCTCATCCGCACTCACGCCGGCTGCCGCGATGGCCTGCGGCACGGCGATCTTCAGCACGTCGACGTAGTCCGACGGCACCTGCAGCGCCCATTCCGGCGGCAACGGCTCGCCGGTGGGCAATGTGCGGTCCAGTACGGCATGTGGGTAGGGGTGGACGGCTGCGCCCAGCTCCTCGCCGTCGGCCACCCTGACCACCACGGCACGCCCGGAAAGCGTTCCGTAGTCAACACCGATGACGTATGAGCCCTGGTACTCCGCGGCCACGTCGACCTCCCCAGCCTGTTGAGCGAAATAGGCCGTGGACGGACATCCATGGCCTATGCAGATTGTTAACGCTCACAACGGGGTACGTCAAGTGCCATTGCTCGGAAAGGGGCTAAATCAGCTGCCGATCAGCGACGACGCGACGGGGACGGGGGCCGTGTCGGAGGGGCGGCCGTGCTGGCCCGCACCACCAGGACCGGCGAGATCAGTCCGTTCTCGACGTCCTCGCCGCGCATCAACCCGCACAACATCTCGATGCACTGCCGACCCAGGGCGGTGAAATCCTGTTTCAAGGTCGTCAACGGCGGATTGAAGAAGGCCGAACCGGTGACGTCGTCGAAGCCGACCACCGAGACGTCCTCCGGAACCCGGACCCCCGCCTCGGTCAACGCCCTGATCACACCGAGGGCCAGGTGGTCGTTCGCGGCGAAAACTGCGGTCGGCAGGCCGCGTCGGAGCATCTCCCGGCCGGCCTCGTAACCCCGCTCCGGACTCCAATCACCCTGGTAGGCCTCAGGTACCGGCAGACCGGCGGCTTTGAGCTCGGCGGCCCAGCCGCGGACACGTGCGGCAGATTCCAGGGCGTCCTCGGGCCCCGAGACATGCGCGATGTCCCGGTGCCCGACCTCCAGGAGATGGCGGGTCAACTTGCGGGCGCCGAGTTCGTTGTCGACCGATGCGGTGCGGAAGCCCAGGCCCTCGGGGGAACCGGCCGAGATCATCACCATCGGCACCCGGGTGGCCACCACACTGGCCGCCTCGGCCAGGTCACGAGCAGGGGCGACGACGACGAGGCCCTCCACCGCCTGGTCCATGAAGTGCTCGAGCGCGGAGGTCATGACCGCCGGACTGGAACTGGCGACACTGGCCAGACTGACGAAGTACCCGGCCTCGCGCGCGGCGGCCTCGACCGCGATCAAGGTGCTGGTCGGACCGAACAGCGCCGACCGCGGGGTGACCACACCGATGATCCCGGACCGCCTCGTCACCAGGGCGCGGGCAGCGGTGTTCCGTCGGTAGCCGAGCTCGGCGATCGCCCGCATCACCCGTTCCTTGGTCTCGGAGCGGACGTTCGGGTGGTCGTTGAGCACGCGGGACACGGTCTGGTGGGACACACCGGCCGCGCGGGCGACATCGTGCATGCCAGGTGGTTTGGTCGGTTCGCCGATGTCGGAGGGCGAGACTGGCAGATTGATGGTCATGGGCACCTGAAGTCGTGTTGGGCCGCGGAGTTGCGGACCGGTCGCGATGCGGACCCGCGCTGGGCGGCAGACGCCACCCGGTTTTCGATCCCCACCAATGTGTGGCAATAGTAGGCGATCGAAGTTCCGGTGCAGCAGCAGCGGGGCAAAGTGGGAAGGATTTACAACGATACCTACCGGACCGATCCGGCGCACACCCCGGACCGGTGCCGGTACCCGGGTACCGGCACCACCGACCCGACCTGACAAACCCTGGCCGCGGCCTCAGGCACCCGGGAGTTCCGCCGGATCCCGGACAATCCGGTCGACCGCGAACCGACGATGGGAATTGGACGGGAGGACCGCACGCACCTGGGCCAGCCGCTCCGGCAGGACCGACACGAACCCGAGCGCGCCGTCGGCGGTGCCCAGGTCCGCCAGGGCCAGTCCCATCGGGTCGTAGGCGCTCGACCGGCCGATGCCCTTCGGTCCGACCTGATCGGCAGCCAGGACGTAACAGGTGTTCTCGATCGCCCTGGCTTTCAGCAGGGTCGCCCAGTGCTCCTCCTTGACCGGACCGGCCACCCACGCGGAGGCAAGGGCGATGACCTCGGCCCCGTCGGCGACCATCAGCCGGAACAGTTCCGGGAAGCGCAGGTCGTAGCAGGTGGCGAAACCCACTCGTACACCACCGATGTCGATCACCGGTGGAACATCGGAGCCGGGCGCGATCCGTTCGGACTCGACGAAGGAGAAGGCGTCGTAGAGATGCACCTTGCGGTAGGCGGCGACCACCGCCCCCTGCTGAGCCACGACCAGGGTGTTGTGGACCCTGCCGCCGGCCCCGTTCGAGGTGAAAGTACCTGCAGCGATGGTGATCCCGTACCGCCGGGACAGCGCGCACAGGCCCGTGACGAAGGGGCCGTCGAGGGGCTCGGCGGTGCGTACCGGGGCATCGGCGTCGTCCAGGAACCGGACCGAGGCACCTTCAGGGGCGAGGAGCATATCGGCACCGCCGGCGGCCGCTCGGCCGGCGAGATCATCCAGCAGCCGTAGGTTCTCGGCCGGGGACGGGTCGGGGTGGAACTGGGCGATCGCGAAAACAGGCATCCGTTCCTCCATCTCGCAGCAACGCGGACTCCCACCGCCTCGCCCCGTCGGGCTGATGCCCGGCGGGTGAGGGGACCTACGGGACGATCGAGACCATCCGTCCCGGAACGACAACGACCTTCTTCGGTGCCACCCCGGCCAGCAGCTCGACGATCTTCTCGTCGGCCAGTGCGGCGGCCTCGATCTCGGCGACGGTGGCGTCGGCGGCGACGGTGATCCGGCTGCGCACCTTCCCCTTGACCTGGATCGGGTACTCCACCTCGGACTCGACCAGGTTGGCCGGATCAGCCACCGGGAAAGGCCCCTTCGCCAAGGAGGTCTCGTGCCCGAGCCGATTCCACAGCTCCTCGGCGATGTGCGGCGCGAGCGGTGCCGTCATCAGGACGAGGTCCTCGGCGACCACCCGCGGGGCAGGCGTCTGGGACTTGGTCAGATGGTTGTTGAGCACGATCAGCTTCGCGATCGCGGTGTTGTACAACATGCCCGCCAGGTCGCCGGTGACCCCGTCGATGGTCTTGTGCCACAACTTCAACGTCTCGGCGTCGGGGGCATCGTCGGTGACGATCACCTCACCGGTGGTCTCGTCGATGATGTTGCGCCACAGACGCTGCAGGTATCGCTGGGACCCGACGGCGTCCTGGGTCTGCCAGGGCCGGGAGATGTCCAGCGGGCCCATTCCCATCTCGTAGATCCGGAAGGTGTCCGCGCCGTAGCGCGCGCACATCTCGTCCGGTGTCACCACGTTGTTCAGGGACTTGCCCATCTTCCCGTACTCGCGGTTGACCGGCTTGCCCTCGTAGGTGAAGGTGCCGTCCGGGTGGGATTCGACCTTTTCCGCCGGGACGTAGAAACCACGCTCGTCGGTGTAGGCGAAGGCCTGGATGTAGCCCTGGTTGAACAACTTCCGGAACGGCTCCTCGCTGGAGACGTGGCCCAGGTCGAACAGCACCTTGTGCCAGAACCGCGCGTACAGCAGGTGCAGCACCGCGTGTTCGACCCCGCCGACGTACAGGTCGACCCCGCCGGTGTCACCGGGTTTCGTCGGATCCTTGCCCATCCAGTACTTCTCGACCTCCGGGTCGACGAAGACCTTGTTGTTGGTCGGGTCCAGGTAGCGCAGTTCGTACCAGCAGGAACCGGCCCACTGGGGCATCACGTTCAGCTCACGCCGGTAGGTCTTGACGCCGTCGCCCAGGTCCAGGTCGACGGTGGCCCACTCGGTCGCCCGGCCCAGCGGCGGCACCGGGGTGGACTGGGAGTCCTCCGGGTCGAAGGACTGCGGCGCGTAGTTCGCCACCTCCGGCAGCTCCAGCGGCAGCAGGTGCTCGGGCAGCGCGATCGGCAGGTTGTCCTCGTCGTAGACGATGGGGAAGGGCTCGCCCCAGTAACGCTGACGGGAGAACAGCCAGTCCCGCAGCCGGTACTGCTTCTCGGCGCGACCGGAACCCTTGGCCACCAACCACTCGGTGATCCGGGCCTTGGCCTCGGTCACCGACAGGCCGTCCAGGGAGATCTCCTCGTTGCTGGAGTTGATGCTCACCCCGTCGCCGGTGTAGACCTCGTCCTCGGGGTGGTCGGCCGGCGGCTGGACGGTCCGGATGTAGGGCAGTCCATAGGCTTTCGCGAAGTCCCAGTCGCGGGTGTCCTCCCCGGGCACGGCCATGATCGCGCCGGTGCCGTAGCCCATCAGGACGTAGTCGGCGACGAACACCGGGATCGAGGTCCCGGTGACCGGGTTGACGGCGTAGGAGCCGGTGAAGACGCCGGTCTTCTCCTTGTTCTCCTGCCGCTCCAGATCCGATTTCTTGCCGGCGGTGTCGCGGTAGCCCTGGACCGCGGCGGCCGGATCGGCGCTTCCGCCGGTCCAGATGTCCGGGGTACCGGCGGGCCACTGGGCGGCCGTCAGCACCGGGACCAGCGGGTGCTCCGGTGCCAGCACGACATAGGTTGCCCCGAACAGGGTGTCGGGACGGGTGGTGTAGACCTCGATCCCCTCGTCGGAACCCTCGATCGCGAAGCTGACCCGGGCACCGGTGGAGCGGCCGATCCAGTTGCGCTGCATCGATTTGATCGACTCCGGCCAGTCCAGCCGGTCCAGGTCCTCGATCAGCCGGTCGCCGTAGGCGGTGATCCGCATCATCCACTGGCGCAGGTTCCGGCGGAACACCGGGAAATTGCCGATCTCGGACTTGTTGTCCGCGGTGATTTCTTCGTTGGACAGCACCGTTCCCAGACCCGGGCACCAGTTGACCGGCGCCTCGGCGATGTAGGCCAGCCGGAAGCCGGCCAGGATGTTGCCCTGCTCCGTGCTCGACAGCTCCGACCAGACCGCGCCGCCCGGCACCTCACGGGTATCGGCCGCGAACTCGGCGACCAGTTCCTCGATCGGCCTGGCCTTGCGGGCGTCGGTGTCGTAGAAGGAGTTGAACAGCTGCAGGAAGATCCACTGGGTCCACCGGTAGAAATCCACGTCGGTGGTTGCCACGCTGCGGCGCGGGTCGTGGGCGAAGCCCAGTCGGCGCAGCTGCTGCCGGTACCGGCCGACGTTCTCCTCCGTGGTCGCCCGGGGGTGGGTGTTGTTCCGCACCGCGTACTGCTCGGCCGGCAGCCCGAAGGAGTCGTAGCCCAGGGTGTGCAGCACATTGCGTCCACGCATGCGCTCGAACCGGCCGATGACGTCGGTGCCGATGTACCCCAGCGGGTGCCCGACGTGCAGGCCCGCCCCGGAGGGGTAGGGGAACATGTCCAGCACGTACATCTTCTCGGCCGGGATGGTCGAGGGGTCGGCCGGGGCCAGCGGACCGGAGGGGTTCGGGGTGTGGAAGGTCCCGTTCTCGTCCCAGAAGTCCTGCCACTTGCCCTCGATCTCGGCGGCGAGTTCGGCGGTGTACCGGAACCGGGTGTCGGGGGCCTCCGCTGCGCCGTCCGGGACTGCGACGTCCTCCGCGGGGGCGACCTGTGCAGAGGCGACCTCTGTCTGCGGATCAGAACCGGTGACGCTCATCGCGTCCACTCCTCACATAGCGGCGGAGCCCACTGCCCGCTCCACCTTGCCGATGACCAACTGCCGATGACCAACTGTCCTGCCGGTGCGCGCCATGTCCCTCGGCACAGGAAAGCCCTCCTGCAGACAGGAGGGCTGCTGAAACCGGTCAGGTCAGGGTGCCTACACGTACGGCCAACTCTACCGTCACCGGCCTACCGGGTTTTCTCTCCGTCAACCGGTGGGCGACCCACCGTCGACGGGCCCTCTCCGGTGCCCCATCGGCGCGTTGTGTCCGAAAAGGCACGGGGCACGGGTGGAGGCTCCGGGGAGGCAGCACGTAGGATCAGGTGCGTGTCTGCACCCCTCGCGCTCACCCTGCCTCTTGCGGTTCTCCCGGCCCTCGTCGGCGGATTCGCGGCCTATACCGCTTCCCGCGGCTGGGCGGGCACATTGACGAGGGACGGCCGGTTCGGTGTCCGCTCCCCCGCCGCGGTACGCAGCGAGGCCGCCTTCATCACCGCGAACAAGGTCGCCGCACCGGTGGTCGCCGGTGCCGCCGTGGTCGGATTGCTGGTCGCCGTGCTGGTGGTGGTCCTCCCGCTGGCGACCGTCACCGCCGTGATCGTGGCCGTCCTCGGCCTCGTCGGCTCCGCGACGTTGCTGGTGTACTCCGGTGTCCTCGGCGACCGCGCCGCCCAGACCGTGCCGAAGCCGGCCACCAAGCCCGGCACGGGTGCCGGTTGCGGTGGTTGTGCCTGCGGCGGCGGTGGCTGCGGTGGCGGATCCGGACTCACCAAGCGCGATCCCGCAGCGGTCGCCGGCAACTGAGCCGCCGTGACCGGATCGCTGGGAAACCTGCAGGTCGGGTCGTATTCGTATCAACTGCGCGCGGCGCTCCCGGCGGACCTGCCCGGAGTGATCGACCTCCTCGCCGCCGACCAGATCGGTGCCACCAGGGACAGCTGGGGCGGTGACGTGACCGGGTACCGGCGGGCGTTCGATGCCATCACCCAGGATCCGGCCCAACTGCTGCTCGTCGCCGTCGACCCGGCCGACGGAGCGCTGGTCGGGACCCTGCAACTGACGGTGATCCCCGGCCTGGCCCGGCGGGGAGCGTTACGAGCCCAGATCGAGGCGGTCCGGGTGGCGGTCGACCGGCGTGGTGGCGGGCTCGGTGGGGCGATGATCCGCTGGGCCGTCGCCGAGGCCGGGAACCGGGGTTGCACCCTGGTCCAGCTGACCTCGGACGTCCGCCGTGCCGACGCGCACCGGTTCTACGAACAACTCGGGTTCACCGCGAGCCACACGGGATTCAAACTCGACCTGCGCGCCCTGAACTCACATTCCTGAACACGCATCCCGCGGTGGGATATGCGCACGTTTTCGGCCCCGGAGCTGCGCATATCCCGCCGCGGGATGCAGCAGTCGGGGGCCGTCAGACAGTGAGCGTCAGGCGGGACGGGCACCCTTGCCACGTGAGTTCGTCCCCGCGACCGCGTCGATCAACTTGTCGTCGACCTGGTCGTAGATGACCGTGCCGACCCAGACGATCAGGGTGACGAAGATCCACGTTCCGACCCCCTCGAGGACGAAGTTCTTCGAGGAGGTGAACAGGTCCGTCAGCAGCAGCGCCACCCAGGTCAGCACCAGCCCACCGAGGAAGGTCGCCCCCGAGGCGTACTTGCGCGCCAGGGCGGACATCACCCCGCGGAGCAGCACGGTGAACACCGTGAACAGGATCGTCCCGATGATCCAGCCGGTGAAGGACAGGGAGAACTTGTCGAACAGGATCGCGGCGATCATGAACAGCAGACCGTTCGCGGCCAGGGCCAGGGCAACTCTGATGATCCACTTCATGCTCGCAGCCTGGCACAGATCACGCCCGGTGCCGATAACCCTTGTGCAACGTTTCGACCAGCCCCGATGCCGACGACACGGGCTCCTGACCGCCGCGGCCCCGGTCCCGACGGGCCGGCGCCCTCAGTTCCGCAGCAGTTCGCCGGGGTGGTAGGCCCGCCAGGTCAGCGGGAAGGGTTGACGTCGCAGCACCTGGAACCACAGATCCGTCTGCGGTCCGGCGAGCACGTCGTCCGGCAGGCCTGCCAGGACGTCCCAGGTTCCCTCGTCGATCTCCGCCTCGAGCTGCCCCTCGCCCCACCCGGCGTGACCGGCGAAAACACGCACACCGCGCAGGATCGGTGCCACCGATTCCGGATCGACGTCCAGGTCCAGCAGCCCGATCGGGCCTGCCACCTGGGCCATCCCTTCCTGGTCGGCCGGGCTCGTCCCGGGGGCGCAGCGGGCCAAGGACATCGCCGCGGTCGGCTGGACCGGGCCGCCCATGAAGACCACCTGGGACCGGGCGGTCAGCGGTGCCCATTGGGGCAGCACGTTGTGCACCGGCGTCTCGCTCGGCCGGTTCAGAACAACCCCCCAGGTCCCGTCCTCGCCGTGGCCGACGACGTAGACCACGGTCCGGCGGAAGTTCGCGTCCATCAACTCGGGCCGCGCCACGAGCAGCGCACCCGGTCGGATCAGCTCACCAGTGTTCACCCCTGCAATTCTCCCGCATCGACGGCGGCCTGTACATCAGCTGTCCCGGTGGTCTCCGATCTGATGAACATCCCCTTTTACGGTGGATCTTCACACTCTCGTGAGCTCATTCGTATCCTCAGCCGGTAGCGTCGCCTGAGTGACCTCGCCGCAGTCTGCCTCCGTCCAGGCCGATCCTCTCGGATCGCGACCATCGGTTCGCGGCCTGCTCCCGCTGCTCCGCCTCCCGTTGCTCCGACGGCTGGTCGGGATCCGGATCCTCGGACAGTTCGGTGACGGCGCCTTCCAGGGCGCACTGGCCGGGTCGATCCTCTTCGACCCGCAGAAGACCACCGGTTCGGCCGAGCTCGCCGCAGGTTTCGCGATCCTGCTGATCCCCTACTCGGTGCTCGGACCCTTCGTCGGCTCCCTGCTCGACCGGTGGAGTCGACGTCAGGTGATCGTCTGGGCGAACATCCTGCGCTGTTTCTTCGTCCTGCTCGTCGCGATCGAGATCGCTGCGGGGGCACCGCTGGTGGTCCAGTCCGTCACCGCGCTGGTGGTGCTGGGCGCCGGGCGGTTCATCGGCTCCGGGCTGTCGGCAGCCATGCCGCACACGGTCGCCAACGATTCCCTGATCGGGGCGAACTCGCTGGTCACCACGATCGGTGCGATCTCGACCACCGTCGGCGGGGCCGTCGTCATCGGGCTGCTGTCGCTGCTCGACGAGGGGTCCTTCAACACCGCGATCGTCACCTGTTCGGTCATCCTCTTCTACGCAGGGGCCGCCTGGGTGGCCTCCGGCTTCAGCCGCAAGGCCATCGGCCCGGACGAGACCGACGAGCCCGCCGAGACCCTACGGGCGATCCTCGGCGGTCTGGGGGCCGGTTGGCACCACATCAGGCAGCGGCCGACCATCGGAACCGCCATCGCCATGGTGATGCTCGTCCGGTTCTGCTTCGGGATGACGACGCTGCTCCTGCTCCTGCTCTACAGCAGCAGGGTGTTCGGCTCCTCCGGGCTGATCAAGGACGGGCCGGCCGGAATCGCCGAGGCCCTGGGTGTCAGCGGGATCGGGGTGTTCATCGGTGCCGTGGCCACCGCTCCGGCGGTGCGGCTGCTCGGCCGCACCCGGTGGCTGGTGGTGGTGCTCTCCACGGCGGCGGTGGTCTCGTTCTTCTGCGCCGCGTTCCTCAACGCACCGATGACGATGGTCGCGGCCTTCGTGCTGGCCTTCACCTACCAGTCGAGCAAGATCTGCGCCGACACGGTGGTCCAGGGCGACAGCGACGACGCCCACATCGGCCGGGTCTTCGCCCTGTACGACACCGTGAACAACGGGATGTTCGTCATCGCCTTCGTCCTCGGCGCCCTCCTCGTCCCGCCCAACGGGTACAGCCCGGGCATGGTGGTCGTGGTCGGCATCGTCTACATCGTCGCCGCCATGGTCTACCCGCTGGCGATGCGCCGGTCCAAGCGGGTCACCGCCGAACAGCTCCGGCTGAACTCCGCGCACTGAACACGGCGCACTGAAGACGGCGAACTCAACCCAGCGCACTGAACTCCGCGCACTGAACCCGGCGCACTCAACCCAGCGAACTCAACCCAGCGCACTGAACACGGCGTCCCGAGCCCCCGCGTCCCGAGCCCCCGCGTCCCGAGCCCCGGCGTTCGAAATCTCCGCGCTCCGTGGCCAGGGGGTTCCGGCGGACAACGCGCCGACGACACCGCCGATCCGCGCCCGGGACGGCCGGGCGTTATCGTGTGGAACCACACTGCTTGCCGGCGCGGCAGGTCGCTCCGTGAGAGGACACCCTGGTGAGTTCGAAGAAGAAGTCAGACCAGCGCAAGGACGTCTCCACGAAGAAGCACCGGTCGAAGAAGGGCTCCGACAGCAAGGGCGCATCCTCGACGAACAAGCCGACCAAAGCGGAGAAGCGCGAGATCAAAAAGGCCTACGAGGAGGAGATCACCCGGCTGCAGACCGAGCTGGTGACCATGCAGCAGTGGGTGCGCGATTCCGGCAACCGGCTGGTGGTGCTCTTCGAGGGGCGTGACGCGGCGGGCAAGGGGTCGGCGATCAAACGCATCACCGAGTACCTCAACCCGCGCTGGTGCCGGATCGCGGCCCTGCCCGCACCCACCGAGCGGCAGCGCGGCCAGTGGTACTTCCAGCGGTACATCGAACATCTGCCGGCCGCCGGCGAGATCGTGCTGTTCGACCGGTCCTGGTACAACCGGGCCGGGGTCGAACGGGTGATGGGTTTTTGCACCGACGAGGAGTACGAGCGCTTCCTCGAGCAGGCCCCGATCTTCGAGAACCTCCTGATGGAGGACGGGATCATACTGCGCAAGTACTGGTTCTCGGTGTCGGACGTCGAGCAGGAGAGGCGGTTCCGCTCCCGCCAGCAGGATCCGATGCGGTGCTGGAAACTGTCCGACATGGACGTGCTGTCGATCAGCAAGTGGGTGGACTACTCGCGGGCCAAGGACGCCATGTTCGAGGCCACGGACACCGAGGACTCACCGTGGTTCACCGTCGAGAGCGAGGACAAGAAGCGCTCCCGGATCAACGTGATGAACCACCTGCTGTCGACGGTCGACTACGACCCGAGCGAACCACCGCCGGTGACGATCCCGCCCCGGCCGCCGATCGGCGACTACCAACGGCCCCCGTACGACAGCATCCGCCGGGTTCCCGACCACGCCGCCGAGGTCCTCGGCCCGGAACCCGCCTGATCACTTCCGCGCGGACCGCTCAGCCCTGGGCCAGACCGTTCGCCAACGCCCACTTGTACAGGGCGGCCTCGGCCTCGTCCCGGCTCAGCGGGCCGTGTTCGAGCCGCTGCTCCTTGAGGAAGGCCCAGGCCTTCCCGACGACCGGCCCCGGCCCGACACCCAGCAGGTCCATGATCGCGTTGCCGTCCAGGTCCGGCCGGACCCGCGCCAGATCCTCCGCGGCCGCCAGTTCGGCGATCCTGTCCTCCAGGCCGTCGTAGCTCGCCTGGAGGGCCTCCTGGCGGCGACGGTTCCGGGTGGTGCAGTCGGCCCGGACGAGTTTGTGCAGGCGGGTCAGCAGCGGCCCGGCGTCGGTCACGTACCGCCGTACCGCCGAGTCCGTCCAGGCCCCCTTCCCGTACCCGTGGAACCGCAGGTGCAGGAACGTCAGATCGGCGACGTCGTCGGTGATCTGCTTCGAGTACTTGAGCGCGCGGAGCCGTTTGCGCACCATCTTCGCCCCCACCACCTCGTGATGGTGGAAGCTCACCCCGCCGCCGTCGATGAACGCCCGGGTCGCCGGCTTGCCGATGTCGTGCAGCAGGGCGGCGAGCCGCAGCACCAGGTCGGGACCCTCGGTCTCCAGGGAGATCGCCCGCTCCAGGACCACGATCGAGTGTTCGTAAACGTCCTTGTGCTGGTGGTGCTCGTCGATCTCCAGGCGCAGGGCCGGGAGTTCGGGGATCACCAGTTCGGCCAGCCCGGTGTCGGTCATCAGCATGAGTCCGGCCCGGGGGTGGGCCCCGAGCAGCAGTTTCGAGAACTCCGCCTGGATCCGCTCGGCGGTGATCCTGGACAGTTCCCCGGCCATCGCCGCCATCGCCGCCAGCACCCGCGGTGCCAGGTCGAACCCGAGCTGGGAGGCGAACCTGGCCGCGCGCATCATCCGGAGCGGGTCGTCGCCGAAGGAGGTCTCCGGCGCGCCCGGGGTGTCGATGACCTGTTCCTCGAGCTGGTCGAGGCCACCGAAGGGATCGACGAACTCGTGTCCGGGGACCGAGATCGCCATGGCGTTGACGGCGAAGTCCCGGCGGACCAGGTCACCGTCGAGGGTGTCGCCGAAGGTGACCTTCGGGTTCCTCGTCAACCCGTCGTAGGTGTCCGAGCGGAAGGTCGTGATCTCGATCCGCAGCCCGTCCTTGCTGATCCCGATGGTGCCGAAATCGATGCCGGTCTCCCAGATCGCGTCGGCCCAACCCTTCACGGCCGCCAGGATGTCCGGGGGCCGGGCGCTGGTGGTGAAGTCCAGGTCGTCACCCAGCCGGCCGAGCAGGGCGTCGCGGACGGAACCCCCGACGAGGTAGAGCTGATGGCCGTTGGCGGCGAAGCGTCGTCCGAGTTCGTCGGCCACCGGCCACCGGCGCAGGAGCTCGTCCATGGCGAGTTCTTGGCGCGGGTTCAGGGAGCTGGAATTCTCAGATCGTGACACGAGCGGCAATTCTATGCGGGTTCTCCCACTCCACCGGCCGTTCCTGCGGTCGGTGGACGCCGGGACCGCGATCAGCCGACCCCGTCCTGACGCAGGGCGGCTCGCTTGGCCGCCTCGAACTCGGCATCGGTGAGGGCCCCGGAGGACCGTAGGGTCGCCAGCCGTTGCAGGTCGGCGACCACCCGCGCTGGTGGGTGGGTGTAGCCGTCGGAGTAGGCCCGGCCGTCATGGACCAGGGGCGGGGCTGGATTCCGGGCCGGTTGGGCTCGGCCACGCAGGACGGACAGGGCCGCCCGGCGCCGACGGCCGATCAGACCGAACAGCAGCGGCCCGACGGCGAGCACTGCGAACATGATCCCGCAGATCAGCAGGCTGATCTCCAGGCCGTCCGGGCTCTTGAAGGCGTACTCGACGAAATTCCAGCCCAGCAAGAGGAAGAGGGCGGGCCAGGCCAGGGCGACCAGCTGTGGCACCCGGAGCCTCGCCGACGCCCAGATCATCAGACCGCCGAACAGGAAGAGCCCCGGGATGCCCAGCGCCAGGGCGGCACCGGAGCCCTCCGGGCAGGGGGTCCGGCTGACGTACGGACCACCGTCGGCACAGGAACCGCCGATGTCCAGGACGGCTCGCATGGCCAGGAAGATGGCCACCAGATCGGCCACCATCGCCGCCGTGGCGACCAGCAGGACCACGGCCCACAGGAGGAGACGGGCGCCCGTGGGACGACCTGCGGGAACACCGTTGCGATCGATCATGACGCCCCTCCGGGTCCGATGCCCCGCCGACCCGGGATCGCGTGCGCTGTCGGTGCCTGCTGGCAGTATCGGCCACCATGCCCACCTGGAACGAATTCGCCGCCGAATCCCCCGTCCTCGCCGAGGCCACCCTCGCCCGACTCACCGCCAATCGGCACCATGTGCTGGCCACCCTGCGTGCCGACGGATCCCCTCGGGTCTCCGGGACCGAGGTCAACCTCGTCGGTGAGGAGTTGATCCTCGGCTCGATGGCAGGCGCGGTGAAGGTCTCCGATCTGCTCCGCGACCCGCGCTTCGCCCTGCACACCAACCCCGGGGACTCCTCCATGGCGGGCGGGGACGCGAAGATCTCCGGGATCGCCGTCCACATCACCGACCCGGGTTGGCAGCGCCGCATCATCGACGAGCTCCAGGCCCCCGAGCCGTGCGAGCTGTTCCGGTTCGACCTACGCCAGGTGGTGCTGACCACCATCGACGCCGAGATGATGTACGTCCAGTCGTGGACCCCGACCAACGGCCTGCAGCGCTGGGCGCGATCGGCCACCGACGGCACCCCCGTGCCGGTCGATCCGGCGGGCTGACCCCAACGGCCGCGTCATCGGTTGACCCCGCGACGACCCTCACGGCAGAGTGGAGAGATGTCGGGATCCGTGCACCACATCGAGCTGTGGGTGCCCGATTTCGCGGCCGCCCGACCGCGCTGGCACTGGCTGCTGACGGGACTGGGCTGGGTCGATCACCAGGACTGGCCCGGCGGTCATTCCTGGAAGGCAGCGGACGACAGCTACCTGGTGATCGAGGAGTCGCCCGATCTCACCGCACAGACCCATGACCGGACCAGGCCCGGCCTGAACCACCTGGCGTTCTGGGCCGGCTCCCGTTCGACGGTCGATGATCTGGCTCGTCAGGCCCCGGACCACGGCTGGCAACTGCTGTTCGGCGACTCCCACCCGTACGCCGGAGGCCCCGCCCACTACGCGGCCTTCCTCGCCGACACCGAGGGCTACGAGGTCGAGATCGTCGCCAAGGAGGCGGGATGACGCTGACCAGGTCCATCGCCCTGTTCGTCCTGGCCGCCCTCTTCGAGATCGGCGGAGCCTGGCTGATCTGGCAGGGCATCCGCGAGCACAAGGGCTGGATCTGGGTGGGCGGGGGTGTGATCGCCCTAGGTCTGTACGGCCTGGTCGCGACCCTGCAGCCGGATGCGAACTTCGGCCGGATCCTGGCGGCCTACGGCGGGGTGTTCGTCATCGGGTCACTCGCCTGGGCGATGGCTGTCGACGGGTTCCGTCCGGACCGCTGGGATGTGGTCGGCGCGCTGATCTGCCTGGGCGGCGTCGGCCTGATCATGTACGGCCCGCGGGGAGCCTGAACCGGTGCGTTCGGCCGATCGGCTCCACAACAGGAACCCTCGGACCACCAGGTAGGCGAAAACCAGGTAGACCGCCGCGCTGAACCACAGGTGGGAATGCAGCTGCAACGGCACACCGACGATGTCGACGGCCAGCCAGACCAGCCAGAACTCCACCAGCCCACGGCCCTGTGCGGCGAAGGCGACGAGGGTGCCCACGAAGATCCAGGCATCGGGCCAGGGTGCCCAGGAGGCGTTCAGGACGTCGAGGATCACCGCTGTGATCGCGGTACCGACCACCAGTGCACCGAGCAGGGCCCAACGCTCGACCGTGGTCGACTTCCGGACGACCACCCCGAACACGGGGTCGCGATGCCGCCGCCAGGCCTGCCATCCGTACACGGAGACCAGCAGGATCAGGACCTGTCGGAAGGCCAGTCCGCCGAGGTGGGCAGAGGTGTAGACGAGGAACAGCAGGACGGTGGCCGCGATCTGAACCGGCCAGGTGAACATCGTGCGGCGTTGGGCGAGGAAGACCACGGCCAGGGCGCACAGCTGTCCGACGAACTCCGCCCAGGAGACCCATTGGCCGAACAGGCTGAATCCATGGTCCAGCAGCACGTTCACGTCCGCTCCTCACCTGCCGGTCCCTGCGTGCCCGGTGCGGGCGTCGAGAGGGGCAACGACCCCATTCAACGCCCCGACGGGCCCGGCGGATTCCCGATGTGGCCAGAACCTCAAGGCCGGCCGGGCACCGCGTCCGGCCCGAGCTGGCGCTGTGAGCGCCTGCCGGGCCGTGGGCGGGTGGACCGGTACCCTCAATTCCGATGAGCGATGCCCGGACGTAGACGAAAACCCGCTGCTCGCCGCAGTTCCGGGACCCGGACGGCCCGTCGGCCGGCCGCCGACCTGCCCGTCGCCGGGCCGGGCGAGCGGATCTGGCTGCTGGACGTCCCGTACGGCACCACGGCCGTCGGAGCCCGCTGGGTACCCCAGTGGAAGGCCTTCGCCCACGTCGCCGTCACACTCCCGGAGTCGCTCGCCGAGTTCGCCTCGAAACCGTTCAGCTACCAGCGGTGGATCGAGGACGATGTCAACGGCCGCCCCGGGCCGCCCGCCCACGGGATCGCACCGAAACAACCACGGCGGCAACAGTACGAGGGTGCGGACGCGATCATCGCGGCCGCCGAGTCGGGGGCGCGGCAGTTCCTGCTCGCCGACGCGCCGGGTACCGGGAAGACGATCACCTTGATCATGGCGGCGACCGAGATCGCGCTGTCCCGCGCCGGCGGCCGGACCGAGCCGCCCCGGATCCTGGTGGCGGTGGACCGACCGGTGGGCATCACCGTCCCGCACTGGCGCACCTCCATCGCCGCCGTCGACACCGGTGATCCCCGGACACCGCGCTGGTTGGTGATCTCACCCGATCAGCTGACGAAACTCCTCGCCGGCAACGGCAGGCCACGGTTCTCCTTCGATGTGATCATCCTCGACGAGGCCCAGCTGTACCGGCATCTGGATACCAAGCGCGTCACCGCGATGCGTCGGGTCGCCCGCTACGCCGACGCACACGAGGGTGCCCCGTTCGTGATCGCCGCAACGGCGACGCCGGCCCACAATCCGGCCGAACTCACCTATCTCGGGCCCGTCCTGGCACAGGTTCACGGGCAGAGGGCCGGTGACTGGTCCGACGTCGGCGCGCGGATGCAGGAGGTCGGCCTGCCTCTGGAACAGCAGTACCGGAAGTGGACCTGGGCACCGGGAACCACCGGGGCGGATCAGCAGGCCGCCGCGCAGACCGTCCGCCGCTGGCTCACCGACCACAACCCCGCGCTGATGCTGCACCGCCCGGCCGAATGGGGTGAGGCGCCGCTCGAACCGATGCCGGTGGAGCTGGACGCCGCCGAACATCAGCAGTACCAGTCCGAATGGGCGATCTTCCGACGGGAGATGGATCTGGCCAGGGTCGGCCGGTCGACGGCCAAGGGCCGCGCCGCGATCATGCGGTTCCGGCAGAAGGCAGGCATGATCCGCGTGCCGTACACCGTCGACTGGGCGGCGAACCAGGTCAAGGCCGGTCGCCAGGTGGTGATCTCGGTGGAGTTCGTCTCCACGGCCGCCGATCCGATCGCGGAGGCCCTGGCGGACAAGGGCATCGAGGTCGCCCGGATCTACGGTTCCGGTCGATACGACGTCGAGGCCGAACGGCTGCGGTTCCAGCGCGGCCAGGCCCAGGTCTGTGTGTTCACCGTGACCTCCTCGATCAGCCTGCACGCCGGGGAGATGCTGGCCGATGGGACCTCCGCGACCGACACCCCGCGGGTCGGGGTGCTGCACCAGCCCGGGTACTCCGGGATCGCGACCCGGCAGCGGCTCGGCCGGATCCACCGTGACGGCCAGGTCGGCGAATGGTGGCTCGCCTTCGCCGAGGGTACGGTGGAGGAGCAGATCACCGGGACCTTGCTCGACCGGCTACGGGCGACGAGTGATCTGGTCGGTGGGGACACCACTGCCTTGCAGTCCATCGCCGAGATGCTCGGTGCCCAATGGCTTCCCGAGCAGGTGCTCGGGGAGACCGGCGAGCCTGGCTGACCGCGCTCCTTCCCGACAACCGCGCTGTTTGCATG
>QXCQ01000004.1:0-62760 GCA_003576535.1 Nakamurella silvestris | reverse complement strand
ACCAGGGGTTCGAGTGGGTACGGGTCGTTCGGGTTCGCGGTGGGTGCCGGGGCGGTCCGGGTGGTGCCCAGGGGTGACCGGACGGTGGTGGTCTGGTCCGGATTGGTGGTGATGGACCAGCCTGGGGTGTGACGCAGGTGGTGGTGCCGGGTGCACAGGCACCGCAGGTTCCTCGGGTCGGTCGTACCACCGGTGTCCTGGCCGGGGCGGTACTCGATCTCGTGGTCGAGTTCGGAGAGCATGGCGGGTTGGGGGCAGCCGGGCCACCGGCAGGTCCGGTCCCGGGCACACACATAGTCGATCAACGCCTGTGTTGGTCGGTATCTGGTTCTACCCAGATCCAGCAGCACCCCGGTGTGCGGGTCGGTGATCATCCGATACCAATCCCCACCCAACGAGATCGCCCTGGCTTGGAAGGCAGTGATCGGCCCGTACCGATCCAACGAGCCGGGCTGATCATCCAACCCAATGAGGGTGGTGGCGGCTACGGTGACGTTGATCCGCGGTGCGGTTCCGTTCTGCAACGGGAACGCATCCGGGCGGCCCAGGGCACCCGGGACCCCATCAGGGATGGGCCACACATCATCGGGATGGGCCTCATCGGCGGCAGCACCGGCGAACTGGTCGACGAGTTCCGACACGGGATCTGTTGCCGGACAGGCAGTATCGGACGCGGCATCGGGTTCGAGGGTCGCGGGTGCGGAAGGGCCTGCCGGGCAATTGGTATCGGATGCGGCGGATGTCTCACACCGGCCATCCGGCGGCGCGTTTTCTGACACTTCCACGGCATGTCCCGTCAGAAAAGGCACCGCCGGTTCCGGCGTGCCGGACGTGGGAGTGCCTGCCGGACAGGTGGTATCGGGTGCGGTGGGCGGCCCGGCCGGGCAAACATCCGGTGACGCGTTTTCTGACACTTCCACGGCGTGTTCCGTCAGGAAAGGCACCGCAGGTTCCGGCGTGCCAGACGTGGAATTGCCTCCCGGGCAGGTGACGTGGTCGCGCTCGCTGCCGGAACTCGGGGCACCCTCGGCGCGCCCGGCAGGGACGAGCCGCTCGGCCGGGCAGACATCCGGCGGCGCGTTTTCTGACACTTCCACGGCATGTCCCGTCAGAAAAGGCACCGCCGATTCTGGGCTCTCCGGAGCGGGAATGCCTGCCGGACAGGTGACGTGGTCGCGCTCGCCGCCGGAACTCGGGGCACCCTCGGCGCGACCGACAGGGGCGAGCCGCTCTGCCTGGTCGACATCCGGCGTGCCAGACGTGGGAGTGCCTGCCGGACAGGTGGTATCGGGTACGACAGACGACTCGGCCGGGCAAACATCCGGCGGCGCGTTTTCTGACGTATCTTCGGCATGTCCCGCCAGAAGAGGCACCCCAGGTTCCGGCATGCCAGACGTGGGAGTGCCTGCCGGGCACGAGATGTCAAGTGCGGCGGGCTGCTCGGCCTGGTCGACATCCGGCGGCGCGTTTTCTGACACTTCCACGGCGTGTCCGGTCAGAAAAGGCACCAACGACTGGGGGACCTCTGACGCGGGGGCCGTTGCGCGGGCGGGGTTCTTGTACACGAACTGCCCGGTCGCCAGCACCTGTTGGAAGACCTCGACCATCACGTCGACCCGGCGGGCGCCGACCGGGCGGTCATCCCCCGGAACCTTGGCGTGGGCCATGGCCTGGCAGGTCTGGAAGATCGTCTCGATGTCCTGCGCGGCGGAGAACACCGTCAACGACCCCATCCCGTCATCCAGAGGCCGAACCGACACGTACCGTCGGGCCACGGCCTTGCGGTGCCGGTCCTCCGCACCCTTCGGGTCCAGGGCGATCACCGCCGCCTGACACTTCTTCCGCAACGTCGGAACGTTCCACCCGTCAGCATCCGGCAACACCGCCGCCTCGACGGCCGGGCAGATCGCCGGGTTCGCATCCCGCACCGCCTCGATCACCGTGCGGGCCTTACCCCAGGTGATATGACCAGCCGACAGACAGGCCAACGTTGAGGGGAGTTTCTCCACCAACATCTCACCGGCCTCGATCCGCGACGCCGCCGTGGAGATACCGATCCCCAACGCCAGGGCAGCTTCTTCGGGTAGGTATTTCTTCTCCGCGTCGTACGCCTTCGACAACCAATGGAACCCGGACAACTGGGCCGCTTCCAGGTGGGAGATCAACGCCTGCCGGGCCACCAACACCTGCAACCCGATACGCGGATCCACCCCCACCGGAACAGCAGCCAACACCCTCGCCACCGACACGAAATCCCGGGCCTCGACCAAACCCACCAGCCCGGCCGAAGACCCCCAGAACTCCGCAGGAACACCCTCACCGGCAGGGCCCGACACAGCATCAACAGACGTCATGATCGAAGATCCCCTCCCGTGAGAAGTACCGCACCCCTTGCGGTATCACCACATCATACCGCCACACTCGAACATGTGTCCAGACCTTTACCAAGACAATTCAACCGCGCTCCTTGCCGACATCCGCGCGCGTTGCAGCGAGCGCGATAGTCGGCACCGAGCGCGGCTCCAGGCAGCAGGCAGCACGTAAAGCCGAGCACCCACCAAAGACTGCGGCAAGCGACAGCGGCCGGCTCTCGGGGAACCGCTCGCCCGTCGACAAACTGACCGCGCTCCTTGCCAACATCCGCGCGCGTTGCAGCCAGCGCGATAGTCGGCACGGAGCGCGGCAGGAACCAGCACGCCGGACCGTCGCCGCGCCACCCGACCCGACCCGACCCGACCGACACGACCTGACCCGACACGATTTCTCCCCGATCACCCCATCCTCGGCACCGCCGAACCCTAGGGTGAGGGACGACAGGCACCATCCGCCCGGCCGGAGGAGACACGGTGGCACCGCAGGTACTGAGCAAGGGCCAGAACACGGACCTGACGGCGGATTCGGTCGTGGTGACGGTGGCGGTGGGGACCCCGGCCGACCTGAGCGCCCTGCTGGTGACCCCCACCGGTGTGGTGCGCTCCGATGCCGACTTCATCTTCTTCAACCAGCCGGACGGGCCCGGGGTCCGCTGCCGCCGGAACGGATCGGACGGGACCTGGCGGATCGAGGTCGACCTCGCAGCGGTCCCGGCCGGGATCGACCAGATCCGCGCCGTGGTCTCGTTGGAGGGGAACAAGCGCTTCAACACGGTTGCCGCCCCGGTCGCCGCCGTCTCCGACGCGGGCGGGAACCCGCTCATCCAGTACCCCGTCACGGGCCTGGACACCGAATCGATCGTCATCGCCGTCGAGCTCTACCGGCGTAACGCCGGGTGGAAGGTCCGGGCGGTCGGCCAGGGCTACGCCGGTGGCCTGGCCGACCTGATCTCCGACCACGGGGTGTCGGTCGAGGACGACGAGGACACAGCGACCCCACCGCCGGCGGCGCCACCCTCAGCCCCACCGCCCCCGGCAACCCCGGCACCACCCTCAGCCCCACCGCCCCCGGCAACCCCGGCGCCACCCTCAGCCCCACCGCCCCCAGCAACCCCGGCACCAGCCCCGCCCCCGGCAACCCCGGCCGGCCCGCCAAGTCTGGTCAAGGGCCGCCCGGTGAGCCTGACGAAGGGCCAGACCGTCTCCCTGCGCAAGGAGGACGGCGTCACCCTGACCAGGGTCCGGATGGGACTCGGCTGGGACGCCGGGCGCGGCATGGGCCGGGCCCAGCAGATCGACCTGGACGCCTCCGCGATCCTCTTCGGCGGGACCAAGGAGGTGGAGAAGGTCAGTTTCACCCGGCTCCGCTCCGCCGACGGGACGGTGGTCCATTCCGGGGACAACCTGACCGGCCAGGGTGAGGGGGACGACGAGACGATCACGGTGGATCTCGCGGGCCTTCCACCGACGGTCACCACGGTGATGTTCGTGGTCACCTCCTTCCTCGGGCAGAAGTTCGACAAGGTCGCCAACGCCTACTGCCGGTTGCTGGACGATGTCACCGGCGAGGAGCTGGTCCGCTACACCCTCGGCGACAAGACGCCGCACCGCGGGATGGTGATGGCCAAGCTCTTCCGGGCCGACGGCGGCTGGCAGATGCAGGCGATCGGCGAGGGGATCAACGCCCGCACTCCCGGCAAGGCCGCCTCCCTGTCCGTCCCCTTCCTCTGACCACGCACTCCACGCCCCGCACACACTCCACGCACCGCACACACTCCACGCACCGCGCACCCGCACGACCCCGGAAACGACGCTGACCGCGCACCCGCACGACCCCGGAAACGACGCTGACCGCGCTCCCCGACCATCGTGCGCCGGCACACGATGGTCGAGAAGGAGCGCGGTCAGCTCCCGAAGCCGATGGCTCAGTCGGCGGTCACGTATCGGTGCAGGAACGCCGCCATGGTCTGCCGGTCGGTGGTGGCCAGACCACGGAAGGTCCCGTCGTCGAACCCGTTCGTGATGCCACGGGCGACCAGCCAGGTGATCTCACCGCAGAACGGATCCTTGACCCCGACGTCGGAGAAGGGCTTCACCGTGCAGGCCGCGGCCGGCACACCCCGGTTCGCCAGGCGGTACAGGAACGCCGCCATGGCCTGACGCTGGATCTTGTCGGCACCGTGGAACTTGCCGTCGGTGTACCCGGTGGTGATCCCCTTCGACTTGAGCCAGGTGATCTCCGGGCAGAACTGGCTGCCGGTCTCCACGTCGGAGTACGGCTTGACGGTGCAGGCGGCCGGGCTGACACCCGGGTTCGCGGTCCGGTAGAGGAACGCGGCCATCGACTGCCGGTCGACGGCGCTGCCGGCCTTGAACGTCCCGTTGTCGAAACCGGTGGTGATACCGGCTCCGGCGAGCCAGACGACGTCGTTGTAGAACTGGCTGCCCGGTGCGTAGTCCGCGAAGTGGACGGTCAGCGGTGTCGCCGAGGACTTCGAGGCCGCGACCCCGGCGGCGCCCGGGAAGTCAGCGACGATCTGGTGCACGCCGACGGGCAGTCCGCTCAGGGTGATGACGGCCTTGCCGCCCTGCAGTTCCCCGCTGCCCAGGGCCAGATCCCCGGCCCGGACGGTCACCGAGGTGCCGTTGACGGCTCCGGTGCTGGTGACGGTGACCGTCGCCTTCACCGTTCCACTGTTCGGCACGGTGGTGGCGGACAGGGCGAGGGTGGTGGTCGACGGGGCCGTCTGGTTGGCCAGGGCCGAGATGGTGAAGTGCTGTCGCGTCTCCTCGTTGCCGGCCACGTCGGTGGAGGCGTACTCCACTTCCTGGCTGGTGGCGAGCTTGTTGACCACGAACTCGCCGGAATAGGTCGCCCAGAAGCCGTCACCGACGCTGTACTGCGTCCGGGCGGTACCCGAACCGGTGTCGGTGCCGGCGAAGGAGATGGTGACCGTGTTGCCGTTGTCGGTGACGGTGGGCACCGTGACCGGGGCGATGCTGTCGATCTTGAAGGTCTGGTCCTTGACGGCCGAGACGTTGCCGGCCTGGTCGGTGGCGCGGGCCTTGACGGTGTGCGATCCCTGGGCGCTGACGGTGACCGGCGCGGTGTACGCGGCCCAGCCTGCCCCGTCGATGTCGATCTCGACGGCCGGTTCGGTGTCGACGTTGTCCTGGGCCGAGGCGGTGACGGAGACGGCCGCGGTCACCCAGCCGGTGCCGTTGGCCTCCGGGCTGGTGGACAGGCTGACCACCGGAGCCTCGGTGTCGCCGCCGGCCGTTGCGGCGTCGACGATCACCCAGGCCTGGGCCTTGATCGAGGTACCGGCGACGGTGCCCTCGACCACGAAGAAGCCCTCGGCCGCGTACTCGCCCGCCGGGACGGCGGCCCAGGTGACGGCCTTGTTCTCCTTCGAACCGTCGGCGTAGACGGCGACGACGTTCCCGGGCAGCTGGGGTGCGACGGCGACCACGGTCAGCGCGGCGGCGTCCTCCAGGGCCGAGATCGTGGTGCTGGGGGAAGTCCGGACCCAGATGGTCGCGGTGGCGGGCAGGGTGGTGCCCTCCACGGCCCCGGTCACCGCAACGCTGGTGCCGGTGGTGGCGACCTGGGTGGTGGTCACGGCAGCCCAGGTCACCGACAGGTTCTTGCGTACCCCGTCGGTGACGACCACCCCGATGGTCGACGGCAGGGTCGGGACCACACCCGGGGTGGTGCGGACGTGCACCTCGTCGATGGAGATCGGTCCGGTCGGATCGGGTCCGCCCGGGTCGACGGTGGCCGGTGTCCCCCAGACCTCCCACTCGGCGACGCTGATGGCCGCGTAGCTGGTGCCGGCCGCGTTCGGGTAGGCGTTGAAGGTGGCCCGCAGCTGGGTGGTGGTCACCGGGGTGAAGGTGGTCTCGTTGGTGCCGGTGCGGGCGGTCCCGTAGGCGCTGGCCCCGGGCAGGTCCACCCAGGCCTGGGTGGCGGCGTTCCAGTACTGGGCGGACCAGGACTTGGGCTCGTTGACGTTGTCACCGGAACCGGCGACAGCGTCGGTCCAGAACATCATCACCGAGCGGGAGATGGTGACCGGGGCGTCCCAGGTGTACTGCAGCCAGTGCTGGGCCGGACGGGTGCCGTCCCAGGTCCCCCAGGTCGCCGACAGCGCTCCCCCTGAGTTGACCCCGGAGCCGTTGTTCACGGCGTTGACGTTGTTCCAGCTCGGGGTGTAGCTCGCACTGGGCACGGCGACCAGGGCGACGTTGGTCGGTTCGGCGGCGGCCGCGACGGCAGCGACCGCCGGGGCCGCGACAGCCGGGGCCGGCACTGCACCCGCGGCGGCGGCGCTGGGAGCGGCGGCGAGCAGGCCGAGGGCCATGGCTCCGGCGACCGCGCCGGCCACCGATCTGGCGAAGAACTTCTTGAGTTTCACGTGATGACTTCCTTCTGGCACGTCGATGTGCGTCGAAATGGATTCAAGGGGTGCTGAGCGGCGGTGGTTCCACGGTGTTTCACGTGGAACATCCCCGCGGCGATCAGACCTTCGCCTTGGCGACGGCCAGCAGGACCTTCTGGCGATCGGCGCGGCTCAGTCGCCCCTGGTCCACCCAGGCCGACGAGGTCTCCATCACGGTTTCGACCAGGTGGTCCTTACCGGTGAACGGAGCCTGGGCCCACACCGCGTCCAGGAAGGTCGTCTTGTCCGCGAGGGCCGGGTTGGCCACACCGGAGTCCACCCCGCCGAAGGCGATCTTCGGCTCGGCCCGCTTGAAGTAGGCGTGGTAGCGCTCGGTGGTTCCCACGTACATCGGGGCCAGCACCAGGCCTGCCGTGCTGAAGAACCCGGGGGTCGCACCGGGCGTGACGGCCTTCTCGAGCCCCTGGTCCAGGGTCATGTCCTTGTAGAAGCCGAAGTTCTTGTAGGTGCTGGCGTTGTCGCGGGCGACGAGCAGGATCGGCCCGTGGAAGATGCTCTGGGTGGCCTTGTCGTCGATGGCCGTCTCCAGCCGCAGGCTCAGCGGCATCGAGATCTCGATCTTGTCCCCGGGCGCCCAGGTCCGGGAGATGGTGACATAACTGCCCGGCGTGGCGGACACCTTCTGATCGGCCCCGTTCACCGTGACGACAAACCCCTTGCGGACCCAGAACGGCACCCGGAGCTTGACGGCCAGCGGTCCCGTTCCTTCGACGGTCAGCGTGCTGGAACCCTCCAGCGGGAAGTTGGTCGCCTGGGTGACGGTGAAGTTCTTCGAGGTCCAGGTCAGGGTCGACGGGACGTAGAGGTTGACGTACAGTGCCGATTCGTCCGCCGACTGGTAGTAGATCGCCTCCTGGTACTTGGTGTGGTTCTCCAGACCCGTTCCACCACAACAGGTTCCCACGTTCCCGAACCCGCGGGTGACGCCCGGGCCGATCGGCAGCATGTAGGTGACGAGCGGATCGGTGGCACTGTCGGCGTCCCGGCGGGAGCCGAGGATCTGGTTGAACAGTCCCCGCTCGTAGTAGTCCATGTACTTCGCATCGGGGGTGTGGAAGAACAGCTCCTGGGAGATCTTGAGCATGTTGTAACAGGCACAGGTCTCGGCATTGGTGTCGGTCGAGATGGTGCTGACGATCCCGTCACGGGCGCGGAACAACTCCCCCTGCCCGGTGCCGCCGTGGCTGAACATCCGGTGCGGAACCACCATGTCCCAGAAGTTCTCGACCGCGTCGTAGTACCTCTGCTCGTTGGTCTGGTCGAAGGTCTTGATGTACCCCATGAACTGCGGGATGTGCTGGTTGGCGTGTTTGCCGTTGAGGATGTCGTTGTCCTGCGCGCAGGCGTTCAGCAGGACGTCGTTGTCGAACAGCTTGGCACAGGCGAGGTAGTCGGCCTTGCCGGTGAGGGCGTACAGGTCGACCATCACCTCGTTCATCCCGCCGTACTCCCCGGCGATGTACATCCCCCACATCTTCTGCAGCTGGGCGTTCGGCAGCTTGCTCAGGCGGCTGTAGACCCAGTCCCCCATGCCCTTGAGGATCTCCAGGGCCTGGGCGTTGCCACCGAGCCGGTGGCAGGCCAACAGACCTGCCATGATCTTGTGGCAGGTGTAATACGGGGCCCAGATCGTCGGATAGGTCGTGTACGCCTCGAGTTTGACGAACTGGTCCTCCGGGTAGGCCGCGAGGAAGCCGGGGTGGCTGTACAAACCTGTTGCCGCCAGGGCGGTCTGACACTTCGCCAACTCGGCCACCAGGTAGTCGAGCTTGTCCTTGAACACCTGCTCGCCGGTCCCGGCCCAAGCCTGGGCGATCAGGCTGAGGAAGTGGCCGCTGTAGTGGCCGCGCAGGTTGCCGGTGGCATCGTCCCAGCTGCCGGGCGGCTGGGCACCGAGGGTGTCCAGGCCTGCGGTCCGGCGGAAGTTGCTCAGCATGCGGTCGGCCGAGTACTGGCGCGCATAGTTGAGCATCCGGTCCCGCTTGGCGGTGAACAGGCTCGGAGCCAGGGCGACCTGGGTCAGGGCGAACGGTTTGACCTGGTAGGCGGCGGGGACCGGCAGTGGATCGGTGCCGGCCAGGGTGCTCAGGTCCACGACCGTCGGCAGGGACGACAGTGCCTGCGGCGCAGCAGCAACGGCCGCTCCGCCACCCCCGGCTGCGGCAGCGACGGTGGCCCCGCCGACTGCAGCGGCACCGGCGGCGACAGCCCCGACCCCCAGTGCACCCGCCTTCAGTGCGGACCGACGAGAGACGGCTTTGTCTCTGACCTTCATAAGCGAACTCCTTGGTGAGGTGGTTGGTCCGGCCGACACCGGCGGACCGGATGAGCACGTGCAGCTACCGACGGGCCAGGCAGGCAGCCCGGTCCGTCGGAAATGGGTGGTTCACCAACAGACGCGCGGCCGGACGAATGCGCCCGCCAGCTGCCGGCACCGCCTCCCATGAGCACCACATCGACCCGGGCGCAACGGGTCTGCCAGGAACGAGGCAGGGGCCTCCACAGAGCGGGACCCCCGTCCGACAAATTGTGAACGCTAACACCAATTCTGTCAAGCAATTCATCGCTGAATCGATCCGGCAAAATTCATCGGCCCGGCAACCCATTCACATTTTACGTCGATCACACATGAATGGGTCACCGGCCTGCGAAACCCGATACCCGGCAATCCATTTCAATCACCGTTCGACAATTGTCCTACAAATTGCCGTCAAACATAGAACTGTTTCGAAATGCTTAGTCAGTAGTTGCCCACCGTCGGACGGTAGGTGCAGGTCGACTTTGTCTCAATCTCCCATCGGGCCGGCGGCGGAGGCCGTTCCCGAGATCTGCGACGACAGTGGCCGGGCCCGGGGCAGCCAGACCCGCATCGCGGCCGGGCCCCGGTTCGCCCAGGCGTGGTAGGGGATCAACGGGATCGCCACCTCCGTCGCCGGCACCTCGCCGGTCGTGTCGCCGAGTCCGGCCCCGGTGCCGGACTCGTAGGGCCACACCTGATCCGGGTCCAGTTCGATCAACCGGGCCGTCACCGAGGCGACCGGGTGGGCCTGCATCCCCCCGCTCCCGATCGCGCCGGCCAAAGCGGCGGGTCGCTCGACCGCCCCCGAACCGACTACCGGAGAACGGGAGACGTCCACCCGCACCTGGTCGAGCTCGGTGCCGTCGGGCAGGTCCACGGATTCGGCGCACAGCACCAACGGACCGCTCTCCACCGCCACACAGTCCCGCACCGCATCGATCCGCGGATCGGGAAGGGTGAACCGCGGGGTCACCGGCAGCCGGAGCCGGATCTCGTCACCCAGGCCGAAAGTCCTGGTGACCGAGACGGTTCCGGCCCGGACGGGCCGGGTGAGCCCGGACTCGGTCAGCGTCGCCCCCTCCGCCCAGGACGGCACCCGCAGGGTCAACGTCCACGGCCGGGATTCGTCCCCGACGATCCGGATGGTGATCGCCCCGTCCTCGGGGTACCGGGTGTAGGTGTCGAAGGCGATGGCCCGACCGTCGGGCAACGTCGTCCGGACCTGCGAATCGGCGTACTGGTGCACCTGTACGCCGTCGTCGTCCGACGTGGCCAGGTACCCGGCCAGGCTCGCGAAGGTACGGGCCACATTCGGTGGGCAGCAGGACACCTCGAACCAGGGCGCGCGCATGGAGGCAGCGGCGCGAGCACTGGCCTCATCCACCCGCGCCGGCAGACCGGGTCGTCGCTGATGCAGGGAGTTCGTGTAGTAGAAGGAGGTTCCCTCGAAGGAGGGCGACGTGGCGACCACGTTGAACAGGGTGCGCTCGATGAGGTCGGCGTACCGCGCCTCACCGCTGGCCAGCAGCAGCCGCCAGGACAACATCACCGAGCCGACACCGGCGCAGGACTCGGAGTAGGCCCGGTCCGGCGGGAGGACGAAGTCGTCACCGAAGGCCTCGTCCTGGTGATGGGAGCCCATCCCCCCGGTCAGGTAGGTCCTTCTGGCCAGGGTGTTCTCCCACTGCAGGACTGCGCTGTCCATCAGTTCGCGGTCCCCTGTCTCGACGGCGACGTCCACCGCCCCCGACGCCAGGTACACGGCCCGGACGGCATGTCCGCGCAGTACGGTCGCCTGCCGGAACGGGATGTCGTCCTGGAAGTAGGAGCGGCCGAACTCGATGTCGGCCAACACACCTGTCCCGCGACGCTCCACGAACAGGGCGGCCTGCTCCAGGTACCGCTGCTCCCCCGTCAACCGCGCCAGCTCCACCAGCGCCATCTCGACCTCGGCGTGGCCGCAGACGGACTGGATCCCCTGGGGTCCGAAGGTGTCGCAGATGTGGTCGGCCGCGCGGCGGGCCACCGAGATCAACAGGTCGTCGCCGTGGGTCCGGGCCCGCGCCACCGCCGCCTGGATCAGATGGCCGTAGCAGTAGAGCTCGTGGCCCCACTCCAGATCGGTGTACCGGCCGCCCTGGCCCACCCGGCCGAACCGGGTGTTGAGGTAGCCGTCCTGCAACTGGACCGGGGCCACCCGGTCGACCAGGGCCTTGAGCCGCAGCTCGAGATCGGCGTTCGGATGCCGCCCGATCTCCCAGGACATGGCCTCCATCAGTTTGTAGATCTCCGAGTCGGAGAACTCCCGGCCGCGGCGCTCCCCCAACAGCCGGCCCTCCCGGGCCGCGTCGAAATTGCCTATCCAGCCTTCTCTTTCGATCCAGTGCTCGATATGGCCGATGGTTGCCTCGGCGTTGACTGCTTGGCGGCGTCCCCAGAATCCTCCGGTGATCTGTACTTCGGCGAGCCCGAGCGGTCGCAACCGCCCGTTGCCGGGGACGACCGGACGGCCGCCGGTGGGGTCGGGTGAGATCAGATGAGACACGTGTACCTCCAGGTGCGTGTGCAATCGTTGGCGGTGCAGGGCATTTCAGCCCTTGAGAGCACCGGACATGAAGCCGCGCACGTAGTGGCGCTGTAGTAGAAGGAAAAGGATGACGCAGGGCAGGGCGAGGACCACGACACCTGCTTCGGTGGCGCCGTAGTCGATGACACCCATCGTCTGTTGCCGCAGGTTGGCGATCGCAAGCGGCAGAACGGATTTCGAGGAATCACTGATCAGGATCAGCGGGGCGATGAAATCGTTCCAGGCCGCGAGGAAGGCGAAGAGTCCGACGGTGATCAGCCCGGGCTTCACCGCCGGGATCAGGATCCGGCCCAGCACGCTGAACGTGCCGCAGCCGTCGACCATCGCCGACTCCTCCAGCTCACGCGGGACACCTTCGAAGGAGATCCGCATCATGAAGGTGGCGAAGGGCAGCTGGAACATCGTCAGCACGAGAGCCAGTCCCACCAAAGAGTTCTGCAGGTCCAACTTGTTCAGCAGGACGTACAGCGGGATCAACAGGGTCGCATAGGGGACCATCAGGATCGCCAGGGTCAACAGGAAGAGCAGGTTGCGGCCGGGGAACTTGAAACGGGCGAAGGCATATCCGCCCAGCACCGAGATGGTCACCGTCAGGATCACCGTCAGGGCGGAGACGAACAGGGAGTTCGCCAGATAGGTCCAGATGCCGTCCTGGTAGTTGACCAGGGTCTCGTAGTTGCCGAAACCGAAGCCCTCCTTCTGTGCGCTGCCGGCCTGCGGGGAGACCGAGGCGTACGCCGACCAGACCAGGGGGAACAGGAAGATGAGGGCCAGTCCCCCGGTCAGCACGTAGTAGGGCGTGCGGGTGAAGCTGAAGACGTTTTTCATGTGTCGTCCCCCCTTTAGTTGTCGTCGGCGTTGCGCATCATGCGGAACTGCAGGGCATTGATGACGATCAGGATCAGCAGCACGATCATGGACAGGGCGGCGGCCGTGCCCAGGTTCTGCGAACCACCGAAGGCCTGGTTGTAGATCAGCTGGACGACGGTGATGGTGCTGTTGTCCGGTCCGCCCTTGGTGAGGATGTAGAACTGGTCGAACGCCAGGAGACTCCCGGTGACGCACAGGATCAGCGACAGTGCGATCGAGGACTTCAACAACGGGAGCGTCACCCGGAAGAACGTCTGCATCCGGCTCGCGCCGTCGATCCGCGCCGCCTCGTAGACATCCGGCGGGATGCGCTGCAGGCCGACCATCAGGATCAGCATGTAGAAACCGGCATACCGCCACACGATGAGGAACACCGTCGACCACAGGGCCGAGTTCGGGGTGCCGAGGAAGGAGATCGATTCGTCGATCAGGCCGAGGGACTTCAGGATCGGGCTCAGCGGCCCGCTCTGGGGCGAGTACAGACCCCAGAAGAGCAGGGAGGCCGAGGCCAGGCCCAGTGCGCTCGGCACCAGGAAGGACGTCCGCAGGAAGCTGCGCCAGCGCCCCGTGTCCTGGACGATCAGGGCCATCGCCAAGCCCAGACCGATGAGGATGACCGTCACGATCAGGGTGTACTTGAAGGTGAAGAGGATCGACGGCCAGAAGTGGCGGTGGTCGACGACCTTGGTGAAGTTGTCGGGGAAGTTCCATCCCTTGTTGCCGGCGATCAGACCCCAGTCGCTCGCCGACATCTGCATGACCAGGGCCACCGGGATCAGGAAGAACAGGCAGACGAAGATCGCCGTCGGCGTCGCGTAGATGGCGCCCTGCAGACCACGGGAGTGCCTGAACGGCCGCCGTTGTCGACCGGGCGGTGGACTCCCGACTGCTTCTTCCATCGGCATCAACGTTGTTGCCATGTTCTTTCCCGCTTCTTGTCCGCCGACCGCGGTGGTCGGCCGTTCGAAATGACCACTGCCTGCGCTGCCGGGTCCGGTGTCCCGGGGGAGCCGGACCCGACAGCGCGGGAGAGAACTACTCGCTCAACACGTCCGTGATGCCGTCGTTGTCGGCGTCGATGCTGGAGGCGTCGCCGAAGACGGCGTTGCGGACCAGTTCCAGCCACGGCGAGTCCGAGGCGTTGAAGCCGGCCTGGAAGTTCTTGGACATCGGTGTGACACCCTGGCCTGCCACCTCGTTGATCGCGACGAGGCGCGGATCGGCGGCGGCGTACTTGTTGTTCGCGAGGTCGGCGCGGGCGACGACGTTGTTGTTCTTCGCCAGGACCTCGACCTGTGCGTCCTCGGACATGGTCCAGGCCAGGAAGTTCCAGGCCTGGTCGCTGACCTTGGAGTCGCGGGAGATGCCGATGCCGTCACCGCCGACGAAGGTCGAGCCGCCGCCGTCGATACCGGGGATCGGGGCCACACCCACGTCGATACCGGCGTCGGTCGTGGCCTTGAGCAGGGTGGCAGGCATCGGCATCACGCCGACCTTGCCTTCCTGGAACGGGGCCACCCAGGTGGCGCCGGTCTCGTCCTTGGTGCCCTCGCCGGTGATGCCGTCGGCGTACAGGTCGTGGTAGATCGAGTAGAGCTTCTTGGCGTTCTCCCCGGCGAGCAGGGCTTCGGTGCCCTCGGGGTTCATGACCTGATCACCCGAGGCCCACAGGGACGGGAACCAGGTGAAAACGAGGCAGCCGCCGCAGTTCCCGCCGAAGAAGGTGCCGCTCACGCCGTCCTTGTTCAGGGCGTCGACCTTGCGGGCGTGGTCGGCGAACTCGGCCATGGTGGTCGGAGCCTTCTCCGGGTCCAGGCCTGCTTCCTTGTAGAGGGCCTTGTTGTAGAACAGGACCGACAGGTCCAGGACGAAGGGAAGGACGAACTTCTTGTTGTCGAAGGTGCCGGCGTCGACGTGGCCCTTGGCGATCTGGTCGGCGAACGGCAGACCCGCGATGCGGTCGGTGATGTCGGCGAAGAGCCCCTGCGAGGTCCAGTTCGGCACGTACACGATGTCGGCGGCGAACAGATCCGGCAGACCGTTCGATCCGGCCGCGGCACCGACCTTGGCGACGTAGTCGTCGTTCGGGACGATGGTGAGCGCGACCTGGTTCTTGTGGCTCGCGTTGTAGGCGTCGACCAGCAGGTTCGCCTGTCCCTCGAGCGGGGCGCGGGTCCAGAGGGTGAGGGCCGTGCCGTCATCGACACCCTGCTCCGCCTCGGCGGGGGAGCTGCTCTGAGCAGCGCTGGAGCTGCCGGGGTCGGCACTGGTCTGGGCTTCGCTGGTGCCGGCGGACGTGTCCGGACCCGGGGTGACCTCGGCCGAGCTCGACGGGGCCGGCGTGCTGGGCGGGGTGCTGGTCGGATCGGCCGTCTTGTCACTGCCGCCGCAGGCGGCGAGCAGGGTCGCCACCAGTCCGACGGCGACCAGACGAGTCGATGACCGCAGGGTCATCCGCTTGATGCGCGTGCTCTTCATACTCATCTCTCCTTGTGCTCCTCGTTGAGCGGAGTCGACCCTTCGGGTGTGGTCCGATCGGACCGCACCCAAATGCGCCACCCCTGTCCTACGCACTCCCGACCACCTCGGCGGAAGCACTGAATGGGTTTTCAGTTAACGTTAACAAGCACGGTCGAACAAGTAGCGTCCACGCCGTTCTGGTTGCCGTCGAAACTGTCCGGAGCCGCAGTTGCACCGGCTGGTGTTGATCTGGCACCTCCGCCGATGGTTTCCCGAAACACACCGAAAAGGTTTTCTGAACCTATGTTGCCTACGGCCTGGAAGTCAATAGCCCGAGCAGGCTAATGTCATAGAGATCCGACGTCGGGGGTGGACACCACGAACCCGACACGAGCCTTGATCGTGGGTGGAATATGGCTGAAGAGTCTCGTCCGGTACCGACAAAGTCGCGGACGGCCACGCTGACCGATGTCGCACGGCTCGCCGAGGTGTCGATCGCGACTGCGTCGAAGGCCCTCAACGGGCGCGATCAGGTGAAGGCCGAAACCAGGGCACGCGTGATCGCAGCGGCCGAAAAGCTTTCATTCTCACCCAATGCCTTGGCTCGGGGTCTGCTGGCCGGTCGTACCGGTTCGGTCGGCCTGTTGACCAGTGACCTGGAAGGACGCTTCTCCATCCCGGTCCTCATGGGTACCGAGGACGCTTTCGGGGCGGGGCGAATGTCGGTTTTCCTCTGCGATGCGCGGGGGGATTCCATCCGCGAGCAGCACCACCTCCAATCCCTGCTGTCACGGCGTATCGATGGGCTGATCGTGGTCGGCTCCCGCACCGACCCACGGCCCTCCCTCGGGCGCAACCTGCCGGTGCCGGTCGTCTACGCGTACGCCCCCTCGGAGAGCCCCGACGACCTCTCCCTGGTCAGCGACAACGTCGGTGCCGGGCGGCTCGCCGTCGAGCACCTCATCGCCTGCGGCAGGACCAGGATCGCCCACATCACCGGCGACCCCGCCTACAAGGCCGCCCAGGACCGCGCAGCAGGAGCCAGGGCGACCCTGGAGGAGGCCGGGCTGCCGATGGCCGGGGGACAGGTGCTGTTCGGCAGTTGGACCGAGGGTTGGGGGCGCGGGGCAACCAGGATGCTGCTGGCCAACACCCCCGAGGTGGACGCCATCTTCTGCGGAAGCGACCAGATCGCCCGTGGTGTGCTCGACGCCCTCCGTGAACACGGACGAGACGTGCCCGGGGACGTGGCGGTCGTCGGGTTCGACAACTGGGAGGTGCTGGCCGCCAACGCGCGCCCGCAGCTGACCAGCATCGACATGAACCTGGAACACCTCGGGCGGGTGGCGGCCCAACGGTTGTTCGCGGCCATCGACGGCAAGACCGGGTCGGGGATCGAGTCCATGCCGTGCCGGCTGGTGCCGCGCGAGTCGACGACCGCCCAGGGCTGAGCCACCACCCACCACCGAACCGGGGGCAACCGGTCGCGGCAGTGGCCGGCGAGCCGAGCACAGGGACCGGGGGCGCGGACCAACCGGAACCGCGCACGGGCCGTTGCACGCACAGACAACCCACAGGTAGTGACGCGACCCGGACCCGGCCCGCCGGCAGGCAGGAGCAGAGCCCTCGTTCGAGTGGTTCACCTCGGCGTTCGTGGGTGAAAGGCCAACCAGCCGACCCCGGGAGAGTGGTGTTCTCCGGTGAAACATTGTGCCGGTACCATCTGAGTCTCTGCCTCCTTCCTGTCGATGCCTGTCGATACCGGGATCGAGAACGACCCGAGCTGAACCTCGGTCCGACACGCGCGAGTCACACGCCGCCGCGGTTCGACCAACGCCTTTCCTGTGCGTTCGAAGAACCCGGCTGCTGCGCGGGAAGCACCATCCGTACTGCGGTGAAGGGTTTACGCCGGGAGTGTGACCCACACCACAGTAGATGGCTATTGTGAACGCGAACATCCACAGTGATCGGTGCGGACCGATCACTGGCGGTGACGTGTCACAGCCAGGCCCCGAGCAGATTGGAACCGCATGGAACTGTCAGAGTTCCTTCTGATATTGCGGGTGCGCTGGAAAGCACTACTGCTGTCGATCCTTCTCTGTGCCATGGCCGCGGCCGGCTGGACCCTCAGCCAGACCCCGGTCTACTCGGCCGACGCCACCGGCTTCATCAAGACCGGCGGCGATCTGAACCCCAACTCCGGTGACGTCTACGCCAAGTCCCGGGCCAAGTCCTACGTCGGCCTCGCACTGTCCCGCGCGACCGCCGAGACGGTCATCAACGACCTCGGCCTCAACATCTCCCCGTCGGCCCTGGTCGACGAGATCACCGTGCAGGCCCCCACCGGCACCGTGCTGATCCAGGTCACGGCCAAGTCCTCGTCCGCCTCCCTCGCCCGGGACCTGGCCAACGCCTGGATCCGGGCGCTGGCCATCCAGGTGGAACAGGTCGAGACCGACAAGAAGAACCCCGAGGTCAACCCGGTCGCCGCGGCGAGCCTGGAGCCGATCGAGTCCGCCGTCACCCCCAAGACCCCGATCTCACCCAACCCGCAGCGCAACATCGCCATCGGCCTGCTGCTCGGCCTGGGGCTGGGTCTGGGTTACGCGATGCTGCGGCATCACCTGGACAAACGGATGCGCACGGCCGATTCGGTCGAGGGCCAGTTCAAACGGCCGGTGGTGGGCACCATCCCGCTGGACGACAGTCTCACCGACCGTGACCGCATCACCATCTCCCTGTCCGGCCGGGCACCCGCCGGCGGACACGACCCGGCCATCGCCGAGGCCTTCCGCGGCCTGCGCACCAACCTCCGCTTCATGAACGTCGACAAACCGCCGCGCAAGATCGTGGTCACCTCACCGGTCTCCGGTGACGGCAAGTCGACGGTGACGGCCAACCTCGGTGTGGCCATCGCCGCCTCCGGCGAGAAGGTCGTCATCGTGGACGGGGACCTGCGCCATCCCGTCATGGCCGGTGTCTTCCAGATGTCCGAGGACGCCGGACTGACCGACATCCTGATCGGCCGCGCCACGTTGGCCGAGATGATGCAGCCCTGGGGGCGCAACGGCGACCTGCACGTCCTCGGTGCCGGGTCGGTCCCGCCGAACCCGAACGAACTGCTCAGCTCCGAGCTGATGCATTCGATCCTGGACGAGCTCGCCAAGGACTACATCGTCCTGATCGACGCACCGCCGCTGCTGCCCGTCTCCGACGCCGCCGCCCTGGCCGCCCGCGCCGACGGGGTCCTGGTCGTCATCACCTCCGGGCGCACCACCAAGGACAACCTCAGCCGTGCGCTGAGCATGCTCGACAAGGTCGACGGGACCACGTTGGGCATCATCATGAACAGGATCCCGCGCAAGGGCCCGATGGCCCACCAGTACGGCTACTACGGCAGCAGCTACTACCCGGGCTCGCCCGCCGATCCGGTCCCGCTCGGCCGGATGGCCACCTTGTTGGCGAAGGTGGGGATCGGCCGCGATCGGCCCACCACCGAGGTCACGGACGAGGATTCGTCGACCCCGGAGACCGTGGACACGCTCCCGACCGTCGACGACGGCGCCGACATGCCGGATGCCCGGCCGTCGGCTGCCGACACCGCCCGCAGCACCCCCGTGCGGACCGGGAAGTTCCGGTTCAAGAAGGCCGGCGGCGGTACCGCCGATCCCGTGGTGATCCCCGCGCCGGCGGCCGATCAGGCGGTGGCCACCGACACCGCGAGCGATGCACCCGGATCGTCCGAGATCGACGCGACGACATCCGCTCCGGAGCGGGACACCTGGACGATCGCAGCCCCGAAGAGCACCGGGACACCGGCCAAGGGCACGTCCGCGGCACCCCGGTCACCCGTCCCGGGGCCGGCGAAGACCGTCCAGGTACCACCGACCACGGACCCCGCGGTCACCGACGACGAGTCCGTGACCTCGAAGAACAACGGCGACCCGGCCGGTTCCCCGGTCGCCCGCGGGACCGCGAAGCCGTCCACGACGCCGCAGACGAGTCCGGGCGGAGCGTCGACGAACGGCCATCCGACACCTCCTCGGAAGAAGAAAGTCTGATGACGTGACGCTGCGCATGATTAACACAGAGTTACCAATTGATGGCCCGGGACGCTCTAAAGGGACCCTGACGCATTCCCTTTCAGACTGACCCTATTTACTCTGCAGAACAGCCTTTCCGGCAGAAGGGAGTGCACACCGATGGAACGGGCGACGCTGCCTTCGCGTCGGGCATCACGAGGTGATGTCGGATTCGGCTGGGCACCCACCTTCGACGGCGAGGAAACACTCCCCGGATTCACTCGTTCGGACCGCATCACCGGCGAGGAACCGCCCCTGCACTCCGGAACCGTCGCCCCGGTTCGGCGGCCGAACTGGAAGGGTGCGTACCTGCGTCGGGTGGCCGTCACCGACCTCGTGATGGTCACCGCCACCACCATCGGCAGCGTCCTGCTCTACTTCGGCAACCTCTCCGCCGAAGGCGCGCCCGCCCTCGGCGGCATCAGCTACCTGGCCATCGCCGGCATCCTGACCGCCGGCTGGTTCCTCTGCCTCGCCCTCGCCGGCGTCTGGGCCGCCGGTGCCCAAGGACCCGGCACGGGGGAGTACCGCAAGCTGCTCAACGCCACCGTGGTCATGGTGGGCGTCATCGTCCTCGGGTCCTATCTGTTCAAGGCCGAACTCAGTCGTGGATACCTGGCGGTCATGCTGCCGCTGTCGCTGGCCGGACTGCTCCTGGGCCGGTCCTCGTGGCGGATCTGGCTCAGCCACCAACGCCGGTCCGGCAGGGCCATGGCCTCGGTCCTGGTCGTCGGCGGGCCGGAGGAGGCGGAGGAACTGGCCTCCTACCTGGAGCGCGCGCCGGGAGCCGGTTACCGGATCGCCGGCCTCTGCCTTCCGTTGGAGTCCGCACTCACCGCCGCCACCGCCGCCGGGGACCGTCCCGTCCTCGGCGACTTCGACCAGATCATCGAAACCGTCGAGAGCTCCGGGGCCCACGTGGTCGCGATCGCCGGTGACGGCGAGTTCGGTTCGGTGTCCACCCGTGAGCTGGCCCGCCATCTGGAGGACACCGGGATCGAACTGATCCTGGCCCCGGCGCTCACCGAGGTCGCCGACGTCCGCATCCGGGTCAAGACCCTCTCCGGGCTTCCGCTGATGCACGTCGAGGAACCGCAGTTCCAGCGGGTCAAGATCATCGGCAAACGGGCGATCGACTACGTGGGCGCGGCCGTCGGACTGCTGCTGCTCTCCCCGTTCTTCCTGGTGGCAGCGGTCGCCATCAAGGTCTCCGACCCCGGACCGGTGTTCTTCCGGCAGGACCGGGTAGGCCTGCACGGGAAGATCTTCCGGATCTGGAAGTTCCGCACCATGGCCGTGGGAACACACGATCGGCACAGCCGGGTCCGCGCCAAGGGCAAACACCCCAAAACCGTGTTCTACAAGTCGGCCGACCCGTCCCAGATCACCAAGGTCGGCGGATTCCTGCGCCGCACCAGCATCGACGAGCTGCCGCAGCTGATCAACATCCTGGCCGGGCACATGTCCATCGTCGGACCGCGCCCGCTGGTCCCTGGCGAGGCCGCCGGCATCCCCGGTTACCTGGAGCGCCGGGCGAGGGTCCACCCGGGCCTGACGGGGCTCTGGCAGGTCTCCGGACGGTCGGACGTCTCCGCCCACGTCCGGGTGCAGCTCGATCTCTACTACGTCTCCAACTGGTCCATCCAGGGCGATCTGGCGATCATTGCGAAGACTGCAGCCTCGGTGCTCAGCCGTAAGGGCGCCTACTAGTGTCCGCAGCTGTTCCCGAACCGCCGGCACCCGGGCCCGACGTTCCTCTCCTGCCAGGCCACGGTGCCCTCGTACACGAATGGATCGAGCCCTACGGGGGCTCGGAGAAGGTCCTGGACGTACTGGCCGACATGTTGCCCGGCTCCGACGTCATCTGCCTGTGGAACGACGTACCGGACCGTTTCCCCGGCCACCGGGTACGCGAGAGCGTCCTGGCCAGGACACCGCTGCGACGGCACAAGACCCTGGCCATGCCGCTGGCACCGGCGGTGTGGCGGTACCGGGAGAACGACGACTACGACTGGGCCCTGGTCAGCAGTCATCAGTTCGCCCACCAGCTGCGGTTCCGCAGCCAGTCACGGCAGTTCCGCAAGTTCGTCTACGTGCACAGCCCGGCCAGGTACCTGTGGGCACCGGAGCTCGACACCCGGGGCGGCGGCCTGCTGCCACGACTGGCATCCCCGCCGCTGCGGCACCTGGATCGTCGCCGCTCGTCCGAAGCCACCCTCATCGCGGCCAACAGCGCCTTCGTGGGGGAGCGGATCCGGCGCGCCTGGGGGAGGGAATCCGCTGTCGTGCACCCACCCGTCGACGTCGAACGGATCCGGGCGGTACCGCAGTGGCGGGAGGAGCTGGACCCGGCCGACGAGCGGACCTTCGCCGGGCTGCCGGCGGAATTCCTGCTCGGTGCCTCCCGGCTGACCCCCTACAAGAGGCTCGACCTGGTGATCCAGGCAGGCGCGGAGGCCGGGCTCCCGGTGGTCGTCGTCGGTGCCGGCCCCGATCTGCCTCGGTTGCAGGCCCTCGCCGAGAGTGTCCCGGTGCCCGTGCATTTCGTCGGCAAGGTCTCCGACGCCCTGCTGTTCACCCTGTACCAGCACGCGGTCGCCTACCTGTTCCCCGCGATCGAGGACTTCGGCATCATGCCGGTGGAGGCGATGGCCGCCGGCGCGGCGATCGTGGCCAATGTCGAGGGCGGAACCGGCGAATCGGTGACGGACGGGATGAGTGGTGTGCTCTGCGATTTCGGCTCGACCTCAACCATCGTCGATGCCATCTCCAAGGCGAGCACGCTGAGCCCGCTCGAGATCTCCGAGGCCTCGGAGCGGTTCAGCCGCAGCAGTTTCGAGGCCGGGGTACGCCGATGGCTCGCGTCGGCATGAGCCAACGTTCACACCGGCCGGACCGCACCACCGGGCCCTCGACCGACTCGCTGGTGATCGACAAACGGTGGGTCGGCAACCACGGTATCGGCCGGTACGCCCGCGAGGTGATCGCCAGACTCGACCTCGACCACACCGACCTGCCCGGCTCCCGGCGACCCACCGACCCGCTCGATCCCGTCCTGCCCGGACGGATGCGCTTGGGGCGCAAGGACCTTCTGTACGTTCCCGGTTTCGCCGCCGGCCCCACCCGGGCCCGACAGCTGCTCACCGTGTACGACCTGATCCACCTGGACGATCCGCACGAGACCTCCCGCACCAAACGTCTGTACTACGAGCGCCTGGTACGACCGGCGATCCGCCGGACCGGCCTGGTGCTGACCATCTCCGACGCCACCACGGACCGGTTGCGCCGCTGGCTCGGCCCCGGACCGGAGATCGTCGATGCCGGGATCGGCCTGTCCGATGCCTTCCATCACCGTCACGGGAACGAGACGCCCTCGGAGGTACCGGTTGTCGACCTGGAGCCGGGTTATGCCATGTTCGTCGGGCCGACCAGGACCCATAAGGACCCGGAGACCGCCGTGGCAGCCGTCGCAGGGGTGCCGGGGCTGAACCTGCTGGTGGTCAGCCGCGATGTCGAGGAGTTCACCGCGCTGGCCGTCAGACACGGCATGGCCCAGAGGCTGCGGGTGGTGAGCGGCATCGACGACGAGACCCTCGCCGACCTCTACACCCTGGCCTCCTGCGTGATCCTGCCCTCCACCGACGAGGGTTTCGGCCTGCCGGCGGCCGAGGCTATCGCCTGCGGCACACCGGTTCTCCATCGGAGATCCTGTCGGGCCGTGCACGAGATCGTCGGCGAGTTCGGACGAGGCATGGCCGACTACGCACGACCTGCCGAGTGGACCACGGCCCTGCAGGAACTGATCGAAGCCGGCCACCCGGACGTCCCGGCCGACTGGTCGCTCAAGTATCAATGGGATCCGGTGGCGGAGCGGGTATCTCATGTCATCGAAGGTCTTCGTCGGTAACATGCGCATCCTGCTGGTGAACAGCCTCTACCCACCGCACGGCGGCGGCGGGGCCGAACGTTCGGTGGCCGAACTTGCGGAAGGACTCGCGGGGGAGGGCCACCAGGTGCGGGTGCTGGCCCTCGGGCCGGAGGTCGTCGGGCCGGAGGTCGTCGGGCCGGAGGTCGTCGGCGACGGTGCGGTCGAGGTAACGCGTTGGGAAACCAGCCGTTTCGCGGCCTTTGTACCGGGCACCCCCCGCTCGTCCGTGGACAAGCTCACCTGGCACGCCCTGGATGTCCGACCCCCCGGGGCCGTCGCCTTCCTGCGCAGGGCGAGCGCGGATTTCCAACCGGACGTGGTCCACACCAACAACCTTGCCGGTTTTGGGCTCGGATCCTGGTCGGCCTTCCGTGGGTTGCCGCTGGTGCACACGATCCGGGACTACTACCTGTTGTGCATCCGCAGCGAGCTGTACCGCGACGGCGCGATCTGCCGGACACGCTGTCTACCCTGCCGGGCCCTGCGCGCACCGCTGAAACTGCCGGGCCGCACACCTGACGTCGTGGTGGGGGTCAGCGCCGCAGTGCTTGCACCCCACCGGGATCTGATGGCGGGGGTGCCCTCCGCCGTCATCCACAACAGCCCCGAACTCGCGCCGCGACCCCGGGTTGCTGCCGCACAGTTCCGCTTCGGGTTCCTGGGCAGACTCAACGACGGCAAGGGCCTGTGGGTGGCGGTGGAGGCCTTCCGCCGGACCGTCGGCGAGGACCTCCGACTGCTGATCGGCGGCACGGGGGAGCCTGGCGAGGTGGAACGACTCAACGCCGTCTGCGCGCAGGATCCCCGCATCGAGTACCGCGGCCGGGTCGACGCGGCCTCCTTCCTCGCCGAGGTCGACTGCCTGCTGGTTCCCACCCAATGGGCCGAACCCTACGGCCGGGTTGCTGCCGAGGGGCTGAGCGCCGGGTGCCGGGTGCTGGTGTCGGGGGGCGGCGGTCTGCCGGAGGCAGTGAGTGGACACGGTCTGCCGGAGGCAACTCGAGTGCACGGCCTGCCGCAGGCAATGGAAGGTCACGGCCTGCCGGAGGCAGTGAATGGTCACGGCCTGCCGCAGGCCACTCGAGGACACGGCCAGGTGGTCGCCGAGTTCGGGGATGTCACTGCCTGGGCGGAGCACATGCTGACGGCGGCCGAGGAGTTCCGGACCGGGCGTTCGGCAGGGGTGGCCACCGCGGGGTCGGTGACGGGATCCGGTGTCTCCTCCTCATCCGCGCATAGCGGCGAGATCTCCGTGGCCGAGCGATATCTCGAGGTCTACCAGCAGGCGCGCACCCTCCGCGGCCCCTGATTTCCGCTCCCTCCCGCGAGTGGACTTTGACACCCCATGATTTGGGGTGTGAGCGTCCGCTCGGCGAGGGCGTATGCCGTCATCCCGCTGGATTCAGGCGGTGTCGCCAGTGCCCGGGTCGGTACCGGCGCGACGCTGGCGGTACCCGGCATAGGTGCCGCCCGCGATGCCGATCAGCATCAACGTGAAGAACAGCGGGTTGGACCAGCTGCCGGACACCACTCCGGCCAGGACGGTGATGGTCGAGGCCGGAATGACGGCAATGGCGGCACCGAGGACCGCCCAGACCACGAAGGCCACGGCGCGGTTCTCCCGGGCGAGATCGGAGAGGGCGCGGCGAGGCATGTCCACCATCATGCCAGCAGCCGCGGCCGAATTCGCCAGCCGAGCGGGCCACCACACCCCACCCCCACCCCCACCCGCGAGCGGACCACCACACCCCACAAACAGAGGTGCCACAGTCCACTCGACCCACGGACTCACCGCGAGCGGACCGCCACACCCCGACACCCACCCCGCGAACGGACCACCACACCCCACAAACAGGGGTGCCAGCGTCCACTCGGCGAAACAGCAGCCACACCCCGCGCACCGCGAGCGGACCGCTACACCTCAGAAACTGGGGTGCCACAGTCCACTCGCGGGGGAGGGCGCAACAACCCACCGTGGGGCGGCGTTCTCAGGATGCCCCCCGACCTTGCATCCTCGACAACCCTTCCCTGCTGCAGGGTGTGGGCCCGAGGATCCCCCGACAACCGGTGCACACACGCACACACGCACACGCGCACACACGGAGACACCCACCCATGACCAGATCGCCCCGACGGCGGCGCAGCGCAGGCGTCAGCCTCGTCCTCGCCACGGTTCTCACCGCCGTTGCCATGCAGAACGCCCCGGCCGCCCTCGCCACGCAGAACGCCCCGGCCGCCGCCTCGACCTTGCCCGCGCCTGCACAGGCAGTGGCCCCGATACCCCGACCGACACAGGACAACCCGCTCCACCTGTACACCCTGACCGTCCTGTCCATCTACACCCATGACGACGGGGACCCGGGTGTCTACGGTCCGGGTGACGTCAACTTCGTCAAGCTCCGGGTCAACGGGGACAACAACTTCCTCTACATCGACAACGGGAATCCCTGGCACTACGGGCTTTCCAATCGCGAGTGGCAGCACTACAACAGCGACACCGGCTACCTGGCCCCGCCGAAACTGGACTTCAACCTGTACCAGGACGCCGCCACGGTCGGTTCCACGATCCACGTCGAAGGTATCGCCCGCGAGCTGGACAACTTCCTCGTCAACGCGACCATCGCCGTGGGCACCAAGAACGTTCTGCTCCCACCGGCAGGCTCCGCCGTCGACGCCGTGGTGATGATCGAGGGCAAGAACGGGCAGAGCCACGTCCGGCTCGCCGCCACCTACCGGCTGACCACCTACTGAGGTTCGCCCCAAAAAAGCCCCCGCGAGCGGACCCCCACACCCCATAAACAGGGGTGCCACCGTCCACTCGGCGGAAGAGCGGAAGAGCGGAGTTCAGCCGGCCGGTGACCGATCGCCAGAATGTGAACGCCCGGCAGCATGTACCGGTGCCTCCTCCGGCCCCTTCACCGTCGGACGGTCCCGCAACAGCGGTGCCGCGGCCATCGCCGCCGGCAGGAACCAGGTGGGGAACAGGGTGTACGAGGAGTCCAGAGCCCCTGCCACCAGCAGCATCAGATAGATGAAGCGCCACTCCGGCCGATGTTTCGTCACCATCGTGACGTAGATGATCAGCAGTCCGATGCCGACGAGGCCGATCTGCTGGATCATCCCGACACCGCCCTCGGAGGTGCGGTACACCCCGGTCCCGAACAGGACATCCCAGAAGTCCATCTGTTCCAGCGCCGTCTCCCAGATCCGCAGTCGGCCACCGCCGCCGGAGGCCTGCAGGTTGTCTATGGAGTAGCGCTCGATCAGGCCGGGCTGGATGCTCAGCACCATGACGTAGAGGAAGGCCGCGACCCCGGCGACGGACAGTTTCCGGCCGAGGCTGCCGCCGCGCAGCAGCAGGATCAGCCCGCCGAGGACGACGACCACCACGGCCGTCCGCGATCCCGAGAGCAGTACGGCGACAGCGGAGCTGACCAGCAGCACGTAGTCGTGTCGGATCGCCCGGCGGCGCAGGATCCGCATCGCCGCGATCATCAGGAACACCGCGGCGGCCACCCCGAGGATGTTCCCGTTCTGGTAGGTGCTGGGGATCTTGCTGAAGTCCTCGACGGTGGTCGAGAAGATGATGTTGTGCTTGTCCTCGTAGGAGTCACCGAAGGCGATGGTCAGGCCGGGGATCGCGAGCCGCTCGATGCCGAACACCTGCTGCAGCACCGCGTACCCGGCCGCCAGCATGAATCCGAGCTCGATCGAGTCGTTGAACTTCCGGTCGGTCCGTTCGACCTGGGTGCTCAGGTACAGCAGGACGGCCGGCAGGATGCTCCAGGCCACGAAGGCCGCGATCCCGGCGGTCCCGGCCGTGGGCTGCAGGACGATGGCCCGCACCCCGCACCACAGGATCAGCATCGACAGCGCGATGAACGTGGGTGTGCCGTGTTTGTGCCGCGGGGAGATCACCACCAGCATGAACACCGCGATGAACAGCCCGAACAGCAGGAACGGGAACGGGAACGAGCCGATCTTCACCCCGGCCTTGGGGAACAGCGCGGTGAGGAAGCCGAGCAGGCTGGCCAGGGTCAGCAACCGGCTGGAGAACTGCAGGCAGAACACCAGCACGGCCGCGGCCACCACATAGGGCCAGGCGCTGATGGACAGCAGTGCCATGCAGCCGGCGATCGCGACCAGACCGATGACCAGGGCGAGTTTCATCGACGGGCCCCCGCGCAGGACTCCGCAGACCCGGTCACAACGCCCACACCCGATGACGCACGGATCCGGCGATCCGCCCGGCGAGCTGGGAGCCCCGGGCCACGATCTTCCCCCGCCAGACGATGTCACGAACCTTCGGCAGCGCCACCACCATCCAGCCGATGTCGCGGACCAGCCGGGACACCCCGGCCGCACGGGCGCCGTCGGCGCGGTACCGCCGCAGCAGGGCCGCGTCGGTGCGGCTGTAGCGGTAGACCTGTTTCGCCATCCCGGACATGTCCGGCCGCAGCCGGTACTGCACCAGGGCACGCTCGGCAGCGACCATCCGGTAACCCGCCAGCTGGACCCGCCAGCTGAAGTCGACGTCGTCCCCGCCGGCGACCAGACTCTCGTCCCAGCCCCCCACGGTGTCCAGGACGTCCCGCCACACGGCGATGTTGCAGCCCCGGGCGAAGGGCAGGAAGTTGAGCTTCCCGGGCAGGGTTCCGGCGCGGGGGAGGGGCCGCCACTGACGTTCGGGGCCGGGGTTCAGCTGGTCGACGGCCATGCTCCCGCCGACCAGGTCCGCCTCGGCCGCCTCCGCCACCAGGTCGGACATCCACGAGGGATGGACCTCGTCGTCGGCATCGCAGATCAGCACCAGTCCACCGGTGCTCGCCGCCACCCCGACGTTGCGGGCGTGGCTGACACCCCGGCATCCGGCGGCGTCCACCAGGCGCAGGTCGAGGTCGAGACCCTCGGTGAGTGCGGGGAAGCGGGCAGCGAGGCCGTCGGTGGAGCCGTTGTCGGCGACCACGACCTCGAAGCGGCCGGGGTGGTTCTGCCGGGAGAGGGCCACCAGTTGGGCGCGCAGGGTGTCGGCGGCGTTGTAGGTGGGGATGACGACGGAGACCAGCTCGGCGCTGCGCTCGGGCCGGGGCGTCGTGGACGGTTCGACGACGGCCGGCCGGTGGTACTCGGTCACCTCGACCCCGACGGAGGCCAGCAGCGCCCCGCAGCCGCGGCCCATGCTCTCCACCGCCCGGACGTGCACGACCCGCTGGGTCACCAGCGATCGCAGGGCCAGCAGGGTCCCGTGGCCGATGCGCAGCACACCGTCGACGGCCAGCGCTGGACGGGACCTCCCGGTCACCTGACCCGAGATGTTCCCCGACCGCAGGTAGCGGTGCCACAACCAGCGGACCCCGGCCCGCTCCGGTGGGATCGGCTCGTGCACCTCGGCGTCGTCGGCCCAGACCACCACGGGTGCGAAGGCTTTCAGCCGGTGGAAGAGATCGGTGTCCTCGCCGCCGGAGGCGGTGAACCGGGGGTCGAACCGCGGCCACCCGGCCCGGTCCAGGAAGGCGGTCCGCACCAGCACGTTGTTGGTGGCCGCCAGGCCCGCGTACGGGCCGCTGGGGAAGCGTTTGCGCTGGAAGAACTCACCGCGGTGCATCCAGGACGGCGCATCCTCCGGCAGGATGGACACCACCGGACCGACCACGATGTCCGCGTCCCACCGGACGGCCGCAGCGGTCAGTTCCCGCAACCATCCGGGGGTGAGGATCTCGTCGTCGTCCACGAAGATCAGGGCATCGGCGGTGCGGTCGACCAGGTCCAGGGCCCGGTTGCGGGCGGCGGGGATGCCTGGTTCGGCTTCCACCGCGTACACATGATCGATCTCGCTGCCGACGAAGAGCTCGTCCACCGTTGTCCGGGCGGAGCCGGCGGCGTCGTTGTCGACGATGACCAACCGCAGCCGGTGCCCGTCCCGATCGGCCTGTTCCAGGCTCCGGACCAGCTCCGTCAGCCCCTCCGGGCGCAGGTAGGTGGCCACACACAGGTCGATGTTCATCCGCTGCCCGTCGGTCCGGACCCCGTCACCGTGGTGTCGCTGTCGCCGAGCCGGGCGTCGACCAGTTCCTGGGCGTGGGCCCAGTCCCGGGCCAGCGTGCCCCACCCGAGACCGGAGGTCCAGGTGGACCACAGGGCCTCGACCTTGCCGTACCGGTCGTTGACGGCGATGTGCTCCACCCCGAGCAGGGAGGCGATCACATGGCCGTGCAGCCGGTCGGTGACGAGGAGCTCACCGGCCCCGAGCAGTTCCACGGCGGCCGTCATGTTGTCCTCGGCCAACCGCCGGGTCGCCCGCTGCCAGGAGTTTCCGGTCGGCAGCATCGAGAACTTGCGGAGCACCCGCCCGCGCAGGATGACCTTCTGATAAGCACGGTGCCGGGCCTGGCTCGGGTCCGAGACCAGCCAGTCGGAGCCGGTCAGCCCGGCGATCCCGACCGCAGTGGCACCGGAATCACCGGCACCGGGGGACTCCCCGTCGGCCCGGTACTGGCCGGCCAGCCGCACCCGCGGCCGGGGCCGCTCCAACGGGCCGAGGGCGAAAGCCATGTCGGGCACCAGCTGCACATCGCAGTCGAAGGCCGCGCGCGCCCGTTCGTAGGAACGTTCGTCCCGCACCATCAGCAGGTAATTGCCGTGGGCGGCGATGGCCCGCTGCAGCTCCAACCGGTGCTCGGCCGACTTGAACTCCACCGACTGGGGCAGTTGCACGACGTGCCGGCGCCGGTTCTCCGCCAGTACCCGCAGCCGCAGCGCGTGGTGGCTCTCGTAGAGGCCGCCGAAGGCGCCGCCGCCGGGCAGCACGATCAGGGAGTCCGCAGCGATCCGGTCCTGCCGGTGGGTGACCCGGTCCAGGACCGTCACGACCTCGCTGTCCAGCCATTCCGCGGCCTGGTACTGGCCGAGCCAGATCGCCGAGTCCCCGCAGTTGCAATGGTTCGGGAAGTCCAGCATGGTCCAGGGCTGGCCGGAGGGCAGGAGCTCGGTGAGCCGTGCGCGCAGGATCTGCCGCAGCTGTTCGACGTCGGTGATGTTCATCGGCGCAGCGCCAGTTTGACGTCCGAGGCGAGGGATCGGGCCACCGGTCCGGCGAACAGTTTCATCCCCACCAGCCAACCGACCAGCCCCGCGACCAGGTCGATCGACAGCCGCAGGGAGTCGGGCAGGCCCGCGACCAGCCAGCGGTCCGTCACCAGCAGGGCCGCGGCCATGACCGCGCCGGCGGCGAGGATGCGCGGCAGGTCGGCGTAGATCGACATCGAGATGCCGCCGCGGATCTTCAGCGCGATCACCCGGACGGGCGCGAGGAGCAGGTACCGGCCGAGCATCGCCCAGGCCAGCACCACCAGGCCGTGCGGCGCGGCGACGAGCACGATCAGCAGGTGCACCACCGAGATGGTGACCGTGAGGGTGAACTCCGTGCCCGGTTTGCGCAGGGCCCACCAGATCGACCCGTCCAGCCATTGGATCGCGATGACGATGCCGACGTAGGAGATGATCTGCGAGACCTGACCGGCGGCCACCCACTGGTCACCGAAGATGAACGGGATCAGCACGGGGCTGGTCAGGGCCAGGCCGACCATGACCGGGGTCAGCATCGCCGCGCCGGCCGAGATCGCCTGACGGATCGCCCGGGTGAACCGCACGCGGTCGTCGGTGACCTTGGCGAAGGTGGTCAGGGCCATCGCCGACACCACCGAGGTGAACAGATCGATCACCACCCGCATGAGCCGGACCGCGATCACCCAGACCCCCAGCACCTGGGCACCGAGCACGGCGCCGATGACCAGTTCGTCGCCGCGGTCGCGCATCTGGTGGATCAGGGCGGTACCGAGCACGGGAAGCCCGAAGACCACCATCTTCCTGGCGTCCGGACCGGAGAACTCCAGCGAGGGACGCCAGCTGACCGCGGCCCAGAGCACCACGAACCCGACCACCAGCGGCGCCACGGTCTGGAAGACCAGGGACCAGGCACCTGCCCCGTTCAGGGCCATCAGGATCGATCCGACGGAGCCGACGGTGGTGCCGACCATCTGGCGCAGGGCCAGCGGTTTCATCGTCATGGCACGGGTGAGCAGGGCCGTCGGTACGGCGGACCCGGCGATGAACAGCACCCCGATGGCCAGCACCCGGATCAGCGGGGCGAGGTCGGGTTCGTCGAAGGCCGCGGCGATCATCGGGGCGGTCAGCTCGAGCACCAGGCAGAGCAGGGCGGCGACGGCCAGGTTGCTCCACAGCGCCGTGCTGGCGGTCTTCTTCCCGATGGTCTCGACCTGGACCAGGTAGGTGGTGAGACCCAGCTCGGCCAGCGCACCGATGATCAGTACGAAGACCGAGGCCAGGGCCACCAGCCCGAAGCTGGTCGCGTCCAGGACCCGGGCCAGCACGACCAGGGTGATCAGCTGGGCGAACCGGGAGTACCACTTCTGCAGTGCGGTCCACAGGACCCCACGTACGGCGTCAGCCCGCAGACCGGAATTCAGTCCAGGCACGGCAGGACGTACATCAGTGTGCGATTCTCCGGGTGCGCCTGGTCCGGTACATGTCACGGGTGCCGATGTAGGCCAGGATGAGCCCGATCAGCACCGCGCCGATACCCAGCACGATGGCACTGGTGATGTCGAAGCCTGCACCGGTCTCCGGCAACGGGCCGCCGGGGGCGGTGGAATCCGTGGTCGGGGTGACGGTCGTCGCGGGGGCGCACCTGGTGATCGACACCGTCTGCGACAGGCCGGAAACGGTGCCGGTGGCGGTGAGCCTGAGGTTGCCGTCGACCATGGTCAGCACGATGGAGAAGTTGCCGTCGGCATCGGCCGCGACCGTGGTCGGGATACCCGGGACGTCGGCGAAGGCCGGCGGGCGCAGGCCCTGGCCGGCGGCGACGATCTCGCTGGTGATGGTGACCGGTTCCCCGCCGATGGCGTAGCCGCGGCCGTAGAAGGTGACCTGGTCGGCCGGGCAGGCGGTCGCATTGCTGACGCCGATGACCGCCGGTCCGGGTGGGTAGGCCGTCTCGTCCGCGCCGGCCGTGCCGGCCACGGTGAACAGGGCCACCAGTACTCCGAACAGCACCGCGAGTGAGCGCAGTGTCTTCCCACGGGCGGGCCGCCTGTTCCCAGGCCTTCCGTCTCGGGGTGCCTCGCCAAGGGGCAGTTCACTGCGCAACATGCAGATCCACACAATCCATCGTGCGATGCCGAGATCGCGGAGGGAACACGGAGTTCGAATGATACAAGCTGATGGCGGCCCACCACACACCGACCCCACAGGGAGGCGGCGGGGTCGGCATCAGGTCGCCGGCTGACACACCAGCGCCTTGGTAACGGTCACATCGGGCTTGCCCACACCTGGACTCATCCGCACCTCGGGGCCGAAGAAGGTTCCGGGGGTGGCTCCGACGATCGGGTCGGTGTACATCCGGAAGATCAGCTCGGTCGACTGGCCCGGGCTCAGGTCCACGGTGACGATCCCTGCGGCCCTGGCACTTTCGACCCCGGACTGCATCCAGGTCGGGATGCCGTCCCGGTCCACCCCGGAGATGCCGCCGGAGCTGGGGCCCACGGCCGTCACGTTGGTGCGCAGGACGTACGGCTTCACCCCTGCGGCAAGTCCGAGCACGTACTTGGGCAGGCCCGAGGCCGGGGCCGAGTACTTCAGGTCGACCTTCAACAGCCACTCCTGCCGACCGTCGGCCCGGCAGGTGCCCGGGGTCAGGTTCGCCGTCGAGTTCAGGTAGTACCCCAGCTTCGCGCCGGTTCCGTCGTTGAAGTACAGCCCGAAGACCGGGTTGGTCCCGTCGGCGACGGGCAGTCGACCGGACAACGGCGTCTGTTCGATCTCGGCCTGTTCGGCCTGGTCCGAGCTCCAGACGAGGATCCGGTGCTCCTGCGCCGAGCGGAGCATGCCGTTGACCAGCTTCGTGGTGTCACCACCGCCGGCCATCAGTCGCTGGAAGACCGCCGAGGTGGCCTCGGACAGGAACTCGTCCCTGGCCACGGCGTCGGTGTCCTTGTCGAAGATCCGGTAGACGTCCGAGAGCAGCAGTTTGGTGGCGTTCGCCGCCTTCAGGGTGACGGTCTTCTTGTCGGCGTCCGGTGCCGCCGCGGAGTTCGGCAGTTCCACCGAACCCGTGGCCGCCAGCACGTTCGACAGCACCACCGGATCGACCACGATCACACCGTTGACCGTGTTCCCGGTCTTCTCGGTGTAGATCCGGGAGAAGATCGAAGCGGCCGTGGGGAAGTCCGGGGTGAAGTTGGCGTCGACGGCGTAGCTGCCGATGCGCTCGGAGTACAGGTCGGTCAGCTCGGTGGGCAGACCGGTCAGCGGAGGGTCGATCACCCCGATCTTGCGACTGACGGAACCGTTGTCCCCCAGCGTGATCCGCCCGTTGTCCGCCTGGAGCAGCGCGAAGGAGCCGAACAGTCCGCCGGTGGCCCGCGGTTCGGCCAGGTTCTGCGAGACCAGCAGGTACGTCCGCGGCCCGTCGGCGCCGAGCATCGCCGGGGCCAGGGTGGCCGCGCGGGTGCCGGTCGTGGTCAGGGCGGACAGGCTGTCCAGCTCGCTCCACAACCGCACCGTCGCGGCCGAGACGGATTCGGTGACGGCCGACCGGTCGATCGACGCCAGGCGCACCCGGGCCGCATCGACCCGGACGGTCGTCGACTGCAGATCGGCGGCGACCTGCCTCAATCCGCTGATGTCCACCACGCCGTTGCGCGGCGCAAAATCCGCCGGGTCGAGCCGGTCCGCCACGTTGACCAGGTCGGGCATCACCGTTGCGGCAAGCTCGTCGGAGGTCCGGGCGATCTCGGAGATCGCATCGAGGTTCGGGCCGACCCACGGCAGGGTGGAGGCCAGTCGGAACAGCGGGTCCCGAACGGCACCGGCGGCATCCCCGGTGTGCTGCTGGAGTTTGTCCAGGGTCGTGGTCGCGGCGCGCCGGTCGGCATCGCTGATCTGGGTCTGCAGGGTCGCCACCAGCCCGGCGGAGTCCCGCAGGGCGTCATAGGCCTGGTAGGTACGGAAACCCACCCAGGCACCGGCGAGGATCAGACAGCCGCCCACCACCAGCAGGGAGGCCCGGATCCGGCGACGCACCCGTTGCCGCGCCCGTTTCTGACGGCGGGCGCGACGGGCCGGGGACTCGCGGATGACGGGTGGCAGGACCTTCGCCTCGTCGGGCAGGGCCCCCGGTGCCACCGGCACTGCGGACGGCAGCCCGGCGACCTCGGGCGTCTCGTCGGTCAGCGTCTCGTCGGTGGACGGCTCTTCACCAGGGGTCCGGACAGCGGGCGTCTCGTCGGCAGTGGCAAGGTCGGCAGGCGTCTCGTCGGCAGGCGTCTCAGCAGGTGTCTCGGCTGTCACCGGCCCCTCAGCGGTGTGCCCGACAGTGTCGGTCACCGGGGAATCGACCGATTCGGCACCCGAAGGGTCTACCTCCGTTTGGTGGTCGTCCTCCTCGGATTCGGCGTCAGGTCGGTCACCGGCTTCAGACATCACCGTGGTCGGTCCTTCCAAGAAATGTGTCGCGCTGACGACGGTGGCACCACCGGCCGCTGCATCGTCTCCCGGGTTCCGTCGGACGACCCGCTGTGACATGAACTCTACAAAGGGCACAGTGTTCCACATCCCGAGCAGGGCCCATTCCGCCTTTCCCCTGGCCGCCCACCCGGTACCACCTCCGCCGCCGACGGCGCCCCGGTCCGTTCCGGCCGTGCGAAACGGACCTTCCGCCGCCGGGACACCCCGCCGGAAGACAATCTGCGGGGTGCTCTCGCACTACCATCGGAAGATGTCCCTGACCTCCCGACCCGGCTCCGGCGGCGTCCCGCGCCGGCCGGACGAGACGTCGGCAGGGGGGCTGATCGTCCGGACCGAGGGCGGGATCGCGTCGGCGGCGATCATCGGCAGGTTCGACCGGCGCGGGCGACTGCGCTGGTCCCTGCCCAAGGGCCACCTGGAAGCCGGGGAGACCACCGAGGAGGCCGCTGTGCGCGAGGTCGAGGAGGAAACCGGCATCTCCGGACGCATCACCGCGCGCCTGGGAAGCATCGAGTACTCCTTCGCCGCCGAGGGACGGCGTATCCACAAACGGGTGCATCACTTCCTGATGGAGGCGGTGTCCGGGGAGCTGTCCGACGCCGACATCGAGGTGGCCGAGGTCGCCTGGGTCCCGTTGACGGATCTGCCCCAGCGCCTGGCGTACGCCGGTGAGCGCAGGCTGGTCGCCAAGGCGAACGAGATACTGGCGGAGAGCGCGTGAGACTTGCGGTCATCACCGCCGTTCTGGCCTGTGCCGGGGCCCTGTTCTTCACCCCGGGTGTCGCGGCGGCCACCGCCTCCGGGCAGGTCGCGACGGCCCCGCACCGGGGCGTCCCCCTCGCAGCGGCCCTGGCGACGGCAGCACCGGCGGCAACCACCATCCCCGTGGTCAACGCCACCGACGACGACCCGTTCCCGATGGACAAGACCCTCTCCTTCTCCGTCAGCTCCATCTCCCCGGAGGTCGTCACCAGCACCGGACCGACCACCCTCACCATCTCCGGGACACTGAAGAACGTCAGCGAGAACCGGCTGTCCGACCTGATCACCCGGGTTCAGCGGGGCGCGAAGCAGAAGAACATCGGCGCCGTCCGCAACGAACTGGAGAAGCCGGGCCAACCGGAGCAGGTGCTCACCGAGTTCACCGGGATGCGCGGCACCCTGGCGAAAGGCGAGAGCCTGCCCTTCACCGTGTCCGTCCCCCTGGTCGGTGACGGGGAGAACTCCCTGAAGATCACCGAGCCCGGGGTCTACCCGCTGCTGGTCAACGTCAACGGTGTCGTCAACACCGACAGCCAGACCTTCCCGTCGCGGATCGGTGCCCTCTACCTGATGCTCTCGGTGACCTCGGTTCCCGCGGCACCCGAGGCCGTTGCCACCGCGGCCCGGATCTCCGTTCCCCGGATCGACCCCGCCCAGGACGTCGCCGGCCCGACCGGCACCGTCACGAGCACCTCCCGGGTCGATGCCTCCTACCTCGGCAGCCCCGCCGCGCGGACCCCACCCGCAGGGTCGGCGCCGATCGAGGTCAACATGCTGTGGCCGGTGATCGACCGCCCCCACGTGGCCGCGGACGGATCCTTCCTCGACGACGACCTGGCGTTGTCCCTGGCCAACGGCGGTCGTCTGGACTCCGTCCTGGACGTGCTGGAGCAGTCGACCCCGCCGGCCGGATCGGTGACACTCGTCGTCGACCCGGAACTGCTGGACGAACTGGACCGGATGTCACACGGGTACGTCGTCGGCCCGGCTCCGCTGGACCTGGACAAGATCGCCGCCGAGGCCGCCACCTCGACCGCCGTCCCCGGCAGCACCGAGGTCACCGATCCGGTGCCGCCCACCACGCAGCCGCCGGGCGGGGAGACATCGGCGAGCGGCCAGGCCGGGACCACCGGGGCCACTGCCCCCGCGGCAACCGGGGGAACGGGAACGGTCCAGCACACCGGACCCGCCACGGGTGAGGCCGGATCGACCGGCACCCCGACGACCACCGGCACCGCACCCGCGACGCCGGGCGACGAGGACCCCACCACCGAACCGGTGGTTCCGGGGGAGGGACAGACCCTCGGCGCAGGCACGGCGGCGGCAACCGCCTACCTCGACCGGTTGAAGGACCTCGCCCGGATCTACCCCGTTCTGGTCCTGCCCTACAGCGATCCCGACACCGTCGCGCTGACCCGGGCAGGGATGAAGGGTTTCCTCGACGCCACCGTGGCCCGTGGCCGTGAGGTCGCCCATGCCGTCCTGGGCCCCTCGGCCGCCGAAGCCGGACCGGGCGGCGGCCTGGTCGACACCATCACCTGGCCGGTCAGCGGTCTCATCGACAACGAGACCGCCGGCGCGCTGCGCACCGTCGGGATCGACGGCCTGGTCCTGAACCCGTCCGCGTCGGCCTCGAAGATCACGAACGGACAGCTCGACACCGCGGCCGGTTCGACCCGGCTGGTGGTGACCGACCGTCAGGTCAGCCGCGTCGTCGACGGTCTGATGACCAAGGGACCGGGAGCCCGGTTCCCGCAGACCATGAACGACCTGGCCGCCATCACCGTCCAACTCGGACTCGACGGCACCGGCCGGACCATGGTGTTCGCCCCTTCCCGCACCTGGCAGCCCGACGCCGAGGGTGTCCGCAGCTGGCTCGGCCTGCTCGGCACGCTCGGGCAGGACCAGCTCGCCGCCGGTCGTTCGTTGCCCGACCTCGCCGCCAAGACAGGCAGACTCAGTTCGGTCGTCTACCCCGAGTTGGCGACCGCCGCCGAACTGTCCCCGGCCACCGTCTCCAAGGTCGGCCAGACCCAGGGCCTGGCCGCATCCATGGACGAGGTGATGGTCCGGGTGACCAGTGCCGGACCGCAGACGATCGGTGTGCTGGCCCCACTGGTGCAAGGGATGTACAGCGGCGCGGCCGCGGCCTTCCGTACCGACCCGGTGCTGGCGGCGAAATGGCGGGCGCCCGCCGATGCCGCGATCGCCGAGATCTCCTCGAAGGTCAGTCTGCAGACCCCGTCGAGCACCTACCGACTGACCTCCAGCAGCTCGCCGCTGATCCTCACGGTCAAGAACGACCTGCCCTTCGAGATCCGGGTGAAGGTCGCCATCGTCGACCCGGAACGAGCCGGGCTGGTGCTCGAGGCGCCACAGGAGCAGCTGATCCCGCCGCTGCGCAACAAGCAGATCACGCTGGCGGCGACCGTTACGCTCACCGGAACCTTCAAGGTGCAGGCCGAGATCCTGACCCCGGACAACACCCCCTGGGGTCTGCCGACCTATCTGCACCTGAAGTCCACCGCCTTCGGCGCCTTCACCATCACCATGATGATCGGCGCGGGAGCGGTGCTCGTCATCACCGTCGCCTGGCGGATCCGCCAGCGTTGGCGGCAGCGTCAGGTCCGTATCAGCGAGGGTCTGCAGGGGCGGAGCCTGCGTGGCCCGGGCTCCCAGGACACCACGATCTCCAGAACAGCAGGAACGACATGACGAACCCGCCGCCGCGCCCCCCGCACCCGGACGGCGACGGGCCACCGGACCGGCCGCGCCCGCAGGAGGGTCAGCCGGCCCAGTACGTCGCACCGTTCGTCCCGCCGCTCTCGGTCTCCTTCGATCCCGAGCAGACGATGATGCTGCCGATCGTGGACGCCCAGGGCAATCCGCGGTACCGGAACTGGGCCTCCTCCCTCGTCACCGCCGAGATCGCCCTGGACAAGGCGGCGCTGCGGGCGGCGAGCCAGCCCGGCTCCCTGCCGGAGGACCAGCCCGGGGCGGCGCATCAGCCGTCGAGCCGGTCGGACACCGCCACCGCTGCGCCCCGAACTGCACGGGTCCCGCTGCCGCCGGGACGGCCACCCCGGTTGGCGCCACCGTCCTCTTCTCCACCGCCGCGCACCTCGACGCCGCCTCGCCCCTCGACCCAGCCGCGCCCCTCTGCCCAGCCGACCCGGCAGCAACCCGCTGCCCGTCCCGATCCGCGCCGCGCAGCCGCCGGTCGAACAGCTGCCGGCCGGACGACGCTGGCCGAGGACGCCACCACCGCCCTGCCCGTCCCGCCGGTCGGCGGCACCCTCGGTGCCGTCGAGGACCCGGCCGCCGATGCCGCGGCGGGGATGAAAACCGCCCAGACCGGTGGGGTGGTCCGGGCCGGCCTGCTGCTCGCCGTCGCCGCCATCGCCAGCCGGTTGACCGGCTTCCTGGCCAAGGTGGTCTTCCTCGCCGTCTTCAGTGCCAGCATGATCAACAGCTCCTACACCCTGGCGAACACCCTGCCCAACATCGTGTTCGAGCTGCTCATCGGCGGTGTGCTCACCTCGGTGGCCATCCCGCTGCTGGCCAGGGCCCAACGCAGTGATGCCGACGGCGGTACCGCCTACACCCAACGGCTGGTCACCCTCGGCTTCGTCGGTCTCCTGGTCGCAACAGCCCTGGCCGTGCTCGCAGCACCCCTGCTGACCAGGCTGTACCTGTCCAGCGACTCCCAGGTGGACCCGGAGCTGACCACCCAGCTGTCCTATCTTCTGCTGCCGCAGATCCTCTTCTACGGGATGGCCGCCCTGTTCGGTGCCATCCTCAACACCAAGGAGAGGTTCGCCGCCCAGGCCTGGGCACCGGTGCTGAACAACCTGGTGCTGATCGCGATGGCCATCGGCTTCGTCGTGGTGTGGAGCGGGGAACCGGCCACCCTGTCCAGCGCGCAGATCCTCTACATCGGCCTGGGCACCACGCTCGGCATCGTGCTGCAGGCGGTGGTCATGCTGCCCTCGCTGCGCCGTTCCGGTTTCCGGTTCAAGTGGCGGTTCGGCTGGGACAGCCGGATGGCCGAGGCGGGCACCCTGGCCGGCTGGGCCGTGATCTACGTGCTGGTCTCCCAGGTCGGCTACATCGTCACCACCAACATCGCCTCGGCGGCAGCGGCCAGCGGCATCGCCATCTTCGCCTTCGCTTCCCTGTTGTTCCAGATGCCCTACGGCATCCTCGGGGTCTCGATCCTGACGGCGATCATGCCGCGGATGTCCCGGCACGCGGCGGCCGGCCAGATAGACGAGGTCAAGAACGACATGTCCCTGGCCGGGCGGCTGTCCTCGGTGGCCCTGCTCCCGGTGATGGCCGGGCTGATCGCGCTGCCCGGGGCGGTGGGTGTGATCACCACCCACTACGGCCACTCCGACCTGGAGACCGGGATCACCATCGGGGTCACCCTGGCCGCGATGGCCATCGGCCTGCTGCCGCTGGCCATCTCCCTGGTCCAGATGCGGGTCTTCTACGCGATGAAGGACGGACGTACCCCGGTCCTGATCAACGCGGTCATGGTGGCGGTCCGGATCGGCCTGATGCTGTTCGCCGCGAACTACGCCGACCGGCACGATCTCGGGTTCAAGTTCATCCTGCCCGCCCTGGCCCTGGTCACCGCCATCTCCTACATCGTCGGCGCCGTCGTCGGCGAGATCTGGCTGCGGACGCGTTTCGGTCCCACCGGCAGCCGTCGGGTCCTGCGGACCATCGGGAAGATGGGTACGGCCTCGGCGATCGGCGGTCTTGCCGCCTGGGCCGTGGTGATGGTCGGCTGGGGCGGGTTCCCCGATTCCCTGCTCGAAGCGGCCCTGCAGTGTGTGGCCGCCGGTGCCGTCGGGCTGGTCGTCATCCTGGTCGCCGCCCTGCTGCTGAAGGTGGAGGAGCTGACCCCGTTGGTGGCCCGGTTCCGCCGGTCCGCAGGCGGGGGAGCGGTGCCGGCCGTGGCTGTCGCCGGGGCCGCCGGCGTGGGATCCGCTGCCGGAACCGCCGCCGCACCAGCACGCCCGGCTCGATCGACCGCGCCGGTGAACCCACCGGCGACCGGTACCGTTGACCCGACCATCACGATCAGAAGGCAGGTACCGGTGAGCGGTGACAACGGGGGCGACTCGCCCACGGCCCAGCTTCCCCCGGTGCCGGGTACCGGCGGACCGGCCGGCCCCACCCCGCCGCCGTTCCCCGCAGGCCCCTCCGCCGCGGGTGTCTCGCCGTCCGGCACCGGTGTGTCGGCCGCAGCGACCACCAACGGGATCGATGCGCCGACCACCGCCTTCACCGGCGGGGCCCACACGGCCGGACCCGGGACGACGAACGCCCCCGATCCGTCCGGTCAACTCTCCCCGGGGGCCGTCGTCGGCGGCCGGTACCGGTTGGTCAACCTGGTCGCCGTCGACTCGATGGGGAACCGGTTCTGGCGGGCCAAGGACACCGTCCTGCCCCGGGACATGGCCGTCACCCTGCTCCCTGACAGCCCCACCGTCGCGGCCACCGTGGCCCGCTCCCTGCGCGCGGGACGGCTGAACCACATCGGCCTGCCGCAGACCCTGGATCTGGGTACCGAGCGTGGCCAGTCCTACATCGTCGGCCAGTGGGTGGAGGGGGCGACCCTGACCGACCTCCTGGTGAGCGGCCCGTTGGAAGGCGAGATCGCCTCCTCGATCACCAGCAAGGTCGCCGAGGCGGTCGCCGAGGCCCACCGCAACGGGATCTCGCTCGGCGCGATCCATCCGTCACTGGTTCGGGTCAACTTCGAGGGACAGGTACGACTGAGCCACGTCGTCGCCCAGGCCAGCGCCACCTCCGACCAGGACATCCGCGCCATCGGCGCCTTGCTGTACCTGATGCTGACCGGGACCTGGCCGCTGCCCCAGCACGCCGTCTCCCAGGTCGGGACCTCACCGACCCTGCGGCCGGCCCCGGCGTCGGGCGGGCACGCGGTACCGGCCCTGGAGGTACGCCCCCAGGCACCGCCCGCGCTGGCCGCACTGGCCGACCGGGCCCTGCATCCGGAGAGCTCCCAAGGGGTGCGCTCGGCCGCCGCCATCGCCGCCCTGCTCCGCGATCCGGTCGTGAACCCCGCCCGCGCCGTCTCCGCCGGGGCCTCCGTGGACACCGCGAGCCCCACCGAGACCATCGGTCTGCCGGAGAGCGACGGGGCCGAGAAGAAGCTGCTGCGCGAGCGCCGGATCAAACTCGCCATCGCCGCGGCGATGATCCTGGTCCTGGCCGGCCTCATCGCGATCGTCCTGGCCAGTTTCTCCAAACAGCTCGTCGGCACCCTGGAGGAACCGGAGGCGGACAACGCGTTGATCACCGCCGCGCCCACCCTGGAACCCACCAGCGGCGGCTCGGCCATCAACACCGCGCCGACCACCCCCGGCAGTTCTGCGGGCACCGACCCGGCCTCCAACCCTGCCTCCACCAGCGGCGGCTCCACGGCACCTCCGGCCTCGGCACCGGTCCGGATCATCTCCGGCACCGTCTACGACCCGGAGGGTGACGGGGAGAAGGACTACACCGACTACGTCGACCTGGCCTTCGACGGCGACCAGGGCACCAAGTGGATCACCTACTGGTACAAGCGCCAGTTCCCCTCCCTCAAGACCGGGGTCGGTCTGACCCTGGAACTGGAGAAGGAGATCGTGCCGACCTCGATCACGGTGGCCTCCACCACCCCGGGGACCCGCGTGGAGATCCGGACGGCCACCTCGGCGGATCCGGCGACCCTGGCGGACACCATCCCGATCGCCACCGCCGACCTGGGTGCCCAACCGGTGGAGATCGCCCTCCCGAACGCCCCGAAGTCGAAGTACATCACCGTGTTCGTCACCCAGCTCGGCCAGGCGGACAGCAACGGTGTGTCCGGTTTCCAGTCGAACCTGACGGAGATCAGCGTCAAGGGTTACTGATCACATGCCCCCGGCCGGGCAGCGGGAATGTCTGCCGCCCAGCCGTCGTTCAACCAGTAGCACCACCGCGCCGACCGCGAACGGATCGGTGCAGTCCGAGAGGGAATCTTCAGTGTCCGAGTTTGCAGACAGCGCGACCACCGCGGCCCAGACCGTCCACGACGTGATCGTCATCGGGTCGGGCCCGGCCGGTTACACGGCGGCCACCTACCTGGCGCGCGCCGACCTGAAGCCGCTGGTCTTCGAGGGCTTCCAGTACGGCGGCGCCCTGATGACCACCACCGAGGTGGAGAACTTCCCCGGCTTCCCCGAGGGCATCCAGGGCCCGGACCTGATGGGGAGGATGCGCGAGCAGGCCGAACGCTTCGGCGCGGACCTGCGCGCCCAGGACGTCGAGTCGGTGGACCTGACCGGACCGGTGAAGTCGGTCCTGGTCGACGGGACCACCTACTTCGCCCGGGCGATCGTGCTGGCGACCGGTTCGGCGGCCCGCTACCTGAACCTGTCGGACGAGCAGCGGCTGATCGGACGCGGTGTGTCCGCCTGTGCCACCTGTGACGGCTTCTTCTTCAAGGACCAGGACATCGCCGTGGTCGGCGGTGGCGACTCCGCGATGGAGGAGGCCACCTTCCTGGCCCGTTTCGCCAGTTCGGTGACCGTGGTCCACCGCCGCGAGGACTTCCGGGCCAGCGCGATCATGCTGGACCGGGCCAAGGCCAACGAGAAGATCAACTGGGCGTTGAACTCGGCGGTGACCGGGGTCAACGGCGAGAGCAAGGTCGAGAGCCTGACCCTCACCGACACCGTCACCGGGGCCGAGCGGGTGCTGGACGCGACCGGGCTGTTCCTGGCCATCGGCCACGACCCGCGCTCGGAGCTGTTCCGCGGCCAGGTCGATCTCGACGAAGAAGGATACGTCCTGGTCAAGGGCCGGACCACCGCCACCAACCTGGCCGGTGTGTTCGCCTGTGGCGATCTGGTCGACCACACCTACCGGCAGGCGATCACCGCTGCCGGTTCCGGTTGCGCGGCGGCGTTGGACGCCCAGCACTACCTCGCCCAGGTCGGTGCCCACGACGAGGACGGCCGACTCGTCACCGACCCCGAGCCGGCCCAGCCGGTGGGTGTCTGACCGCTTCACCCGTTCTTCGCTCCGGCAGCCGCCGGACCACCTCCCCCGCAATGTGAAATGAGGAAATCATGGCCACCAAGACCGTGACCGATGCCAGCTTCGCCGATGACGTCCTGCTCTCCGAGAAGCCCGTGATCGTGGACTTCTGGGCCACCTGGTGCGGTCCGTGCCGGATGGTCGCCCCGATCCTCGAGGAGATCTCCGACACCCACGGCGAGAAGATCACCGTGGCGAAGCTCGACATCGACGCGAACCCGCAGATCGCCCAGGACTACCAGATCCTGTCCATCCCCACCATGCTGGTCTTCCAGGGTGGCAAGCCGGTCAAGCAGATCGTCGGCGCCAAGCCGAAGGCCGCCCTGCTCGCCGAATTCGCCGAGTACCTGTAAAGACCTGCACGGTCCGCCCGAAGCCGCTCTGACGGCTGTGGGGGCGGCAGAGGTATCACCCGCATCCGCCGGGTCTCCTGCTCGATCGGGAGGCCCGGCGGATGTTCTGCATCCACCGGACGTGGTGTTCTCCCGGCCGAGGCACCGAGGATGCACCGTTCGTGCCACGGCGGCGGCTCCGGGAAGGCACAATGGGTTGGTCCGGCCCCCACACCGGTGAACGGTGTGTGCGCTTCGTGAGCCGCGAAGCGGGTGCCCGAATCTCTTTCGGGCGCTTTTCACGGGGTTGTACTGCCGCAACACCGCGTCGTCGCGCCGATCGGTCCACGGACGGTTGTTGTCAGGCGTACGGTCAATCGGTGGCCTGATCCGACAGCTGTTGAACGAACAGCCGTCGAACGAGGGCCGGCCGGCCGACATCCGCCGCGTAGCTGCCGGACACCGGCGGTCGTACGCGGCGTGGCGGTGCGACCGGCGATCCACGACAGAGTTTGATCCACAAGTAGTGAACGAACAGAGTTGAACAAGGAGTTCGATGTTGGTGCGACGGGGAGACCGTGGTCCGTCAGTGGCCGCCATCCGTTCGACGCTGGCCTCGCTCGGGATGCTGGCCGCGGACCTGGATACCGACGATGTCGACGTCATCTTCGACGATGAGCTGCTCTCCGCGGTTCGGGTGTTCCAGCAGCAGCGCGGGCTGGTTGCCGACGGACTGGTCGGCCCCTCGACGATCCGCGCCCTCGACGAGGCGCGTTGGACCCTGGGCGACCGGATCCTGACCTACACCCTGTCCGCGCCGATGATCGGCGACGATGTCGCCGCCCTCCAGGCCCGACTCAGCGAGCTGGGTTACAACACCGGTCAGGTCGACGGTGTGTTCGGCCCGAAGACCGACAACTGCGTCCGGGAGTTCCAGCGGCACCGCGGGCTGGCCGGGGACGGTGTCTTCGGCCCGGGAACGGCGCGGGAGCTCTCCCGGATGGGTCGGATGGTGACCGGTGGCCGTCAGCACCGCCTGCGCGAGCGTGAGCTGGTCCGCCTCAAGGGGCCGGACCTGCGTGGCAAACGCATCATCATCGACCCTTCGCACGGCGGGGACGACCCGGGCTGGGTCGAGGGGGAGTGGAACGCCCGCGATCTCGTCTTCGACATCGCCCACCGCCTGGAAGGCCGGATGACGGCCACCGGCATGGAGACCTTCCTGACCCACGGGCCGCAGGAGAACCCCAGCGCCGAGGAGCGGGCCAAGCGGGCCAACTCCCTGGAGGGTGATCTGCTGATCAGCCTGCACATCGACGGCTGGCGTTCCCCGTACGCCCAGGGGTTGGCCGCGTTCCACTTCGGCACGGACAGCGGTCAGAGCTCCACCATCGGCGAGAACCTGGCCAACCTGATCCAGCGTGAGCTGCTGGCCCGTACGGGCTTCCTGGACTGCCTGGTGCACCATCGGCCGTGGGACATCCTGCGACTGACCCAGATGCCCACCGTGCAGCTGGAGATGGGTTACCTGTCCAACCCGAGCGACCGGGCCAGCCTGGTCCGGGAGGACTTCCGGGACACCCTCGCCGAGGGCATCCTGGTCGGGGTGAAGCGGTTGTACCTGGACGGCAGGGACGAGCCGCACACCGGGACGATGAACTTCAAGGATCTGCTCGAGTACGAGCTGAAGGTCCGCGGGGGCTGATTTCCCCCGTTCCCGCGCACCGTGTTGTTCCTCGCGCGCGTTGTTCCGTGCGCGAGGAACAACAACGTGCGCGGGAACGAAAGGGGTCGGGGTCTGTTCGGGCTGGTCAGCCCACGAGCGCCGGTTCGGCCACCGGGGCGAGCTGCAGGTTGATCGAGGTGAACAACCGCTCAAGTGCCGCCTCGACATCGGCCTTCCAACCGATCGCCGTGTCGTTCTCCAGCCTCAGTCGCGGGAAACGATGATGCGGCCTGACCTCGGTGAATCCCAGGGCAAGGGCGAACTCCGCCGGCACCAGACAGGTGGGCAGCTCCGCCTCCCCCGGGAGCGGGAGCCGGTCACCGCGGTGGCCGAACAACTCGATCGCCTTGACCCCACGCCGGGTGAGCTCCCGGGCCACCCCCTGCACCAGGAAGCGGCCGTTGCCCTGCCCGGCGTACCGGGGCAGCACCTTCACCGCCGTCAGCAGCACGGCATCCGGACTCACCGGAGCGGTCGGGAACTGCGCCGCAACGGGAACGTCCGTGGGCGGCGCGAACAGGGCGAACCCGGCGATCTCGCCGTCGATCTCCAGCAGCTGCCCGCAGGATCCCCAGTGCAACATCATCCCGGAGAGCCAGACCTCCTTCTCGAAGTCCGCCTGGCCCGATCCGGCGATCTCCAGGGCCTGCTGCGGGCCGAGTTCCCAGCTCACACAGGACCGGCACGGTTGGGGTAGTCGACCGACGTTGTCGAGCCCGAGCGGAAGCAGAACTCGACCCACGCGTGACGTACCTTCCCCGATCGGTTCGTTCCCCGGTGCCAGGAGCTGACGGTGACGGCACCTCTTCTCCACAATAGGCATTCCCGGACGCGGGGTGCCGGTGCAACCGGGTGTCGGCTCCCTCACGGCCGCCGGGGGTGTACCGGTCCAGCCCCGAGCTGCCGGGCAGGCCTCAACGGATCGCCGAAAATATCCGCCTCCGCCGGGGCAACCCCGGGGTGAGCACCGGCGTCCACCCACTTCGCCGTAGAATCAGCACCCGTACCCGGCGGTGACGGGTGGCCGTCCGTCAGGGCGGGAAGTGGAAGGTTATGGATATGACCGGCAACAGCCTGGACCACCACCTGCAGCGGTATGCGCAGCGGACCTCCGGTATGCGAGCTTCGGCCATCCGCGCCCTTTTCTCCGTCGCCAACCGGCCCGAGGTGGTCTCCCTCGCCGGCGGTATGCCCTTCCTCAACTCGCTCCCGTTGGAGTCCCTCGCCGCCGAGGCCGCCTCCCTGATCAACGAGGACGGCCTGGTCGCCCTCCAGTACGGCTCCGGCCAGGGCATCGGCGAACTGCGCGAGCAGATCTGCCAGGTGATGGCCCTGGAGGGCATCCAGGCCCACCCGGACGATGTCGTGGTCACCGTCGGCTCCCAGATGGCCCTGGACCTGTCCACCCGGATCTTCATCGACCCGGGTGACGTCATCCTGGCCGAGGCACCCTCCTACGTGGGGGCACTGAGCACCTTCAGCTCCTACCAGGCCGATGTCGTCCACGTGTCGATGGACGATGCCGGACTCGTCCCGGAGGCCCTGGAGGCCGCGATCGAAGCGGTACGGGCCAGTGGCCGGCGGATCAAACTGCTCTACACGATCCCGAACTACCACAACCCGGCCGGTGTGACCCTGTCCGCCGAGCGGCGCCCGCGCATCGCCGAGATCTGTCGCGAGGCCGGGATCACGATCCTGGAGGACAACCCCTACGGGCTGCTGGGTTTCGACAACAAGATCCACCGGGCCATCCGTGCCGACGACGCCGACAACGTCATCTACCTCGGTTCCTTCTCCAAGACCTTCGCCCCTGGCCTGCGGGTGGGCTGGGTGCTCGCCCCGCATGCGGTACGGGAGAAGCTGGTGCTGGCCAACGAGTCCGCCACCCTGAACCCGCCGGTGTTCAACCAGTTGATGGTGAGCCGGTACCTGCACAACTTCGACTGGCAGGGCCAGATCAAGGCCTACCAGCAGACCTACGCCGAGCGCCGCGATGCCATGCTGCAGGCCCTGCAGACGCTGATGCCGCCCGGTACCACTTGGACCACACCGACCGGCGGCTTCTACGTCTGGGTCACCCTGCCCGAGGGGCTGGACACGGCGGCGATGTTGCCACGCGCCGTCACCGCCCGGGTCGCCTATGTGCCCGGAAACGCCTTCTACGCCGATGGTTTCGGATCCCGGCAGATGCGACTGTCCTTCTGCTACCCGACCCCGGAGCGGATCGTGGAGGGTGTCCACCGGCTGGCCGCCGTCATCGATTCGGAGCTGGAGATCCTGCAGACCTTCGGCGGACCGCGGCCGCACGGCGCGATCACCGGCGAGCGGTCGCCGTCCCCCGACACCGCCTGAAAGTCCTTGCCGATCCAGGTGTTCCGGCCGGATCGATCCATGCCAGCAGAAGTCTAGGAGTGTGAACATCGTGACGGACCGTCATGTCGTGGTGCTGGCCGGTGGCCTCACCCATGAACGCGAGGTCTCCCTGCGGTCGGGTTCCCGACTGGCCGATTCCCTGCGCCGCCACGGCCACGACGTGACCATCCGTGATGTCGACGCCACGATCCTGCCCTGGCTCGCCGAACACACCCCGGATGCGGCGATCATCGCCCTGCACGGTGGTCGAGGCGAGAACGGCGCGGTACAAGAGGTTCTCGAGATGGCCGGTATCCCGTACCTCGGAACCCCTTCGCACAACTGCCGTCTCGCCTGGGACAAGGCGACGGCGAAGACCCTGCTGCGCCGGGCCGGTTTCCACACCCCGGACTGGATCACCCTGTCCCACCAGACCTTCCGCGATCTCGGGGCGCCGGCCATGGTGGAGGCCGTCGTCCGGCATCTCGGTCTGCCGTTGATGGTCAAACCCCATCAGGGCGGCTCGGGACTCGGAGCCGGGGTCGTCCGTGGTGCCGAGGACCTCCCGGGCGCGCTGATCGACGCTTTCGCCTACGGCACCGTGGTTCTCGTCGAGCAGTTCGTCACGGGCACGGAGTTGGCCCTCTCGGTGCTCGACGCCCCGGCCCCCGATCCGGATGAGGGGTCGACCCACGAGGACACCCTGCGCCTGCCCGGGGTCACCGACTACTCCGACGCGGCCACCAGGACCACCTCCTTCGCCCTGCCGGCGGTCGAGATCGTCCCCCCGGGTGATGTTTTCGACTACGAGGCCCGCTACACCGCCGGTACCACGACCTATCACACGCCGGCCCGTCTCCCCGCCGACCAGGCCGCCGCCGCGGGTGCGATGGCCGTCGCCGCCCACCGCACCCTGGGGCTACGGGACGTGTCCCGGGTCGATGCGATCGTCGACAAGACCGGGGTCGTGCACTTCCTCGAGGTGAACGTCTCCCCGGGTCTCACCGAGACCTCGATGTTGCCGATGGCCGTCGCCGCCGCCGGACGCGAGCTCGGCGAGCTGTACTCCGAGCTGATCGAAACGGCGATCAGCCGCTCCTGACCCCTGGCCACCGCGCTCCTTGCCGACATCCGCGCTGCCTGCAGCGAGCGCGATTGTCGGCAGGGAGCGCTGTCGGTCGTCGGTGCAGAAATTGCGCTCGCAAGCCATAGCGCCAGGTCCGACCCGTCCAGTACGATGGCGGGGAGGCCACCAGCTCTGAACTGATGACCTCCCCTGAGTGTGGGCCTAGTCCCTACGCAGGGACCGGATCACCGTGACGATCGCCCCGACGACTGAGCCAGCAGCGCCAAGCCACTTAGCCCAGTCGATCGGGGCCTTCGCCTTTTTCGGGTCCTTGTTGGTCACCGACGCCCACCTCCTTCCTGGGCGCACAACCACCGGATCACCGTCCGGTTGTGCCCCTCGGCAGGAGGTGCCGCCGACCTTAGCGGTCCGCACCGACCTCGCGCGGTCGCTATCCACCGAGCCGCTCCTGACCCTGTCCACCGCGCTCCTTGCCGACATCCGCGCTGCCTGCAGCGAGCGCGGATGTCGAGAAGGAGCGCGGATTTCGGGTGGGCGCCCCGGGAGGGGACTACTTACGCCCCGGGGTCCAGTCCAGACCCCACTGGTAGGCCTGGTCGAGATTGCGCTGGTTGCCGTTGACGTACTTGACCTCGCGCTGGACCACCACGTCACCGCCGCGGTTCTCGATCAGCGCGATGGCGCACATCCGCGCCGAGGAATCGGCCGCATCGAGTCGGACCTCGATCTCCGGCCCGGACTGTGGGTACAGGGTCACGACACCGTCGGCCGCGGCCCAGTTCGCCGCCCCGGAGTAGATCAGGGCGAAGACCAGGATCCGGCGGAAACGTTCCGGCCGTTCCAGGTTGATGAACATGTTCTCGCCCGCGCTGACGGCGCCGGAGCGGTCGTCACCGTCCAGGAAGATGTGCGGGGGCTGCTTCAGGTCGCCGAAGGAATTCCCCAGCGCCTGGATGACGCCCTTGGTGCCGTCACTGAGTTCGTAGAGGCACCCGAGGTCCAGGTCGGTCGGGTCCTGCCCGGTGAGCCGGGAGAAGAAGCCCTTCTTCGCCCCGGGGGCCTGGGCGCTCCAGTTCAGGTTGACCCGGATGACACCCGAGGCCTGGCCGCCCTTGGACAGGCTGACGGCCGGGGCCGCCTTCGTCAGGGTCACCTTGGACAGCGAGACCCCGGGAGGGCCGGCCGCGGGTGCGGGCGGGGGGAACCCGGCCGGCGGTCCCGACGGCGGCGGGAACCCGGTGGGCGGGCCGGCAGGCGGGAAGGCGGGCGGCTGGAAGCCTTCGGGGGGACCGGGCGGCTGGTTGCCGGACGGACCGTTGGAACCTGGTCGTTTGGTGTAGTCGATGGCCATGGCAATGGTCCCCTCGGATCAGTCGCGCCCACCGCATCGAGCGGGGCGAGGCGTCCTTCCACCCTTTCACACCCTGGCCCGCCGCGGAGGGGATGAACGGGCCCAGCAACGACCGAACGCGCACCGCGGACCATCTCCGCAGGTGGTGGACCTGGGGGAGGATGATCCGGCGGTGCGCGTTCGGTCGACGCCGGGGTGGGACGCCGGGAAGGCATCAGGCGTGGACGTGCCCGATCTCGCCGCCACGGGCGAGGATGCGCCGGTTGCGGACCACCGAGCTGAGGAAGGCCGCCCCGATGAAGGCGACCCCGACCAGGCCGGTGACGATCTCGTTGAGGTGGACCCCGATCGAGACCAGCAGGATGGTCGCCAGGGCACCGATGGCCCAGTGCGCCCCGTGCTCCAGGAAGACGTACTCGGCCAGGGTGCCCTTGCGGACCAGGAATACCGTCAGGGACCGGACGAACATGGCACCGATCAGGCCGAGGCCCAGGGCGATGATGATCGGGTCCGAGGTGATCGCGAAGGCACCGATGACACCGTCGAAGGAGAACGACGCGTCGAGCACCTCCAGGTACAGGAACAGGAAGAACGCGGCCTTGCCGGCGACCTTGACCAGCTGGGTCTGCTTCGGTTTGGCCGTGACGGTCCCCGCTCCGGAGGCGGCGGGCAGTTCGTCGTCACCCTCGTCCTCCTCGTCCTCCTGGGAGCCCTCGAAGATCGAGCCGAGTCCGTTGACCGCGAGGTAGGTGATCAGGCCGAGCATGCCGGACAGCAGCACCGTCGCCGGTTTCTCCGCCCAGACCTCGACGGCAACGATCAGCAGGACGGCCCCGACGATGACGGAGAGCTGGTCCAGCTTGCCGATCTTGGCCAGCGGCTTCTCGAGCCAGTTGAGCCACTTGATGTCCCGGTCCTCGAACACCCAGTCCAGGAACAGCATCATCAGGAACATCCCGCCGAAGGCGGCGATCTGCGGGTGCGCCTCGGCCAACAGGTAGGCGTAGCTGCCCGGCTCGTCGATGGGCCCCTTCTCCAGGGCCAGCTTGATCGCCTCGACCGGGTTGAGGTTGGCGCTGATGCCGACCACCAGCAGCGGGAACAGGATCCGCATGCCGAAGACGGCGATGACGATGCCCACGGTCAGGAAGATCTTCTGCCAGAAGTCGGTCATCCGCTCGAGGATCTTGGCGTTGACGACGGCGTTGTCGAAGGAGAGGGAGATCTCCAGGATGCCCAGGATGATGCACAGGAACAGGGCCGAGGTGCCACCGTAGATGGTGGCGGTGATCAGCGCGAGGATCGTCACGATGATCGATCCGCCGAAAATGCGTAGGAACATTGAAGATCCACTCTCTCGATGCAGACTTCCGGCGCAGACTTCCGGAGGGTTTGGCGGCGCTGTTGCGTTGTCGTCGGCTCGTGCCAGGCCTGTCAGACTCTCACAGGCCGTCGGGGCGAGGGGTGCGGCGGGGGAAAACGGACCGATCCCGGTGCTGCTCTCCGCGGGGAGAGCGGCACCGGGATCGGACGCTGTCGGTCGTGCGAGGTCAGACGTTCACACCGAAGTCGCGGGCGATTCCGGCGAGGCCGGAGGCGTAGCCCTGTCCGACGGCGCGGAACTTCCACTCGTCACCGTTGCGGTACAGCTCGCCGAAGACCATGGCGGTCTCGGTGGAGGCGTCCTCGGAGAGGTCGTACCGGGCGAGCTCGGTGCCGTTGCTGCGGTCGACGACGCGGATGTAGGCGTTGCGGACCTGACCGAAGCTCTGGGCGCGGGTTTCCGCTTCGTAGATGGAGACCGGGAAGGCGATGGAGGCGACCTCCGGCGGGACGGCCGCGAGGTTGACGTTGATGGCCTCGTCGTCTCCGTCGCCCTCACCGGTGAGGTTGTCACCGGTGTGCTCGATGGATCCGTCCGGGCTCTTCAGGTTGTTGAAGAAAACGAAGTAGGAGTCGTTGACGATCTTCTTCTCGGCGTTCAGGCCGAGGGCAGATGCGTCGAGGTCGAAGTCCGCACCGGTCGTGGAGCGGGCATCCCAGCCCAGACCGACCGTGACGGCGGTCAGGTTCGGGGCCTGCTTCGTCAGCGAAACATTGCCGCCCTTACTCAGGCTGACACTCATAGTGCATTCTCCTTGGAAGCTCGTTGGTAGTGGCCCAACTGGCGAACCGGGTCCGGACGGGGCAAAAATGCTGGTCACCCCGGTCGGACCGCTGGTCGGCAACTGGCAACGCGATCCTTGTGAATGTTACACACGGCTCCGGCCGGGGGTATGGGAGACGATGAAAACCAGGGGCAAACCCTGGGGAAAATCGGGGTACCCCTCCCGGTGCCGGCACCGGGTCCGACACCGGGTCCGTACCGCGCCTCCACCCGGGGGCCGTCACCTCCGGCAGGTCCCCACCGTCGATTAGAGTTGAGGTCAATGTCCAGGCGCGGGTCGAGTTTCTTCGGCCGAGAATCTCCGGCGGGTGCAGCAGCACGCGCGGCGCAGGACGGTGCCGTCGCGGCCTTCCTCGATCTCGACACCCGCCAGCGGTACGTGTCCGAGGCGGTCGATGCCATCGGTGCCCTCCGCGACACCGGTTCCTATGCCGCCGCCCTGACCGGGCGTGGCGGGTTGGAATCGGCCTGGGACGCGATCGAGCAGCGGTGTTTCGCCGCCAGCAGCCACTACCTGGCGGTCGCCCAGCAGTACCCGCCGGAATCCGCGGGTTCGCACAGCCAGCAGGCGGCGACGGCCTACGGCCAGGTCCACCTCGAGCTGGCCCAGGCGGCCGGCGAGATCGACGCGTTCTACCAGGCCAACCGGCAGGCCCTCGATCACGCCAACCAGGCCGTGGCCGCCACCCCGGCAGTGGCCAGGGCGGCGCGGGAACTGGCGGCGGGGGCCCTGGAACGCGCCCTGGGGGATGCCGCCGTCGCCGGCTACCCCTCGGTGGTCCGGGCCCAGCAGGATCTGGACCAGGCCTGCGCGACCCTGGACCGGGCATCGTCGGTCGCCGACACCCGCCGCGCGGCCGAGGAGGTGACGGCGAAGGCCCACGCCCTGGACGGGGCGGTGAAGGCCGCGGGCGGTGCCGGTCAGGCGGCGCGGACGGCCCTGAGTTCGGTGCGGACCAGGATCGATGCCCTCAACACCCGGACCGGACGGCTGGCCGAGACGAACTCGGCCCTGCTCCGTGAGTTCTCGGCCGCCAGCTCCCGCGATCTGAGCGCCAACATCGGGCTGGCCCGGCAACATCTGGCCGAGGGCGAGCAGGACTGGCAGGCCGCCCGCGACCTGCTCGGCCGCGGGGATGCCGAACAGGCCCTCGCCCGGCTGCACGACGCCCGCAACCACCTGGCCGAGAGCGAGACGGCCGCCAGGGCCCTCACCGACCGGTTGGATGCGCTCCGCGAGGTCAAGGCCGACCCGGAGGGGGCGGTCAAGAAGGTGCGGTTCAAGATCCGGGATGCTCAGCGGTTGGTCGTCGACCGCGGGCTGATCCCCGAGTGGGGATCGGTGCTCGACTCACAGATGGCGCGGCTGGACCGGGCCGTTGACGGGCTAACCGGCGTCCACCCCGACTACTGGTCCTACCTCAGTGAACTCGGCGCCATCACTGCCTTCGTCAGCGGCGTGGTGGATCGGGTCCGGGGTCAGGTCTCCGGCCGCTAGGCCCGAGGTCAGGATCTGCACCGGCGGGGTGTCGGCCAGCGGGACCAGGGTCGTCACGGTCACGTACTTCGCCCCGAGGACCGGCGTGGACTCGGCCGCGGTGATCTCCTCGCCGAGGGCCGTCTTCACCGCCAGCCACGGGATGTTGACCCCGGCCAGCTGGGTCTGGAACAGGCCACCGGCCGGCCGGGTGTTGATCTCCAGGAGCACCGGGCGACCCCGCCAGTAGCGGAACTGCAGGTTGACCAGGGCGTGCAGGCCGAAGAAGGCCACCAGGTCGTGCACGATCGGCATGATCTCCGGGTCGCAGTCCAGCACCCGGTCCCGACCCGCCTTGACCCGAGGGACCGCGACGACGACCTTGCCGTCACGGGCCAGCACGTCCACGCTGATCTCGGGCCGCTGCAGGTAGGGCATCACCAGGACGGGCGGGACGTGGATGCCGAGGGACTCGGCGGACTCCAGGACCCGCAGGACCTCCTCCGGGGTCACGATCGGCTCGACCGGTCCCAGGAGTGATGCCAACGAGGGCTTGTCCGGGACGAGGAACCTGACCCCGTCGGCACCGACCCCGCGGGAAGGCTTCAGGACGAGTTTGGCCTCGTGGTGCAGGTCCTCGCCGAACTCGACGAGGGCCTGGGAGAACTCCGCGGAGCCGGTGATCTCACGCCACGGCGGCACCAGGTCCGGGCGGGAGGTCAACGAGCGGTAGGTCGCCGCCTTGTCCGCCAGCAGGGCGATGGAGGCGTGGGTGGGGGCGATGACCCGGACACCGGCGGCGGTGAAGTCCTCGATCCGCTGGGCGATGGCCTCCTGCGCCAGGACCGGGAGGAATACCTCTATCCGGTTCTGGGAACAGAAGTCCAGCGCGTAGTCGACGTACTCGTCCCCCACGTACGGAGGTTCCAGGAAGGCATGATCGCAGGCCGCGAGCATCGGCGAGGACACGTCGACGTGCGACCCGAAAAGTGTGACCGAGCGCCCCTCGCTATTTTCACGGATCTGCGTCAAAGTATGCATGTTCGTCGCAAAGTTGCGGTTGAACCAGATGCGCACAGCAGACACGGAACACTCCTTACACAGGGGAAACGCCGGTTCCAACCTGAGGTGAACTCCGGACATCGACATCATGGACGATCAGCGCTGTCCGTCATGGAGAGCTTAGTCTGGCGACGAGGGTGCCCTGTCTCCTCAGGCCGCGCTTCTCGGGCCGTGCAGGCGGTCAGATCTGGTTCCCACCCGTGCCCGTGCTGTCCCGGTTCCACCGCAGTACCCGTTGGTCAGCTGTCACCCAGCTCGCAGTGCCTCCAGCAGTTCCCGCCCACTCCGGTCGTCCCGGGGGGCACTCACCCGCCCGGCTCCATGCCGCACCGCGCAGACCCGTCCCCACGGACCGATCCGCCTGGTGCTGTGTGACCGGCGGGTCGTCCAGCGTTCGAGTAGAAGGATTCATCACGTGCGTCATTTCGATCACCTCGCCGAAGATGTTCGGCAGCGGCTGTTTCACATTGAGCCGCAACACTTCGACGCCTCCAGCGGCGTGGAGATCCTGTCCCTGGCGCTGGGTGCGACGCTGTACATCCCCGGGGTCCGGGACGACCTGGAGAACGCCATCCGCCGCAGGGTGGCCAAGGGTGTCCGCTCGATGGTGATCGACCTCGAGGACGCCGTCGAGGACGCGCGGGTGGAGGACGCCCTCGGCCTGGCCGTCGACGCCCTGCGTGAGCTGGCCCGAAACCCGGTGGACGCCATGCTGTTCGTCCGGGTGCGGACCGCCGACCACATCCGTGAGGTGTCCGCGCGGCTGAACGGCCAGATCACCGCGCTGACCGGGTTCGTGCTGCCGAAGTTCTCGCCCTGGACCGGTGAGGAGTTCCTCGAGGCGATCATCGACGCCTCCGAGATCTCCGGGCACCCGATGTTCGCCATGCCGGTGCTGGAGACCCCCGAGGTGATCTACCGGGAGTCCAGGGACGCGGTGCTGACGGGCATCCGCGAACTGCTGAACCGTTACCGTGAAATGATTCTCGCGGTTCGGATCGGGGCGACGGACCTTTCCGGGTTGTTCGGCATCCGCCGGGACCGCGATCTGATCATCTACGACGTCCGGGTGGTCGCCGACCTCATCTCGGACATGGTCAACCACCTCGGCCGGCCGGACGGGACCGGGTTCACCATCACCGGGCCGGTCTGGGAGTACTTCGCCAACCACGAGCGGCTCTTCCGCCCGCAGCTGCGTGCCACCCCCTTCGGTGATGCCGACGAGCTCCGTCTGCGGCAGCGACTGGTACTGCGGGACCTGGACGGCCTGATCAGGGAGGTGACCCTGGACCGCGCGAACGGCCTCCAGGGCAAAACCGTGATCCATCCGACCCACGTACCGGCGGTGCACGCCCTCTCCGTGGTCTCCCACGAGGAGTTCACCGACGCCATGGACGTGCTGGAGATCGGCGGCTCCGGGGTCCGTGCGTCCGGGTACCGCAACAAGATGAACGAGCTCGGCCCCCACCGCCGGTGGGCGGAGCGAATCATGTTGCAGGCCGGTGTGTACGGCGTCGCCGGCGAGGACGTGAGCTTCGTCGAGCTGCTTGCCGCCCTGGCGGAGATGTGAGTTCGGCACAGACGCCGGCGCGGATCGACAGCTGGGTGGCCGAACGACTCGGTGTCGTCCTGGAGACCGGCAGTTCGCCGGTGGGCCTGGAGCTGTCCGATCTGGTCGGTGTTGCGGTACGCCAGAACCCACGCCGGGCACACCTTCTCGTGTCCACGGTGCTCGGGAAGCACATCCCGGTCGACCCGCGGCTGGTCCACGGGGCCGGGCTGCTGCTCGGCCTGCTGGTGCGGCGCGTCCTGGAGTCCGTCACCGATCCCGTACCGGCCTCGTGGCCGCAGGCTGCCCGCGCGGCGCTCGATGGTCATCCCGAGGCACTCCTGAACGTCATCGACACCGAAGAGCTTCCGGTCCTGGACGTCCTGGTGGTCGGTTTCGCCGAGACCGCAACGGGTTTGGGGCACAGCGTCGCGGACGCCCTCCGCGCCCCGTACTACCTGCACTCCACCCGGCGTGAGGTTCCGGGGGTGACACCGACCGGAACCTTCGAGGAGGGCCACTCCCACGCCTCCACCCACCTGCTGTCGCCGTTGCCGGGGGAGGTGCTCTCCGGTGATCTGCCGATGATCCTCGTCGATGACGAGTTCAGCACGGGCAGGACCCTGATGGCGACGATATCTGCTCTGCAGCAACAATTCCCGCGCTCGGGTTACGTGGTGGCGGCCCTGGTCGACCTCCGCTCGGCCGAGGCCGACGAGGAGCTTCGTACCTTCGCACGGGAGCTGGGGGTGACGATCGAGGTGGTCTCCCTGGTCTCCGGCCGGGTTCATCTGCCTGCCGGGATCCTCACCGATGCGGCCGATCTCATGCAGTCCCTTCCGGTCGTCGGTTCGGTGCCGGGCGCGGTACCGGCCGGTCCGGGGAGTTCGGCCCCGATCTCTCGGGTGCAGATCGACTGGCCCGCAGACGTTCCCGACGGCGGTCGGCACGGATTCCTGGGCTCGGACCGCGCCGGTTTCCGGGCCGGTGTCGACCGGATCGTGGCGGCTCTGGCCCCGGAACTCAGCTCCTATCAACGGGTCCTGCTGCTGGGTACCGAGGAATTCATGTACCTGCCGCACATGGTGGGTGTACGGCTCACCGAGACCACGGGTCTGGACGTGCGCTACCAGACCACCACCCGCTCACCGGTCTTCCCGGTGGACGACCCGGGGTACCCGGTCCGTCGCCGGGTCGCCTTCGTGGACCCCGAGGGGGACACGGTCGTCGACCGCTACCTCAACAACGCCCTGTGGCTCGACGGCGCCGGTCTCGACTTCACCGAGGCCGACGTGGTCGTCGTCCTGGTGGACGGGCCCGCCGACACCGACCTGCTGTACGGCCCGCGAGGCCTGGTGACGGTCGTGGCATCCTGGGGGGTGCCAGTGGTGCTCGCCGCGGTCACCGGAGCGGACCCGGTGCGAACAGGCCTGCAACGCAGTACAGAACGGGGAAGTGTTGATGACGGATCTGCCTGATCCTTTGTACGGAACGGCTTTCGGCTCCTACCGGGCCGACGAGGTCGCGTGGTTGCTGACCGATCTGTCCCTGATCGACCTGGAAGCCGATGTGGCAGAGCGGGAGAAGAAGATCCAGGCGGGGACTGCCCACTACGCCGAGTCCCTGCCGATCGAGTTCCAGCCCGGTGCGGAGTACCGCAGGCTCTTCGACGAGGTGCTGGCCGCTACCGCCGGCCGACTGGCCGAGGCCGTCGGACTTGTCACTGAGCTGGTGCTCGCCGAACGGGGCGAGGGCAGCGTGCTGGTGTCCCTGGCCCGCGCGGGGACCCCGGTGGGCATCCTGATGAAGCGGTGGGCCGCTTTCTCCCGCCAGGTGGAGCTGCCGCACTACGCGGTTTCGATCGTCCGGGGCCGTGGCATCGACCGCGTTGCACTGGAATACCTTGCAGCACACCATGATCCGGCGAATGTGGTGTTCGTCGACGGCTGGACCGGCAAGGGTGCCATCGCCCGCGAGCTCACCGATGCCCTGGCCGAAGTGGAACGGGCCGGCGGGCCGACCTTCAACGCCGACCTCGCCGTCCTGGCCGATCCGGGCAGCTGTGTCCGCACCTTCGGTACCCGGGACGACTTCCTGATCGCCTCGGCCTGTCTGAACTCGACCGTGTCCGGCCTGGTCTCGCGCACCGTGCTCAACGATGCCTACATCGGGCCGGGGCAGTTCCACGGGGCGAAGTTCTACGCCGATCTCGCCGAGGCCGACATGTCGTCGGTCTTCCTCGACGCGGTGACAGCGGCTTTCCCCGCCGCCAAGGCGCGGGTGGCAGCTGCGCTGCCCGCCCTGCAGGCAGCGGACCGCTCGCCGACCTGGGCCGGATGGGCTGCGGTGGAACGGATCCGGCAGGAGTACGGCATCGAGTCGGTCAACTTCGTCAAACCCGGCGTTGGGGAGACGACCCGGGTCCTGCTGCGCCGGATGCCGTGGCGGGTACTGGTCCGGGATCTCAACGACCCCGACCACGCCCACATCCGGCTGCTGGCGGCCGAACGGGGTGTTCCGGTGGATCTGGTCCCCGATCTGCCGTATTCGTGCGTGGGGCTCATCCAGAGGCTGAAGACCGATGCGGTGGAGGATCAACTGTGAGCGAGTACCCGATCGAGCCCTCGCCCGCGGCGGATGCCGGGCCCGAGGTGCGGCCGATGATCGTGACCGACCTGGATCGCACCATGATCTTCTCCCCGGCCGCGGTCCAGCTGCCGGGACCGGACATCGAGGCGCCCACCATGGTGTCGGTGGAGGTCCTCGACGGGCGCCCATCCTCGTTCATGACCCTGGCTGCCTTGTCGATGTTGTCCGATCTGGCCCACCGGCATCCCGTGGTGCCGTGCACGACCCGGACCCGGGAACAGTTCGAGAGATTGCGACTTCCGTTGGGAAATCGCAGGTTTGCGATCACCAGCAACGGCGGGACGATCATCGAGGACGGTCGCCCCGACCACAGCTGGCGCTCGAACCTGGAAGCGACCATCGCTGCGGGTGGCGCGTCACTGGCGGAGGTCCGCAAGGAGGCGAAACTGCGCACCCAGGGTGACTGGGTGATCAAGCGTCGAACGGCTGATGACTTGTTCTGCTATCTCGTGGTCGACCTGGCCAAGCTGCCGCTGGAGTTCTTCCCGGAGTGGACCGCCTGGTGTGCCGAGCGTGGCTGGCGGACGTCGATGCAGGGTCGCAAGATCTACTCGATCCCGCAGCCGCTGTCCAAGAGCGCCGCCCTGCACGAGGTTGCCAAACGACTCGACGCCAACCGGGTGCTGGCCGCAGGTGACGGGGGACTGGACTCGGACATGCTGGAGGCAGCCGATCTGGCGATCCGTCCACGGCACGGCGAACTGGCGAGTGAGAACTGGATGCGACCGAACCTGACCGTGACGGAGAACGCCGGAATCCTCGCCGGCGAGGAGATTCTGCGTTGGTTTGCCGACAACGCACTGCCGACCGGCTGAGATCTGGGGCCTCTGGGCCGCATCCACTCGAAAGCCGTTGGTGTAGGGGTGATGTGGCGAATTCGACGCCGGCACGAGTGCCTTATCGTCACCGTGACGAAACTACCTGGTGTCCTTGGTTGTTCATTTGTGAAGGCTGATTGTTCTACCGCGGGATGCTGTGGCCGATATCCGGATCTCCGGAGGACTCGGCCACAGCATCACCCGTATCAGGCTCGTTTACCGCGCTGGGGGACCGAGGGCGCCATCAACGCGACGATGCGCTCGAGATCGTCCACGGTCGCGAACTCCACCACCACCCGGCCCTTGCGCTGACCGAGTTCCACCAACACCCGGGTGTCGAAAGCATCGGACAGATTGGTCGCCAGCTCGGCCAGGCCGGGCATGATCAACTTTTTCCGCGGCGGCTTCTTGGTCGGCTTCTTGGTTCCGGCCAGCAAAGTGACCGCCTCTTCGGTGCCACGCACCGAGAGTCCCTCCGCGACGATCCTGGTCGCCAGCTCCTCCTGCATCCCGGGGTCCTCCAGGGAGAGGAGAGCACGGGCGTGGCCGGCCGAGAGGACGCCGGCGGCGACCCGACGCTGCACCGGAACCGGCAGTTTCAACAACCGGATCGTGTTCGAGATGACCGGACGACTACGTCCGAGCCGAGCGGCGAGTTCCTCGTGGGTGACCTCGAACTCCTCCAGCAACTGCTGGTAGGCAGCAGCCTCTTCGAGGGGATTGAGGTTGGCCCGGTGGATGTTCTCCAGCAGGGCGTCCCGCAGCAGATCCGCATCCTCGGTCCGCCGGACGATCGCAGGGATCTCGGCCAGTCCGACCCGCTGGGAGGCACGCCAGCGGCGTTCACCCATGATGAGCTCGAAGCCGTCATCGACCGCGCGGACGACGATCGGCTGGAGCAGACCGAACTCACGGATGGAGTGCTCGAGTTCGCTCAGCGCGTCCTCGTCGAAGACCGTACGTGGGTTCCGCGGGTTCGGGCGGATCAGCCCGACGGGGATCTCCAGGTACTGCGGGCCGGATTCTCCCGGTACCTGCTGCGCCTGCGCGGACTGACCGCTGGTATCTGCCGGAGCCGCGGTGGTGCCCGCAGCACCGTCCTTCGGTGTGTCTGCCTTCTGGGGTGCTTCGGCCTTCGAGGCGTCCGCCACGGTCTTGGCTGCGGTGGGGGAGGGCTTCCGGGCGGCCGGTTTCCGGGTCGCCGGCTTGGTGGCTGCGGCCTTCTCCGCCGGAGCGGGTGACGCCTCTACCACCGGGGCGGTGGGTGCCGGTTCAGGTGCCGCCGGTGCTTCCGGCTCGGGCACCGGTGCCGGGGCGGTCTCTGATTCCGGCTTGGGTGCCGGCTCGGGCTCGGACAGGGAACGACCGCCGATGATCACATCGTTGATGGTCGAAGTCGACGGCCCGGTCGGGATGAGGGACGCGAGACCGCGACCAAGGCCGCCCCGTGACTTGCTCATGTTGTCTCCTTCGCGCCGCGTTCGGCGATTTCCTTGGCCGCAGCCAGGTAGCTGGTGGCCCCGCGGGAACCGGGGTCATAGGTGATGACGGACTGGCTGTAGCTGGGGGCCTCGGAGACCTTGATCGACCGCGGGATGACCGAGGAGAGAACCTTGTCACCGAAATGGTTGCGGACCTCGGTGGCCACACCTTCGGCAAGCTTGGTGCGTGCGTCGTACATCGTCAGCAGAATGGTCGTGACATCAAGGGCGGGGTTCAGGTGGGCCTGGATCCGCTCGATGTTGCCGAGCAGCTGCCCCAGACCTTCCAGGGCGTAGTACTCGCACTGGATGGGGATGAGGACCTCCTGGGCGGCCACCATCGCGTTGATGGTCAGCAGCCCCAGGGAGGGCGGGCAGTCGATCAGGACGTAGTCGAAGTCGCCGTCGATGGAGTCGATGGCGTGCTTGAGCCGGAACTCCCGGTTCTCGATGTTCACCAACTCGATCTCGGCTCCGGCCAGATCGATGGTCGCCGGGATGCAACCCAGGCGGGGTGCCTCGGGACAGGTCTGAGCGGCCTCGGCGATGCTGATCTCACCGAGCAGGACGTCGTAGATCGACGGTGTTCCGGCTACCCGAACGGCACCCAGGGCGGTGCTGGTGTTGCCCTGGGGGTCGAGGTCGATCACCAGGACGTCGAGCCCCGCGAGCGCGAGAGCCACGCCGATGTTGACGGTGGTGGTGGTCTTCCCAACGCCGCCCTTCTGGTTGGCGATGGTGAACACACGACGCCGGCGCGGCCTGGGAAGGGTCAGGTCTCCGCTGCGGACTTCCATCGCTTGGCGCGCCGCACGACCGATCGGTGTGTCGTCAAGGTCCAGGACCGACGCGGTTTCACGTGAAACTTCCGTATCCGACTCCACAAAACCTCCTGTGATATCGCATCATCGGGCACTCTGATCTGGCCCGTCGGTGATGCGAAACCGCACAAGCCGACACCCCTGGCGACTGCCCGGCAGTAGCTCCGAGCCTACGGCACCGCGGTTGATCACTCCAAGGTCATCCACATTCCCGACGACCGCGCCGGGGTGCGTTCCGCCCTCCCCGCGAGTGGACTCCCACCCCCCACCTCCAGGGGTGCCACCGTCCACTCGCCCCCCCACCGCCGCCCCACCGCGAGCGGACCCCCACACCCCACTTTCTGGGGTGCCACCGTCCACTCGCCCCCCCCACCGCGAGCGGACCCACACACCCCACCTCCAGGGGTGCCACCGTCCACTC
>QXCQ01000049.1 GCA_003576535.1 Nakamurella silvestris | reverse complement strand
TTACTCACACAGTTCCTCGATTTCCCGGCCGCTGCGACCATCCCCCAGTCCACTTTCACGGGGGAACCTCAGCCTTCGGATCGTTGGTTTGACTGGGGTGGACAGTTGCGTACCTATCCACCCCAGCCCGGCCAAACGAAGCGAATCGATCAGATACGCGCCTAGTTAGCGTCAAGCAATCGCCGCGCCCCCTGACGTGGAAGCGCTCAAGCGTTCTGGCCGACGTCACCTGCCTCGTGAAATCGAGATCGAAGCGACCGCACTGCCGCATTGACCAGCTAGGCCAACAAGATTGCAGCGATGGCCTGCGGGAGATCGAGCAGCTGTGGGTGCAATGCGGTGCGCTGTGCTACCACCAGGTCGTACAGTTGACAGAACCAGAATAGGCGCATGCGCGGAACTGGACGGCAGGATCGGAAGAAGTCCTCGTGGCAAAGCCCACCCGCGAATTGGACGTCGTGAACGCAACACCGCCGCAGTTAGTGGACCGGCCCAGGATGCCCATCAGTGGGTCCAAGGTGGTTGCGGAAGGAAGGTTGCCGTCAGTACGGGTCACGCGTGTCCAGCCGTACTGGAGACCGCCGATGTAGCCTGATCGCAGTTCGACCAGGATCGAGTAACTGGTTGTGTAGGAGAGCGACCTCACTGTAGTCACGGATGTTGCACTCGAGGGGTTGACAGTCCCGCATGCAGGCGGGGCGGCAACTGACTGCGCTGTTGCGGAAGCCACGGGGGTGGCGACCAACAAACCGAGGGTCATGCCAATCGCAGTCATCAAACTTCGGATCCTCATCAGCTGTTCCTTTCGTAGAGCGGGTTGTCTGCGGTTCGCCCTGGCGGTCACCAGGGCCTCCAATCATTGTTGGCCGGGCGAAAATTCGAAGGGACGCCCAACTGTAGCGGACGGTTTACCTCATGAGTAGGAGCGCCCTGGATGCTACACGCGAACGCATTAGTACTTGCCCGCATCGGGACAATGCTCACGAAGCGTAACGTCCGCAGGATACGACAGGCTGAACCGACAACACTGTGACGTAGATTCATTTCAAGACGGGCTTCTAGTCACTCGACCGAAAACGGGCTAATCCCAAAGTGATGCGGGCAGTCGGACGAGTGCGCTCGGGCGAGGCGGCAAGGCCGGAGAGTGACAATATATCACCCGAAAGTGTGCCAAACCTGTCTGCCCAGCAAGGTTTGGGGTTTCAGTGATACGGTCAAATCAGCTCGTCTGAACCACGACCAGCAGATAGCGTTGACAATGGACGTCATTGAAGCCATGGTGCAGTCCACGGCTGCTTCTGCCCGGGGCTAGGCTGCGCAGACTTCGTGATCCGATGGTGTTAGTGAGTCGCGAGCATACGGGGAGAATTTCAGCGGCAGTTCCCGTCAGAGGTGCATGTGGTTCTTATGCCCGAGTCGGAGATCAACGTCTTCTATTACGGACGAACTAGCTACGAAACAACCACGATATCAGAAACGAACAACAAGGCAATTGCGCTAACTTAGCTCTAATCTAAGGATGTCGACGATGGTGGATCAGATGGTACTGCGAGCTCAGGAATGGGTCAACAGCACCTACAATGGTGTAAACGGATACGTCTCCTGTGAGGAAACAGGCAAGACGGGGTGGGAAGTAATGTGGTCTCTGACTAGGGCCCTGCAGATTGAGCTCGGTATGACAACATTCGCTAGTTCAGTTGGTCCGGCAACGCTCCAAAAGCTTGAGGATTTCGGCCCGGTAGACGGGAACATCACTAACGTACGAATCCGCACTATCGCTCAAGCCGCACTATACTGTAAAGGCTACTCGGCCGGCCGCATTAACGGGGACTGGGGAGGGGCAGCCAGTGGCTACCATACCGCGGACGCAGTCGAGCAAATGCACTCCAATATGGGACTCGGTGACGACATGCGCGCACTGCAGCCGAAATCCTTCAAGGCCCTGTTGACGATGGACGCATATGTGATCGTGCAGGGTGGCAACACAGAGATCAGAAGAGCGCAGCAGTGGATGAACGGACAGTACTGGCAGCAATCGTGGGCGTCCATTGCACCGACCGACGGACATTTTTCGCGAGACGTCCAGAAAGCAATGGTCCGCATCATTCAACATGAACTAGGGTTCACCTTAAGTAACATTACTGGTACCGTAGGGCCGTTGACCAGGACAACTTTGGCGACCAAGGAACAACAGGTTGGCGCCACGGGCCTTTGGGTTCAAATACTCTCAGCCCTAGCGGTTTTCAATGGAGCGGTCGCAAGCCGCTTTACTGGCGCATTGGTGAGAACGGCGTTCAAGACTACATTCGACCAACTCTTGGCAGACTATCTAGCGCACGTTCAGGCGTTCGCTCAGCTTCCTATAGACGGACAGGCAAAGATTGATACGTGGCTTGAGCTTCTGGTGTCTACAGGCAATCCGGACCGTACTACGGTCGCCTGCGACACGAGCACTATTCTTACTACGGCGAAGGCCGCCGCTCTTAGCGCCGCAGGTTACACAGTTGTTGGACGCTACTTAGAGAACGCGCCAGTAGATAACGCACGAAACAAGAGGCTCGCAGCTGGCGAAGTGGCCAGAATTCACGCCGCTGGACTGCGCCTTTTTCCTATCTGGCAATACAATGCCCGCAATATCAACGACTTTGATTATAGCAGTGGCCTCGCTGAAGGTAGGCTCGCCTACGACAGGATGGCCTTTTATGATTTCGCTCCCGGTGGTATCGCGTATTTCGCGGTCGACTATGACGCGATGGACCCCGATATCACCAACTTCATTCTACCGTACTTTCGTGGAGTTCAAGAGGGTTTTCGAGGTCGGGGACGATTATATCAGGTGGGTGTCTACGGGCCAAGGAACGTCTGCACGCGAGTGTCACGAGAGGCCGGGGCATCTTCGTCGTTCGTTTCGGGAATGTCTGTCGGTTTCTCGGGAAACCTTGGGTTCACGCTGCCCCCAAACTGGGCGTTTAACCAGATCAAAGAATTCTCCTTTCCTTCCTCCGACGGAGCATTTCCTTTGGATAATGTCGTGCACCGGGCGAGTGCAGACACTGGTATTGGCCCCGAAAACATGAAAGCGACTGCCGCTACCCCGTTCGCAAGTCTCCTATCAATGGTTCAAGAGGTCCATGCGCTCGCAGCCGCGTATCCCGGTGGCGGCGATCCGAACAAACTTACGATGGAATACTTGAGAGCACCGAAATATGCGGGCGTTGATTCGTACCCCGGCTGGCCCCTCCTTATGGGGTTCTGGGACGAGGCCTGGCTACAGTACTCATATTCACATTTCTCTGGCTGGCTATCCAAGGACTACACATATATGGATCCGATTTGGAATGTGCCCATCTCGCTCGACCATTTGGTTGCCACAGCACATGCAGTTCAAGAGATAGGTGAGGGTACCGCAGACGTCATCCTAGGGGGCGATTTTGGCGGCTGGGCAGGTGATCTTGCTTCTTTCGCCTCTGAATACGATTCGTCCGGGGGGTTAGGGCCTCGAGCTTTCTGCAACCAGAATCTCGCGAGACTCGGGGTGGCTTCTACTTGGTCTCTCAATGACATGATTGAGGATATCGACGGGTCGGCCATCGGCCAGCTCATGGCGGGAGGTATGACGTTCCCGGATGCGCTCGAACTGCACCTCAAACCAGGAGGCGCTACTATCTCTCGCTTTCGCGACTTCCTGAACCGTCGTTTCCCCGGTCTCGGAGCAGCCGGAACACGTGACGCAATCAAGCAGGCGGTGTCTGTGGCTCTCGTCAGCACGGATACAGCGAAGATACAGAGTTCGCTTCAGATCCTTCGACTGGGTGTATACACTCAATCGGCTCCATTGTTCTATAATCCGCTTAATTACTCAGCTAACGTCATCGAGGGAATAGTTGACGGTGTTGCCGATGTATTTCTCGATCTAGCCTCAATGGGTTGAAAACCGGTCCGTCTATTCAGCGCCATCAGAGAAATGTGAAACAGATGATCTATAGTACCCTAACTCGCCGAACCTTTATCGTGAGCTCCACTGCAGTCGCCGGATCTCTGCTCTTGAATTCGCCGGCCTCGGCCGAGCCGCCTGAAACTGATTCTTCCGTCTGGACAGACTCTGTTTCTGCGAATGGATGGCCCATTTCTGTCCCAGGTAAATTTAAGCGAATCGAAGGAACGCTAGTTAGCGTTCCCTATGTCGATGGGGATGCTGGAGACATTCTTACATACGCCGTCAGACGTTTCCATTACGAAGTGAAAGAACTAGATCCGCAGTTGGTGACTGGGCACCACGCGCATCGAGCTGTCGATGCGCAATATTTGAGTAACGGACTGTCTGGAACCGCAATAGATGTTTTGGGGCTCTCGGCCCCCCTTGGGTCTGTCGGGATCTTTTCAGGCGATGAGATCGATGTTATTCGGGATATTCTGTGGAGATGTCGAGGAACTCTGGCTTGGGCGGCAGATATGAAATGCCCGAGTGAAGGATATTTCCAGATTGATGTCGCACCCGGGTCTAGGTTGCTTGCCGTCGTAGCTGAGGGCATTCGCTTCGGTACTCAGAATGAGCTGCCGGGCAGCGTCGATGCACTTGAGGTTGGGCGGCGACGCGAAGCCGCCGCATTCACGAAGTCCGTCCGGAAGAATCGCAGCAGATAGCTCCGCATCTTTAGGCTCTTTCCCTTCCTGTATACTGATGGCGTGATGAAGCGTTGTGCAGAAGTAGTGTCCTCAACTCTGCTGTTGGGCGCGGTATTCTCGGGCTGCGGGCAAACGCCGGAAGGTGCCGCGGACGCGCCTTTCTCCGAGATGCAAAATCGCCACGCCCGTGAGACCATACAGAACATGCCTGGTTTGATTCGTCGAGAGTTCTTCGATCTGCCTACCCTGAGCTCTTCCGATCTTAAGCGCTGGCTCTATCAGTTCGAGACAGCGGTTCCGGGTGGTGGAGCTTATTGGCGAGTGCTGTCTGAAACTTCAGAAGGGGAAGCCAATGGCTCAAGCAGGTATACATATGACTTGGTCTCGTTTACTTTTGGGACTGTCGGTCCATGGGATGACGACTACACCAGTTGGGGTAGAGCCTGCGGGATCTTAGTGTTCGATGGGGGCGAACCTAGTCCGGTTTCAATCTCGCTGGTTGATTGTCGCCCGGGCACTCCAACCCGAGTTTCGGCCACTGGCGCGTTCACGTACGATGGATGATCGTGGTAGGTTTTTGTGAGGGTGAGGTGCCAGTGATGGTGAATCGCCTGTTAGCCTGGCTCCGGCCGTCCTTATGGATTGAAGCTCGAGTTTAGACGGACTGGCGCGTTATTGTCGTTGACTGTTCCCGCCGGAGGCATCCAACGAAAGGGGTCAGTGGAGGCGAGACAGGCTTCAACGGATCAGGCTCATTCTTGTCCGTTGGTAGGGTTTTGTGTTGGAGACTGAATCGGCCGGATCCCCAAGGTCTGGTTGATTAGCGCGGTCAGGAGGCGCAGGACTGGTTCTGGGGCACGGCTGGGACAGCGGAACCGGGAGGCGGTCTTCTATTTGTCCGGCTGCGGAGGTGCGGCCAGGACACAGAACGTGTTGCCGTCCGGATCGGCGAGGACGGTTCTACCGGCCGTGGATTCTCCGTTGGTCAGCGCTGTTGCCCCGATCGAGAGCAGCCGAGCTACTTCTGCCGACTGGTCACCATCGGCCGGGGTGAGGTCGAAATGCTGCCGGCCGGGCCCGTTTCTGGGCATCAGCGGCGGACCGCCCCAGGTCACCTTGGGGCCGCCGTGCGGGGAACGGATCGCCGTCTCCTCGTCCTGATCCCAGACCAGGGGCCACCCCAGAGCCTGGCTCCAGAAGTACCCGACCTCTTGGGAGCCGTCACAGGCCAGCGCGCCGACGAACCCACATTCGGCCAGGAAGTTGTTGCCCGGTTCGATGACGCAGAACTCGTTGCCCTCGGGGTCGGCGAGCACGACATGCCCTTCCTCCGGGAGTTGACCGATGTCGATGTGACGGGCACCGAGGGACAGCGCCCGGTCGACTGTTGCCTGCTGGTCGGTGAGGGAGGTGCTCGTCAGATCGAAATGCATGAGGTTCTGACCGGTTTTGGGCACTGTTGCGGGGCTGAACCGGAGACCGAAATCCTCGACCTCCGGTGGGGTCAGGCCGACGAACCCGCTGCCTTCCTCGCAGTCCTGCCACCCGAGCAACCCGGCCCAGAAACGGGCAAGACCGGCGGGGTAGGCAGCAGCGATGTTCAGGGCCGTCAAACGGGATGACATCTTGTTCCGACCTCCGATCGGCTGCCTTCGTCGACAACACCGGCCCTGTGAGACCACGGCTCCAGTGGTCCTCCGGCCGGGTGATCACACCGTAGGACAGAGCCGGTCGCCGTGCAATGCAATCGGCACCGCCGGACCGGGTCACCAGAGGAGCCCAAGAACACTGCGAATTGACTTTGATCCAGGCAACCGCCCCGGACGCAAGTACCGTGGAATGAAGTGGGCAACGAGGCCCACACGACGGGAAAGAGCAATCATGACTGAGATGAAGGAAGTGCGTCTGGTCGGTGGTTTCGCGGACGGGCAAACGACGAACGCCCTGGTGAACCAGGACGGAACCTTTCCCGCGCCCGTCCCGGTCCAGGGCTGGGTGGAGACCTATCCGGGCGAAGAACCTGTGGAGATGTACGAATATGCGCGTCACGGAAGCGACGGCGTAGCAGAGTTCGTTCCCGTGGGACACGGCCAACAGGATCCCGATCAGCGGCGTGATGAAGCAGTTGCTACCGCCGAATCAGGGAATGCTGCCGGTTCGCACCGCGAGGGCGTAGCCGGGGTCGTTCCGTCGGGAAACGAGCAACAGTATCCTGAGCAGCGGCGTGACGAAGCGGTTGCTACCGCCGAATCAGGGAATGCTGCCGGTTCGCACCGCGAGGGCGTAGCCGGGGTCGTTCCGTCGGGACACGGCCAACAGGATCCCGATCAGCGGCGTGACGAAGTAGTTGCTGCAGCCGAATCGGGCGATGGTGCCGGCTCGGACCACTACGGCGAAACCGTGCCCGAGAGCGCCCCCGAGTGACCGATCGCGCCGCGCGCGAGCGTGGCGCCGCGTGCTCCGCTCGGCGCTCGGTGGGATCGGGGGAAGGCACTCGGTGCCGCCACTGCTCGCGGAGAGCGTCGTGCTGCGAGCCGGACGTCGGCACCGCCGGCGTTGACGACATGGGCAGCCGATCACCGGCCGGCGAACCGCCGGGGGCGTAGCCCTGCCCGCAGGCCCCCCAACGGGTCTGGAATGCCGTCCTTATGTGCCACAAGGTGCGGAATCCGCACCAGCACGTCGATCGGACCCCCCGTGACGGGTAGTTCGAGGAAAGCCTGCGATCCCCCCGACGAGACCTGATGTGCGCGAGGCGGACGGACGTCATGACTGCCCGACAGCTTCCGGCCGCACATGTTTGACGTGGGCCACCGTGAGGCGCACGATCACCCGGACGGGGCAGGTCTTCCATGACCCGCGTATCGATCAGGGCGGCGGGTGACCGGAAGGGGCGAACATGTGGCCAGACTCAGCCGGTGCCGTATCCGCCGGCCGGCACCGTGGCAGACCGACCAGAGGGGGCCGACTGTTCAACCGGCAGATCCAGGCCGCTGCCCGAATCGCCCCGATCGCGAATCTGGCCCAGGGGGTCAGCATCCTGATGGCCGCCGTGATCATCATTCCCCCCGAGAGCGGGTGGTACCGATGGGCCTGGGCGGCGGGAGGTGTCATCCTCTGCGGGGTGACGATCGCCTTGTGGATGCCGGCCGCCCGTGCGCCCCTGCTCGCCCACCCACAACGGATCCTGGCCCAGATGACCGTGGCCACCTGGATGTTCGCCGTGTTGTGGGGCCTCGCCGCGCTCCTGACCCTGCCCGTCCGGGACGATTCACGGACGCTGCTCTTCAGCTGTCTGGTCGCCGGAGTGGTCGGATGCGGTGCGGGCACGCTGTCGACCAGCAGATCGCTGGGGGTCACCTGGGCGGTGACCATCTCGATCTCCACCGGCGGGGTTCTGCTCTCCCTCGGGGACCGGACCACCAATCTGCTGGCGATGTTCTTTGCCGTGTACGTGACCGCGGTGTGTCTGGGCGTGGTGTACCTCGCGGACTCCTTTCAGGCACGGTGCACCGCCGAGGAACGTGCCGAGGACGCCCAGCAGAAGGTCGAACTGCTGTTGAGCGAGTTCGAAGGCGGATCCCGGGACTGGCTCTGGGAACTCGATCCCGACGGTAGGTTCTCCCACACCTCGGACCGGTTCGTCGAGGTCTCCGGGCTGGGTGCGAGCGAACTGCACCGGCTGAGCATGTCCGGTCTGCTCGACCGCGTGTTCGCCGTAGGGGTCGACGAGGGTCGGGAGGCGCTCGGACATCTCGGCGAAAGCCTGCGGAGTGGAACCCGTTTCACCGAGGTGCTCATCCCCGTGCACGTCGGCGGAGACCTCCGCTGGTGGTTGATGTCAGGGAGCCCTGACGACGCGGGCGGGTGGCGTGGTGTGGGATCGGACCGGACCGAGGCCAAAGTCGCCGGCGACCGGATCAATCGGATCGCCAGCACCGACCACGTGACCTCTCTGCCCAACCGGTATGCCTTCACCCGCGAGATCGAACGCCGGATCACCGAAGGAACGACCATCGGCCTCGCGGTACTGGACCTGGACAACTTCAAGGCCGTCAACGACACCCTGGGGCATCCGGCGGGTGATGCCCTGTTGCGGGCGGTTGCCGAGCGTCTGCGGACGATCCTGGGTGCGGATGAGTTCATCGCTCGCCTGGGCGGGGACGAGTTCGCCGTCCTGACCAGCGAGGAAACCCCTGCGCCAGTTCTGGTCGAGCGGTGCCGCCTGCTCCAGAACGACTTTCGGACCGGCACCTTCGGCGTCAGCGGCAACAGTGTCCGGATCACCACCAGCATCGGGGTCGTCGCCTCCGGCCTGCTGGCCGACCCCACTTCCGACAATCTCATCGTCGCAGCGGATCTGGCGCTCTACGCAGCGAAAGGCCTCGGCCGCGACCGGGTCTGCGTGTTCACCGCCCAGATGGCGGTCGAGGCCAGGGAACGCGCCGAACTGCACCAGGAGCTCATCATCGCGCTGGCCGAGGATCAGCTGGAGGTCCATTTCCAACCGCAGCTGGATCTGTGCACCGAGCAGGTCGTCGGATTCGAGGCGCTGGTGCGGTGGCGGCATCCGTTGCGGGGGTTGCTGTCGCCCGACGCCTTCGTCCCGTTGGCCGAACAGACGGGACTGATCGCTGCGTTGGGGACCGTGGTGAGGGGGGCCTCGATGACGGCAGCGGCACGCTGGCCGAGCCCCTACCGTTTGTCGGTCAACCTCTCCCCCAGCGAGTTGACCGTTCCCGGTTTCGTCGAGACCGTGCGGAAGGAGCTGCACCATCACGGGCTGGCACCTGACCGGCTGACCCTGGAACTGACCGAACGGGACTCCATGGTGGTTGAATCCCGTCGGACGCTGGCCGAGCTGCGGACTCTGGGGATACAGATCTCCTTGGACGACTTCGGTGTCGGGTTCTCGTCCCTGTCCCAGCTGCACAACCTCCCGGTCGACGAGCTCAAGATCGACCGGTCTTTCGTCTCCGGCCTGCTCGACCCGGACTCCACCTCGAGTGCGGAGATCAATGCGATCCTCCATCTGGCCCATGCCCATTCGCTGCGCACCGTTGCCGAGGGGATTGAGAACGTCGGTCAGCGGGACGCCCTGATGCACCTGGGATGTGACTACTACCAGGGGTATTTCGCCGCCAAGCCCCTGGACGGCACAGCGATGGCCGCCTATCTGCAAGCCCAGATCCCGTCGAGTGTGAACGGTTCGGTCGACTGATGGAGGGAGCGAACCTGTCGGAGGCGGACGAACGGCACCGGACGGTGTTGAGCCAGGTACAGGCCGAACTCGGTCGCGAACTGGGATCCATCGACACGGAACTGGTGGCCTTCCGGGCCGATCGCGAGCACACCTTTCGATGACGACGAACACGATCCGGACGGGACGCCGTTGAGTGCGGTCTGGCAACGGCTCGAGGGCAGGAGGCAGGAGGTGCAGACCGCACTCCGCTCCGTCGAGGCGGCACTGGCCCACCTCGGCAGCGGCACCTACGGCGTCTGCGAGGTCTGCGGAGCCGCGATCTCGGCCGGTCGACTCGAAGTCCGGCCGACCACCAACAGGTGCATCGACTGCGCACGGCGGCATCGGTAGTCATGGTTCACGTGTTGGTGGTTGACGGCAGAGCGGACACCGTGGTCGGACGCCGACCCGGCTGACGACTTCGGGTTCGTCATCTGGCGTTGCCCTCCTGTTACGAGTCCGACACGAGGATCGGGTTTGTTGGAGGGACACAACGTCGGCGGGGTCTCCCCGCGGCGGACCTCGGAGGTGGGCGCAGGGTGGATCTGAACACCGTGACCGGATATCGGTTCGCCCGGAGTCGGGACGACCTTGCCCTGGCTCCGGGCGAGGTGTTCCTCGGCGGTGGGACCTGGTTGTTGTCCGAGCCCCAGGTGGCCACCACCGGCCTGGTGGATCTGTCCCGGCTGGGATGGGAGTCCCTCGAGATCACGCCCGAGGGGCTGCGGATCGGCGCGACCTGCACCATCGCCGAACTGGTTGCCTTTCCGCAACGGCCGGATTGGCCGGCCCAAGCCCTGTTCGCCCAGTGCGCCAACGCTCTGCTCGCCTCCTTCAAGGTCTGGAACCTCGCCACCGTCGGTGGAAACATCTGTCGATCCTGCGCAGCGGCCGGGATGGTGTCCCTGTGCGCCGCCGTGGACGCCACGGCCTGGATCTGGGAGCCGGGTGGTGGTGATCATCGGCTTCCGGTCGCCGATCTCGTCACCGGGAACGGTACGAACCTCCTGCGGCGCGGCGAGGTGCTCCGGGCCGTTGACATCCCGATCGCGAGCCTGCGAGCACGAACGGCCTTCCGGAAGATCGCACTCGCCCAGCTCGGACGCTCCGGCGCGGTGCTGACCGGCAGGGTCGACGAGGATGGCGCGGCGGTCATGGTCATCACCGCCGCGACCGAGACCCCGGTGGTGCTGCGGTACCCCGAACTCCCGACGGCGGCCGTCCTGGAACGGGATGTGCTGGAAGCGCCGGGTTACTACACCGATGCCCTCGGCACGGCCGACTGGCGTCGGGCCGTGAGTGTGGTTCTGCTGGAGGAGATCCGCCGGGAGCTGACGGGATGAGGTTCCAGGTCAACGGACGAGGCGTCGACGCCGAACCGCGTGCAGGGCAGTGTCTGCGGACCCTGCTCCGCGAGAACGGCCGGGTCGAGGTCAAAAAGGGCTGTGATGCCGGCGACTGCGGTGCCTGCTCGGTCCTGGTCGACGGGCTGCCGGTCCATTCCTGCATCTATCCGGCTCAGCGGATCGAAGGCCGCGCGGTCACCACCGTCAGCGGGCTGGGCACCGTCGACGATCTGCATCCCGTCCAGCAGTCGTTCGTGGACAACTTCGGCTTCCAGTGCGGTTTCTGCACCGCCGGCATGGTTGTCACGGGCTCGACCCTCGAACCCGGTCAATTGGAGGACCTCCCACGACTGATGAAGGGGAATCTGTGCCGGTGCACCGGCTACCGGTCGGTCCGCCAGTCGATCGAGGACGGCGTCCGTCGGCACCACGACTGCGCCTCCGCCGGTGGTCGCCCGTGCCCGGCCCCATCGGTGGAGCCCGGTGCGGACCCGGACGCCTCGGTCGGCCGGTCGGTACATCCGCCGGCGGCGAAGCGCGTGGTCACCGGGACCGAGCCCTACACCTTCGACATCTCGATGGCGGGCACACTCATCCTGCGGGTACTGCCCTCCCCACATGCCCACGCACGGATCCGCCGGATCGACGTGAGCGCTGCGGTCGACCTGGACGGGGTGGTACTGGTGCTGACCCACGAGAACTCCCCGACCTTCCGGTTCTCGACGGCGCGGCACGAGAACCGGATCGACGATCCGGACGACACCAGGATCCTGGACGATGTCCTCCGGTTCACCGGACAACGGGTGGCTGCTGTGGTCGCCGTCAACGCCACGATCGCCGAGGAGGCCTGCCGTCGGATCCTGGTGGACTACGAGGTGCTGCCTGCAGTGTTCGATCCGGAGCAGGCGCGGACCGCCGGTGCCCCGGTGCTGCATCCCGGGCTGACCGGCGCGGACCGGGTGCTCGACGCCTCCCGGAACCTGATCGCCGCGGTGCACGAGGGGATCGGTGGTGACGTCGACAGTGCCCTCGCCGCCTCGGAGGTCACGGTGAGCGGCACCTGGCGTACCCAGCGGGTGTCCCATGCCCAACTGGAAACCCACGGTGCGATCGGACATCTCGATGATCGTGGGCGGCTGGTGATCCGCACCAGCACGCAGGTTCCGTTCCTGGTCCGGGATGAACTGTGCCTGATACTGGGGTTGGAGCCCGACATGGTGCGGGTGTACAGCGCCAGGGTCGGTGGCGGGTTCGGCGGCAAGCAGGAGATCCTCACCGAAGATCTGGTGGCCCTGGCGGTGCTGCGGACCGGGAAACCGGTCGCCTACGAGATGAGCCGCTACGAGGAGTTCACCCGGACCACCGTGCGGCATCCCTTCCGGACGAGGGTTGAGCTCGGGGCCGGCCGCAAAGGCGCGCTCACCGCCATCAAGGTGGAGGTCCTCAGCGACACCGGTGCCTACGGCAACCATTCGATCGGCGTGATGTTCCACGGCTGCGCGGAATCCATCAGCCTGTACAACTGCCCGGTGAAGCGTGTGGACGCGGAAGTGGTCTACACCAACAATGTTCCGTCCGGGGCCTTCCGCGGGTACGGGTTGGGTCAGGTCATCCTGGCGATCGAGTCGGCCCTCGACGAGCTGGCCGTAGAGCTGGACATCGATCCGTTCGAACTGCGACGGATCAACGCGGTCAAGGACGGCGACCCGCTGCTGGTCTTCCACCCGGAGCAGGATGCCGATCTGGCCTACGGGAGTTACGGTCTCGACCAGTGCCTGGATCTGGCACAGGATGCCTTGCGCAGGGGGAACGGCGTCGAGTGCCCGGCGGGTGAGGAATGGCGGGTCGGTGAGGGAATGGCCGCCGCGCTGATCGCGACGATGGCGCCGGGCGGCCACATCTCGAAGACAACCGTGCGGCTGAAACCGGACGGGCGCTACCTGATCGGTGTGGGCACGGCGGAGTTCGGCAACGGCACCACCACGGTTCACACCCAGATCGTCTCCACCGTGCTGGGCACCGCGGTCGACCGGATCGACATGATCAACTCCGACACCGACGGCGCCGAGTACGACACCGGTGCCTTCGCCTCCTCGGGAACGACGGTGGCGGGCAAGGCGCTGCACGTCGCCGCCACCAGCCTGCGATCGGTGATCCTGACAACCGCGGCCGCGCTGGCCCGGGTCCCGGTGTCGTCCTGTGTTCTCGAGGCGGACCAGGTCCTCGCCGACGGGCGGCCGGTGACCTTCGCCGCGATCATCGGTGCGGCTCCCGTGGCATTCCGTGACGGGGACTCGTTGGTCGCTCGCGGCAACGAGTTCGGAGACCTGCGATCGCTGTCGTTCAACGTTCAGGCCTTTCGGGTCGCGGTGGATGTTCGCACCGGTGAGGTCCGCATCCTCCAGTCGGTCCAGGCGGTGGATGCCGGTCGGGTGTTGAACCCCGAGCAGTGCCGCGGGCAGGTGGAAGGGGGTACGGCCCAGGCGATCGGCAGTTCGCTGTACGAGGAGGTGCACATCGAGGCCGACGGATCCGTTGGCAACCCTGTCTTCCGCACCTACCGCGTGCCTCAGATGGCCGACATTCCCGTCACCGAGGTCTATTTCGCCGATACCGTCGACACCCTCGGGCCGTTCGGGGCGAAGTCGATGAGTGAGAGTCCCTACAACCCGGTGGCTCCGGCTCTGGGCAATGCGATACGCCGTGCGGTCGGCCGGCGTCCCTACGCGACACCGTTCTCCCGGGATCGGGTCTGGCGCCTGCTGCAGGACGAGGACGGACCGCCCGCCTGAGACCGTGGCCAGGTCAGGGACACCAGCCCGGCGGTGGGTCCTCCCCCACCAGGCCGTCCACCTGCTCGCGCAGTAGATCGGCGTGTCCGGTGTGCCGGCCGTACTCCTCGATCAGATCGCACAACAACCGGCGGAGGCTGGCCGATGTGCCGTCAGCGGCAGTGATGCTCACCGTCCGGCCGGGCCCGCCGTCGGCGAGGGCGGCGGCGAACCTCTCCTGGGATCGGGCCGATGCCAGGTCCCAGAGGCTGTACAGGGTTTCGGGGCTGTCCGTGGCAGCGGAACTGAAATCCCAGCGTGGGTCGGATTCCCAGTCGCCGGATTCCCAGGGCTGACCCAGCCGCGCCCCGCTCAGACGTGGCCCCGAACAGTCGTCCTCGACCAGGGCAAGGTGTTTCAGCAGTCCTCCGAGGGTCAAGGTGGATGCCCCCACCCGGGAGTTCAATCCGGCCGCGTCCAGGCCCCCGGCCTTCCACCTGAAGGTGGTCCGGAGACGGTTGAGCGCACCGAGCAGATGTTCGCCCTCGGTGCCGGCGAACGGGGGTTCCCAGGGGGTGTCCTCAGTGGCCATGGGACCAGCGTAGGACGGGCCGTCCGGTTGTGCCCGTTGTCTCGGCTCAGAGCCGAGTGGGCACGAAGACCGGTCTGGAGTCCGATGACCTGGGTAGGTCCCAGATCCGTTCGACCTCCGAGAGCGGTACCGGACTCGGGTTGACGGTGAAGGCCCCGGCGGCGATCAGGCCGGCGAGCGCGGGCAGTTCCTCGAGGATGCCGGCGGTGCTGACGGAGCCCTGGCCGCTCCCGAGCAGCCGGAAGTTCGCCGACCGGAAGGCGACCGACGGCAGCGCTGCGGTCGGGCCGGTGACGGAACCTGTCTGCAACCAGTCCAATGGTCGGCTCCGGTCGCGGCGGGCGGTGAGCAGGGCCGGGATGGCTGCCTCGGCCGCGGTGCCCCAGAGGTAGTCGATCACGATGTCGACCTCGCCGGCTGCCCTCCCGAGATCCGCGGCGACACGCTCCGGGGCACCGTTCAAGGACACGGTCGCGTCGGCACCGAGCTGCCGAAGTCGACCGAGCGCCTCCGGGGAGCGGCCGGCCCCGACGATGTACGAGGCACCGAGGTGTCTTGCCACCTGCACCGCCATCCGGCCGGCGTTCCCCGTCGCACCGAACACCAGGACGCCGGCACCGGGTCTGATGGCCACCCGGCGGCGAAGCCCGACCCAGGAGGACATGGCCGGATTCATTGCCGCGGCCAGGACGACCGGGTCCAGGTCGTCAGGCAGCACCACGCTCCGGCGCAGGTCGACAACCGTCCGTTCGGCCAGGGAGCCCAGGGTGGTGTCCTGGAGGACGAAGTACAGGTGTCTGCCGTCCGGCAGCAGCCCGACCCCGTCGATCCCCGGGACCAGGGGCAGGTCGTCGGTGCTGGTGTAGTGGGAGCCGTCGGCCTGGGACCTGACCCGAGGGTGCAGTCCGGCGGCCAGGACGTCGACCACCACCTCGTGTTCGCCGCGGGCCTCGGGTTCGGGGACCTGTTCGAATCGGGGCGGGCGGCCGAAATCTCGGACCACGGCTGCGTACATGGATGTCGGCTCCCTGGGGGTCAGAAGTAGTTGGTGTCACGAACAATATAGTTGGCGACACCAACCAGATGCAATAAGATGGATTCCATGGCATCGCAGACCCCGCAACCGGACCTCGTGGACGGACTCGTCCAGCTGTCCTTCCTCGTGCAGTCCGTCCTCGCGGAAGCCGCCGCCGCCCACACGTTGACCGTTCCCCAGATCCGCCTGCTCGGCATCCTCCGGGATCGCGAGCCGGGAATGCTGGAACTGGCCCGGCATCTGGGCCTCGACAAGTCCAGTGCGACCGGCCTGGTGGATCGCGCCGAACGCCGGGGCCTTGTCCGGCGCGGTTCCAGTGACCTGGACGGCCGCGCCGTCAAGGTCGTCACCACTCCCCTCGGCCGGGAACTCACCGAAACGGTCGGCACCGAGGTGATCACCCGGATCGCTGCGATCGCCGGTGCCCTCGACCCCGCGGGCCGGGAGCACCTGGCCCGGCTCATCGGCCGGATCCTGGGGACGCGCGCGGACGTGTCGAACGGGTGACCGCTGCGACCCGATGCGGCGCAGCGGTCACCCGTGACGTGGACCCGTCGGAACGAGAACCCGCTCGGGTCCGGGTCAGAAGCGGATGTTCTTGAGGAAGTTGAACCCGACCTTCGCCGTGGTCAGCCCTCCCGCCCCGGCGTCATCACGTTCGATGATGTATTCCGTGGACGAAGGACTGGCGGACTTGGCTGCGAAGATCCGGCCGAAGTCGATCACCCCGGCACCCGGATCGGTGAAGGTCGAGTTGGCGCCCGGAACGGGCACCGCGCCGGTGGCGCCATCGGCCAGCATCTTCATGTCCTTGACGTGGAACTGGGTGATCCTGTTCTGCAGGAAGGTGACCAACTGGGCGGGGTCGTGGTGGGCGAACCAGGCCCAGAACAGATCGACCTCGAAATGCACGTAGCGCGGGTCGGTTTCGGCGATCAGGATGTCGTAACCCACCAATGGTGAATCCTTCAACGGCAGGAACTCCCAGAAGTGGTTGTGCAGGCCGAATCCCAGACCTGCCTGATGGGCCATCTTTCCCGCCTTGTTCAAGATGACACACAACTTGCGCCAGTCCACGGCGGTGTCGAGCCCGCTGATCCCGACCACCGGGTCGAAACCCTTGAAACCGACGGCGGACATGTTGACCGTGCTCTGTCCGATCGTGTTCGCATCGGCCAGGACCTGGGCCCAGGCAACCGGGTCGAACGGGTCGCTCGGTGGGGTGTTGTGTCCCGAAGTGGAGCGAAGTCCGTGGCTGCGCAACGTGTTGCGGAACTGCTTCGCCGTGAGTCCGGTCGGGACGCCGGCATGCTCGACCCGTCGGAACCCGATCCTGGCCAGCTTGTCGAGGGTGCCGTCCAGATCGGCCTCCAGCTGGGTGCGGAGGGTGTACAGCTGGATGCTGATGTTCTCGACCGGCACCCGGCGTCGACGGTCGTGGTGCGGATGGGCCGTCGCGGCACTTGCCGGGGTGGCCGCGTTGGCGGTCCCGCCGAACGGTCCCAGTGTGGTGAGGGCCGCGGCTCCGGCGACACCTGCGGCGGTGACCCCCAGCATCCGTCGTCGACTCAGGGCGGCGGCTTGGGTGGGTGTGGGTGTGACAGTGCAATCCAGACACATGGAGCGACTCCCAGGGTCGAACGAAGGACGTCGCCTCGGCGAGGCGACGTCAACCACTGTCGCGTGAGTGCACATCAGGACCGCGAGGCCCTGAGCCGGATTGTGGCGCTGTTCGCGGCTGGGCGAAGTTGATTGCGGCGCAATCGACTTCCCGATCGTAAGTATCGGTTAAGGGTGCAAAGGTGCGCGCGGCGGGTGCTCCCGTTGTTACCGAACCGTTACCTCGGACGTGGTAGTTCCCCGGGGTCGCCGACCTCCCTCACCTGCCCGTCGGCGAGTCGCAGCCGACGGTCGACCCCGATCTCCTGGAGGAACCGCTCGTCGTGACTGACCACCACCATCGCCCCGCGGTAGGCCCTCAACGCTGCCTCCAGCTGCTCGACCCCGCGCAGATCCAGGTTGTTCGTCGGCTCGTCCAGGAGGAGCAGCTGCGGGGCCGGTTCGGCGAAGAGGACGCAGGCCAGGGTTGCCCGCAGACGCTCCCCGCCGGACAGGTCCCGGACCCGCAGATGCGCCCCTGGGCCACGGAACAGGAATCGGGCAAGCAGATTCATCCGATCCACAGACAGAATGTTCGGCGCGGCCTTGGCGAGGTTCTCGGCCACCGAACGCTCGACGTCGAGCAGGTCGAGCCGCTGGGACAGGGAGGCGATGCGTCCGTCGGCGCGCTGAAGCTCACCGGAGGTGGCGAGTTCCCCGCTGATCGCCCGGAGCAGTGTCGATTTCCCGGCCCCGTTCGGTCCGACCAGGGCGATCCGTTCCGGACCGCGGATGGTCAGGTCGAATCCGTCTCCGGCAAATATCTTCCGACCGCCGTACTCGACCTGGACACCCCGACCGTGGAACACGGTCCGTCCGACCGGAACGACCGTGCCCGGCAGATCGATGATCAGCCGGTCGTCCTCCTGGAGGGCGCGCCCGGCATCGTCCAACCGGGCGCGTGCCTCCTCCACCCTGGAGCCATGCCGCCCGTCCGCCTTCGCGGCTGATTCCTGGGCATTGCGCTTGAGGGTGCCGGCCACGATCTTCGGCAGTCCGGCGCTCTTCAGGTTGCGGACCGCCGTACCGGAGCGACGGGCGGCGCGCTCCCGGGCCACCTGCATATCGCGCTTCTCCCGCTTGACCTCCTGTTCGGCGCTGCGGAAGTTCTTCTCCGCGACCTCGCGTTCGGCCCGTTTCTGCTCCTCGTAGGCGGCGAAATTCCCGCCGTAGGAACTGATCCGGCTCCCCTCCAGCTCGGCGATCCGGTCCATCCGGTCGAGCAGGTCGCGATCGTGACTGACGACCACGAGGCAGCCGGCCCACCCGTCCAGGACCCCGTGGAGGGTGTTCCGGGCATCCAGGTCGAGGTTGTTCGTCGGCTCGTCGAGCAACAGCACGTCGGGGGACTTGAGCAACTGCGCAGCCAGCCCCAGGGTGACGATCTGCCCACCGCTGAGGGTGCGCAGCCGGCGGTCCAGACCGATGCCGCCCAGACCGAGTCGTTCGAGCTGGGCCCGCGAGCGTTCCTCCACGTCCCAGTCGGTGCCGATGGCTGCGAAATGGCGTTCGTCCGCGTCACCGGCCTCGATCGCCGCCAGGGCTGCGATCACGCCGTCGACACCGAGCACCTCGGCCACCGAAAGGTCCGTGCCGAACGTCAGATTCTGCGGGAGGTAACCGAGGATGCCGTTGACCGAGATGGTTCCGCTGCTGGGGCGGTACACCCCGGCGAGAAGATTGAGCAGGGTGGTCTTGCCGACGCCGTTCGGTGCCACCAGGCCGGTCCGGCCGGGTGGGAGGCTGAAGGTCAGGTCCCGGAAAACCGGGGTGTCGTCGGGCCAGGAAAAGGTCAGATCGGTGCACACGATGGAGGCATCGGACATGAAGGGTCCTCAAGAGGTACGCGGACAACGCGGGTGTCCGTCGGGGGCAGGGCGTGTATTGACGACACACGGGACCGTCGCCGTCGGGGTGGACCTGCACGGTCCTCCTCCGGTTCGGCGGTGCCCGCTCCGGGGATCACCCGGAGATGTCGTCCTCGCCCAGCACGTCGCACGCTCCTAGTTCAGCTGACCACTTCCAGTCAGCCACGTTACCAAGCCTGCCGCCGGCGGGCCAGGCATTAACCACCGTCCGCGCCTGTTCTCCGGCGCGGTGTCCGGTGGATGCTCACCCTGTGCCGTCCGCGGTGGCCGAGTGGACCGCCACCCCGCTTGCTGTGCCGCGAGTGGACTGCCACACCCCAAACCGTGCCGCGAGTGGACTGTTACCCCCCAATTTGTGGGGTGCCACGGTCCGCTCGCGGGAGGGGGCGTGGTGCCATGGTCCGCTCGCGGGGGTGTACCGCGCAGGGTGCGGTCGCGTTGCCGAGTGGACTCCCACCCCGCGGGCTGTACCGCGAGTGGACTGCCACCCCGCTCGCCGTGCCGCGAGTGGACTGCCACCCCCCAAACCGTGCCGCGAGTGGACTGCCACCCCGCGCGCCGGGCCGCGAGTGGACTGCCACACCCCAATTTGTGGGGTGTGAGCGTCCGGTCGCGGGAGAGGGTGGGGTGTGAGTGTCCGTTCGCGGGAGAGGGTGGGGTGTCACGGTCCGCTCGCGGGAGGGTGTGTGGTGCCATGGTCCGC
>QXCQ01000243.1 GCA_003576535.1 Nakamurella silvestris | reverse complement strand
CGATGAAGACTATCAAGTGGCTTTAGTCGGAACACCTAACAAAAAGTATCTTTGGTTACTCAGCCGTTCTCAAACACTAGATCCTGTAGTTGTTGAAGAATATTTAAATTATGCACAACACTTAGGCTATGACTTAAAAGATTTAATTTACACCAAGCAAAAATAGTAAAGACTTGGAAAATTTATAAAGGCATGCTTGTTAAAACGGCGAATGAACAAAATTTCAAGCATCGAATTTTTATTCATTCAGCATCAGACTCGATTTTTTGCTTGAATACAATCAGTCTGACCATAAAAAATTTGACTTGGCATGCTCAGGACTTACAATACGCCTTTTAGATTTCCAGTATTACCAAAATCATGTCAAACGATCAAATCGAAGCACAAATTGTTGACTTAGACAATTTGCAAGAACACCGCGAAATTGTGACGTTTATGCGCAGATCGTCGCCGCTCAATACTTCACAACGTACTGCACTTGAGCAACATCGTGAGTTAATTTTGGAATACCCTGTTGGCGACTTGCGACAGCATTTTGAACATCCGGAACGCCCACTGACTGTAGAAATTGGTTTTGGTATGGGGCGTTCTTTAGTGTTGATGGCAAAAGCCAATCCTGAGCGTAACTTCGTTGGAATCGAAGTTCATGTTCCCGGTATTGCGCAGTGCGTTTATGAAGCAGGTATGGCAGAAGTCAAAAATCTTCGTGTTTTAGATGCAGATGCAATTCAAGTGCTTCGTGAAATGCCTGATAATAGTATCAATACTGTTCAGCTTTATTTTCCAGATCCATGGCAGAAAAAACGTCATTTCAAACGTCGTTTTGTGTCACATGATCGTATGCCATTGGTGGAAGAAAAACTTGAAATTGGTGGTACTTTTCATGCTGCAACAGACTGGGAACCGTATGCTGAATGGATGCTTGATGTCTTAGATAATCGCCCCCGCCTAGAAAATCTTGCTGGGAAAGGCAACAGTTATCCTCGTCCAGAATGGCGCCCACAAACTAAGTTTGAACGCCGTGGAATTGAATC
>QXCQ01000117.1 GCA_003576535.1 Nakamurella silvestris | reverse complement strand
AACTTCCCACCCGTCACCCGCAACCGGGACGGATTAGGACGCAACACATCCCAACGGCCGGCTTGGAGTGCGGCGCCGTCGAACTCATCCGTCAGTGGCGGACCGCACTTGTCGGCCAGGGCCACCACCTTCACCGAGGTCTGCGCGGTGGCGGCGGGTTGGCCGCCGGTGAGCAGGTTGGCGGTGACGACGGATGCAGCGGTAGTGCTGCCGGGGCCGACCGTGATCGCCACCTGGACGGTCTGACTGGCACCGGCGGCGATCGCCGGAAGGGCGACCGTGTTCGGCTGGGCGGACCATACCGGCTGTCCCACAACGGTGGTGTTCGGAACGGCGATGTTGAGCACACCGTCGGTGATCGCCCCGTCCACAGCCGTGATGGTGACGTCCGCGGTGATGGTGCCACCCACCGTTCCGGTGGCAGGAGCGGCGATGCTCACAGCGGCCGACGGTGTGGCGACGTAACGCTCACCACCGCGCGCCTGGAAGGTGACGGTGGAGCCGGTGCGGATGTACTGGACACTCGCACCGGAAGAATCCTTGAGGGCGAACCTGCCGGAGGCGAAGATCTTGTTGCTCGTCGAGATGCTGCCGTCACGAGCCGGTTTCAGACCGATCGTGCGGGCAGTGCCGCTCTTCCAGCTCGCATCGACCTCGATGTCGCCCCGAGCCTTGAGCCCGCGGTAGGAACCATCGGGCCACGCCGCCGGGAGTGCCGGAAGGACATCGACCACACCCGTGTGGCTCTGCACCAGCATCTCGGCCACACCGGAGGTGGCACCGAAGTTGCCGTCGATCTGGAACGGCGGATGGTTGTCCCACAGGTTGTCCAGGGTGCTGCTCTTGAGCTGTTCACCCAGGAGTTTGTACGCACGGTCGCCGTCGAGGAAGCGTGCCCACAGGTTGACCTTCCAGGCCTTGCTCCACCCGGTGCCGCCGTCACCTCGATCGTTCAGCGACACCTTTGCCGCGGCAGCGAACTTCGGATCGGCCGAGAGGATCTGGCTGCCCGGGAAGACACCCCACAGGTGACTGACGTGTCGGTGGTCGTTGCCCTTGGTGTCCCAGTCCTGCTTCCACTCCTGCAGCTGGCCCCAGGAGCCGACCCGCATCCCCGGGTCGATCTTCGACCTGGTGGTGGCCAGTTCTCCGAGGAAGGTCGGATCGGTCTCGTTCAACACGGTCCCGGCCTCGGCAGTGGCGTCGAGCAGGGCGGTGACGATCTGCTGGGAGATCGCCGTGCCGGCCGAGAACGGCCCCTGTTCGGGCGAGAAGCTCGGCGAAACAACCAGTTTGCCGTCGCGCGGGTCCACGACCAGGAAGTCGAACCAGAACTGCGAGATGGACTTCATCAGCGGGTAGGCACGATCACGCAGGAAGTTCTTGTCACCGGTGAAGAGGTAGTGCTCCCAGAACTGCTGGGCCAGCCAGGCCGACCCTTCCGGGTGCCAGAAGGACTCCGCATAGGCGTGCACACCGGTGAAGCCGTACGGGGTCGTCTCGTTCGCCGTCACCCAGCCGCGGGCACCGTACATCTGGGAGGCGGTGACGGCTCCGGGTGCGGCCATCGACTCGATGTAGTCGAAGGCGGCGTCGTTGGTCTCGGTGAGGTTGGTCGTCTCCGCCGGCCAGTAGTTCATCTCGAAGTTGACGTTGACGTGGTAGTCGGCATCCCATGGCGGGTTGTTGACCCTGTTCCACACACCCTGGAGGTTCGCCGGCAGGGAGCCGGCCCGCGAGGAGGAGATCAGCAGGTAGCGTCCGAACTGGAAGTACAAGCTCTCCAGGGCCTTTGCGTTCTCCGGCGTGATGCTGGTGCGGTACTGCTGGAGCAGCTGGTTGGTCGGGATGTCCGGCAGTTCGGTACCCAGATCCAGGCTCACCCGGTCGTAGAGCCCCCGGTAGTCGGCCTGGTGCCGGGCCAACAGGTCGGTGTACCCGCGCGCCGACGCGTTGTCGGTGACGCTGGTGACCTTGGCATGCGGGTCGATGCCGTTGCGGTACCCGGTCGAGTACTTGAGGGAGTAGTCCGTCGCGGCGGTGAAGGTCAGCACGGCACTGTCCGCGCCGGCCACGGCCACCCGGCCGTTGGCCACGTCGGTCCGACTGCCCCCGCTGGCGTCGACCTGGACCTGCGACTCGAAACGCAGGCCGTTGTTGGTCAACCGCCCCTTGGTGGTGATGCGGCCGTTCGAGCTGACATTGCTGGTGTTGCTTCGATCACCGGGCAGGTCGAGGCGGGCCTCGAAGGAGACACTGCCCGGCCGGTCGGCACTCAGTCGCACCACGATCACATTGTCCGCGGCCGAGGCGAAGTACTCGCGGGTGTAGTTGATGTTGTTGGCGGTGTACTTGACGGTCTGAAGGGATTCCGAGATGTCCAGGGAGCGACGGTAGTTGGTCACCGTGCCCGGGTTCGGGATGTCCAGTCGCAGGTCACCCCAGGTCTGGTAGGAACCGAAGTTCGTTTTCGGCTGCCCGAGGATGCCTGCCGCGGTCGCCGGGGTGATGCTCCCCGTCGGCGAGTTCCAGATCATCTGTTGTACCTGGGCCACGGTCTGCGGGCCACGTCCATCGGTCCAGTTGCCGTAGTTGTAGCCGCCCTGCGCCCCCGGACCACCGGTCCACAGGGTCTTCTCGTTGAGCTGGATCTGCTCGGATGTCACCGCGCCGTAGGGCATGGCCCCCATGGCGCCGTTGCCCAGGGGCAGACCCCTGTTCTCCCAGTTGGTTTGGGCGTTCCCGGTGGTCGGGATCGGTCCGTCGAACCAGATGGTGTCGGGTGCGCCGGGGATCGTGGCCTCGGCCAGGGCGCTCGCCAGCCGCTGCGGGACGCCCTCGGCCGCCATCGCGGGGGTGACGACGGCCATCGGCGCAACGACGGCCAGTCCCAGGGCGGCGGCAACCATCGGCCGACACCTCGCCCTGATACGGCCGCGCCATCGGGAACGCGGCATTGAATGATCAACTTCGGACATCATTGGCCTCCGGGTTGCACTGTGCAGGACCTCGTCGTCCTGCAGGTTCCATGTGTAGGGCCGCAGGTACACATAGTTGGACAATTCTCTCCGGGGAAGAGAAGCACACCGAAACTGAGGTGTCAACGATTGACCGGGTGACGACACGACGCCTTCGGACGCCAAATGTCCGTTCAGGCTGCCGGTATCAATCGGCCTTCGACCGAGCTTTTCGTAGGTCGCGTGAACCATGGTTTCCACCATTTTGAATGGCTCCGGTGAATATTCCTGATGAACGCGGTCGGCTCATCATCGGCCATCAGTACCGCCATCGACCGGACCGGGCGCATCCTCACTCCCGGGCCTCCCGCACCACCAGCACCGAACCACCACACCCCCGAACACCACTGCTGATCAGCAACTTTCGCCACCAGAACCTGGCCCGTCCGACCTGGTACCCGAGGGGCAGCGGCAGCGGTCGGCGGGCTCCCGCCCGGAACACGCCGCCCGTCGGCGCGCGGGAGAACCCTTCAACCGTTTTTTGTATCGCCGGGGTCCGGCGATACACACGCATTCCATCGATTCATGTGATCGACAATTGCGGACATTCAACCTCGAACCCCGACCGGCGCCACCCGCCCCTGCAGCCAAATCGTTACATTCACCGAAAGCTCGACAGTTTCGCTCTGAAATCCAAACCGCTTCGTTCGTTGACGTCTGATTGACGTTCAATGATTCCTGCGGTTACGCTCGCTGTACCTCCGGAGGTTCGTTCCGGACGTTTGTCTGCGGTGACGCTTACAAGCACGTTGCACAAGTCGCGGGCGACGCGCACATTTGCTCAGGCAAGGAGGCCACGCGATGGCATCAGTCGAGGAGTTCGACCGAGAGAGGGCCATCCTGGTCGAACTCGATTCGAAGGGTCGGGTCACGGTTTTCGATCTGGCGGCCAAGCTCGGGGTGTCCACCGTGACGATCCGCAAGGATCTGACGGCCCTGGAGAAGCGCGCCATGCTCCGCCGGGTCCGGGGTGGGGCGGTCAGCGCGGGCAACACCGACGAGGGTGCCTTCGGGATGCGCATCCACCACTCCACCCGCGCCAAACAAGCAATTGCCGTCGCGGCGGCCGGCCTGGTCCGCCCCGGCGATGTCGTCGCCCTCGATGCCTCCACCACCTGTTACTACCTTGCCCAGGAACTCCTGGACATCCGAAACCTGGTGGTGGTGACCAACGGGCTGCGCACGGCGACCCTGTTCATGGAACAGTCCAACGCGATGGTCCTGATGCCCGGCGGTGTCCTGCGCCGCTCCGCCGGCTCCATGGTCGGACCCATCGGTGACGTCCTGGCCGGCCGGGGCCGGATCGACAAGGGCTTCTTCGGCATGGCCGGGTTGTCCGTCGACCACGGGATGATGGATCTGGCCGTCGAGGAGGCCCAGAGCAAGCACTACATCGCCCTTGCCTGCGCCCAGGTCTACGGTCTGTTCGACTCCTCCAAGGTCGGCCGCTTCGGTCTGCACACCTTCGTCGCCACCGACATGATCACCGCCCTGTACACCGACAGCGGCAGTGAAAGATCTGTCGTCACCGATTGGGCCGCAGCCGGTGTCAAGGTCAACATCGTCACGCTGCCGGCCGAGGTCACCGACCTCCACGGCCGGACGCGGTCCTCCCGATGAGTCGCCACCGTCGCACCGTCGCCGCCGTCGATCTCGGGGCGGAGAGCGGGCGTGTCGCGTCGGTGTCCTTCGACGGACGAACACTGGACCTGGACATCGTGCACAGGTTCACCCATGCCCCAGCCGTCCGGGACGGGATTCTCCGGTGGGACACCGGCGGCATCTTCGACAACATCCTGGCCGGGCTCGCCACACTGTCCGCCGGGGACCTGGAGGTCTCCGCCGTCGGCGTCGACAGCTGGGGTGTGGACTACGGACTCCTTGCGCCGGACGGATCGCTTGTCGACGGCCCCACCTGTTACCGGGATCCGCGGCAGGCAAGGGCACTCGCCCGCGCCGTCGTAGCCGGTGGGAGCAACCCGTTCTACGACCTCACCGGTGTCCAGGTGCACCCGATCAACACCGTGTTCGGACTGCTCGACGATGCTGCGGAGCGCCCGGACCGGCTCGAGGCCGCGCGCACCGTGGTGATGATGCCCGACGTCTTCCATCACCTCCTCTCCGGCTCGACCGTCAGCGAGTACACGGCCGTATCCACCTCAGGACTGTTCAACGTGGCCACGAATCGTTGGGCCACCGAGCTTCTGGATCGCATCGGCCTGCCGGGGCGGATCCTGCCCGAGGTGGTCCCGCCCGGTACCGACGTCGGACCCCTGTTGTCGGCGGGCGGGCGGCTCGGCTCGGCCCGGGTCGTCCTGCCGGCGAGCCATGACACCGCCAGCGCTGTCGTGGCAGTTCCGTACATGGACCCGGGCGCGATGTTCATCTCCTCGGGCACCTGGTCACTGGTCGGCATCGAAACCCGTCAGGCGGTCATCACCGGAGCCTCGCGACGGGCGAACCTCACCAACGAGGGCGGGTACGGCGGCACTGTCCGCCTGCTGCGCAATGTGACCGGCCTGTGGCTGCTGCAGGAGTGCCGACGGCAGTGGATCCGTGAAGGTGTGGACCTGGGCTATGCCGAGCTCAGTCGGATGGCAGCGGCTGAAACGGGTTTCCGATCCTTCATCGACGCCGACGCCCCGGAGTTCCTCGGCCCCGGGGACATGCCCGCCCGCATCCGGAGTTACTGCGCCCGAACGGGTTCGGTGGTCCCAGAGGGTATCGGCGCAGTCGCCCGGTGCGTCCTTGATTCGCTGGCCCTGAGCTACCGCCGGGTCCTGGAGGACATCACCGAGGTCACCGGCACCCGTCCGCCCTCGATCTCCGTCGTGGGCGGGGGTGCCAACAACACCCTGCTCTCCCAGCTCACCGCGGATGCGACCGGCCTGCCGGTGTACAGCGGCCCGGTCGAGGCCACCGCCCTGGGCAACGGCGCCGTCCAACTGGCGGCCCTCGGCGAACTGACCGGCCCGGAGGAGATCCGGCAGGTCATCGCCGCGGGCACCGAGGTCAGGACCTTCCTCCCCCGCCCGGACCAGCGTTGGGACGAGGCCGCCGCCCGCCTGCGCGCAGAGATCACCCGCACCGCCACCGCCGTCACCGTCGACGCCTGAGCCGCCCGGTCCGACAGCACCCCCAGCCTGCACCGGCGGACACCGCAGTCCGCCCCTGCTCCGACCGCCACAACCACCGAGGGAAACCCATGAGCCCTGATACCCCTTCCCATTACTCGTTTCCGATCTCCGTCGCCCGCAGAACCGTCGAGCCGCGGGTGGTCGTCACCGCCGCCAGCGGCGACCTCCGACAGGACGCCAACGTGATCTGCTGGCCCGCCCAGCAGCGGTTGGAGAAGAACCTCGAGAACGCCCTCGCCGCCCTCGATCACCGGGTCGCGCGGGCACACGGGTACGACCCGGCGAAACAACACGGTTTCATCGACAGCCAGCGCCTGGGACTCGAGGTGTTCCGAACCGTGCCTCTGGACGCACCGTTGATCATCGTCGAGGCCGTCTGGCAGTACACCCACCACGTCCTGGCCGGACTACGCAGTCACCGGGGGCCGATCCTGTTGGTGGCCAACTGGAACGGCGAGTACCCCGGCCTGGTCGGCATGCTCAACCTCGCCGGCAGCCTGACCAAGGCCGGTGTGAAGCATTCCCGTTTGTGGAGCGAGGATTTCACCGACGAGTGGTCCCTCGACCGACTGCGGGAATGGTTGGACACCGGATCCATCACCCACGACCTGAGCCACGTCCGCGAGCTCGGCGGTCTGCCGGCCGGCCCAGAGGTCGAACTCGGGCGTGCCCTGGCAGCTCAACTGGCCACCGACAAAGCCATCATCGGGGTCTTCGACGAGGGCTGCATGGGCATGTACAACGCCATCCTCGACGACGAGTTGCTCAACCCGCTGGGGATCTACAAGGAACGTCTGTCCCAGAGTGCCCTGTTCGCCGAGATGTCGAAGGTGGGTGAGGAGGAGGCTGCGGCGGTCGGCAGCTGGCTGCGGGAGGCCGGGCTGACCTTCCACACCGGTACCGACGAGAACACCGAACTCACCGAAGCCCAGCTGCTGAAGCAGTTCTCGATGTACATCGCCGCGGTGCGGATCGCCGACGACTACGGGGCGTCGGCGATCGGGATCCAGTACCAACAGGGTTTGAAGGATCTCCTGCCCGCCAGCGACCTGGTCGAGGGCCTGCTCAACAACACCGAGCGCCCACCCGTCCTCAGCCGCGACGGCAGCCGCGAGCTGTACGCCGGTGCACCGCTTCCCCACTTCAACGAGGTGGACGAAGGATGCGCGGTCGACGCACTCGTCACCAACCGGGTGTGGACCGCCATGGGCCTGGACGCGGCCACCACCCTGCACGACGTGCGCTGGGGTGAGGACTACAACGGCGAGTTCGTCTGGGTCTTCGAGATCTCCGGCGCGGTACCGGCTTCCCACCACGGCGGCTACGACCGGTCCTACTGCATGCGACAGCCGCCGATGTACTTCCCGTTGGGCGGGGGAACCCTCTCCGGGGTGTCCAAACCGGGTGAGATCGTCTGGTCCCGGGTGTACCAGGCCGAGGGCGCGCTGCACGTGGACCTCGGGCGGGGATCGGTGGTCGACCTTCCCGCCGAGGAGACCCGGCGTCGGCTGGAGGCGACCACACCGCAGTGGCCGATCATGCACGCGGTGCTCCACGGTGTGAGCCAACGTCAGTTCATGGCACGTCACGAGGCCAATCACGCCAACGTGGTCTACGCACCGACCGCAGAGGTCGCCGATCGGGCGCTGACCGCCAAGGCGGCGATGTTCGCCGAACTGGGTGTGCGGGTGCACCTGTGCGGTGACGTCGCCCTCTGACCGCGCCGCGGGTGCACCGCCCCCACGTGAAACGGACAGGATCACGTGGCGGGGTGCACCCGTCGGGACTTCAGGTCAGCACCACCAACCGTCGGGTCGCCCGGGTCATCGCGACGTAACGGTCCACGGCCCCTTCGATCCCACTCCCGAATCCCTGCGGTTCGATGAGCACCACCAGATCGAACTCGAGTCCCTTCGCCAGTTCCGGTGTGAGGGAGCTGACCCGTGGATCCCCCGCAAGGCGCTCGATGTCGGCAGCGGCCGCGATCACACAGGCCGTTCCGTCACCGTTCTCGTCCAGCCAGCCCTGCAGGATCGCGCCGAGGTCGGCGACGGAACGATGTTCCACCGGGATCCCGCTGCTCCGGACGGAGGTCGGCACATTCGCATCCGGGAGCACCGCACGGATCACCGGCTCGGCCTCGGCCATCACCTCGGTCGGGGTCCGGTAGTTGATGCTCAGCCCCGCGACGGTCACATGGTCCAGGTCCACCCGGGTGAGGCGCTCCTGCCAGGACTCGGTGAAACCGTGCCGGGCCTGTGCCCGGTCCCCCACGACGGTGAAACTCCGGGAAGGACAGCGCAGCAGCAGCATCTGCCACTGGGCGTCGGTCAGTTCCTGGGCCTCGTCCACCACGACATGGGCGAAGGGTCCGGCCAACAGGTCGGGATCTGTTTCCGGCACATCGGTGTCGTCGGCCAGGGTGACCTTGAAGTCCTCATGACGCAACATCGTCACCACCCCCTCGTGATCGTCGTCCGCCGCGATCAGGTCGTCGGTGACCGCCGCGCGACCGCGGCGTTCCGCCGCGACGAACGCTTCCCGGCGACGGCGGTGCGCCGGCGCGTCCGGGTCCCCGAGGCGATGCCGGGCCGCGTCCAGCAGAGGCAGGTCGGACACCGTCCACGGTTGACCCGCATCCCGCCTGAGCACCCGAACCTCCTCGCGGGTCAACCAGGGCGCACATCGCCGCAGGTACGCCGGCACCGACCAGAGGTCGGCGACCAGATCGGCGGCATCGACCAACGGCCAGGCCCGGTGCAGGGCTGCCCGCAGTTCCTTGTTCCGCTGCAAGGATTCCCGTAGCGGCCCCGTCGGTGCACTGCCGGTGTACCGGTCGAGCAGGATCGTGATCAACTCCTCCCAGATCAGCTCACGGGCCTCGTTGTGCGGGACACCCGGTTCGGCGACCGCATAGGCCTGCGCCCACTCCGCCGTACCGAGTTCGACGTCGGCCCAGTCGGTCTCGACCGTCATGGCACCGGTGGGCGGTTCCTCGTAGAACCTGACGGCCTCCTCGATCGCCGACACCATCGACACCGTCGACTTCAGCCGGGCCACCTGCGGATCCGGCTCCTCCTGGGCCCCAGGACCTTCCGCCACCAGATCACGCAGGGTGCAGGTCTGGACGCCTTCCTCGCCGAGGCTCGGGAGCACATCACCGACATAGGCCAGATAGGGCTGATGCGGGCCGACGAAGAGCAGGCCGCCCCGATGGTGGCCCAGCCGTGGGTCCGAGTACAGCAGATAGGCGGCTCGATGCAGGGCGACGACGGTTTTCCCCGTGCCCGGACCACCGTCGACCACCAGGGTGCCGTTCGAGCCGGCCCGGATGATGGCGTCCTGGTCGGCCTGAAGGGTACCCAGGACATCGCGCATCCGATTCGACCGATGGCCGCCGAGGCTCGCGATGAATGCGGACTCGTCGTCCAGTGCGGGGTTGCCCTCGACGCCGACGATCCCGTCCGGCGTGAACACCTCGTCCCAGTAGTCGGTGATCCGGCCGCGGGTCCAACGGAACCGGCGGCGACTCGACAGACCCATCGGATTCGCGCGGGTCGCGCCGAAGAACGGTTCCGCCGCCGGTGATCGCCAGTCGAGCAGCAACTGTCGGCCATCAGGGTCGGTCAGACCGAAACGCCCGATGTACGAAGGCTCCCCACCGTCGACCCCGACCATCCGGCCCAGGCACAGGTCCCAGCCGTATCGACGCAGAGCACGCAGGCGGGCGGTCAGCCGGTGCACCTGCATGTCCCGTTCCATCGCCGCCTGCCCCGGGCCGCCCGGCGCACGACGTTCGGCCCCGAGCCGGTCGGACAGTTCGACGATGGACTCCTCCACGCTGGCGGCGATCGCCCGGAGATGGTGTTCGTCGCCGGAGATCAACCCGGGGTCGGCTTTCGGCCCCAGATGCGGCGGAAGGGCGAAAGCGCTGATGGTGGGTGGTTTCACGGCATGCTCTCCTGTCTCGAGCTCGCCACCGTAGACCAGAATTTTTCGCCTCATGAGCCGCGATGAACTCTGTTATAAATGAAATGGCAGGAGGGACCGTCCGGTGCGTGCACCCGGGGTGTCCGTCACCCCTCCCAGGCGGCCGCGGGCCGGAAAACTCACTAAGCTGTCGGCGACAAGCCCGGCATCTGCGGGCCGGCCACAGGAGGATCACGTCGATGTCCGACACACAGCTACCGGTCGACCGGCAGGCCCTGTCCATCAGCGATTTCTGGGTGTGGTGGCGCACGGAGGGCGCGGACGGTGTCGCCGAGGCCATCAGCACGGGCGAGTACGGCAACCTCGCGGCGGTCATCACGGCCAAGGTCCAGGCCATCGAACCGGAGCTGCAGTGGGAACTGGGCAAGGGGGACGCGAGCGCGAACTACCTGTGCCTCAGTGCCGCCGGGATCGCCGAGATCCGTCCGGCGACCGAACGCTGGCTGCGGGCAGCTCCGGCCGCCGACGGCGTCTGGGAGTACCGCGCCGCCCGGCGCCCCGCCCCGAACTGGACGAACAGCCGTCTGGAGATCGACGGTAGGGTGTTCTCGCCCACCGACGCGAAGGTCTCCTTCACGGTGGACGCCGATTCCTACCGTGTCGACGTGATCTTCTTCCACCCCCACTTCGACACCCTCGGCCCCGAGGCACGGGAGCGGCTGACCTTCCTGGTACTGGACTGGGTGCTGGGCGAGGACGACGTCATCCGATGGCTGGGGGAGATCCACCACACCCACGAACTTCCCGCCGAGGCCGTGCCCGTCGGGGCCCTGCACGAGGTGGTGCGCAGGCTCGCGGTACAGGTCAAACCCGACCGCTGGGTGATGTTGCAGGGGGCGACGCCGACCGGCGCCCCGGTGCTGGCCACGACCCGCCGCCCGCTCTGGTGGATCGACCATCCGACCTTGGACCAGCACCACATCATCGCGATCCCGTACCAGGCGCGTCGGGAAGACGGGCTGCCGACCCCGGAGGCGCTGTCCGAGCTGCAGGCCCTGGAGGATCAGCTGGTGGCCTGGGTCGAGCCCCAGGCGATGCTGCTGGCCCACGAGACCGGTGAGGGTCGCCGGCTCGTCCATCTGTACAGCGACTCCGCCGACCAGAACATCGCCGACCACATCAACGCCTGGGTGACTCGTACCCCCCGGGCTACCCAGGCCAGCAGGTACGACCCGGCCTGGCAGGACATGGCCGCGTACACCTGAGCTTTTGCCGGTTCGGCAACAGGACTGGTCCCCACGGCGCAGCCGGACGATCATGACCCCATGAGCAACGACAGCACGCCATCAGCCCCCCGCACCGACCCGCGACCGAGCGGTGCGGACTACGTCGGGGACCCACAGGTGCAGGCCGAGTGGGACGGACGGTACGCCGACCGGGAACGGCTCTGGAGCGGCAACCCCAACGGGGCGCTGGTGGCCGAGACCGCCGACCTCACCCCCGGTCGGGTGCTGGACGTGGGCTGCGGCGAGGGGGCCGACGCCGTCTGGCTGGCCCGGCAGGGCTGGGAGGTGACCGCCCTGGAGGTGTCCGGGGTGGCGCTGGAACGCGCCGCCGGCCACGCCCGGGACGCCGGAGTCGACATCCACTGGGTGCACGCCGAGCTGGAACAGGCCGGGCTGGCCCCGGGCACCTTCGACCTCGTCTCCGCCCAGTACCCGGCGCTGCTGCGCACCCCCGACAACGTGGCCGAGCGGTCGCTGATCGACGCCGTCGCCCCCGGCGGCGTCCTCCTGCTGGTGCACCACGCCGGGATGGAGGCCCGGCACGACGACAACGGCGGCTTCGACCCGAACGACTACGTCTGGCCCGCCATGGTGACCGCCCTCCTCGGCGAGGACTGGAAGGTGGAGGTCGACGAACAGCGGCCTCGCGTCATCCCGGACGGTGGTGCCGGTGCCCACCATGCCGACGACCTGGTGGTACGCGCCCGCCGCCTGCGCTGAGCCGGGTGTCAATGCCGGGTGTCGTAGACCACCGAGGTCCGGAGCACGATGTCCTGCAGGGAACGCCGCCGCCGATCGACGACCACCCAGAGCAGGCCCACCGGGAAGATCGTGCACAGGAACGCCCGGACGATGGACTGCACCCATCGCAGCCGCCCGCGGTGGGACACCAATCGCAGTGCCATCACCGCCGAACCCACCGTGCGCCCGCTGACCGTCCACCAGAAACTCAGGTAGAGCATGGACATCAGCAGGATCGCGCCGAGGGAGAAGAAGAGGTCGAAGGCAGGCCAGCTGAAGGCCCGCGGGTCCAGGATCAGCGAGGTCAGAGCCAGGCCCAGGTAGAGCACCGAGGACAGCAGCAGGACGGCGAACAGGTCGATGACGGCGGCCAGCCCTCGGGACACGATCCCGGCCGGTGCCGGTGCCTGCGTGACGGCGGGGCCGGTGACGGGGGCGGTCATGCGGATCCACCCGGCTTGGGCTCGCCGCCGGACCGGAAGAGCCGACTCACAAAACCGGCCACCGCGTCATCGGCGTTGCGGCTCTGCGCCCGGACTCCCTGGACCGCCTCCGAGGAGAGGGTGCCGGTGGACTGGCGGATGATCGCCGGCAGGTCGATCCCGTCCACGACGTACCGGGCCAGGGTGAGCAGGTCCACCCGGGAGATCACCGCGTCGACGTTCACATTCGCCACCAACGGATCCAGGTCGATCCGTCCGGCCAGCAGGTTCAGATCCAGCCCGCCGGCGACGGAGTCCAGGTCGACCCGGTGCGCCAGGGCGGTGATGTCCAGCCGATCCACCTGTCGGTCCAGGTTGATCCGGTCCGCGATCGCGTCGAGGTCGAGCCGGTCGACGATGGCGTCCAGATCGATCGAGGCGACGACGGTCTCGACATCCAGGGTCGCGGCAAGTCGATTCAGGTCGAGATCACCTGCCACCAGATCGATGTCGAGGTTCTCCCGGACGATGGCCGTCAGGTCCAGCTCGCGCAGGGCACTGGCCACCACCTCGCGGATGACGGCGCGCAGCACCCCGTCGACCAGGGAACGGACGACCCGTACCCAGCGGTCACCGTTCTCCAGCAGCACCCAGGTCACGTTCTTGGCCGGCGCCACGATCGCCGAGGCCAGTTCCTGGGCCTGGCCCACCAACTCCCCGGCGAGTCGGGCGGTCAGCAGCCACACGCCCCCGACGATGTCGAGGACGGGAGAATCCTCCGGGTACACCGTCGATCCCGCGACCGGCCGATGCCGGGTCTGGTGGCGATATCGCGGCATCTCCGAAGACTAACCCACCCGCAGCTTGCCGATCGGTGCTGCCTGCGGGTTTCACCGGTCCGGTGCGGGGATGGATTCCCCGGATCGGGGGTATCGGACAACCACCGTGCCTGGAAGGCTCAAGCACGTACCGGACCCGGACGACACCACCCGACCAGCCGAGGAGACCCGATGACCACCACCGTTGCCGACACCATCGTCGAGATCGTCAAGGACGCCGGGGTGAAACGGGTCTACGGCCTCCCGGGGGACTCCCTCAACGGCTTCACCGACGCCATCCGGCGGGACGGCGAGATCGCCTGGCAGCACGTACGTCACGAGGAGGCCGCCGCCTTCGCCGCTGCAGCCGAGGCCGCCCTCACCGGCGAACTCGCGGTGTGCGCCGGCAGTTGCGGGCCCGGGAACCTGCACCTGATCAACGGCCTCTTCGACGCGAATCGCAGCCGGGTACCGGTTCTCGCGATCGCTGCCCAGATCCCCGGACCGGAGATCGGCAGCGGCTATTTCCAGGAGACGCATCCGCAGGAGATGTTCCGCGAGTGCAGTGTGTTCACCGAACTGGTGAGCATGCCCGAGCAGCTGCCCCGGCTGCTGGAGATCGCCATCCGCACAGCGGTCGAGCGGCGCGGGGTCGCGGTGCTGGTGGTACCCGGCGAGATCTTCCTCCACGACAGCGTCGGCAGGCGCAAATCCGCCCCCATCACCTACGCACCGCGGGTCACCCGCCCGGTGGACAGCCAGTTGCAGGTCGCCGCCGACCTGCTCAACGGCACCCGCAAGGTGACGATCCTCGGGGGCGCCGGCACCGAGGGGGCGCACGAGGAACTGATCGCCATCGCTGCGAAGCTGAAAGCTCCGGTGGTACATGCCTTGCGGGGCAAGGAGTTCATCGAATACGACAACCCCTACGACGTCGGGATGACCGGCCTGCTCGGCTTCTCCTCGGGCTATCGCGCCATGGAGAGCTGCGAGGTGCTGCTGATGCTCGGCACGGACTTCCCCTACCAGCAGTTCTACCCGTCCAAGGCCAAGATCATCCAGGTGGACCTGCGGGGTGAGCAGCTCGGCCGCCGCACCCCCGTGGACCTGGGCCTGGTCGGCAGTGTCAAGGACACCATCCAGGCGCTGCTGCCGCTGCTGGACGACCACACCGACCGCAAGCACCTGGACACCTCGCTCACCCACTACGCCAAGGCCCGCAAGGGTCTGGACGAACGGGCGGTCAACGACCGCAACCGCACCCCCATCCATCCCCAGTACGTCGCCAAGTTGATCAACGACCTGGCCACCGAGGATGCCGTGTTCATCCCGGATGTCGGCTCCCCGGTGGTGTGGGCGGCCCGGTACCTGCACATGGGGGGCGGCCGACGCCTGATCGGTTCCTTCTCCCACGGAACGATGGCCAATGCCGTCCCCCACGCGATCGGGGCCCAATCGGCGTACCCCGACCGGCAGGTGATCGCCCTGGCCGGTGACGGCGGTCTGGCGATGCTGCTCGGCGAGCTCCTCACCCTGCGGCAGAACGCATTGCCGGTGAAGATCGTGGTGTTCAACAACTCCTCCCTCAACTTCGTGGAGCTGGAGATGAAGGCGGCCGGCTTCGTCAACTTCGGCACGGCCCTGGACAACCCGAATTTCGCCGAGGTCGCGAACGCGGTCGGGTTGTTCGGCCAACGGGTGGAGGAGCCGGACGATCTCGAGCGGGCCCTGCGGGCGGCCTTCGAGCACGACGGGCCGGCCCTGGTGGATGTGGTGACCGCGCAACAGGAACTTTCGATCCCGCCGTCGATCACCGCCCAACAGGTCAAGGGCTTCACCCTCTACGCCATCCGCACGATCCTCTCCGGGCGAGGGGACGAACTGATGGAGTTGGCTGATACCAACGTGTTCCGCAGGCTCTTCGACTGAGGGCGTCCTACCGGCCGCTACGACCAGCTGATCTCGCCGTCCCGGTCGACGAAGCGACCGGACCCGTTGCCCGGTCCTTCGGTGGCCAGGCCCACGACGGCATCGGTTCCCTCGGTGACCGTCTGCGGCCCGCTGTGACCGTTGAGATCGGTTGCCGTGTAACCGGGATCGGCCGCATTGATCCGGATGTCGGTCAACGCCTTCGCGTACTGGGTCGTCAACATGGTCAAGGCCGCCTTCGAGGCGGTGTAGGCGGGGGCGATCACCGCGGATTCCGCGCGGGTCGGGTCGTGGGTGGCGGCAAGGGATCCCATCGAGCTGCTGACATTGATGACGACCGGATCGGTCGACAGTCGTAGGAGCGGCAGGAAGGCGGTGGTGGTCCGGACGACACCCACCAGGTTGACATCCAGAACATCGAGGATCTCGGTGCCTGTCAGTTCGCTGGGATCGCCGTAGGAGCCGGCAACACCGGCGTTGTTGATCAGGACGTCGATCCGTCCCTCGTGGCGGGCCACGTCGGCGGCGGCTGAGGCCACCGACGCGTCGTCGGTGACGTCGATCGGGACGAAACGAGCACCGAGGGCCTCGGCCGCCGCCGCTCCGGCGTTCCGGTCGCGGGCTCCCAGGAGCACGGTGTGTCCCTGTTCGATGAGGCGGCGGGCGGTCTCGTGGCCAAGACCCTTGTTGGCTCCGGTGATGAAGGTGATTGTCATGGCTTCATCGTGGGCCGCCTGCGGACGATGCACCAGGGACGGCTCGACGGTAGGAACAGCGGTACCACCCTCGACCCCCGTCCGGGGTCCATACTCGAATGATGGACTCCGACCAGCGGCTCGGGACGACCGTACGTGCGTGGCGCGACCGCCTGTCCCCCAGCGCCGCAGGCCTGCCGAGCCGGCATCATCGCCGGGCGGCCGGGCTGCGACGGGAGGAGCTCGCCGAACTCGCCGGAATCTCGGTCGACTACGTGGTGCGCCTGGAACAGGGCAGATCCTCCAGCCCCTCGGCCCAGGTCGTCGGCGCGCTCGCCCGGGCACTGCGACTCACCGACGCCGAACGGGACCATCTGTACCGGTTGGCCGGCCTGGCCCCACCCGGTGGTGCGGAGATCTCCGACCACATCCCGCCCGGGGTGCACCGGCTGCTGCAACGTCTCGGCGATGTCGCGGTCGGGGTGTTCGCCGCCGACTGGCAGCTGATCTGGTGGAACCGTGGGTGGGCGGCGATCCTCGGCGACCCCTCGTCGAGTCCGCAGGTGCTGCGTAACTTCGCCCGCGACACCTTCCCGATCGGCGAGGAGGTGCCGACCCTGGCGCACTGGCCCGTCGTTTCGGTCGATGCCGAGGTGGTGGAGGCGGCCATCGTGTCGGACCTGCGGCGCGCCACTGGACGTTTCCCGGACAGCCGACGGTTGGCCGACCTGATCGACCTGCTCGGCGCCGGAAACGAGCGTTTCGCGACCCTGTGGGCGAACGGGGCGGTCGGGGCACACCGGGAGGGCAGCAAGGTCATCCGACACCCGACGGTCGGACCGATCGCCGTGGACTGCGACGTGTTGACCGACGGCGAGGCCGAGTTGAAGATCGTCGTCCTCAGCGCGGCCCCCGATACCGTGGACGAGATCAACCTGCGCCTGGCCTCCCTGTCGGGAGTGGTGGATCCGGCGCGCTCCTAGAGCGCGTCGTGATGAGGGATCGAGGTGCGGTCCCGCCGCCGGGCGATCCAGACCACCCCGGCACCGGTACCGATGACGACCACCGCGACCAGGATGACGTAGAAGGTCACGGCCACATAGCCGTTGCTGTGCACATGCGGATTCAAGAACGGGTAGGGGTACCAGTAGGGGCGACCGGTGGCCTCGTCGAAGACGTGCGGGGCCCGGACGAGGGTGTACACCACCCACACGATCGGGAAGATCGCGATGGCCCAGACCGTCCGCCAGGGGAGGCTTCTGCGCCCGGGCGCGAACAACCAGTCGAGCACCAGGTAGAGCGGGGCGATGACGTGGAGGATCTCGTTCGACCAGGCCACGGTGGTTCCCTGCGGAAGCTCGACCCCCCGCAACAGGGTGTTGTACACGATGCCCGTCACCGCCATGTAGGTCACCACGATGGCGAGAAAGACGGCGTACCAGTGCGGATCACGACCGCTGCGGCGGAGCAGGAGCACCGCGCCGATCACCAGCACCACCACACTCGCCACATTGGACTCGATGGTGAAGAAGCTGAAGAAGTTGACCATCGAGGTCGGGATGTCCTGGAAGTCCGACGCGCGCCAGTTGCTCAGGCTGCGGGACAGCTGGGCGACGATCGCGGTGACAATGGCCGCTGCCACCAGGATCCGGGCAGCTGCGAATGCGTTTCTCACTACGGGTGGCCCCCTCTGCCGCACTGGTGCGGGCGCGGGCACGCCCAGAGGAGATGTTAGTGCCGATGGGCGGTTACCACGACAGCAGATTGCTCAGGCAGGTGGCTTAACCGCCGCGAGCCGCTCCGTCAGCAGCGGAAGCACCACCGAGCTGTGCATGGCGGAGAGGTGGTCGAGGCCCTCGATCAGTTCGATCTGCCAGCCGGCCCCGCTCAGGTCCTCGGAACGGCACCGCAGGGGTTCGGCGATCTCCACCACCGTGTCCCCCCAGTCCGGCCCGTACTCGATCCGGTCGGCGCTGCCGGCGAAACAGAACCGGGGCACCGACAGCGACGGGACATCGGTGTTGTCGAAGGCCGCCAGGTACTCGTACAGGGTGAGGAACTGCTGGGTCTGGTCGGCACTGGTGCTGATCTGCGTCGACGACCAGTCCCCCGGCTCCGCCGGGGTTTCGGGGTTTGCAGCGGGCCGCAGGCTCGCCCGGTGAGCGGCCCTCGTCACCGCCAGCATCGCCGCGTAGGGACCGTCGACCGGCGGGTACCCACCCATGACCAGGGCCCACAACCGATCGGTTCGCAGAGCCAGTTGCAGGCCGGACATCGCCAGCCAGGAGTAGCCGTAGTAACCGAAGGTGCCTGCTCCCGCAGCATCGGCGATGGCCAGCAGGTCCGCCGAGACCGTCTCCGGCGTCAGGGTGTCGGGGGCGGGGTGGGCCATGCGGTGGGCCTCGTAGTCGGCCGAGATCACCCGGTGGCTCGACGACAGACCGGCGATGAGGTTCGGTCCGAGATCCGGATCGGCACCCCACAGGCGCATCGTCTCGGCGGTTCCGTCCTCCTGCGGCGTCGATCGGACCGGCAGCAGCAGGGCCGGCCCGTCGCCGGTACTGCTGACCTTGATGGTGCTTCCGTCGTGGAGGTGAGCTGAGAATGACGTCATCGTCGTGACCTTCCGTCTCGAACCGGCATTACTTTACACTGTAAGGTAATGCCGGTGACGACCTACGGCGGCAGTGGTGACCCGACCCGCACCATCCGACTGCTGTGGTCCGGGCCCGGGGCCGCTCCACCGTCCCGCCGGGGACCGAAGGCGGTCCTGAGCCTGCCCGACATCCTGGACACCGCCGTCACGATCGCCGACACCACCGGACGGGTCTCCCTCCGCGCCGTCGCGGACCGGCTCGACTGCACCGCCATGGCCCTGTACACCCACGTGGCGAACAGGGCAGAACTCCTGGACCTCATGTACGACCGCGTCCACCTGGAGATCGACAGCCCCGTCGGGGCATCCTGGCAGGAACGGGTGAACCATTGGTCCGCACAGGTTCTCCAGCTGTACGTTCGCCACGGCTGGATCGGCGAGGTCTCCTTGGTCCGGCCCGTGCTGGGCCCGGGTGAGCAGCAGACCCTGGAATACCTGTTGGAAGCCCTTGCCACATCCGGAATCCCGTCAGGGTCGCAGATCACCGTGGTGGCAGCACTTTTCGGCGCCGCTCGGCAGGGGGCACGGATGATCCGGGAGGCGCGGCAGGCCCCGGCCGTGACCGCGACGGACGACCTGCGCTGGTGGCAGGAACGTATGGCCGCGCTGGCGGAATTCGCCCCCGACTTCGATCAGCGTTTCCCGTACTTCACCCGACTGACCCGTAGCTCGGTCGCGACCCCGGCGGCTGGGGTGCGGCCGTCGGGGACCCCGCTGATGGAGACGGCGGCCCGGGACCAGTTCGACCGCACCGTGGACCTCCTGCTCGCCGGAGCGACCCAAGGCGTCAGTCCGGCGGTGCCGGCCGGTCCTGGTGCCGCTGCTGCCGATACCGGGCCGGGCTCGCCCCGAACTGTTTCTTGAACGCGGCACTGAACGCGAAAGGACTGCTGTAGCCGACCGACCGGGCGATCGAGGCAAGGGTCAACCGCGGGTCGGCCAACATATCGCTGGCCAGGGTCAGCCGCCACCGGGTCAGATAGGTCAGCGGGGGCACCCCGACCTGTTGCCTGAACCGGGCGGCCAGGGTCGCCCGGGAGACGTGACTCCGGTCGGCCAGACCGGCGATGGTCCAGGGATGTTCGGGGTTCTCGTGGATGGCGCTGAGGGCCGTTCCCACCACCGGATCCCGGCTGCCGTTGATCCAGCCCGGGGTGCACTCCGGGTGGGCCGACAACCACGCGCGCACAGAGGAGATCAACAGGGCGTCCATCAACCGGTCCAACAGGCTGGACTGCGCGATCCCACCGACCGTGACCCTGTCGGCGACCAGGTCCACCAGGGCGGTGTCGACGTCACCGGCGGCCAGGTAGGCGACCTCGGGCAATGCCTCCGCAACGAGCCGGCCGATCTCCCCGGCGCTCTCGTAGGTGGCCACGATCATCGAATGCGGCCCGTCGGGATCGTTGCCCCAGGTGTTGATCCCGTGGTTCATCGTCAGCTCCAGGTTCACCCCGGCCGGCGACCGGCAGACCTGCCCCGGGTGGATCACCGCGATGGGCTCGGTGTCGGGTTGCGTCCCGAGTCGGTACGGAGCCGGACCACGCACAACGGCGACGTCACCAGGGAGCAGCTGCCGACTCCCGGTGACAGAGGTCAACCACGCGGAGCCGTTGGTGAGGACGATGATCGTCAGTGCGCTGCCGTCCCGGAGATCGAGGCACCACGGGTCCCGCATCACCACCCGCAGGGTGAAGACGTTCTGGGCCCGTGGATGGTCCAGCAGTCGGGTGAGCGGGTCCATCTGTCGAATCTAGAGGGTTGTGAACGGACTACGACCGATCCGGGCCGAGGTTCCACCAGAACTGGTCTACCCCACCTGCCGGGAGCCGAGATCACATCGGCCGCCCGCTACAAATGCTCCGATCGGCCGTCACCCGATCGTCGCCGATGGTTGCACTGAATCCCGTCGTTCAGTGGCGATCATTGCGGTATTCACCACGTTACCCACTACGCCGATAATTGAGCCGCATTATCACTCGACCGGGCGAATAGAAGTGCCGGTGAATGGTGCATGGTCGACCCAGGTAACAGGACAGTGAAGATATATTCCCCGGCTTCCGGATTTTGTCGAGATCATGTTTCCATCGAAATAGCGAGGTCCGGGCAATTCGGACCCGATGAGAACGGAGTATTTGTGAGGCATCGTAATTCCGACCATCGAAATTTGCCGAGAAAGCTAGGCAGGGGGATGATCTCGGTTGTTTCCGGCCTTCTCTGCGGGGTGGTGATATCGAACGGAGTGGCCGGGGCATCATCGGCGGAGAAGGACGACGAGATCGTTCGGACATCCTGGCAGATGTACATCTCGGACCAGCCGCACGGTGAGATGAAGTCCGGTTTCGTGGGTACCGAGCACGGTGATGTCAAGTATTTCGAGGATGCGGATGTTCCGGACCTCGATGATCCGAAGTGGCAGGCGGCACCCGACCCGGACGTGATCGGTTTCGACGGACGCACCGACCCGAAGTTCGGTGGCGACAAGGCATCTCGGCTGCCGGCCGGCTCCTGTTTCAAGCAGGTCGACTACACCTATTTTCAGACCTTCGTCACCGTGCCGAAAGGCACGACGGTCGACAAGTTCGAGGTGACTTTCGACCACATCGACGACGGTGCGAGGATCGAGATCTACAACGTCGAACACCCGGAAGGTGTGATCGACGCCAACAGCCATGTCAAGCTCAACAAGTCGGTCACCGTCGACCTGCATGAATTGATCAGCACCGGCGTGAATCGTGTGGTCGTCACCCAGCTTGACGACTGCCCGACCGGGAACAACCTGGGTCGGGCCTCGATCAGCCTGAACGGGACGGCAGTCGGACTCGCCACCGATCCAAACCCGGAATCAGCCATCGAGGATCTCAAGAAAAACCCCGGAACCAAGAAGTCGATCGTCACGAGCACCTGGGGTGACGTTCACATCAGCACGCCTGACGGGTTGGTGTACGACTTCCAGACGACCGGCGACCTGATTCTCGTCAATGGCGGCCCCGGAGTGCAGGTCCAGGCCCGGCAGGAAACCTGGGAATCAAACCCCAAGGTGACGATCAATACCGCCGCGGCCCTGCAGGTCGGGGCGGACACACTCGAGTTCTATCAACGGCCCGAGCTGAGCTTCTACCTCAACGGTGTGCTGACCCCCCTGCCGACCGACGACGTCCGTCTGCCCGGTGGGGGAAAGATCGAATCGACCGAATACGGCCTCAGGACGTCGAAGGATCTCACGATCGAGTGGCCCGACGGTGAGAACTTCGGTCGGGTGGTTCTGTTCCGCGATCACATCGACATCGGCTTCCTCAGGGGAGGGGACTCCCGGACCTACGAGGGTGTCCTCGGCGATCAGGACGGTGACCCCCGCAACGACCTGCAGGTCCGCGGTGGGGCCCTGATCACCCCGCCCGCCACCTGGGAAGAACTGAACACCTTCTCCGACAGCTGGCGTGTCTCGGGTGAGGAGTCGCTCTTCAAGGGCGGTGCCCCGGCCAAGGCCGTCAGCGCTCCGGAGAGCCGGCTCACCCTCGACGGTCTCGATCCCGATTCCCGCGCCGAGGCCGCAAATACCTGCGAGGCCGCCGGCCTCACCGATCAGCTCGCACTCGACAACTGCACCTTCGATGTCGCCGCCACGGGTGATGACATCTTCGTGGACAGTGCACTGGCGTATGCCGCAGCGGTCGCCGAACTCCCCGCGGAAGCGCCGGCGATCGTCGGCGGACTGGAAGCGGCCCCGGCCGAGACACCGTCCTCCGGCACCGATCCGACCACTTCCGGCGAACCGTCGACCTCGGCTGATCCGACCACAACCGAATCTGCGGCGACAGATCCGGCGAACGCCGGCAGCGAGCCGTCGACCAGCGCGGCCGAGACGAGCCCTGCTGCTGACCCTGCCACGGCAGAAGACCCTTCGTCCAAGGGACTGTTCAGCAACCCGCTGGTATGGGTGGGCCTTGGCCTGCTGCTGTTGCTCATCCTGGTGCTGATCATCGTTGCTGGGCGCCGTCGCAAGGACCACGAACAGGCGTAACAGGAACTGGTGTGCCGGTCCGGCGTTCCTGGGCAGTTCGCCCGGGTACGCCGGATCGGCACATCGAACGCCGGGTCCACGCGGTCGCTCGCCGCCCGATCCGACATCAGGCAACCCCGCCGTTGGACGATCACGTATGTTTGTCGGCTTTCCAGCCATTCTCCATCCGGCAGGAGGAGGCTGAAATGGACCCATGACCAACTACCTCGTCACCGGCGGCACCGGCCGCACCGGACACCGCATCACCGACCGGCTCCGCGCCGAGAACCACCAGGTCCGCGTCGCATCACGCACCGGATCACGCCCGTTCGACTGGAACGCGCCCGGAACGTGGGACGCACAGCTGGACGGGGTCCACGCCGCCTACCTCTGCTACAGCCCCGACCTCGCCTTTCCCGGCGCCGCCGAGATCATGGGCGCCTTCAGCGCTCGGGCGTTGTCCCACGGGGTGCAACGGCTCGTGCTGCTCTCCGGCCGAGGCGAGGAGGGTGCGGAGAAGGCCGAACGTCAGGTCCTCGACAGCGGTGTGTCGGCCGCAGTGGTGCGATGTGCCTGGTTCTCCCAGAACTTCAGCGAGAGTTTCCTGATCGGGCCGCTACTACGGGGGCGGCTGGCACTGCCGGCCGGGGAGGTGACCGAGCCGTTCGTCGACCTCGACGACGTCGCCGAGGTGGCCCTTCACGCATTGACCTCCCCCGCGATCGACGGGGACATCTTCGAGCTGACCGGCCCGGACAGCCTGAGCTTCGACCAGATCGCGGCCCAGCTCGGCGCGGCGACCGGACGTCGGATCACCTTCGCCCCGGTGACGGCGGCGGAGTTCATCCAGGACATGGGCCGTGACGGTCTGGCAGCCGAGGAGGCGGCGCCGCTGGCCGATCTGTTCACGGAGATCCTGGACGGACGCAACGAGGCGACCACCGACACCATCTCGCGGGTACTGGGCCGGCCGGCGACCACCTTCGCCGACTACGCCCGGCGTGCTGCTGCCACGGGTGTCTGGAACGGCTGACAACCTCCCCGCGAGTGCGCGGCCACCACGTCACCGTGTTGATGTCACGTAGTGGCCGTGCACTCGGCGGGGCGTGGGAGCAGGCTCACCGTGGGCCGGGTGCCGGGGCCGGGGCGTTGGGAAGTACCGGGGCGGGCCACCGGTAGGTCAGCCGGGCAGTGGGCGGCGCCAGTCCAGATCGACCACGCTGAGCCTGGTCTGCGCGGAGCCGTCCCACCGCACCGTGAGTTGCTGGTCGGCGAGGGCGCGGGCGATGTCGTTGCCTACCGCGATCGTGGCCGCGTCCTGCGCTTCCACCGTCGGGAAGGACTCCTGCGGCGGTGGTACCGCGTCGAACCCGAGGAACAACACCGGGTCGGGATAGGCCAGCCGGGCGGTGTCCTGCCCATGGAAGTAGACGTATCCCCTGGCACCCTGTCGTCTGGCAGCGGCGATGCACCACTGGGTGGCCTCGCCCCGGTCGAAACCGCAGTTCATCTCGGCGACGAGTCCGCCGTCGGTGAGTCTCTTGAACGCCTCGGTCAGCCGGGCATCGTCGGACGGCTGCCGCTGGGCTGGAATGGCCAGGTGGGCCAGGCGCGCGGCCCAGAGCTCGCGCACCTGGGTTTCCGCGTCGTCGGGGTCCACGTCGAGCTCGGTGTCGTCCTCGGCGAGCTCACGGATGCCGGTGATCACCTCGGGGAGGGTGCAGAACCCCGGGGCGATGAGCTGCCAGGCCTGGTCGCGGAGATAGGTCATCCCGTCCTCTGACATCCGTGGAACCTACCGCACACCACCTCGCCGTCCGCGCATCCGCCTCGGCCCCTCCCCCGAGTGGGCCCTCACCCCCACCCGCCTCCCGCGAGCGGACTGTCACCCCCCACCCGCCTTCCGCGAGCGGACTGTCACCCCCCACTATTTGGGGTGTGAAGGTCCACTCGCGGGCAAGGGCAGGGGTGCGCGCGTCCACTCGCGGCGGCTCAGCAGTCGACGGAATCAGGTCGCCGGGCGCTCCAGGACGGTCTCGACACCGTCCTCCACGTCCCACTGCAGGCCGACCTCGAGGAATCCGTTCTGGTCGACCAATGCCCGTGACGGGAGATTGTCCGGTCGAACCGTCGCGCGGACCACCAGGACCCTGCTGTCGGTCCGTGCGACCTCCAACAGGATGCCCAGAGCCGCACGGGCGTGGCCCTGTCGGCGATGAGCCGGGTCCACGGCATAGCCGACCTCGACCATGCCGGCGGCGTCCGGGGGACCGTGGAAGCCCGCGCGACCCACGACGCTGTCGTCGCACAGCAGGAGGCGGGTCACCCAGAGTGCATCGCCCGGGTCGGCCTGGATCTGACGGCGTCGCCTGGTCCACACACCCCGGCACTCCTCCCCCACCAGGTACGGCCCGAGGGCTTCGGCGGGCAGGTCCGCCAGATAGGAAGAGGCCCGGGCCAGCTCCAGGTCCCCGTCGGCCAGTGCATCAAGCACCGGTGCGGGCAGTTTCACCAGCGAGTGCCCGTCGGGGATCGGTGCGGTCCAGGGCGCGCTGGTGATGGTCACGCGTCCATCCTGCTCCGCGAGTGGACCCCCACACCCCTGACCCCCACCGCGAACGGACGCTCACACCCCAATTTGAGGGGTGTGACAGTCCACTCGCGGGAAAAGAACCGGGGTGACGGCCCACTCGGCAGGGAAGGCGCGGCGGCCGGGCCAGGCAACCCCGCATNACACCCCAATTTGAGGGGTGTGACAGTCCACTCGCGGGAAAGAACCGGGGTGACGGCCCACTCGGCAGAAAAGGCGCGCGGCCGGGCCAGGCCCACACCCCACCGCGAACGGACCCCCACACCCCCGCACCCCACCGCGAACGG
>QXCQ01000250.1 GCA_003576535.1 Nakamurella silvestris | reverse complement strand
CTGCCAGGATGTCTAACGACCACCCTGGCAGCGAACGTGCATGCAGCGCGAACGTCGGGAGGGAGCGCGGTTACGTGTCGCGGAATTGAAGTCGTTGCCGGACACGGTCCACCTCTCGACCGGTTGGTGCCAGCCGGCCCGAACCGCGCCCGTGCCCGGCGAAACGGCCCTCCCGAAGACGAGCCGAGCACGAAGACGAGCCGAGCCCGAAGACGCTACAAGCCGCCCGTGGAGAGACCCGGGCGGCTTGACGGTGACGGTCCCTGCCAGTGCGCCTCTCGGCACAAGGTCGCTCGCGGCGACGAAAGGGGTGGTACCCGGGGCATGTCCAGGGACCGTCGATCTGTGCAACCGGGCTCGGTGGAGATCTATTCCCGGGACAGGGAGGGTGCCTCGGCCCGGTCCGGGCCGAGGCTCACCGGCCCCGTTGTCGCGCTCACCGGCCCCGTTGTCGCGCTCGCCGGTCCCGGTGGATCGGCCGGAGCGTCGCCGACCGATCGACTGCCGTTCCGCTCCGCCCCGACCCCCGCAGCCATGACGAACACCACCCCGGCCAGCGGCCAGAGCCCCGGCCGCTGATCCAGGATCAGGAAGCCGATCAGCAACGCGAAGGCCGGTTCCAGGCACATCAGGGTGCCGAAGGCCGCGGCCGAGAGCTTGCGCAGCGCCATCATCTCCAGGGCGAACGGGATCACCGGCAGCAGGATCGCCAGTCCGAATCCCCAGGCGACGATCTCCCAGGTCAGCGAGGAAGCCACGCTCGGCGCGGCGACCAGGGTGGCCGCGATGCCGGCCACCGGCATGGATATCGCGAGCCCGTTGAGACCCGAGAGCTCATCGCCCACCCGCTGGGTCAGCAGGATGTAGGCGGCCCAACAGGTGGCGGCGGCCAGTGCGAACCCGATCCCCAGCAGATCCACCCGTCCGTGCCAGGGCTCGGTCAGCAGCAGAACGCCCACGGCGGCCAGGGCCGGCCAGAGAAGGTTCCGAGCACCTTTGCTCCGGGCGACGGCCACACCCAGCGGTCCGAGGAACTCCAGGGCACTGGCGGTGCCGAGCGGGATCCTGTTCACCGCGGCCATGAAGAAGATGGTCAGACCTGCGGTGACGACGCCCAGCAGTGCTGCCCCGCGGAGGGCCCGCGCGGAGAAGGTGCGGATGCGGGGGCGGACGATGATGAGGAAGATGACGCCGGCCAGTGCGAGCCGCAGCCAGGCCGTGCCGGTCGGACCGATGCGGTCGAACAGGCCGGTCGAGGCGGCGATGCCGAGTTGGACGCACAACATCGACAGGACGGCGAACCCACTGGCCAGGCGTGCGCCTCCGGCGGGGGAGTGTCGGGTGGACATGTGGCCATTAGATGCCGTGAGGATCGTCCCTGTCCACTAAATGAATGTGGACAATTCGTTCACTAAAACTGCATGATAGAGGCATGGACCCACGTCGATTGAAACTGCTGGTGGAACTGTCCAAACGCGGCTCGATGCGCGCCGTCGCCGACGCCACCGGACTGGCCACCTCGGCCGTCTCCCAGCAGTTGGCCGTCCTGGCCCAGGAGACGCACACGGCGCTGATCGAACCGGTGGGCCGGAACGTCCGGCTGACCCCGGCCGGCCACCGGCTGGTGGAACACGCGATCGGCATCCTCGGTGCGATCGAGGCCGCCCGGGCCGACCTCGGTTCCTCCGCCGCACCCTCCGGTGTGGTCCGGGTGGCCGCCTTCGCCACCGCGGCGCGGGACGTGTTGGTGCCGATCGTCCGCCGGCTGCAGCAGGAGCATCTGCGGGTGCGCCTGCGGATCGAGGAGCAGGAACCGTCGGAGGTGTACGAATTGCTGGCCGACGACCGGATCGACCTCGGCCTCGTCCATGATTTCGACCTCGGCCCGCATCGACCCGATCCGGGTGCCGTCGAGCGTGCGCTCTGGGAAACACCGTGGTCGCTGGGTGTCCCGGCGGACCTGCCGCTGGACGGTGACGATGCCGTCGGGGTGTTCCGGGGATTGAAGGACCAGGAATGGATCGTGAACTCACGGGGGACGGCCGATGAGGAGGTGATCCGGACCATCGGGGCGATGGCGGGTTTCGCGCCGGTGGTCGGCCACCGGGCGGACAGCCTCGAACTGGTGCAGGACCTGATCGCAGCGGGCCTCGGGGTGGGTCTGCTGCCCGCAGCCCGGCCGACCATCCCGGAGGTTCGGCTGGTACCGCTTCTACGGCCGGGGGTGAACCTCCGGGCCTTCGCCATCACCCGGCCCGGACGCGATCAGTGGCCCGCCCTCGCTGTCGTCCTGGACATGCTGGAACAGATGCCGCTCAGGTGATCTCGCGGACATTGGCCACGTGCAGATAGGTCTGCTTCGCGCCCTCGCCGTCCTGCGGATTGGTCCATTCGACCACCTCCGCGGTGTTCACGTCCCAGGCGATCGGGGCGGTGTTGCTCGTGACGAACTTGCGGACGAAATCGATCGCGTCCTCGGCGGTCTCGGCCGCGAAGCCGGTGAGATCCTCGCCGTGGTCGCGGATTCGGTAGTACTTGGTGCTCATGTGTCGCCTTTCGTGGAACAGGGGCCTGCGGCCGACGGGCGGCAGGCGGTGCGGCTGCCGCTGCGACGGCCGAAGGTTCGACGGCTCGAGGTCGAGGCCGGCTCAGTCAGGTGGTTCCAGCGGCGGCGGTTCGAGCGGTCCAGGACCGCCGGGACCGAGCGGATCCGAACCCGGCGGGACCGCCGGCTCGGGTGCCGTGGGCTCGGGCAGGTGCTCGGGCACCACCGGACTCGGTTCCGGTGGGTCGATCGGCTGGACGTCGGGGATGTCGGGGACCTGTTCATCGACGGGAGGGAGGTCGCTGCCGAACGCCTCTTCCCACGGCTCTGTCGGATGGCTCATGGTGTCCCTGTACCCACTTGCACCCCGCCGCTATCACGCGTCGCCGGGGAGATCAGGACGTTCGGCCTCGGCCACCTGCTCCCTGGCCTCCTGCTCACGGGTGGCCATCCCGCCGTGTCCGCCCTCATCACGGGGTCCTGGGCGGGTGTTCGGCTCATCGGGGGTGTGTGGGGTGTTCTCCGGTTCGGTCATGACCTCCCTTTCCCGAATCGGGCCCATGTGATGCGCCCGCCCGGTGGGACCGCCGGGCGGCCGCTCCTGTTGTGGGCGAAACCAGTTGTGCACAGGCAGGTTTGCCGGTCCCTGATGTGGGGCAGACGTGGAGGACGTCCGGGTCCTCCGGGCTCTGAGCGAACTCTCCCCGGAAGGACCATTCCCGATGAGCGACACCGAATCCGCCGCCGCGAAGGTTGCCGAACTCGCCAAGGACATCCGTATCGGGATGTTCACCACCGTGGACGCCGACGGACGTTTCATCAGCCGGCCGATGGCCCAGCAGGAGGTCGAGTTCGACGGCGACCTCTGGTTCTTCGCGGAGCGGGCCTCCCGCAAGGTCGCCCACCTCGCCGCCAATCCGGCCGCTTCCGTCACCTTGACCTCCAATGACACCTGGATCTCCATCACCGGTACCGCTGCCGTGGTCGACGACCGGGACAAGGTCCACCAGCTGTGGAACGGATGGGTCGAGGCATGGTTGCCCCAAGGGCCGGACGACCCGACCGTCACCCTGATCAGGTTCACCGCGGATTCGGCCGAGTACTGGGACACCCCCGGTGGGCGGGTGGCCTCGCTGCTCAGCTTCGTCAAGTCCAAGGTGACCGGGCAGCGCTACGACGGCGGCGAGAACGAGAAGGTCGACCTGTAGGCGGATCCGGCTGCTCAGCTTCTGGCCCCGAGCCCTCTGTTCCCGAAACCCCTGTTCCCGCGCGCCGGTCCGGAATCGACGCACTCCGCGGGGTGCGCCGATCCATGTACGGTGCACGGGAACGAGAGCGTGGAGCGCGGGAACGGACAGACCCGGGCAGACGCCGGCATCAACAGCCGGCGGATCGGGTACCGGTAGCCACGCGCGGGGTCTCGCCTCGTGCCCGTACCCATCGGAGGATTCCGTGACCCGACCGCTGACCGCCCTTGCCCTGACCTGTTCCCTGAAAGCCTCGCCGGCCCGGTCGAGCACCGAGCTGATCGCCCGGCAGGTGCTCGATGCGCTCGCCTCCCACGGGGTATCAGGGGAGTCCGTCCGGGTGGTCGACCACGATGTGAAACCGGGGGTGGATCCGGACATGGGTGACGGTGACGCATGGCCGTCCCTCCGCGAGAAGCTCATGGCCGCCGACATCTTCGTCCTGGCCACCCCCACCTGGATGGGGCAGCACAGCAGTGTCTGCATGCGGGTACTGGAGCGATTGGACGCCGAGCTTTCCGAGACCGACGGCGACGGCCGGCTGATGACCTTCGGAAAGATCGCGGTGGCAGCGATCGTGGGCAACGAGGACGGCGCCCACCGGATCACCGCCGACCTGTTCCAGGCCCTCAACGACGTCGGCTTCACCATCCCCGCCCAGGGAGTGACCTACTGGAACGGGGAGGCGATGCAATCCGTGGACTACCAGGACCTGCCCGGCACCCCGGAGAAGACCGCCTCCGCCACAGCAACACTCGCCGTCAACGCGGTACACCTGGCCGGGCTGCTGCGGGAGTCGAACTACCCGGCCTGATCCCCGGCGTGCTCAGGCGCGGTGACGGGGCTTGGGTCGTGCCCACCCGAGGGCCAGTGCGCCGGAGATCATCAGCAGGACAGCCAGTCCCGCCAGCGGGAGGGTGTAGGCGTTCCCGCCGGTGACCGCCAGGCCGACCGGGGTGGTCGGGGTGGGTCCGCCCGGGCCTCCGGCACCGGGAACACCGCCGCCCGGGCCGCCGTATCCCGTGACGAGGGCGCTTGTCGGGGTGGAGCTCGTCGAGGATGTTCCGGTGGTGGGGCCGGAGGTCAGCCCACCGCTCGTGCTCGGCCCGGTGCTCGCCGGACCCGAGATCGAGGTGGTGGCGACGGTTCGGGTCGAACCCGTTGTGGCTGTTGCGGTCGCTGTCGCGGAGGTGTTCGTATCCACCGGGGTCGAGGTGTCGGTGCCGGTGACCGAGGTGTCGGTCACCTCCGTGTCGCTGGTGCTCGTCACGGTGCTGGTGGAGGTCTCATCGGTAGGAACCTCCGGAACGTCACACACCGGCAGGGTGATGGCGTTGGTGTCCAGGCTGACCTGACCGTTCCGGGCGAACATCCTGCCCTCGATCGGGCTACCTGTTCCCACCGAGATCGATGCCAGGGCAAGGACTGTGCCCTTGAACGTCGTTCCGGTACCCAGGACCGCCGAACTGCCGACCTGCCAGAAGACGTTGCAGGCCTTTGCGCCGTTGATCAGGCTCACCGAGCTGTTGGAGGCCGTGGTCAGGCCCGAGGCGATCTGGAAGATGAACACCGAATCGGGGTCGTTCTGCCCGTCCAGGGTGACTGTCCCGGTCAGGGCCAGGGTGCTGGTGGAGCGGTAGACCCCGGCCACCCGGGTCGAACCGCCCAGGTCACCGGCCACGGTCGCGGTGAGGGCCCGGCCTGCGGCGTCGTTGTAGGCGGTGGTCACGTCCAGCTGGGCCTGGGCAGCCGGTGCGTCAGCGGCGTGGGTGGCCCCGCCTGCGATCCCGGGTGGGAATCCGGTGATCGCCGACCCGGGGCTGACGGCGAGGTCGCCGCCCAGCAGGCTGGGGCCGGTGTTGGTGACCGCCTGGCCCCCGATCACGACATAGGAGCCCGCGGTGCCGAGCCCCACCGGTGCCTCCGCGGCGCGGGCGTCGGTGGTGCCGGTCAACGTGACCAGAAGAATGATCATTGATGCCGCAAGTGTTCTGCTGATCAAAGATCTATTAGGGCGAATGGCGGGTAAGGTCGTGTTTCTACCGGAGGTGAACATGGTGATTGCCTTTCCCTGGTCGAAAGAGTCGACACCGCATACGGTTTCGGTCACCGTGATGGGATTGAGTTTCGCACCAGGACGCGAGGATCCTGCAAGGGGAGTGGTGTTCCTCGTCGCGTGTGCGAGGGAAAGAGCTTCGCGATGCGCCAGAGAATGGCCGCAGTTCCGAATGTAAACCCCGATCGGTGAAACAACAACACACCCGTCACCGGGTGGGAGGTCGTCGATAACCCTGCGTGTTCGACGGGAACGCCGCGAGAGGACTCCAACAGGTGAAGTTTGCGCTCGTACGGGCGGACAGGTGTGGAAGCAGCCGGATCGGGGTACCGGGCAGAGTCGGTCAGTCCGTCAACGCCCGGCAGTCCGCATCACCACTCGTCGAAAAGGCCCTCGTCCTCGGTCGTGTATTTCTGGCCCAACGGGTCCGCATGGTCGAAAAGCACCGAACCGACCAGTCCTTCGATGCTGATCGCGGCCGGATCTGGCTCCGCCCGGCCCTCCACGTAGGCCAGCCTGGCCGCCGAGATGTAGGCCAGGCGCACCGCCTGGATCACCAACACCCGGCGCAGGCCGTCCGAGACCTCCCCGCGCTCATGGGCGACGGCGGCGAGGCGGGAAATGGTCTCGGCGCGCCGCGCGATCCGGATGTCCGGATGCCCTCGCTCGGCGCGGGTAGCTGCCGTGATGAGCGGGAACCGGCGGGAGGGCGGCAGATCCGTCGGTTCCGAGAGGGGAGGGATCTTCTCGTTGAGGATGGCCCCGAACCGGCTGGCGGTGATGGCCTGCAGATAGGCGGAGTACTCGGCGGCGTTCAGGGCGGCTTTCGCGTCAGGGTCGTTCTTCCTGCCGCCTTCCAGCTCCCACAGCGGCCAGAGTTCCATCTCGGCCACCTCGAAGATGTCGAGGATGCGCATCGCCACCGCGTCGGTCCGCTGGTTCGTCAGATGACGACGGACCCTGGTCCGCAGGCGCTCGTTCGTCTGGCCGACGTAGATCGGCTCCCCGTCGTAGTCGTAGAAGGCGTAGACCCCCCAACGGGCGTTCGACCAGACCCGACCCTGATCGTCGGTGGCGTCCAGCGCCTCGCCGAGCAGGGTCCGGAACTCCTGGACGCCGGTCGCGGGAAGGCCGCTCCTGCGCGGTTTGGTCGGGTGCGGTCCGGACGACGTCCGGCTAGCCATGGGCGGCTTCCCAGCCGACCCCGTAGGTGTCGGAACCGAGCTCACCGTTGACCAGCGGCATCAGGTAGTGGGTGCCGAGCCAGCCGACGACCGGCACACAGACGGCATCCCCGAAGCCGAAAAGGGCCTGGTTGGTCCGCAGGCCGGCGATCTTGTACCGGGGCGCGCCCATCAGGTTCCCGTACTCGCGCGGGGTCATCCACCGGGCCCGGATCCGGCCCTTGCCGACCTCGACGACCACCTGCTTCGAGGAGCCGCCGCGGGCGGTTCGCAGGCAGCCGGCGATCTCGTCCGAGCGGATCTCCCACACCGCGACGCCGTATCTCGTCCGACGGTAGGCGGTCCGGTAGGTGACGGTGCGCCGACGGCGGAGCACCTCGATCCGTTCGGCCTGCAGCGGGGAGAGCGAGTCGACGAGGGCGTCCATCCGCTGCTCGTCCCACCAGCGCGGGTCCTCCGGCGGGAGTTTCTCGATGGCACCGGCCAGGCCGCGCTGCAGGGGCTCGGGCGGGGCAGGCAGGACGGCACGGTGGGTGCGCAGCCCGGGGGAGTCGAAAACCCATCGCAGCCAATCGGGACGCAGCGGATCCTCCCCAGCTGGATCCATCTGCTCCTGCGGCGGGTCCTGCGCCCCGATCAGGAACAGGCGTTGGCGGGACTGCGGAACGAACCGCCGGGCGTCGATGGTCAGGATGTCGACCGAATAGCCGAGACGGTTCAGCTCGGAGACGGCGGCGACGAGGTCCTTCCCGCCGTGCGAGGTGGCCAGCCCGTTGACGTTCTCCAGGGCCACCACGCTCGGGCGGGCGGCACCCAGCTCGTCCAGGATGCGGGTGAAATGCCAGAAGGTGGCCGACTGTTTGCCGACCAGCCCGAGCCGTCGTCCGGCCAGGGACAGATCCGTGCACGGGAAGGAGGCCCAGGCCAGATCCAGGCCGGTGGGCAGATCCGCGGCGCCGATCTCCGCGACGTCACCCAGGGCGTAGGTGTGCGTCAGCGGGTCGTCCTGGAAATGGTTGGTGTACATCAGGTGTTTGTCCGGCTCGATGTCGTTCGACCAGGGCACCGTGAAACCGGCGTCTTCCAGGCCGAGCCGGACCAGACCGATCCCTGCGAAGAACTCCGCGGCCCGCGGACCGGGCGGTGGTGTTCGGTTCAGCGGGAGGACGCGGGGCACGTCCTCAACCCTAGTGAACACCGGAGAGGTCTCCGGCACCCCTGACCCGTGTCGCCGCTCACCGGAGGTGGGGCCGGAGGGGAGGTGGTCGACGTGCCCGACGCTGCGGCCGAGGGCGGCGGGCCGGCGTGGGCGGGTACGCCGGGGAGGACTGGTGACCATTCGACCGACTCTAGGTGGGGCCACCGACATCCTTCCGCGAGTGGACTTCCACCCCCCAAATCCGGGGGTGTGGGGGTCCACTCGCGGGGCCAGGGGGCGCCGCTGGTCGGATTCAGACCCGGCGGAGGCCGGCGACAACCACCTGGAGGCCGGCACCGGGGCTCGCGTTGACGCTGGCCCGGAGGGCGATGTGCGCCCCGCAGCGCGAGCACCAGCAGGAGGAATAGCCGTTGGTGGCCGAGTGGAGCTGATCGGCAGAGCAGTGCGGGCAGACCAGACCGGCAAGGACCGGGTCGGAGACCCGTTCGGTCGGGGTCGGGGCTGTGCCCGGCCCCAGGGACAACTGGCTCGTACTCATACTCATCACCTTCTTCGCGGATGTTCCTGCTGCGGGTGCTTCTACTGCGGGTGTTTCTACTGTTGCGGGTGTTTCTACTGTCCGTGTTCCTACCTGTGTGACGCTCGGCAACGAACATTCCTCTCCCGAGGGGGATGGAATCACTCGTTGGAGGTGTGAAAGCCATCCTTCTGGGCCGGAATGTGAATGTTGTGAACATGGGAGGTGGATTGCCCGCCGACCGCCTGAACGTCGGACTTCACGGGCAGGTGCCAGACCGACGCCGGTGTCCCGGACCCGCCGGCCGCGCTACCGTGACCCCATGCCGAACGCGCCGGGGCGGCGCGACCCACGCCCGTTCTTCGACACCAGCCGCGACCTGCCACGTGATCACCGGGTGCCCTTCGAGGTGACGGTGGTCCATCGCGACGAGGACCTCCTGGTCGTGGACAAACCGCACTTCCTCAACACCACACCGCGGGGCAGCCACGTCACCGAGTCGCTGGTGGTGCGGCTGCGCCAGGAACTCGACCTCCCGGATCTGAGCCCGGCGCACCGCCTCGACCGGGTCACCGCCGGGTTGGTCCTGTGCACCCTGCGCCCGGAGATCCGGGGGCGCTACCAGACCCTGTTCGCCGACCGAAGGGTGCGCAAGACCTACGAGGCCGTCGCCGGCCACCGACCGGAGCTGACCTGGCCGCGGACCGTCCGCAGCCGGATCCTCAAGGAGGCGGGGACACCGGTGGCCCGGGAGGTGCCCGGCGAGCCCAACGCCGAGACGGTCATCGAACTGGTGGAGGTCCGGGGACAGCTGGCCCGGTACCTTCTGTATCCGCATACGGGGCGCACCCATCAGCTGCGGATCCAGATGAATTCCCTCGGGCTGCCGATCCTCGGCGACAACTTCTACCCCCGCATCCTGGACACCGCCATGGACGACTACCGGAACCCGCTCCAGCTGTTGGCCCGATCGATGTCCTTCGTCGACCCGATCAGCGCGGCGGAACGCACCTTCCACAGCGCCCGTCGACTCGCGGCCTGGCCGTCGGACCAGGAATGACGGGTGCCACGACCAAGGGATCCACCGGTGTCGCGCCGGAGGGACCGACCGTCATACCGCGAGGCGGGCCACGTCGCCGCCGTCCTCCTGGTCCGGGACGAGCAGGCCGGTGATACCGGCGGCCGGCATCGGCCGGGCGAAATGGTAGCCCTGGGCGTACCGGTAGCCGAAGGACCGCAGGAGCTGGGCCTGCGCCGCCCGTTCCACACCCTCGGCCGTCACCTCCAGGCCGAGATCGTGGCCCAGGGTCAGCAGCGCGCGCAGGAAACGCTCGACCCCGGTGTCGCTCTCGACCTCGGCGATGAAGGTCATGTCGATCTTCACCGAGTGGAACGGGATCTGCTGCAGGTGCAGCAGTGACGAGGTTCCGGTTCCGAAGTCCTCCAGCGAGATCAGACCGCCCAGCTCGTGCAGGCGGGTGGTGACGGCCCTGGCCAACGGCAGGTTCGCCGACAGGGCGTCCTCGGTGATCTCGAACTTCAACTGTGAACCCGCCAGGCCGTGCTTGGCCAGGGCGGCCGCCACCCGATCCGGGAACGCCGGGTCGACCACCAGATCGGGGGGGACGTTGACGGCCACCCGCAACCGGCTGTGTCCGAGGGTCTTCGACCATCGGACGAGGTCGGCGCACACCCGCTCGAGCACCTGGTCGGTGAGTCTGGTGATCAACCCCGTCCTGATCGCCAACGGGATGAAGTCGGCCGGGGAGATGCTCGAGCCGTCGAACTCCCACCGGGCCAGGGCCTCCAGCTCGACGATCGCCCCGTCGGCGAGTCGGAAGACGGGCTGGTAGGCCACCTCGATGGCGTCGTTCTCCACCGCCCGGGCCAGGGGCTCGCGCAGCTCCGCAGGCAGGGTCATCGACGACTCGTAGAGGGCGAGCCTGCCCTTGCCTCCCCGCTTGGCCGTGTACATCGCGATGTCGGCCTTGGCCAGCAGTGCCTCCAACGGAGGGCTGGGGTCGTCGGCGGCCACCCCGATGACGCCGATGCTCGCCCGCATCAACAGCTCGGTTCCACCGAGGACGAACGGGGCGCGCAGGGACTCGATGATCCGCCCGCCCACCGCAGCGGACTCGCCCCCGTCCTCGATCAGGATGGCGAACTCGTCCCCTCCGAAACGAGCCAGGGTGTCGCCGGAGCGGACGGCTCCGCGCAGACGTTCGCCGACCCGGATCAGCAGCGCATCCCCGGCCGCATGGCCGAGGGTGTCGTTGACGGCTTTGAAATCGTCCAGGTCGCAGAACATCAACGCGAGCGGTCGACGGTCGCGCCGATGCAGCTCCAGTGCATGGGCGACACGATCGGTGAACAGGGCGCGATTGGCCAGCCCGGTCAGCTGATCGTGGAAGGCCTGACGCTCCAGCTGGCTCTCGCGTGCCGCGACCGTGTCCAGCAGCCGCCGGTTGTCGAGCAGGGTCATGTACTGGCGGACCAGCACGATGGCCACCGCCAGGCCGATGGAGACCACCTCGACGCGTCCTGGCCTGCCGCCCCCGATGTACCTGCCGCCCAGGGCCGCGAAGGCGATGACGAGCGGGACGTACGGCAGCATGCTGGGGCTGGTCGGCCGATCCGTGATCGGGCCGGCCTCCTCCGACGACGAACGGCTCCGCGACGCACCGTGGGCGGCGAAGGCCAACAGCAGGAATCCGACCAGCCATCCGGCGTCGAGGATGCCACCGGACCGGTAGGTTCCCAACGCCGAGTAGTGCGCGAAGCCGCCGTCCGCGACCGCCATCGAGGCCATCGCGAGGGCGAGCAGCACGAGGGGGCGTCGATGGTCGCGGGAGCGACTCAGGCTGAGAACGGCCATGGTGACGATCAGGATGTCGCTGATCGGGTAGGCAAGGGCCACCACCACGGCAAGGGTGTCGTCACCGGCCGTGTTGACCGCCAGATCGAGTGTGATCGGCCAGGAGATGGACACCAGGGCGCTGACCACGACGAGTGCGTCGAGGAGACGGCGCAGTCGGTCGCCGGCAACCTCCCGGAACGGGAACAGCCACAGCCCTGCCGCGGCACCCACCGGGAACAGCAGGAAGAAGACGTCTGCTGCCGAGGGGAAGGGGGACCTCTCGTCGATCACCAATTCGTACCAGCACCAGATCAGCTGACCCGTGGTCCAGGACGCGGCCCCGAGGGCCAGGGCCGACCATGCCGCGCGGCGTCGGCCCGTCGACCTACGTGATGCCAGAAAAGCAGCGCCGGTCGCGACGGCGGCGAAGAGGAGCTGGGCCAGATTCGTGACCGTGCCGACGACGGTGCCGTCCCCTGGTTGGAGGACCAGCAGCCCGATCATCGCGAGCGCCAGACCGGTCAGCACCCACTGCGGCAGCGTGGTCCACGAGGACCGGGCAGTTGGCGACGGTGCACGGTTGCCGACCATATCGCCCCCAGCCGGGAGTAGAGACTGCTGCGGCTCGGCCGCTGGATTTCACGTTTCCCCAAAAGCCTAACGCCCGGCCCGTTCGGAGGATCCCATCTTGCGCACATCCCTGGCGGGACCTGCGCAGGGCCGTGGCCGTCACCGGGTGACCGGCCCCGGGCGGTGCGACACCGGGGGGTCGGGTGCCCCACCGTCGCGGATCAGCCCAGGTGAACGCCGCAGTCGAGGAAGGTCACCCGCAGCAGGAACGCCGCCTCCGGTCCGATGACCCCGTCCGCCAGTTCCAACATCCGCCCGACGAAAGGGCCACCGTGCGGTGGGCTCTCGTCCGTGGGCGCGAGGTGATGGGCGAGCTCGTGCAGGACCACCAGCTCGCGCATCGCCCAGGACGGACCGCGGGCGGGATCGGGCACCGCGATGACCCCGGTCGCGGATTCGTAGTGCGCTGCGGTGTTCCCGGCCCTGGCGCGAACACGCACCGGTAGTTCGGCCCGTTCCCAGGTGGCACGCACCCAGTTCAGTCGGAGCACCGCGTCGACATAGGTCTGGACGGCGGTGACCGAACCGAAACGACGCTCGACGGGCACGGCGACCCGGGAGCCCGCGATCTCCACGATCGGGAAGTCGGCTGCCCTGTCGAAGATCCGGTGCACCAGGTGTTCGGCGTCGTACAGCCGTCCGACCTGGGCATCCCTCGGCCGTGCGGTGTCCGGTCGAGCGGGTGGACGGATCCGCGCACCGCCTGCGGGTGCCATCAGGGTGACCCGCCGATCGCGGTGCGGGACCCGCCGATGGCCGGTTCCCCGCCCAACCTGGCACTGCGGCCGGCCCGGTCCCCGGCCCGGCGCGAGTGTTCGGAGTAGCCGCCGGTGGGCCTGCTCCCGGGCCAACTGCCGCGGGCCGTGGAGGTGGCGCGGTAATGTGCGAGAAGTTCCACCTCCTTGTCGCGGAGGGCGAGTGCGACGCCGACCTTGGCAGACCCGCTCGCCTCGTCCCTGGCGACGGCCTCCTGCCGGGCCTCCTCCCTGGCCTCGGCCAGCCGGGTGCCGATGCGGATCGCGAAGGCGTCCTGGAAGTTCAACCGGGCAGTGGTCGCATGCACCGGACGACCGACCACCTGGAAATCGGCGACCAGCCCGAGCCGACGTTCGTACCGTTCCGAACCGGGGACCTTGACCTCCTTCGGAACGAGTTCCTTGGTGTACTCGCGCGACTTGATGTAGGTGTCGGAGGCGCGCACCATCTGCACGACGAGCGAGGCGTACAGGGCTTCCGCCGCACGGATGTCGGCCTCGAAACCGTAGGCGAAGACCCTGGTCGAATTGCGGGCGACGTCGCAGGTCAGGTTGTTGGCCCTGGCGATGGCGAGGAACAGCTGGACATAGGTGCGCAGTCCCCGTTTCCCGGCCTCGCCGATGTCGATGGCGCGTTGGGTGGGTGCCGCGCGCTGCTCGCGGTGGGCCGTGTGGGCGCGGGCCACGGCCAGATCGACCGACTCCTGAGTGGCCAGCCGCTGGGCCGCCTGCAGATAGGCGTCCGCCTCGTGTTCGTTGTCGGTGCCCTCGGCCTTGCGGAGCAGGGCGGCGATCCGGGCCAGGTACTTGTCCTGGGTCATCGGTGGGTGCCTCCTGCCCGGACGAGCAGGCGGACGGCGGGTGAGCACAGTGTGTTTGGCATGGGGTGACTCCTTCGTGCGTGCTTTTCTACGATCGACTGTAGCGAGGGCGCCCGACAGTCCGTCGTCCGTGCGTTCGACTGTTGCGATGTGTCCGGTGCGGGGACGCGCCCGTCACCCGCGGCGTTCCCGGGTGGTCCAGGCCAGCAGCTGCTCGACCGGCCAGGTGTTGACGACCCGGTCGGCGGGCACCTCGCATTCGGTCGCCCGCGCCGCGCCGTACGCCTGGAAGTCCAACTGCCCCGGTGCATGCGCATCGGTGTCGATGCTGAAGAGGCATCCGGCCTCGACCGCCTGCCGGAGCAGCCGTCGAGGGGGATCCAGCCGCTCCGGCCTGCTGTTGATCTCCACCGCCACATCGGCGGCGGCGCACGCGGCGAAAACGGCGGCGGCGTCGAAACTGCTCTCCGGCCTGGTGCCCCTCCCACCGGTGACGAGCCGGCCCGTGCAGTGGCCGAGCACGTCGGTGAAGGGGTTGTTCACCGCGGCGAGCATCCGCTCGGTCATGACCGCCGAGGTCGCACGGAGCTTGGAGTGCACGGAGGCGACGACGACGTCGACCTCGGCGAGCAGCTCCTCCGACTGGTCGAGGGTGCCGTCCTCGTTGATGTCGCACTCGATGCCGGTGAGGAGCCGGAAAGGTGCGAGGCGCTTGTTGAGCTCCGCCACGAGGTCCAGCTGGGTGCGCAGCCGCTCCGGGCTCAACCCGTTGGCCACCGTCAGCCGCGGGGAGTGGTCGGTGAGGGCGAGGTACTCGTGCCCCAGCTCCAGCGCGGTGATCGCCATCTCCTCGATCGGTGATCCGCCGTCGCTCCAGTCGCTGTGTGAATGCAGGTCGCCGCGGAGTTCGGCCAGCAGGTCCTCCCCGCCGGTGGCAAGCGGCCGGTAGGCCTCCTCGAGGTCGGTCAGGTACTTCGGTCGTTCACCGGCCACGGCCTGGCTGATGACCGCTGCGGTCTTGGGTCCGATGCCGGTCAGATCCTGCAGGGTGCCCGCCTTGGCCCGTCTGCGGATCTCGGCATCGGGCAGACCGGCCACCGTGATCGCGGCCGTGCGAAAGGCCTTGACCCGATAGGTCGGTGCCAGGGTCCTTTCCAGCAGGAACGAGATGCGCCGCAGAGCGGGGAGCGGATCCATGCCGGACACGGTAGTCCTCCGTACGGCTTCGGCGGCTAGTCTCACGCCATGAGTGGTGCAGAGGTGCTCCAGGTCCCGGGTCCGGACGACAGCGTGCGTGATGTCCGGATCTCCAGTCCCGACCGGGTCATGTGGCCCGACGTGGGGATCACCAAACTCGAACTCGCCCGGTACGTCGTCAGCGTCGCCGACGGTCTGCTCCGGGCGATCGGCGACCGACCGGTGACCCTGCAGCGCTACCCAGGAGGGGTGGACGGGGAGGCCTTCTACTCGAAGAACCCCCCGCGGGGTGTGCCGGCCTGGACCCGGACCGTCATGTGCGTCTACCCGTCGGGTCGGCAGCACCCGCAACTCGTCGTGGACGAGATCGCCACGGCCGTCTGGGCGATGCAGATGAACACCGTCACCTTCCATCCGTGGCCGGTTCGAACGGCGGACATCAACAACCCGGACGAGCTGCGGATCGACCTGGACCCGCAGCCCGGGCGAAGTTTCGCCGACGTGATCGAGGCCGCGTACGCCCTGCGCGAGGTGATGACCGAGTTGGGATTCACCCCGCGGGTGAAGACCTCGGGAAACCGTGGGGTGCATGTCTTCGCGCGGATCCGGCCGACCCACGAGTTCCTCGACGTGCGGCACGGGGTGATCGGGATCGCCCGGGAACTGGAGCGTCGCCTGCCGGACCTGGTGACCACCGCGTGGTGGAAGGAGGAGCGGGGGGAGAAGATCTTCGTGGACTTCAACCAGGCCTGCCGGGACCGGACCATCGCCTCGGCCTACAGTCCGCGACCGCTGCCAGGAGCGCCGGTCTCGATGCCCGTCGACTGGACGGACCTGCGGGAGGCGAAGGCGGGCGACTTCACCGTGCGGACCGTGCCGGACATCATCGCCGACCGCGGTGACGCCTGGGCCGACATCGACGACACCGCAGGTGATGTCGCCGCCGCCATAGCCCTCTGGGACACCGACGTCGCCGAACGGGGGTTGGGAGAGCTCAACTTCCCACCCGACTACCCGAAGATGCCGGGGGAGCCGCCGCGCGTTCAGCCGAGCAAGAAGCGGGCGGAGAACTGGGTGGACGAGGAGTAGGAACGATTTGGGTTCCAGATGGTCGAAATCGGACCGTCCGGAACCCGAATCGTCAACAAGATCAGGTGGTGGTCAGCACCGAGTCGAGGTCGTAGGCGATCGCCCGGTCGACCTGGTCGAGGGTGCAGGACCGCGGGTCCCGGTCCGGCCGCCAGCGCAGGAAACCCACCGAGTGCCGGAACCGCGAGCCCTCGAGCTGGTCGAACTTGACCTCGACCACGCGCTCGGGACGCAGTTTCACGAAACTGATGTCCTTGCTTGCGCTGAACCGGCTGCGTTCCCCCTCGCCGGTGACGGCCGCGCCCTCCTCGTCCCGCACCACCCACGGGGCGAGCTCCTCGATCAGTTCGAGCCGGCGAACATTGGTGAAGGCCGAAATGCCGCCCACACCGAAGATCTCGCCCTCGTTGTTGTAGAGACCGAGCAGCAACGAACCGACCCCCTGCCCGGATTTGTGGATCCGGTACCCGAGCAGCACCGCATCCGCGGTCCGCGAGTGTTTGATCTTGAGCATCGTTCGTTTGCCGGGTTCGTACGGCAGCGCAAGGGGTTTGGCCACCACTCCGTCCAGGCCCGCCCCCTCGAACTGTTCGAACCAGCGCTGGGCCTCGACGGCGTCGGTGGTGGTGCGGGTGAGATGCACGGGTGCATCGGCGGCCAGCCCGGACAGCGCATCCTCGAGCAGACGGCGGCGTTCACCGAACGGCGAGTCCATCAGGCTGTCCTCGCCCAGGGCCAACAGGTCGAAGCAGACCAGTTCGGCAGGGGTTTCGACGGAGAGCTTGGTGATCCGGCTAGCCGCCGGGTGGATCCGCTGGGACAGGGCCTCCCAGTCGAGGCGTTGCGCCCCCGACCGTCCGTTCCGCACCACGATCTCGGCGTCGACGGCGCATTTCTGCGGCAGGTGGGCCAGTACCGCCTCGACCACCTCGGGAAAGTAACGGGTCAGGGGTTTGGACCCGCGACTGGCCAGTTCCACCTGTTCGCCGTCCCGCAACACGATGCAGCGGAAGCCGTCCCACTTCGGTTCGTAGGACAGACCGCCGGGCACCGAGTCGGCGGCCGGGACCTTCGGCACCGCCTTGGCCAGCATGGGGGACACCGGCAGGTCGATCGGCAGGTTCAACTGCGGGGCGGGTGCCTGGGTGGGTTCGGTCACCCGAACATTGTCGCCCACCGCGCCCGGTCCGTCCTGACGAGAGGTCCGGCGAAGACAGCTGCGGCCGGGACGAAGGTTCTCGTCCCGGCCGCAGCTGGTGGTGGAATCCGGTGTGTCGAGGACGAATCTTCTCTCGTCGTCGGCTCGTGTTGTTCGGTGTGGAATCCGGTGTGTCGAGGACGCATCTTCTCTCGTCGTCGACACGTGTCGTTGAATGTGGAATCCGGTGTGTCGAGGACGCATCTTTCTCTCGTCCTCGACACACCGGCGTCTGGGGGTGCCCTAGATCAGGGTCAGGGTCAGCAGACCGGTGAAGGTTCCGGTCCGGCTGGCTCCGGGGATACCGAGATCCAGGCCTGCGGAACAGGTGAAGGTTCCGGAGCTGTGGCCGGTGGTCGCGGCGCACAGTGATTTCGGCTGGCCGAGTCCGGTACCCGGAACGGCGACCGCTCCGGCGGAGACGGCGGAGGCCTCAGCGGCGGAGGTCGGCAGGCCGCCGACCGCGGCGGAGGCCGCCGGACGCCAGCCGAGGTTGTCGGCCAGGATGACACCGCCGGTGCTGACGAAGTCGGACACCTGGCCGGTGAGGTTCCACCCGGCGGCGGAGCCACGGGCGTCGACGACCTGGAGCGGGTTGAGCGCTCCGGTGGTGATCTGGTCGATACCGGTCAGGGTCACGGGGTTCATGGTGACCGGTGCGGTGCTCGGGGAGTTCAGCTTGAGGCTGGAGCCGGCGACAGCAGCGGTGATGACCTGCTGTCCGTCCGGGTTGGCCCCACCCTTGAGCACGGTGACCATGAACGACTTGACCTCGCCGATGTTGCCGGCGGCGTCGGTGGCCCGGTACTCGACCTTGTGCACGCCGTATCCCGGGGTGCGGGCCTGGAACGGGGACAGGGACATGCCGCCGCTGCCGAGGTTGCCGTAGACCAGGTCGTCGATGTTGGTTCCGGTGGGGGTGAACAGGAACGGGGCGTTCTTGTCGGTCGGCCAGCCGTAGTAGTTGTGCCAGCCGTCGCCGTCGAGACGGAACTCGGCCACGACGTATCCGGGCTGGTCGTCGGTGGGGGTCAGCTTCATCTTGAAGGACTCGTTGACCACGTAGTGCGGGACACCGTTCTGGACGGTGGTGGCCAGCGGGGTGGTGACGTTCATGGCGACCGTCGGGCCGCTGGCGTCAACGGTCCAGGTGGCGGTCTGCGAGCCGGGGACACCGCCGACCGGGTCGGTGACGGTGGCCGTGACGGTGTGGCTGCCGTTGCTCAGGCGCAGGTCGGCGAGCTTGAGGTTGCGTGACTGGGTCGGGTTCGGCTGGGTGGCGCCGTCGACCTTCCAGGTGACGTCGAGCTTGCGGTCCGACGGCTGGGCCGGCTCGACGTAGAGCACGTCGGTGGCACCGGCGGGACGGGTGGTGGGGCTGGTCTGGGTGAAGGACGGGGTGACCGCGACCGGGGTGACGGTTCCGGTGCCGACGGTCCAGGTGCGGACCTGGGTCATCGAGGTCTTGTTGCGCAGTGCCGGGTCACGGACGAATTCGGTGTTGTCCACGACGGTGGCCTTGACGACGTCCCCGGCGGCCAGGTTGCGGCCCTTGAGGTCCAGGTAACGCGAGTTCGCGGTTCCGGCAACGGTGGTGCCGTTGACCTGCCAGGTGACGTCCAGCTCGTGGGTCACCGGGTGCGCGGTCTCGACCCACAGCATGGTGTCGGGGGCGACGGGTGCGGTGGTCGGGGTCGAGCGAGGGACCAGGTTCATCTTGGAGGAGATGCGCTCGGTCATGATCTCGCGGCCGACCTGGTCGAACTGGTAGCCCAGGCTCTTCATCATGGAGTGCTGGCTGGGGCGGAAGACGCCGGTGGAGTAGTACTGGCCGCCTTCGTACCGGCCGATGACTCCGCCGGACTCGCTCGGCTCACCCATCCAACGCCACCACTTCTTCTGCTGGGCGACCATCTGGGCCTCGGTGAGGAGGGTGTGGTGGGCCGAGCTCGGCTCGCCACCGGTGTAGTTGCCGGTGGTGACACCGCGGGTGTAGTAGTCGTACTCGTCCTGCAGGCCGCCGAGGGAGTGACCGATCTCGTGGGGCGAGATCAGCGCGGACAGGGCGTTGCCGCCGCTGGCCGTGGCGTAGGAACCGCCGGCGCCGCCGTAGGTGTCGCTGTTGGCCAGGGCCAGGATCTGGTCGACCTTCGGTGCTGTCGCCGCGTACTGCTTCGCGAGGGTGTTGTTGACGGTGAGGAGCCGCTGGACGCTGCTGGCCGAACATCCGCCCCAGAACGACATCTTCAAGGGGGTGTCCCGGCGCGGGGAGGTCAGGGAGTCGTCGCAGCTGACTCCGGAGACACCCGAGACGATGGCCACCGCATAGACATTGAAGTAGTTGCGGTAGCTCTTGTACGGCTCGATGCTCCACATGACGTTCATGTGCTCGTCGACCTGCTGCAGGAACTTGGGGATCTCGGCCGCGGTGTAGCCGTCGCCGAGGACGACGAGCGAGAACCGTTCGGACGGAGCGCCGGTCACCTGGATCGGGACGAGGGTCGAGCTGCCGACGGCGGGTTCGTCGGCGTGGGCAACGGATGTCGAGGTGACAGCCGACAGGGTGGCCGCCACGAGCCCGGCGGTCAGGACTGCGGCAGTGCGCCGTAGCCTTCCTCGAACCCTCTCTCGGACTGTGCTGTGGATCTGAGCGGACATGGCGAACCTTCCTCGGGCAGACTGCGACATCGGGGTCTGTAGGTGGTGGGCTTGTGTGGCTATACGGAAACCATAGGGAGGCCTCGTCGGGGAAGCACCCGTCTAACGCCGAAGGTTCACGCCCGCTTGACGGACGATTGTCGAAAAGCACAGTTCAGTGGTGTAGGGCCGTGTCTGCGGAAGGTTCGATGATCCATGGGGTCCTCCGCCCGGTACGGGACTACGATCGTGCTGCGGGATTCGTCTGCCCCGGTGCCGGCCCCTTCGCCGGACCCAGGAAGGTGTGCCATGACCGGACCGACACGTGGCTTCTTCGGCCGCCCGAGACAGCAACGCGATCCTCGGTTGCCGCCCGGCCAGTACGACACCGGTGCGGATTTCCCGGTGCTCACCGCCGAGGTGACGCCCAGGCTGGTGCCCGAGCGGGTGACCGTGTCCGTGGACGGCCTGGTGCGGACACCGACCAGGTGGACCTGGAGTGAGCTGCACGCCCTCGAGCAGTCCGAGTTTCGTGGCGACATCCATTGCGTCACAACATGGTCCAAGCTCGGCACCCGTTTCGGCGGGGTGGGTGTCGATGTGTTGCTCGATCTGGCGGAACCGTTGGACGCGGCCACCCATGTGCTGGCGACCTCGACGACCGGCTACACCACGAACCTTCCGCTGGCCGATGTGACCGGCGGCAAGGCCTGGGTGGTGTGGAGTCACGAGGGCAAGCCGTTGCACCGTGAACACGGCGGTCCGATCCGGTTGTTGGTTCCCCACCTGTACTTCTGGAAGAGCGCCAAATGGATCACGGGTCTGACCCTGCTCGACCACGACGAGCAGGGTTTCTGGGAACGTAACGGCTACCACGACCGCGGGGATCCCTGGCAGGAACAGCGGTACCAGGGTGATTGAGTCGACCGGCCCGGCGGTCCCGTCCTTTCCCGGTTCGAATCGTTGGCGCAGTGCCGTCGTACGGGAGGTCACCCATCCGTCCGAACGATCGGTCATCCTGCGGCTCGAGGTGCCTGACCGGGTGGACCACCTGCCGGGCCAGCACTACGTGATCAGACTGACCGCACCGGACGGGTATTCGGCCAGCAGATCCTATTCACTGGCCTCGATCCCGTCCGACCCGTTGGTGGAGTTCTACATCGATCGTCTGCCGGACGGCGAGGTTTCGACCTATCTTGCCGACATCGCGGAGGTGGGTGACGTTCTCGAGGTGCGCGGGCCGATCGGAGGCTGGTTCGTCTGGCGCGCGGACCGTCCGGCGATCGGGGTGGGCGGCGGAAGCGGTGTGGTGCCACTGGTCTCGATGCTCCGCCAGGCACGGGAGGATGGGGTCGACGGCCTGCTGAACCTCGCGGTGGCCGCCAGGTCCTTGGCCGATCTGCCCTACGGCGAGGAACTCGTCGATGCGGACGCGGTGATCGCGTTGAGCCGCGAGTCCTTCCGCCTGCGGCCCGCCGGGCGGGTGACGGATGTGGATCTGATCCCGTTGATCGCCGCCCAACAGGACGCCTATGTCTGCGGGTCGGCCCCTTTCGCCGAGAGCGCGAGTCGGTTGCTCCTCGAGCTGGGTCTTCCGGGCTCCGGGATCCGGGTCGAGCGGTTCGGGCCGACCGGGACCTGACCGGTCTGCGGCAGTCGAACAGACAGGCACCCGGCCCGCTGCCGATCGCGCGATGGTGGTAAGTGTGAGAGTCGGCGATCCCGCCGAGCCTTGAAGGGACTTCGAATCTGATGACTGCCGACCCCACGACGAGCGGGACCCCCCGCCCCCAGGACGATCTGTTCCGTCACGTCAACGGCGTGTGGTTGGACGAGGACCACATCCCTGCGGATCAGTCGATGTACGGGGCCTTCAACGAGCTGCGTGACGAGGCCGAGGCCGCCGGGCTGGCGCTCGTGGAGGAACTGGCCGGGACATCCCAGGCGCCGACGGGCAGCCCGGAGCAGCTCATCGGGGACCTGTACCGGAGCTTCATGGACACCGAACGGGTCGAGGAGCTCGGTCTACGGCCGATCGCGGACCAGCTCGAGGCGGTCGCGCAGGTCCAGGACGTGCCCGCCTTCTTCCACCTGCTCGGGGTGCTGCAGCGGGACGGTGTCGGCGGTGCCTTCGGCTTCTACGTGAACACCGACCCGGCCGCGCCGGACCGGTACACCGCGAACCTGCTGCAGGGCGGGTTGGGACTTCCCGACGAGTCGTACTACCGCGACGACCAGTACGCCGCCATCCGCGAGTCCTACCTCGAGCACATCGCCACCATGCACACCCTTGCCGGCGTGGCCGATCCCCAGCAGACCGCGACCCGGATCCTCGCGTTGGAGACCGAGAATGCCTCCCATCACTGGGACCGGGTCCGCACCCGCGATCAGGACCAGACCAACAACCCGATGGATCGGGCCGGCCTCGCCGAGCTGCTGCCCGCAGAGCTGTGGACGCGGTGGTTGGCCGGCAGCGGTGCCGACGACGGGGTGCTCGACCATGTCGTGGTCCGGCAGCCGTCCTTCTTCACCGGGCTGGCCGGCCTGCTGACCGAGGATCGGCTCGACGACTGGAAGGCCTGGCTGGTCTGGCGGATCCTGCGGGCGGCGGCGCCGTTCGGCCCCGCTGCGATCGTGGAGGAGAACTTCGACTTCTACGGCCGCACCCTGTCCGGCACCCCGGAACTGCGCGAACGCTGGAAGCGTGGCGTGGGCCTGGTGGAGTCGGCGGTGGGCGAGGCCCTCGGCGAGATCTACGTGCAGCGGCATTTCCCGCCGGCGGCGAAGTCCAGGATGGACGAGCTGGTCGCCTACCTGGTGGCCGCCTACCGGCAGGAGATCGGCCGCTTGAGCTGGATGAGTGAGGCCACGAAGGAGAAGGCGCTGGCCAAACTCGCCGCCTTCACCCCCAAGGTGGGGTACCCGGCGAAGTGGCGTGACTACTCCGCCCTGGTGATCGATCCGCTGGATCTGGTGGGCAACGCCCGGCGGTCAAGTGCCTTCGAGCTGGATCGGGAGTGGGCCAAGATCGGATCGCCGGTGGATCGGGACGAATGGTTCATGACACCGCAGACGGTCAACGCCTACTACAACCCGGGGATGAACGAGATCGTTTTCCCGGCAGCAATTCTGCGACCCCCGTTCTTCGACCCTGAGGCCTCGGACGCGGTGAACTTCGGTGGTATCGGAGGTGTCATCGGCCACGAGATCGGCCACGGCTTCGACGACCAGGGATCCAAGTTCGACGGCACCGGGGCGATCAACGACTGGTGGACCCCCGCCGACCGGGCCGCCTTCGAGGAGCTGACGGGCAAACTCATCGCCCAGTACTCGGCCCTCGAACCCGAGCAGACGCCCGGGCATCAGGTCAACGGCGCGCTGACCGTGGGGGAGAACATCGGTGATCTGGGTGGGCTCGGAATCGCCTACCAGGCCTGGTTGCTGAGCCTGGGGGACAAGGCCTCGGACCCGGTGGTGGTGCGTGAGGGTGCCCGAGCGCTGTTCATCTCCTGGGCGACGGTGTGGCGGGCCAAGGGACGCGAGGCCGAGGTGCTGCGCCGGTTGGCCATCGACCCGCACTCGCCGCCGGAGTTCCGTTGCAACCAGGTGGTCCGCAACCTGGACGAGTTCTACACCGCCTTCGATGTGACCCCGGAGGATGCGATGTGGTTGGCCGAGGAGGAGCGGGTTCGCATCTGGTGATCGGCCAGGGGCCGATCAGTCCGATTCCACCCGGTAGAGGAAGGCGGCCATGGCCTGCCGGCTGACGCTCTCGTTCGGCCGGAAGGTCCGGGTCTGGCCGGAGGTGTAACCGTTGGTGATACCGACCCGATCCATCCAGGCGATCTCACCGCAGAAGGTCGACGAGGTGGGGACGTCGGCGAACTCCGAGCTGTCACAGCGGGGTGCGCCGGCGTCAGGGAAGCGGAGACGGTAGAGGAAGGCGGCGATGGCCTGCCGGCTGACCTTGTCGGCGGGCCGGAACTTGTTGCCCTCGTAGCCGGTGGAGATCCGTTCGGACGCCATCCAGGCGATCTCACCGCAGAAAGGGGCGGTGACGGCGACGTCGACGAAGGGTTTCTCGGTGCACAGAGGCTTCTCGGCGTGCGGGTACTCCTTGCGGAACAGGAAGGCCGCCATCGCCTGCCGGTCGACGGTGCCGAGGGGGTCGAAACCTCCGCCGGCGACACCGGTCGTGATGCCCGCCTCCGCCATCCAGAGCACCTCGGTGTAGAAGGGGGTGCCCGGTGCCTTGTCCCAGAAATAGAAGGTCACATTCTGATGGGCCGAGGTCGAACTGCCGATTCCCTCGGTCTGGCTGATGAATCGAACGCGGTACTGCCGCCGACCGGTGGCCATTCCTGATCCAGCTTCACGGAAGGTCGCGAATCCTTGGTACAACGGGTTCTCACCGGTGTTGCCGGAGGGCGAATAGATCGGGTTCTCGCCGATCTTGTTGGCACCCTCCCACAATTCCGCTGTGCCGCGAAAAGGGCCGGAGGCCGTCACCGAGACACTGATCGACAGAACATCCTTGTTGGACAGAACCGGCGCCGAAGTCTCGATTTTCGTCACCGAGGGTAGATTGCTCGTAGCTGAGCGTGCGTGTTCGACAGGTGTTGCCGCCGTGGCGGTTCCGGGGACCACCACCAGGGAGAGCAAGACGCCGATCGCGGCTGATGCGAGCCCGCAACGGCGAGAGATGCGGTACGTCGAACGGCGGTCGGTCACGGATGTATCCACTCTTGTCGGCGGGTCGCGCAGAACATGGCTGCGCGCCGAAATGATCATCCCGGCGCGTTCGCTACAGAATCCCGTACACAGCGGCTGGGGTCAACACTCGAAAGGGCGCCCCGGGTTGCCCGTCAGGGTGGGGATAATTGCACCGCCGCAGGAGTGCCGGCGGGGGGCGGCTGTCAATGGTGGGCCTGAAATGAATGGCCGGACAACGTCCGGACGATTCACCTCCGGCGGCGATGTCCGTCTCGGGGCTCCGTACCGAACGCAGGGGGTGGGGTGATCGGTGGGGGGCCTGCCCGGCGCGGGCTCCCGGTGAGTCGGACGCCGGGATGAGCCCGACCCCGGCGAGCCGGCAGTCGGGGCCTCTCGACGATCGTGGGAACGGGGTCGTCGGGAGGGTCGGCAATAGATGGGTCGCTCCGGTCCCGGTGGATCGCAAGTGCATTACCTTCAATGTCTCCGGCTGCGGTTTCAATGCCACTCGTGACGCTTTGTTTTGAAAGTGCCGCGGTTGAATTCCTGTGGGGTAATGAGTCCGTTTGTCGATCGAAGCCAACAATTTGATCAAGGTTGGCGGCCGGGGCCGTGTTCGCGTCTGCTCGGGTGAATGAACCCCTGCTACCAGCCGATATGCATCTCCCGTGGCGTCGTCGGTAGCCGGGATGAGGTTCCTCGGGCCCGCGTTCCGCCGGTTCATTCTCCGGGTGGCCGTTCTCTTTTTCGGCGTCCCCGAGAAATCCAAGGGTTGACCGGACCGGGGCCGATACTGGATTCTTGACCGGTTACATCGTTGTAACGATTTCAATCCGGGGAGTCGCATTGATATCAATGTCGCGTTCAGCGTCATCAGCCCGTCCGCCTGCCTTCGCGGTCGGCCCACCGTCCACCCGCCGACCCTCGCGCACCGCGAGTCTGGTCCTGGCCCTCACCATTGCCGTACCGCTGGCGGCGGTCACCACCACCGCCCCGGCCTTCGCGGCGGAGAACGTGGTGTCCGCCGCAGCGGCGACCGCAGTCACCGACCTGCGAACCAACAGCCTGCCGAACCCGCTGGGGATCCCCGGCTCCGACCCGTTGCTGAGCTGGAAGCTGGCCGGCGGGGGCAGGGGCGTGGTGCAGTCGGCGTACGAGATCCATGTCGGGTCCTCGGCGGCCGGCGTCGCCACAGGTGACGTCTGGAACAGCGGGAAAATCACCTCGGCCCAGTCCCTGGACATCGCCTACGGCGGTCCGGATCTGACCGCCGCCACCCGGTACTACTGGAGTGTGCGGGTCTGGGACGATCAGGGCACTGCCACCGATTGGGCGGCTCCGGCCTGGTTCGAGACCGGCCTGCTCAGCCCGTCCGCCTGGACCGGAAGCTTCATCGGCGGCAACAACGCCCCGAGCGCGAAGTGGACGAACTACACCGTCGAGTTCAACGCGACCGTCAAGGGTGCCCTCGGGGTGTTCTTCCGGGCGAGCACCACCAGCAATGCGTACATGTGGCAGTTCAACCGCACGTCGAACAACCTGCGCCCGCACACCAAGGTCAACGGCGGGTACGCGGTCGTGAACCCGACCCCGACGATGCCGGCCGGGTTCGACTGGACCAAGTCGCACAAGTTCTCGATCACCGTGGACGGCTCGACGATCACCACCAAGGTGGACGACGTCGTCCTGGACACCCGCACCTCGACCACCTTCACCGGGCCGGGGTACATCGGCTTCCGCACGAACGCGGCCGAGAACGAGTCCGGTGTGGTCCGCGACCTGAAGGTGACGAGCAAGGACGGAACCGTCCTGGTCAACACCGCCTTCCCGCTGACCGACACCACCTTCGCCGGTGGCACCCTCACCGCCGACGGCCTGAGCGTCAGTGGGAACACCGAGCTCTGGCAGGCACAGTCGACGAGCATGCCGGTGCTGCGCAAGGATTTCGCCACCACCTCCGGCAAGACCGTCGCCTCCGCACGGGTGTACGCCACCGCCCTGGGACACTACAAGCTCTTCCTCAACGGTAAGCGCGTGGGCGACCAGGAACTGGCCCCCGGTTGGACCGATTACCGGATCCGGGTGCAGACCCAGGCCTACGACGTCACCGACCTTCTCGCGGCCGGGACCAACGCCATCGGCGCGGAGATCGCCGACGGCTGGTACGCCGGCAACCTGGCATTCGGTGGCAGTGACCGGTACGGCACCGACCCCCGGCTGCTGGCCGAACTCCACGTCACCTACACCGACGGCTCGACCCAGGTGATCAAGACCGACAACACCTGGAAGACCACCACCGGTCCGATCGTCGCCTCGGACATGTTCAACGGCGAGACCTACGACGGGCAGCGCGCCGCCGCCCTGGCCGGTTGGGAGCTGCCGGGCTACCCGGCCACCGACTGGAACGCCGCGGTGGTCGACAGCGCCGCTTTCCTGGCACGGCTGGAACCGCAGACGGATCAACCTGTCCGGTTCACCCAGGAAGTCGCTGCCAAGACCGTCACCCAGCCGTCACCGGGCGCCTATGTCTACGACCTCGGCCAGAACATGGTGGGTGTGGTGAAACTGAAGCTCACCGGCACCCCGGGGCAGACCATCCGGATCCGGCACGCCGAGGTGCTCAACCCCGACGGCACGGTGTACACCGCCAACCTTCGTGGGGCCAAGGCCACCGACTACTACACCTTCGGCACGACCGGTGAGGCCACCTACACCCCGAACTTCACCTTCCACGGCTTCCGCTACGTCGAGATCACCGGTGTCTCCTCCGCTCCGGCCCTGGACGCGGTGACCGGCGAGGTCATGGGCACCGATCTGGACTTCACCAGTGCGCTCACCACCTCCTCCTCCCTGGTGAACCAGTTGCAGAGCAACATCACCTGGGGTCAGCGCGGGAACTTCGTTTCCATCCCGACCGACACCCCGGCCCGGGACGAGCGTCTGGGCTGGACCGGCGACATCAACGTCTTCAGCCGCACCGCCTCCTACAACATGGATTCGCAGCTGTTCCTGTCCAAGTGGTTGCAGGACCTGCGGGACGCCCAGCTGGCCAACGGCTCCTACACCAGCGTCGCGCCGACCGTGCCGAATGCCTTCGACGGCGGCAACAACGATTCCGGTTGGGGGGATGCGGGTGTCAACGTTCCCTGGCAGATCTGGCAGGCCTACGGGGATACCGGATTGATCAACGAGCACTACGCCTCGATGAAGAAGTACGTGGACTTCCAGACGTCCACCGCCACCGCCGGCATCCGACAGGGTGGCCAGTACAACGACTGGCTCAACCTCGACGACGGCACTCCGACCGATCTGATCGGTACCGCCTTCTACGCCAAGAACGCCCGACAGCTGAGCCAGATGGCCGCCGCTGTTGGTAAAACTGCCGATGCGGCAACGTATTCGGCCCTGTACGACTCGATCAGGAACGCGTTCCAGACGAAGTTCGTCAAGGCCGACGGAACCGTCGGCAGCGACAGCCAGACCTCCTACATCCTGGCCCTCACCAACGATCTGGTGGCCCCGGCCACCATGGACGCGGTGGCGACGAAGTTCGCCGCGACCATCACCCGGCGTGATGTCCATCTGTCCACCGGCTTCCTCGGTGTGGACGGACTGTTGCCGGCGTTGACGAAGATCGGTCGGACCGATCTGGCCTACCGCCTGCTGCAGAACACCGACTACCCGTCCTGGGGTTACGAGATCGGCAAGGGCGCCACCACGGTGTGGGAGCGCTGGAACTCGATCGACCCGGTCACCGGAGCCTTCGGCGACATCAGCATGAACTCCTTCAACCACTACGCCTACGGCGCGGTCGGGGAGTGGATGTACGAGACCATGGCCGGCGTCTCGGCGGCCCAACCCGGTTACAAGAAGTCCTTGATCGCCCCCCAGCCCGGCGCGGGTATCGACCACGTCGAGTTCTCGTACGACTCCCGCTACGGAGCAGTCGGCAGTGACTGGACCAAACAGGGTGACAACTTCGATCTCGATGTCACTGTGCCGGCGAACACCACTGCCACGGTGGTCATCCCGGCAGCGAACATCCTGTCCGTCACCGAATCGGGCACTCCGGTCGCCAACGCGGCCGGCGTCACGAAGGTCACCGACACCGGCAGTACGGTGACGGTGGAGGTCGGCTCCGGTGACTACTCGTTCGTGGTCGACGCCGCCTCCGGGAAGCTCGGCGAGGCGGCCGAGAAGTCCTCCGATCTGGCGGCTCTCGTCACCACGCTGGAAGGCTCCTCGGCGATCACGGCCGCTCAGGCGGCCCATGTCCGTTCCCTGATCACCGTTCTCGACCAGAAGCTGACCGTCGCCATCGCCGGTGTCGGCTCCGACGATGCCGCGGCCATCGCAGCGATCGACCAGACCCTGGTGGCCATCGCCGCCGAGGTGTCGTGGATCAACGGTGCGGGTGCTGTTCCGACTGCACCGGCGAAGTCGCTGACCGATGCCCTGACCGGTATCACCACCCTGCTGAAGGCCGCGGCGATCGAGGTGCTCGACCTGAGTGCCGAGATCACGCTCCCCGCCGTGGATGTGGTGCCCGGAGGTACCACCTCGGTGAAGGTGAAGGTGAACAACGCCGGTGCTGTGGCACTGACCGGGGTCACGGATTCCTTCACCGCCCCGAGCAAGTGGACGGTGACACCCCTTCACGGTGCGGCTGTTCCGATTGCTGCCGGCGCCACCGCCACCTTCGATCACAGTGTGAAGGTCGGTCCCGATGCTGCCGTCGGCAAGATCGATTTCACCGTGGACGTGACGGTGCCGATCGGCACGAGCACCATCACGGTGCCCCTGGCGGCCAAGCTCGCCGTGGCGTCGCCGATCACCATCACCAGCGCGGCGATCACCCCGGCGACCTCGCCGGTGGGGACGAATGCGATGTTGACGGCGACGGTGCACAACAGTGGTGCGTTCCCGATCACCGGGAGCTTGGGTGCGACGGTTCCGACCGGTTGGGCGGCCCCGTTGCGGTCCAACCCGGTGGTGGTCGCCCCGGGTGCCGATGCGACGGTGACGATTCCGTTGCCGATTTCCCTGGACGCCACCACCAATGCCGCAGCGGCGCTGACCGCAACCTTTGCCTTGGGTGCGGTGCAGTATGCGACCAAGGCCGTCTCGGTGACCCAGACCTTCGACCCCGCGACCACCGGTGCGATCGACCACGTCGATCTGGGTGAGACCGTGTCGGAGCAGGCCCATGCCGTGGTCGGTTCCGCCTCCTCGGGAACCAGTGTGGAGGCGGGGCTCTCGCGTCGTTACTCGGACATGCGGGTACCGGGCTCGTGGTTCCAGTTCGATCTGGCCATCGTTCCGAACAAGCCCGTGCTGCTACGGATGATCGAGACCTACGACAACCCGGTGTTGAAGAACTACGACATCATGGTCAACGGGGCGGTGTACAAGGCGCACGTGTTCCAGCGCACGGCCACCGGGGTGGGGACCACGACGTATCAGGTGCTCATCGACGATCCGGCGTTGTTGACCGGTTCCAAGATCACCGTGCGACTGCAGTACAACGGTAAGGGTTACGACCCGTCGATCGCCGATGCGTGGACGTTGCCGGTGACCACCGTTGCCGCACCCGTGATCTCGGCCGCCGCCACCACCCCGAACGGTGAGAACGGCTGGTACACCCAGGCCGCCACCGTCACCCTCCGCGGGCAGGACTTCTTCGGAGCCACCCCGGCGTTGACCGCCAAGGTCGGCGACGGCACCGCCACCCCCTACACCGCACCCGTCGTCGTCACCGCCGAGGGAACCACCGTCGTCACCGGTGAGGCCACCGACACCGGTGGGCGGACCGCGACCACCGACGTCACGGTGAAGATCGACAAAACCGCACCCACCGTCACCTCGGCCCTGTC
>QXCQ01000207.1:925-1100 GCA_003576535.1 Nakamurella silvestris | reverse complement strand
AATCAACAAACCTATTGGAACACCAATAAAAAGAATGAGTGGGCTCAAGCAGGATATGCAAATTCTTGGAAATCCTTAAATTACTCTTTTTCAGTGAGTCATAACAAATATTCTGAACTTAAGCAAAGTGACACGATGTATGCCATGAATTTGTCCTTCCCTCTGGACAAGTTAT
>QXCQ01000207.1:160-913 GCA_003576535.1 Nakamurella silvestris | reverse complement strand
AAATGAGTCATACATGGCTGGTGTCAGCGGTACATTACTCAAAGACCGCAACTTGAGTTATAGCATTAATCAAGGGCGAGTGAGCCAGCAAGGTGATATTGGCTCCGTCAGCATTAATTATGATGGAAGTTACGGTAGCATTGGTGCGGGTTATAGCTATGAAAAAGATTCCAATCAATTTACCTACACAGCTTCTGGCGGCATCCTAGCGCATCGAGATGGAATTACTTTTGGTCAACCTTTAGGCTCAACCTCGATTTTAGTCAAAGCGCCAGGGGCTAAAGGTGTCAACATTGAAAATTATACGGGTGTGAAAACAGATTGGCGAGGTTATGCGATTGTTCCTTATGCCACTGAATATCGTGCCAATCGAGTTGCACTCAACTCAAATAGCTTCAGCAATAATCTTGAAATCAGCAATAACGTAGAAAATGTCGTACCGATTAAAGGGGCAATTTCAAGAGCAACCTTTAACACCAGTTTAGGGGTTAGAGCACTGATTACGTTAACTCATAATGGCAAATTTGTACCTTATGCAAGCCGTGTGATCGAAACAGAAAGTTCAGCACGCAGTATGGTTGCCGATGAAGGTCGAGTGTATTTAACAGGGCTTCCTGTCAAAGGGACATTACACATAGATTGGGATGAATCTGACACAGGTAAATGTCTGGCGACTTACGATATTTCAGAAATGGACCTCACTCAACCCGTTATTCAATTTGATCTTGAATGTAAATAAGGAGAGATCATATG
>QXCQ01000207.1:0-144 GCA_003576535.1 Nakamurella silvestris | reverse complement strand
AACTCAAACTTTTGCAGTGGTATGCTGGAATAGTAAAGGACAAGGTGTTGTGGATGAGGTTTTTTATGATCTTTCCAATAGCTTCAGTAGTTCTAATAATGCTGTAGGAAAAATTGTCGAACTTAAAAAAAATTTTTCGGCACA
>QXCQ01000259.1 GCA_003576535.1 Nakamurella silvestris | reverse complement strand
TGATGCAGGTAAACCATCACGGTGAGTACGCAAACGCTCATCTACCGCAGATAAGTCAAACAGCATCACATAAGGACGTGGCACTGTACGCAGGTACATTAAAACTTCTTGTACACGTGCGCGCTCAACCCAGACCGTTGGAAAATCTTCAAACGTCGGTTGCACGTAAAAGTTCTCACCAAATTTGGCTTTGAGATCTTCTACAATCGCAAATGCTGGGCGGGAATCAACTGGAGTTGATTCTGGCATAGCAATTTCAGTTTCAGCCATTGGCTTGGCTTCCTATTTAATACAAATTCTGTGAAATTTTCTGATGATCATACCCTTCAGGTATGTCAAACATTCATCAGAAAAAATTACTCAATCTCATCCATAGAGCGTAAGTTTTTCACTGCAATACGTTCAGCGTTCTTACGGTCGCGTTCTGGCATCATCTTTGGCTTATATACTGGCTGAAGATCATCACCAATTACCGCAGACAGCGGACGACGTTCTAATTGAATTTGGTCTTGCAATAACATTAATGCTTGGATTAATGCTTCTGGACGTGGCGGACAACCTGGAACGTACACGTCAACAGGAATAATTTTATCTACGCCTTGCACAACAGAATAAATGTCGTACATACCACCAGAGTTTGCACAAGCGCCCATTGAAATCACCCATTTAGGCTCAAGCATTTGTTCGTACAAACGTTGAATAACAGGTGCCATTTTGACAAAGCAAGTCCCTGCTACAATCATTAAGTCAGCCTGACGCGGTGAAGCACGAATAACCTCAGCACCAAAACGTGATAAATCATGCACACCTGTTAAGGTTGTTGCATACTCTACGTAACAGCACGAAGTACCAAAGTTAAAAGGCCATAATGAGTTTTTACGGCCCCAGTTCACAGCTGTATGCAACACGTCCTCTAAACGAGTCATGAATACATTTTTATTCACTTCTTCTTCAAGTGGATCTGTCACAATCTGACGATCTTGAAGCGGATATTGTTCAGCTTCTGGATTCGCACGGGTTAAGGTATATTTCATTCCCGAGTTACTCCTTGTTCAGAGACATGGTCGATGTCTTATCTTTCACACGACCAGAAGATTGAGCTGGAATCGTTCCTGTAGGATCTGTCACCAACTCTTCAATTGAATTGAAG
>QXCQ01000028.1 GCA_003576535.1 Nakamurella silvestris | reverse complement strand
ATGATTTGCATCGGCTGTAATGAGGGGGCTTTTTGGGCATTCAGTGTATTCTGACTGGTTCGATTTGTTTTGGCATGAACAGTTTGAGTTGCTTTCAAATAAGTCACTTGCTTGGCTTTATAACGTCCTTGTCCATCTAACTGCACCACATATTCAAGTGCACAGCCCACTATCGGACGTGGACCTTTTTGCGCAAAGTCTTTGATATGCAGGAATACACGCTCTTTTAGTCCATCATTGGGTTGAATAAAGCCATAGCCTTTGTCATCAAACCACTCAACTAACCGACCTTGATCACGCATTTTTTATCCCACACATTTATTAAGCTGTTACAAATTTCAATCTTTCAATCAACATATTACGCATTTCTTGTGGATTTTTCTGCAAGATATCATCGCCTGTTCGAGCTGATTCAGCATTGATTTGTGCAATCTGCAAACGCATCATCCAAAAGCGTCCTGCCGCCATTGCCAAATATAATTCTAGACATGACTTTTCATCTTCAGTCAGTGGACGAACTGAACTATAAGCATTTAAAAATGCCATTGCCTTGGCTTCATTTAAAGTAACTTCAGGATATTCGGTACAAAAATCATTTAATGTAATGGCAATATCAAACAACAATTCATCTTGATTCATTTCATAAAAATCAAGGATTCCTTTGAGGTTGTCCCCTTCAAACAGCGTATTGTCGCGAAACAAGTCAGAATGAATCCAACCTTTAGGTCTATTTGGATACATCTGTGTTAATGCTTGATACAATCCCAAGAGATTATCAAGTAGCGCTTTATCGGCTGGACTTAAAGTCGGTTTGATTTGTTTCGCCACGTTGTACCAATAGTCATGATCGCGGGCGATTTTGCGCTGTAGTGGAAAATCTTTTAATGCGATATGCATCTTTGCCTGAGCCATCGCAATCTGTTCAACTTGAGCAATGCTTGATGGCATAGGATGTTTGCCGATCATACGTGGTGCAATCTGCGCAGGTTTATCCTTCAACGTATGAATAGATTGACCTTCATATTTGAGAGGTACAGGGACAGCCAGCCCATATTCGCCTAAATGCTCTAACACAGGAATTAACTCACCTGCCGCTTGCGCATCCATATTTTCAAATAAGGTTAAAACAAACTGTGTTCCATCACGACAAATGATAAAATAGTTGGTATTTTGGATACCGCCTTGAATTGGGTTCAGCTCAACCACCTCTAATCCATAAGGTGCTGCAAAGACCTGAACTTCT
>QXCQ01000217.1 GCA_003576535.1 Nakamurella silvestris | reverse complement strand
CTTCGGCAGCTACACCGGCCTGATCACCCTGACCCTGATCTAGCCAGTACCCCCTGTTCCCGCGCACGATGTTCCGCCTCGCGCACCCTGTTCGGTGCGCGAGAGCGGACATCGTGCGCGGGAACTGCTGTTTCAGGCCCCGGGACCGGGAACGACGGTGACCTCTGCGGCGGACAACGCCCTTCCGTCCGCGCTGGTGTAGCCGACCGACACGGGTTCGCCGGTGGCCACCTCGATGTACACCCGGCTCGGCCCGGCCTCGGTCGGGCGATACCGGTCCCCCCATTGGCTCAGCGCCGCCATCACGTGGGCGAGGTCGTGGCCCACCGGGGTGAGGGCGTACTCGTACCGCTCCCGCGCCCCCTCCTCGCGGTAGGTCCGGCGTTCCAGCACACCGTGCTCGACCAGCCCGGCCAGCCGATTGGTGAGCACGTCCTTGGCGATCCCGAGCGAGCTCTGGATCTCGGAGAACCTGCTGCGCCCGAGGAAGGTCTCGCGGACGATCAGCAGGGTCCACTTCTCCCCGAGCACCTCGAGGCTGCGTGCGACGGAGCAGCGGTCGTCCTTGCCCAGCACAGTGTTCATGACGTGATCCTACTCTCCTGGGTCTGTAATTCAGACCCAGAGTGCTAGGTTGGCAAAACAGACCCAGATGGGTCTCGTCCGCACTCCCCCTTGGACACGCCATGACCCAGCACGCAGACACCACCACCGCCGAGACCACCCACGACCCGTTGGCCGGGGCGACCGTCCTGGTCACCGGTGCCAACGGCGGACTCGGCATCGAGTTCGTCCGCCAGGCCCTGGAACGCGGGGCGGTGAAGGTGTACGCCAGCGCCCGCAGGCCCACCACCTGGGAGGACAGCCGTGTCGTCCCCCTGCCCCTCGACGTCACCGATCCGGCCTCGGTGGCTGCGGCTGCTGCCGCTGCCACCGACGTCACCGTCGTGATCAACAACGCGGGCATCTCACGGCCGGCCCCCATCGCCACCGGCGACCTCGCCGATCTGCGGGAGATCTTCGAGACCAACTTCTTCGGTGCGGTCCTGGTGGCGCGCGAATTCGCCCCGGTCCTGGCGGCCAACGGCGGCGGCGCCCTGGTCAACGTGCACTCGGTGCTCAGCTGGCTCGGCCTCGCCGGTGCCTACAGCGCCTCCAAGGCGGCCTTCTGGTCGGCGACCAACTCCCTGCGGGTGGAACTGGCCGGTCAGGGGACCCGGGTGGTCGGCCTGCACCTGGGCTACACCGACACCCCGATGACGGCGAATGTCACCGACCCGAAGAACGATCCGGCCGATGTCGTCCGCAGCGCCTACGACGGCCTGGCCGCAGGCGCCCACGAGGTCCTCGCCGACGAGCTCAGTGTCCAGGTCAAGGCCGGTCTGGCCGGCCCGATCGAGGGCCTCTACCCGATGCTGGCCGCGGCCGGTGCGAGGTCGAACTGACCCCTCGGGCAGGTTCCGGCGAGATCAGAAGAAGTCCCGGATCGACGGAACAGGGCCGGCGAAGGCGGCGTCGAGCAGTAGGTCGCCCTGCTCGGTGCCGCCCTGCAGCAGTCCGGCCCGGCGCAGGGAATCCACCCGCACCCCACCTGCGTAGAGCACGGCCAGGCCGGTGACGGTCAGTCGGACCGGGTCCCCCGCACCGGTGCCGACGGTGAGCTCCGCGGATCCGTTGCCGATGGTCAGCCGGTGGGTTCCGCTGTTCCAGGGGCAGACCGGATCGTCGATCTCCACGAGCACACTTCCCGCCACGTCGGCCGGCCACCCGCGAGCGGCGACGGCGGTGGCGGCGTCGAGCACCCGCAGCATGTAGGGCTGCAGGCTCTCGACATTCCATCCCGGGCCCGGGATGTGCCAGTGGATCGGGTCGGTGCCACTGGTACGGATCTTCAGCTCCGGTGCCACCGACCCCCAGGACCCGAGCTGTGACAACAGCGCCCGGTAGGCACCGCCGTCGACGGCCAACAGGTCCGAGACGGTGATGGCGGCCCCGTCCCCGAAACCGTTGCCCCGCTGCCAACTCGCATATCCCAGCACGGTGCCGTCGGCACCCTCGGCCAGTGTGATCCCACTGAAGGTGGCCAGGGCCTCCTCGTCGGTGGCGGTGAAGGACGGGCCGGTGCGGGACAGCAGACCGCAGGAGGCCTCGCCGATCCGGCGGTACACCTCGCGGACGGCAGGCAGATCGGCGACGGTGGCCCGCCGGACACTGATCCCGGTCTCCCGGCGGATCCTGGACAGGGCCCCGGTGGGGATCCGGCCGTAGGTGAGCTCGGCGACCTGCTCGTAGCCCAACGACCGGTAGAGATCCGGGGCGGTGCGGAACAGGGTGCTGATCGCCGCTCCCGACTCGCGGGCGCGGTGGAGGGTGTGGGTCATGATCGTGCGGGCTGCCCCGGTGCCGCGGAACTCGGGGGCCACCGCCACGCCGGCCACACCCGCGGTGGGCACCAGTCGACCACCGAACCACGACTCGTACCGGCGGGCAACGGTTTTCGCGGCCAGGGTCGCGCCCTGGTACAGGCCCCACCGGGTGGTCCCCGCATCGAAGGTGACCTGCTCCGCCTCCTGCGGCGGGCCCCCGAAGGCCTCGGCCGACATCTGCGCGGAGGCGGCGGCATCGGCCGTCGACATCTCGGCGATCTGGAATCCGGAATCCATCGTGACACCCTTCGTCGTGGTCTCCCGGTGACCCTACCCACCGGCATCGGGCCCAGGACAGCCGTGCGCTCGGCATCGCCCGGGAAGCAGTGGTTGACTGGGGGCCATGAACTTTCGATACCTGGGCAACTCAGGACTCAAGATCTCGTCGATCACCTACGGCAACTGGCTCACCCACGGCTCGCAGGTCGAGAACGACGTCGCCACCCAGTGTGTGCGGGCCGCCCTGGACGCCGGCATCACCAGCTTCGACACCGCCGACGCCTACGCCAACGGAGCGGCGGAGTCCGTCCTGGGTGAGGCGCTGAAGGGCGAGCGCCGGGAGTCGCTGGAGATCTTCACCAAGGTCTACTGGCCGACCGGCCCCAAGGGGCACAACGACGTGGGCCTGTCCCGCAAACACATCAGTGAGTCGATCAACGCCTCCCTGCGCCGGTTGCAGACCGACTACGTGGATCTCTACCAGGCGCACCGGTTCGACACCGAGACCCCGCTGGAGGAGACCATGCAGGCCTTCGCGGACGCGGTCCGCCAGGGCAAGGCCCTGTACATCGGGGTGAGCGAATGGACGGCGGAGCAGCTGCGGGCCGGCCACGCCCTGGCGAAGGAACTGAACATCCAGCTCATCTCCAGCCAGCCGCAGTACTCCATGCTGTGGCGGGTGATCGAGGACGAGGTCGTCCCGGCCTCGCGCGAACTCGGCGTCAGCCAGATCGTCTGGTCCCCCATCGCCCAGGGTGTGCTGACCGGCAAGTACCAGCCGGGCAAGCCCCTGCCCGCCGGATCCCGGGCCACCGACGACAAGGGTGGCGCGGACATGATCAAGCGGTTCATGTCCGACACGGTGCTGGAGCGGGTGCAGAAACTGGGCCCGATCGCCGAGAACCTCGGGATCACGATGGGCCAGTTGGCCATCGCCTGGGTCCTGCACAACGACAACGTCGCCGCTGCCCTGGTCGGTGCCTCGCGGCCGGAGCAGGTGGCCGAGAACGTCAAGGCCGCCGATGTGACCCTCCCGGACGAGGTGCTCGGCGAGATCGACGCGGCGCTGGGTGACATCGTCGTCCGCGACCCGGCCAAGACCTCGGAGAACGCACCGACCACCCGTCCGGCCTGATCCTCCTCACCCGACCGCCGGGCCGACCGGGAGGGCTACGCGCCTTCCTGGTCGGCCTGCTGTCCTCCCAGCAGTTACTGTCGAGTGAGACTCCCGGCCGATCGCATCGCACCCGAGTTCGGCCGCTCTTTCCGTGATCCGGTCGCCAACACCCATCGGGAGGATCCAGCCATGCCGGACAACGGCCATTTCGACACAGTTCCAGGTCTGATCCCCGGCGGCGGCCATCCGATCCCCGACCTCCTCGGCCGCCCCGACGTGCTGCTGCACCGTGGCCGGTTCTCGCTGCTGAACACCGGGCTGACCCCGGCCGAGGCCACCGAACAGGACCTGCTGTTCGTCAAGGACGTCCTGGACAAGGCCGGGATCGACCATCTGTTGATTCGTGGGAACGATGCCCGGCCCGTGCTGGCCATCAACCGTCGCGACCGGAAGGTGTTGGCGACGGCGCTGGGCGCGGCGATGGCGGACGAGCCGTTCTACGCGACCATCACGCGGAAGAAGGCCGATACCAAGGGGCGCAAGGGAAAGAAGTCCCGGTCCACCCAGCTGGTGGCCGACGGCGCCCTGGACGGCATCGGTTCGGCGCGCCTGGTCCACCTGTTCCGCCCACGGGTGGAGCTGCACGGCGGACTGACCTACGGCCGACGCGAGTCGGTCGTGGTGCAGCTGTGGAAGTTCAGTCGGCACCGCATCACCGCACCGGTGGACAACACCCTGACCCGACGGGAGATCAACCCGGGCGAGGTGAGCCGGACCACGGTGGTCCGGCACGGACGCACCTGGTCCACGCTCACCGACATGTTCGAGCCGCGGATGGAGGACATCGACTTCCCGATCGACCTGGTGTTCTCCTGGGTGGACGGCTCCTCCCTGGAGTGGCAGCGGGTCCGGGCCAAGAAGATGGCCGCGTACGTGGTGGGTGAGGGCGACGACTCGGAAGCGCGCTTCCGTCAGCTCGACGAGTTGAAGTACGCGCTCCGTTCGGTCAATCTCTTCGCGCCCTGGGTACGCCGGATCTACATCGTCACCGACTCCCCTCGACCGAGCTGGCTCGCCGAGCAGGATCGGGTCACGATCGTGCCCAACACCGAGTTCTTCTCCGACACCTCGGTGCTGCCGATCCACAACTCGATGGCCGTCGAGAGCCAGCTGCAACACATCCCGGGTATCAGCGAACACTTCATCTACTCCAATGACGACATGTTCTTCGGCCGACCGGTCGGACCCGACATGTTCTTCACCGCAGGCGGTGTCAGCTCGTTCATCCAGTCGGTGCTGCGCGTCGGCGTCGGCGGGAGCCGCCCGGATCGCAGCGGTTTCGAGAACTCGGCCAGGGTGAACCGGGAGCTGCTGCGCCGACGCTTCGGCGCGGTGATCGTCCGCCACCTGGAACATGCCCCGACCCCGGTCCGCAAAAGCGTGCTGCTGGAGATGGAAGCGGAGTTCGCGGAGGATTTCGCGCGGACCAGGGCGAGCGTTTTCCGTGCCATGACCGACATCTCGGTGACGAACTCGCTGTACCACTACTACGCACTCCGGACCGGCCGGGCCTACCTCAACACCTCGGCGAAGGTGTCCTACATCGACACCACCGCGCGGGCCGGGCTGGTCGCCATGAACGACCTGCTCGGGGACCGGGACCAGGACTTCTTCTGCCTCAACGACGGGAGCTTCCCCGAGGTGACGGCCGAGCACCGGGCCGAGGCGGTCCGTTCCTTCCTCGACCGGTACTACCCGATCGCCGCCCCCTGGGAACTCCCGGAGAGCGAGACCGCCGCCGGGTCAACCGATCTGGCCGACGGCAGCTGACGGCAGCCTGGCCGGTTCGATCCGCACCCCGGCGGTGTCCAGCTCCTGTGCGGCCTGCTCCACGGACACGTACCGGATGGTGGTGCCCGGGCGGATGGGCGACACCGAATGCACCACGGTGTTCTCGTAGACGTGCACCAGGTTGAAGGCCTGGGAGCCGTCCCTGGCCCGCATGGCGCCGCTGGGGACGTTCAGGTCCTGGGTGTAGCAGGTCGCGGATGCGACCGACACCGGGATCCCGGCGAAGGTGGCGAAGGTCGAGTAGTGCAGGTGACCGGCCAGGATCGATCGGACATCGGTGCCCGCGAGCACCTCGCCCAACCGGCGCTGGTCCCGCAGTTCCACCAGCACGGCCAGATCCAGCACACTGGGCACCGGCGGATGGTGCATGGCCAGGATGGTGCCGAACTCGGCGGGGACGGACAGCTCCCGGGCCAGCCAGCGCAACTGCTCGTCGGTGACCTCGCCGTGGTGCGCCCCCGGCACGGTGGAGTCCAGGGTGATGATCCGCAGACCGTTGAGGTCACGTACCTCGTCCACCGGCGCCTGGGACGGATCCTGGTCGAGCAGCCCGGCCCGGAAGGCCGGACGACTGTCATGGTTGCCCATGACCCAGACGATCTCGGCTCCGACGCGATGGGCGACCGGCTCGACGATCTCCCGCAGCCGGTGGTAGGAGCGCGGGTCGCCGGCATCGGCCAGATCTCCGGTGATGACGATGGCATCAGGCCTTGGCCCGCCCGCATCCACCTGGTCGAAGAGTTCACGCAGGTACCCGGGGCTGTCGACCGAACCGTAGAGCAGGTCGTCACCCACGAAATGGGTGTCGCTCAGGTGCCAGAGGATGTGACTGGGGCGCGGGTACTGCGCCGATGTCGGGCTGGCGGTGGTCCCGTCGTTGTGGTGCATCAGACCAGCCAACCAGAAGTTCCGGTCGGCCGAGGTGAACCGGCTACGGCGGGTCGGCGAACATCTCGGCCGGTGTGCCGGATCGTGACCGGCCGGGCACAGAGCGCATCCAGGACGCCCCGCGACCCAGGGGTGCGGTGAACCGGGAAGGTCGTGCGCGGCAGGCGAAATCCGTCCGCCTAGAGGGTCGGCCGGTCCGAGCGGGTGGGTCCTTCCAGGCTCGCCAGCAGGGTGGCGAGGAGGTCGTCGAGGGTCTGCCGCTGGCCGGCGGTGAGCCCGGCCAACAGCGACTCCTCGTTGGCCACGTGCTCGACCACGGCCGCGTCGACCGTGGTTCGCCCGGCGGCCGTCAGCGAGACGAGGATGCTCCGCCGGTTCTCCGGGTCCAGCCGCCGGTCGACGAGACCTGCCGCCTGGAGGCGGTCGAGGCGGTTCGTCATCGCCGCGGTGGACAGCATCATCGCCTTGGCCAGGGTCGACGGGGTGAGGACGAACGGCTCGCCGGACCGGCGGAGCGCGGCCAGCACGTCGAACTCCCCGATGTTGAGTTCGTGCCGGGAGAAGGTCTCGGCGATCATCGGTCCGGCCACGGCGGCCAGCCGGCCCAACCGGGCGAAGGTGGCCATCGCCCCGAAGGACAGGTCCGGCCGTTCGCGCTCCCATTGACGGATGTGCTGCTGGACGACATCCCGCTCGGTCATCACCCGAGTCTAGTTCGATCCAGAACAATTCGATCCTGGATACTTTGACCAAACACTGTTCGACGTCGAATTATTTGAGCTACGGTTCGGCCATGATCCGACTCCGCCGCTCACTGTCCGTCTCCGCCTCCCTCGACCAGGTGTGGGCCATCCTGGCCGACTACGACCAGGATCCGAGGTGGCGAGCCGGGGTCAGTGCCATGCACCCCGTCCCGCACGGCCCCGTGGTGCCGGGCACCCGCACGATCGAGCACCTGCGTACCGCCGGGCGCTCGATGGTGAACGAAGGGCTGGTCCTGGTCGTCACCGCAGGCGCGGACGTGCGGTCGTTCACCTGGCGCACCACCTCGGGAGCGCAGGCGGAGGGATCCAGGACGGTCGCAGTCGTCGACCTCGGCTGCGAGGTGGTGCTCGAACTGCGGGTGCGGACCACCGGGTTCGATCGGGCACTCGCACCACTGTTCTCCCTGGTACTGGGCCGGGCCTTGACCGCCGACCTGCGTCGCTTGAGGACCTTGCTCAAGTCTTGAAAGATCTCTTTTGCAATATCTCTTTCGCAATGGTACTTTCAGATCATGTCCTCCGAAGAGAAGCTGGAAGTCGGAACCACCGAGCGGTCCGCCGCCGTCGCCGACGCGCGAACCCTACGAGCGCTCGCGCATCCGTTGCGCGCCGCCCTGCTCGATGCGATCCGGCTCTACGGCCCGTTGACGGCGACCCAGGCAGCCGCACAGGTGGACGACACCCCGTCGAACTGCTCATTCCACCTGCGCACCCTCGCCGGGGCCGGCCTGATCGAGCAGGCTCCGAGCGATGACGCCAGATCCCGTCCCTGGCAGTCCGTATCGCGACAGTTGATCCTCGAACCCGGGCCGACCGCGGAATCCCGCACCAGCTTCCGGGCCGCAGTGGACATCATGCACACGCGCTCCCAGCAAGGGCTGAACACCTGGATGGACCGCGAGGCCGAGGCGGCACAGCCCTGGCGGGACGCCTGGTTCGACACCATGGTCAACGTCCGGATGACCGCCGCCGAGCTGGCCGCGTTCGGCGAGGCCGTCAACGGACTGCTGGCCCCGTACCTGCGCGACCAGGACCGCAAACAACCGGATCCGACGGGTGAACGACAGACCGTCCGCATGTCGCTGTACGCCCACCCCGCGCCGCCGCAGGACCCCGAGGCCGCTGACGCCCTGTTCCTGCCCGACGAACCCGACGGGTTCACCACCGATCCTGCCGGAGAGAGCACCTCCGCACTGAAACCACCACGTACCGAAGGAGTCTGACGATGTTCGAACAAGGATCACCCGAGACCCATCTGCGCCTCCTGGCCGCTGAAACCGATCGCGCCCTCAAACGTCACGCGATGTTCGTGGCCACGCAGGAGCGCCGGACCCGTACCCGTACCCGCCGGTTCCGCAAGGACCGCACCGTCTGAAGTTGTTCTCCCGGGCGGGCTCTGGGGGCCTGGTTCTTGCGGTCCGGCTCTGCGGGGGCGGGTCTGCGGGGCCGGGTCTGCGGGATCAGCTCGAGGTGGTGAACTGCTGGGCGATCGCCTCCGACTCCGCGGTGATCGTGGCCGCGGGCACCAGATCTGTCGCCTGGGAGGTGATGACCGAGGTCCAGGTGTCGAGGATCTGCTGGGCGGTTCCGCTGGTGTAGAGCTGCGCCCGCAGGTCGGTGAGCGCGGTCTCGTAGAGCTTCTCGAAGTCGGCATTCGCCTTGAACCGGGTGACGAGGATGTTGTCGCCGCCCATCTTCCCGCCCATGCCGCCGCCGGCCGGTCGGCCCTGAGCATTGTTACCGGCGTCCGTACCGGTCGGAGGTTGGAAGGCACCGGTGGGAGCCGTGCCTCCGGCACCGCCCGGGCCACCGTCACCGCCGGGCCCGCCGGCCCCGCGTGCTCCCCCGCCACCGAACCCGCCCATGGAGCTGAAGGAGAGGTTCTGGTCCCAGGCGACCACGGTGAAGGACTTGGTGTCGGCGTCGTAGCGGAGGTAGGAGTTGTTCCCCGGCCCGTCGATGTCGTCCGAGTTGGCGACCAGATCCTGGATGGCGAGGTACTTGGCGAAGGCCTCGACATCCAGGTGGCTGCCCAGTTCCGCGGCGAAGGTGGCGTCGTCGGACTCGTTGATGAACTTGAGGAAGTCGATCAGCGGGGTGTAGTCGTCCTCGCCGGAAGTGGAGGCCTCGACCGAGAACACGTCCGCATAGGAGGTCGCATCGTCACCGCGGTAGGAGTAGTCGCCACCGGCCTCTGCCTTGTACAGGACACCGGAGGAGTCGAAGTTCTCCTCGTCCCAGGTGCCGGTGGGGTTCTGGATGACGAGGCGCAGAGCCGCGGCCCCGCCGTTGACCGTGAAGCGGGTCGAGATCGCCTCCTCGGTCGGGAGTCCCGCGGCACCGATCAGTTCCAGGGCGACCGCCTCGTTCAGGCTCGTCTCGCTGCTGCCGCCGCGGACGACGAGATCGGTTTGACCCTGGTAGTTCTGACCCGTGACGTACTTGTCGAGGCGGATCCGCCACGGGAGACCCTCCGGCTCGTCGGCGGAGATGTCGCCACCGGGGCCGCCGCCGCGGTTCATTCCGGTGTTGCCTTGGGCGGCGGGGTCCTGGGCTGTAGCTGTGCTGTCGGCGGCACTGCTGTCGGTGGCACTGCTGTCGGCGGCTGTGCTGTCGGCGGCACTGCTGTCGGTGGCACTGCTGTCGGTGGCTGTGCTGTCGGTGGCACTGCTGTCGGCAGCCGTGCTGTCGGTAGCGCCGGCCTGGGGTGCCGTGTTACCGGTCCCTCCCCCGGCCGAGCGCAGGCCTTGAAGGGTGGAGTTGCCCTTCAGCTTGATCCCGACATTGGAGAAGACGGTGCCGTCGATGGTGACAGTGGCGGTGAGCCATTCCTTTTCACCGGTGGACTCGTAGGTGGCGATCATCGCCTGGTAGGCGGTCTCGTCGTAGTCCAGAGAGATGGAGTGGACCACCGAACTGTCGAACAACTCCGCATCGGAGGCGTCCACCGACGTTGTCGTGTCGGAGGAGGCACCGTTGGCAGCGGTCACCGATCCCGAGGCCACGGCGGCCGCGTTGGTGTCCGCAGGATCCGCGACGCTGCAAGCAGCGAGGCTCACCACCACCACGCCGGTGAGCACGGCCGAGGTCACCCGACCACGGATGAGTGGATTTAGGCCGGTTCTCCCGCTTCTCTTCGCGGTCACAGTGGTGTTGGGGTCCACATTTGTGTTGGTGTTCACTAGGTATCGATCTCCTGGGGTCCTGGTCATCGTGTGCAACCTTGAGTGAACCGCCACCGGCCCAGGGCACCCTTTGCCGAACCTGTGCATCTGCTGGGCAACCCACACACCCCGCCTTCCGCGCCAGCCGCCTCCCGCCCTCCCCGCGAGTGGACTCCCACACCGCCTGCCACTTCCCGCGAGCGGACTCCCACCCCCCACTTTCTGGGGTGCCACCGTCCACTCGGCCGTACCCCTTTCCCGCGAGCGGACTCCCACCGCCTGCTCCTCCCGCGAGCGGACTCCCACACCCCCATTTCCGGGGTGCCGCGGTCCACTCGCCCGAACACGTCCTCCCGCGAGCGGACTCCCACATCCCCATTTCCGGGGTGCCACGCTCCACTCGGCCGAGCACGCTCCTCCCGCGAGCGGACTCCCACACCCCACTTTCTGGGGTGCCACCGTCCACTCGACCGAGCACGCTCCTCCCGCGAGTGGACTTTCACACCCCCGTTTCTGGGGTGCCTGGGTCCACTCGCGGGTGGGGGTGTGGGTTATCCGTGGCGGGTGTTGCGGCGGGGTCGTTGCTGGAAGTCCATCCGGCGGGGTGGGAGGAATTCGGGGATGCCGTCCCCGGCGATACG
>QXCQ01000171.1 GCA_003576535.1 Nakamurella silvestris | reverse complement strand
ATCATGCTCTTTCAAGTATTTTTGTACTTTCTTGATCAATTCGTTTTCATGTGGACGGTATGGGTCAAGCCAGAAAATTGCAGGCATACCAGAGTTACGCGCACGAGTTACAGCAAGTTTTACCCAGTCACGAATTGGTGCATCTTTCACCTGACACATACGCCAGATGTCGCCTTCCTCAACATTTTGTGACATCAAAACTTCACCAGTTTCTAGGTCAGTGATGTTTGCAACACCAGCAGCTGAAACTTCAAAAGTTTTGTCATGAGAACCATATTCTTCAGCTTTTTGCGCCATCAAACCAACGTTCGGCACAGTACCCATCGTACGTGGGTCAAAATTACCATTCCATTTGCAGAAATTAATCATTTCTTGGTAAATACGGGCAAATGTAGATTCAGGCATTACTGCTTTACAGTCATAAGGTTTGCCATCAGCACCCCACATTTTACCACCACCACGGATCATGGCAGGCATTGACGCATCAACAATGACATCATTTGGTGAATGGAAGTTAGTGATACCTTTTGCAGAATCCACCATTGCCAATGCAGGACGGTGTTCTTGGCAAGCATGAAGATCTTCAATGATTTCTTCACGTAGAGATGTTGGTAAAGTCGCGATTTTTTCGTATAGACCCGCCATACCGTTATTCACGTTGATGCCGAGCTCATCAAACAATTTACCGTGTTTTTCAAAAGCATCTTTGTAATAAATTTTCACACAGTGACCGAATACAATCGGATGTGAAACTTTCATCATGGTTGCTTTTACGTGTAAAGAGAACAAAATCCCTGCTTCACGGCAATCTTCAAGTTCTTTTTCATAGAAATCACACAGTGCTTTCTTGCTCATGAACATTGAATCAATCACTTCACCATCTTGAAGTGCAACTTTTGGCTTAAGTACAATGGTTTCGCCTGTTGTTGTAATTAATTCCATTTTCACATTGCGCGCACGGTCAAGTGTCATTGACTTTTCACCGTGGTAGAAATCACCTTCATCCATGTGAGAAACATGAGTTTGCGACCACTGTTTCCACTCACCCATAGAGTGGGGGTGTTTTTTCGCATAGTTTTTAACAGCAGCAGGCGCACGGCGGTCAGAGTTACCTTCACGCAATACTGGGTTTACTGCTGAACCAAGACATTTGCTATAACGGGTCTTGATTACTTTTTCTTCTTCAGTAGTCGGATTTTCAGGATAATCAGGGATTGCATAACCCTTAGACTGAAGTTCCTTAATGCAAGCTGTTAACTGAGCAACAGAAGCACTGATGTTCGGGAGTTTGATAATATTAGTGTCTGGATCTTGAGTAAGACGACCTAACTGTGCAAGGTTGTCAGATACCTTCTGTTCATCGCTTAAATAGTCCGCGAATTCAGCGAGGACACGTGCAGCTACAGAGATATCAGTTTTGACAATCTCTACGCCAGCTGGCTTAGTAAAGGTCTCAATGATCGGCAGTAGCGAATAAGTCGCCAATAGTGGCGCCT
>QXCQ01000053.1:286-13452 GCA_003576535.1 Nakamurella silvestris | reverse complement strand
CGTGACACCCCAGATTCAGGGGTGTGGCAGTCCACTCGCGGAGAAGGTCAACCAGCGCACCCAGGTACCCCCGCCCCAGCCCCACCCCGCGAGTGGACCGTGACACCCCAGATTCAGGGGTGTGGCAGCCCACTCGCGGAACAGGAAAGGTGCGCCAGCGGACCATGACACCCCACACCAGGGGTGTGGCAGCCCACTCGCGGAACAGGGCAGCTACGCGAGCGGACCGTGACACCCCACATTCAGGGGTGTGGCAGTCCACTCGCGGAACAGGAAAGGTGCGCGAGTGGACGGTGACACCCCCTAACCAGGGGTGTGGCAGTCCACTCGCGGAGGAGGGGATGAACCAGGCTCAGGTGAGGAAACGGAAGGTCGGCGAGTGCGGATCGATCTGCTCGATCTCCAATGACGCCTGATCCATCCTGGCCAGCAGGTCCGGCAGGGTGTCAGCGGACCCCAGCTCGATCCCCACCAGCGCCGGCCCGGTCTCCCGGTTGTTGCGCTTGACGTACTCGAACAGCGAGATGTCGTCGTCCGGCCCGAGGACCTCGTCGAGGAACCGGCGGAGCGCACCCGGCTCCTGCGGGAAGTTCACCAGGAAGTAGTGCTTGAGCCCCTGGTGGACCAGCGAGCGTTCCAGGATCTCCCCGTAGCGCGAGACGTCGTTGTTGCCGCCGGAGATGACGCAGACGACCGTGCTCCCCGGAGCGATCGGCACCGACTCCTCGCCGAGGGCGGAGGAGACCGCCGCCACGGTCATGGCACCGGCAGGCTCGGCGATGATGCCCTCGTTCTGGTACAGGGCCAGCATGTCGGTGCAGATCCGGCCTTCGGAGACCGTCAGCATCTGCACCGGGATGCGGCTCATCAGCGCGTGGTTGAAGTCGCCGACCCGGGCCACCGAGGCTCCGTCGACGAAGGGGTCGATGTGGCCGAGCTTCACCGGGGCTCCGGCGTTCAGCGCTGCCTGCATCGACGGGGCCCCGGCCGGTTCCACCCCGTACAGGGCGACGTGGGGGAACCGTTCGTGCAGGAAGCTCGCCATGCCGGCGATCAACCCGCCGCCGCCGACCGGCATCACCACCGCGTCAGGCACGTGGCCCAGCTGGTTGACGATCTCCCGAGCGACGGTGCCACCCCCGGCGATCACCCGCAGGTTGTTGAAGGGGGCGATCATCGTCGCCCCGGTGCGCTCGACGTCGGCAGCGGCGGCAGCGGCCGCATCGTCGTAGGTCTCGCCGACCAGCACCAGCTCCACGAACTCGGCGCCGTGGAACCGGATCCGATCACGCTTCTGACGCGGGGTGGTGCGGGGCAGGTAGATACGGCCGTGGATCCCCAGCGTCCGGCAGGCGAAGGCCACGCCCTGGGCGTGGTTGCCCGCGCTGGCACAGACCACCCCGGCGGCCGCCTCGGTCTCGCTGAGCTGGGAGATGGCGTTGTAGGCCCCGCGGAGCTTGAACGAACGGACGACCTGCTGGTCCTCCCGCTTGAGGTAGACCTTCGCCCCGGTGAGGGCCGACAGCCGCTCCGACAGTTCGAGCGGGGTGGTCACGACCACCCCGGCCAGCCGGGCCGCTGCGGCGTCGATATCCGCCGCCGTCACCCGAGCCAGGGGCGCATCGCCCGCGGGAACATCGTCGTGGGTGGGTACTTCGAGCTCGGGCACGCCCTCCATGGTGGCACCGGTGCCGACGGTCATGCCAACGACCCCCTGTCTCCGACTCATGCCCGGTGCAGAAACGCCAGGTCGGCGAGGTGCCCGTGTGGTTTCGGACACCCCGCCGACCTGTTCACCGTCGATCAGGACGGCAGCCGGTCCAGCCGGTTGAGCCAGGCGGCGACGGCGTCACGGCGGATGGGATCACCGGGGTGGAAGGTTCCGTCGGTGAAGCCGGTGGTGATCAGGGTGGACTTGAGCCAGCTGATCTCCGGGCAGAAGGCCGCCGCGCTCAGTGCGACGTCGGTGAACGGCTTGGCTGTGCAGGCGGCCGCTGTGGTGTTCCCGGTGCCCAGACGGTAGAACCAGGCAGCCAGGGCGGCGCGGGAGATGTCGTCCGAGGGGTGGAACGACCCGTCGGTGAACCCGTTGGTGATCCCCTGAGCCTTCAGCCAGGCGATCTCCCCGCAGAACGGGTTGCCGGTGGTGACGTCGGTGAAGGGTTTGACCGTGCAGGCCGGGGCGACCGTCCCGTTGTGCTTCAGCCGGTAGAACCAGGCTGCCAGGGCCTGACGTTCGATCGTCGAGGTGGCACCGAACTTCAGCCCGGTGGCGCTGTTGCCGGTGGAGATCTTCTTCGTCGCGACCCACTGGACCTCGTCGAAGAACTGGCTGCCGGGAGCGTAGTCGGTGAAGTACATCCGCAAGGTTGCCTCGGCGGAGGTCGAGGGCAGGTTCCCGGCGCTGCCGGCGTACACCGCCGTCACCCGGTGGTCCCCGGCCTTCAGTTCCGACCCCACGGTGATGACCCCGGCTCCGCCTGCCGAGGCGGCACCGGTGCCGATGACGGCACCACCGGCGTCCTTCAGGGTCAGGGCACCGGACCGGTTGGTCGCCGTGGGGCTGTTCACCTGGGCCGACGGGGTGATCGTCGATCCGACCGGGTAGTTGCCGCCGGTCAGCGTGATGGTGGTGGTGTCCTTGCCGAAGGTGTAGGTCCGGCAGCCCACCGTCAGGCTCGCCAGGGTGCCGGAGGCGTGGACCCCGGATCCGAGGGAGAAACCGATCTCGGTGACCTTCGCCGCCGGGTTCGCCACCCGGAAGTCGTCCAGGGTGCCGAAGGAGTCGTAGCCGCCGCCCGCCGGGATGCCGACGTAGGCGGTGGCCCAGTAGTTGCCGACCCCGTAGGCCGAGGGCTCGTAGACCAGGTAGGCGTCACGGGTTCCGTTGCCGTCCCGGTCGAGACCGATCTGCAAGGAGGCGCCGGCGGTACCGCTGCCGACCGTGTAGTTGAAGGACGGGACCCCGATCGCGCCGAGGGAGTAGTTGACCGGCACGTACCCGGCCACCTTCGCCAGCGAGGAGCTGTCATCGGTGTAAATGGCCAGACCTGTTGCGGTGAAGCTGTAGTGACCGGCCGCGCGGGTCTGGGCGAAGCTGAAGCCGGCCAGGTTCGCCGGGGTCACCGCTACCGGGGTCGTGGTGACGCAGGAGGCGATCGGGGTATAGCCGAAGGTGTAGGTGGTGCAGCCGGCGGTGATGCTCTGCACCACACCGGAGCCGAGGATCCCGGAGCCGAGGGAGAAGCCGATCTCGATCACCCGGGCATGGGGGTTGGCGGCCCAGTACTCGTTCAGGGTGCCGTAGGAGGCGTAGCCCATACCTCCGGCGATGCCGAAGTCCTTGGAGGACCAGTACTTTCCTGCTTCGTACTCGGGTTCGGAGACCAGGTAGCCGTCCCAGGTCCCGTTCCCGTCCTTGTCCACACCCAACTGCAGGGAGGCCCCGGCAACGCCGGTCGAACGGAGATAGTCCAGGCTCGGCGTCCCCAGGGCGGAGAACGGGATGTCGACCGACTTGTACGCGGCGACCTTGTCGGTGGTCCCGTTCGACTCGGTGTAGATCTTCAGACCCGCAGGGGTGAACTGGTAATGGCCGGTGGCCCTGGTCTCGGCGAAACTGAATCCGGCGGTGTTCTCCGGTCGGACCGCCACCGCGGCACTACCGGTGCAGGACGCGATCGGGGTGAAGGCGAAGTCGTAGACCTTGCACCCGGCCGTCAGGCTCTGCAGCACACCGGAGCCGTGCACACCCGATCCGAGGGAGAACCCGACTGCCTTCACCCGGGCGCTCGGGTGCTGTGCCAGGTAGACGTCCAGCGGCGCGTAGGAGGTGTACCCCATACCGCCTCCGACAGCGAAATCGGTGTTGGACCAGTAGTTGTCGCCATAGACGGCCGGTTCATAGGCCAGAAATCCCAGCGGTGCACTGCCGGTGTTCCCGTCCGGGTCCAGTACCAGCTGCAAGGAGGTGGGGATGCCCGCGGTCGCGGTGTAGGAAAAGGACGGCACACCGGCATCGGCCAGGGCGAAATCGGTGGGGATGTACCCGGCGACCTTGGCCTGGCTCGACGCGGAATCGGTCCAGATCTTCAGGCCACCGACCGTGAAGGCGTAGTGCCCCTCGGCGCGGGTCTCGGAGAAGTTGATCCCCGCGGCCGCCCCCGGTTCCACCCTTACCCGGGTGGGGGTGGCCGTACATCCCGGAAGGGTCTCCGGGGCGCTCGCCGCCGAGGCCGCGACGGGCGCAGGCGCCGCACTCGCGACGGCAGGCACCAGGGCGACGGAGAGAACAAGACTCGCGGCCAGCAGCGCCACCCCCGCACGGGAAGTGGTGCGGGGCCTGCGATGTGCTCCACGGCCGACCGGGCCGACCGCCCTCGACATCGCCGGGGGGTCGCTCGAGAACTGATGCATCGGGTGTTCCGTCCTGTCGGTCCGTCGACGAGCGTCGGTGCAGCGTCGCCGGACGTGCGTGATACGTGGGGGTGCGTACGAATTCGAGTCGTGGATCTGCGTCGCGGAGGTACGTCGTCAAGGTGCGTGGGTCCGCCCCCGTGCCCGCAGTGACCTCACGCGGAACACACCCTGTCACCTGCGGCGAGACTACGCAGAGCAAGTTTGAAAGGCAATAGATTCATTCGTTCAGCCGTTGGTATTTCATTTTCCTAAGCAGCACTTACCGAACGTGGACACTTTTGTGAATGAACCCCACGAACGAGTGGGTGCTGTTGTTCGGTGATACATCCACTCGCACCTATCCGGGTACCACCGGAGGAGGTCGGCCATCGGCTTCGGATCGCCGGACAGGGCGGCCACCCCGGATGCCCGCGCCGGAGGGCCACACGATAGGATGAAGTCACGACCCCGTAAGGAGGGCCGATGGATCCGATCACCATGACATTCCTGATAGTCGGCGGAGTCGGACTGGCCATCGTGCTGATCTCGATCGTCGTGGGGGACTTCCTGCACTTCCTCAACTTCGATGCCGACGGCCCGTTCTCGCTCCCGGCGATCTGCGCCTTCATCAGCGGCGGCGGCTTCGGCGGGGCCATCGCGGCCTCGGCCGTCAACGGTCGACTGGATACCGCACCCACCGTTCTGATCTCCCTGGCGGCGGGGCTGGTGCTCGCCCTCCCGCTGTCCTGGGCGACGGTCCGTTTCGCCCGCGGACTGATGCGGATGAACACCGACAAGACCCCGGAGGGCTCCGACCTTCTCGGAACCCTCGGCACGGTGGTGACCTCGATCCCGGCAACGGGCTACGGCGAGGTCCGCATCCACGTGCACGGGCAGTCCATGAAATTCAATGCGCGCAGTGAGATCCCGTTGGTGGCAGGAACTCCGATCTATGTGATCGGCACACCGACGGCAACATCCGTGGAGGTCGTCTCCACCGCCGACCCCAGCACCGACATCTAGCGCGGGGAAACAGTTCCCGGGCGAACCGAGAAAACGGAGGAACCTATGTCCCCCATTCTGATCGCCATCGCAGGCGTTGTCGTACTCGTCGTGGTTCTGATCATCTTCATCCTGTCCCGGATCAAGGTCGCCGGCCCGAACCAGGCCTTCCTGGTGACCGGTGCCAAGGGCCGGTCCGTCACGAGCGCCACCGGCTCGGTCTCCACCGACATGTCCGGCCAGAAGGTCGTCATGGGGGCGAGCGTGTTCGTCCTGCCGGTGGTGCAGAAGCTGCACGTGATCGACCTGTCGAGCCGGCGGATCCCGGTGGGGATCCGCGGCGCCGTCTCCAAGCAGGGGGTCAAGTGCGACCTCGAGGGTGTGGCCATCGTGAAGGTCGGTGGCAGCCAGGACTCGATCAGGGCCGCTGCCCAGCGGTTCATGAACCAGCAGCAGGGCATCGACGTCTTCACCTCCGAGGTGCTGGCCGGTGCCCTGCGTTCCATCGTCGGCCGGCTGACCATCGAGGAGATCATCCGCGACCGTGCCGCTTTCGCCTCTGCCGTCGCCGAGGAGGCCGAGGCCTCCCTCACCGGCCAGGGCCTGGTGCTCGACACCTTCCAGCTCCAGGACATCCAGGCCGAGGGTTCCTATCTGGCGGACCTGGGCCGGCCGGAGGCCGCACGGGTGGTCAAGGAGGCGGCGATCGCCGAGGCACGTGCCCGGCAGGCCGCCGAACAGGAGCGACTCCTGTCGGAGGAGGCCATCGCGGTCTCCAACCGTCAGCTCTCGCTCAAGCAGGCCGAGATCAATGCCGAGATCGACGCGGCCAAGGCCCAGGCGGCCGCAGCAGGCCCACTCGCCCAGGCTTCCCAGGACCAGCGGGTCCTGGAACAGCAGGAGAAGGTGGCCCAGCGCACCGCCGGTCTGCGGGAGAGCCAGCTGGACACGGAGGTCCGCCGCCCGGCCGACGCCGAACGGTACCGGATCGAGCAGCAGGCCGAGGCCAACAAGAACGCCGCCATCTTCAAGGCGGAGGCCGACCGGCAGACCACCATCGCCGCCGCCCAGGCCGGGGCCGAACAGGCCAAACTCTCCGGCGAGGGCGAGAAGGCCCGTCGGTCCGCACTCGCCGAGGCCCAGGCCATCGAGGGTGCCAAGCAGGGTGAGGCCGAGCAGCTGCGGCGTACCGCGATCGCCACGGCCGTCGAGCGCGAAGGTGCCGCCGAGGCGGCGGCCATCCTCGCGAAGGGCCGGGCCGAGGCCGAGGCCATGGAAGCGCGCTCCCAGGCGTTCGCCACCTACGGCGAGCAGGCGGTCCTCGACCTGTTGGTCCGGGTGCTGCCGGACATCGTCTCCGCCGCGAGCGCCCCGTTGAGCGCCATCGACAAGATGACGGTGATCTCGGCGGACGGGGCGAACTCCCTGACCAGGTCCGTCACCTCCAATGTCGCCCAGGGGCTCGAGTTGTCCTCGGATCTGACGGGTGTGGACATCAAGGGCCTGCTCGGCCGGCTCGGCGGCGCCCTGGACAAGGGCGGTTCGGACCGGGGCACCTCGGCCGGGGGAACCGGGCCGAAGGACATCAAGATCGATGCGGCACCCGGGTCGGATGCCTCCTGAGGCCCACTTCTTAACCGCGACTGCACCCCCACACCCCGCATGCTTGGGGTGTGGGGGTGCAGTCGCGGTATCTGGATGTAGATCCCGCAGTACCCTGAACTGGGGCTATTGATCTACTCGCCGGTAATTCACCACGAAAGCACACATTTCAACGCGAACAAAGTTGAAAAGTGTTGACTTCTTCGGCCGGGCATCGCACAATTGACGGGTCAGCGGTCGACCGGCCGCCGACCATCTGCCGACAGCTGTCGGCCTGGCCAACAGCCTGAGACCACGGGGTGGAGAAACATGCTTGCCGCCATGCGTCAATCGCGCATTCTCGACGAGGTTCGACGGACCGGCGGTGTGCGCGTCTCCAGCCTGACCCAGCTCCTTCAGGTCTCCGACATGACGATCCGCCGGGACCTGGAGGTCATGGCCAAGAAGGGCCTGATCGCCAAGGTGCACGGCGGTGCCACCGCCATCGACACCGCTTCCGCCCTCGAACTGGACTTCGAGGAGAAGATCGCCCGGGAGACCGCCGAGAAACAGGCGATCGCCGTCCGCGCCGCCGAACTGGTCCACCCGGGGATGGCCGTGGCCCTGACCGCCGGCACCACCACCTGGACACTGGCCACCCACCTGGCCGAGATCGCCAACCTGACCATCGTCACCAACTCCCTCAAGGTCGCCGAGGTGATGCACGCAGGCGGTCGCGACGACCTGACCCTGGTCCTCACCGGCGGCATCCGCACACCCTCCGACGGACTGGTCGGGCCGGTCGCGGTCCAGGCCATCCGGTCGCTCAACGTCGACATGGTGATCATGGGTGTGCACGGGATCGACGAACGCGCCGGACTGACCACCCCCAACCTCCTCGAGGCGGAGACGAACCGTGCTTTCGTCGACTCCGCCCGCCGGCTTGTCGTCATCGCCGACAACACCAAATGGGGTGTGGTCGGCCTCTCCCAGATCGCACCGCTGGAATCGGTCACCACCCTGGTCACCGACGACCATCTCGAACCCCGCGCCGCGGCGATCCTGGCCGAGCGTGTGGGCGAGGTGATCTGTGTCGAAAGCCAACACGATGACGAAGCCGACATCCAGTGACCATCCACCCCGACCCATCGCACACCAGTACCGACAAGAATCTGGACCTGTCTGATCCCGTGAATGCCACCCCCACCGGCCCCGCCGGTGCCACCACCGCCCCCGCACCGACCATTCGGAAGACCTCCGCCCGGATGGCCGACGGCCGCGAGATCATCTACTTCGACGATTCCGTCGACCCCGTCCGCATCTGGGAGGACCCGCGGGACCTGCCCGAGGTCGAACCGACCCCGGTCGCCCGGTTCGACAGCCTGCTCGGCGAATGGGTCGGGATCGCCGGGCACCGACAGACCCGCACCCATCTCCCGCCGGCCAGCGAGTGCCCGCTGTGCCCGTCGACCCCGCAGAATCAGACCGAGATCCCCTCCCCCGACTACGATGTGGTCGTCTTCGAGAACCGCTTCCCCTCCTTCGGCGGCAATGCCGAGGTTCCCGCCGAGCTGGCCGAATCCGTTCTCTTCCACGAGATCCCGGGTCGCGGTCGGTGCGAGGTCGTCTGCTTCACCTCCGACCACAACGCCGACTTCGGCGATCTCAACCCCCGACGGGTCCGCACGGTCATCGAGGCGTGGGTGGACCGGACCGAAGCCCTGTCCCAGGTGCCCGGCGTCGAACAGGTCTTCTGTTTCACCAACCAGGGTGCCGAGATCGGCGTCACCCTGGCCCATCCGCACGGCCAGATCTACGGCTACCCGTTCGTGACGGCCAAGACCGGTGCCATGCTGCGCCAGGTGGCGAAGTATCGCCAGGACACCGGCGGCAACCTCTTCGGGGACCTGCTCGCAGGTGAGATCGCCGACGGCAGCAGAATTGTCACCGAGAACGAGCACTGGGTGGCCTTCGTTCCCTTCGCTGCACGCTGGCCTCTGGAGGTCCACGTCTACCCCCGCCGTCAGGTCCCGGATCTGCCCGCGACCACCGATGCCGAGCGGGAATCCCTCGCGGACATCTACCTGGAGGTCCTGCAGCGGATGGGACATGTCTTCGACGACACGTTCCCGGCCATCTCCGGCTGGCACCAGGCCCCGGTGTCCGAAGGACGCGAGGACTTCTGGTGCCACCTGCAGGTCCTGTCCATCCGTCGTGATGTCGGGAAGCTGAAGTACCTGGCCGGCAGCGAGTCCGGGATGGGCAGCTTCATCAACGACATCACCCCCGAGAATGCCGCGAAGCGCTTGCGCGACGCCCGGTTCTGACCCGTCCGTCGATGCCTTTCCCCCACCTCCCCGCGCTGCATCCAGGGCAGGTGCCGAAAGGGCGCCGTCGGCACCGCCTGCGTACGCCCCACTAGTTCGAGGAAACACCCACTGTGAAGACACTTGTCGTCGGCGGTGCCGGATACATCGGTTCCGTCGTCACCCGGCTGCTGCTGGCCGAAGGCCATCAGGTCACCGTCCTTGACGACCTGTCGACCGGCCACGCCGACACCGTTCCGGCCGAGGCCCGGCTCGTCACGGGCGATATCGCCGAAGCCACCAAGGTTCTCGCCGAAGGCGGGTTCGACGCGGTACTGCACTTCGCGGCGAAGTCCCTCGTCGGAGAGTCGGTCGTCAACCCGAGCCTGTACTGGCGCACCAACGTCATCGGCAGCCGCGCCCTGCTCGATGCGATCACCGAGCACCACATCCCACGTCTGGTGTTCTCCTCGACCGCGGCGGTCTACGGGGAGCCGGACCAGGTGCCGATCACCGAGGACTTCCCCACCAGGCCGACCAATGCCTACGGCGCCACCAAGCTCGCCGTCGACATGATGATCACGAACGAGTGCACCGCAACGGATCTCGCCGCCGTGTCCCTGCGGTACTTCAACGTGGCCGGGGCGGCCTACGGTGTCGGTGAACGACACACCACCGAGACCCACCTGATCCCGATCGCCCTCGACGCGGTCGCCGGCAAGCGGGACAAACTCACGATCTACGGTGACGACTGGTCGACCCCCGACGGCACCCCGCTGCGGGACTACGTCCACGTCGCCGATCTCGCCCGGGCCCACGTCCTGGCCCTCACCGCCGCCGAGCCCGGGGAACACCTGATCTGCAACCTGGGCAACGGCAACGGGTTCAGCGTCCTGGAGGTCATGAAGACCGTCGAGAAGGTCACCGGTCTGCCGATGCCCCACACGGTCGGACCGCGCCGGATGGGCGACCCCGCCCGCCTGGTGGCCTCCGCCGCGCGGGCCCAGCAGCGCCTCGGGTGGCTGCCCGAACACGATCTGACCACCATGGTCGCCGACGCCTGGGCGTTCTCCCACCCCGACCTTGCCGGAACCGGCGAATGAGCACCACGACCTCCACCGCGGCGGACCTCTTCCGCAGCACCTTCGGGGCCGAGCCCACCGGTCTGTGGTCCGCGCCGGGCCGGGTGAACCTGATCGGCGAACACACCGACTACAACGACGGCCTGGTGCTGCCTTTCGCCATCGATTCCCGGGCCCACCTGGCGGCCTCCGTGCGCACGGACGACACGGTCCGAGTGGTCTCCGCCCAACGCCGCGACCCCGACGGCGGGCTTCCGGTGATGGAGTTCGACCTGGCCGACCTGGTACCGGGATCGCCTGCAGCCCAACAGTGGTCGGGCTATCTCCTCGGGGTCCTCTGGACCCTGCGCCAGGACGGCCATCAGGTCGGCGGGCTCGACATCGCACTGGACTCCACCGTTCCGGTCGGTGCCGGGCTGTCGTCCTCCGCCGCCCTGGAATGCGTCACCACCCTGGCGGCCTCGGACCTGTTCGGTCTCGGTCTGAGCAAGGACCGGATCGCCCGGATCGCCCAACGCACGGAGAACGACTTCGTCGGTGTGCCCTGCGGTTTGATGGACCAGATGGCCTCAAGTGCCTGCACGGCCGGCAACGCCCTGTTCTTCGACGTGCAGGCGACCACCGTCACGCAGGTCCCGTTCGACCCGGAATCGGTCGGGTTGGCCGTGATGGTGGTGGACACCCGGGTGCACCACCAGCTCGCGGACGGGGAGTACGCCAAACGTCGGCGCTCCTGCGAGGAAGCGGCGGCGAAGCTCGGGGTGCCCTCCCTGCGCCACATCGACATCGACGGCCTCGATGCGGCGATCGCCGTACTGGCCGATGACGTCCTGATCCGACGCACCCGTCACATCGTGACCGAGAACGCGCGAGTGGCCGCGACTGTCGAGCTGCTGGCGGCCGGCGACATGGTGGGAATCGGCGCCCACCTCGACGCCTCCCATGTCTCCATGCGGGACGACTTCGAGATCACCAGTGTGGAGATCGATCTCGCCGTCGAGGTGGCACAGGCCACCGGGGCCATCGGCGCACGGATGACGGGCGGCGGCTTCGGCGGGTCCATCATCGCCCTGGTCCGCCAGGAGGACTTCGACACGATCGCCGCAGCAGTGGTCGAGGCCTTCGCCGCGGCCGACTACCCGGTTCCCGTCATCCGGGCCATGTCCCCGGCCGCCGGAGCCCTGCGCGACGCCTGACTCACATCTGTTCCCGCGCACCGTTTCGGGATCGGCGCACGCTGCAGGGTGCGCCGATCCGGACACGCTGCGCGGGAACAGGATCAGTGGGCCAGCCAGGCCACGACGGGTACCGCCTGCGACCAGACCTGCAGCGCGGTGAGGGTTCTGGTGTCCACGGCGACAACCTTCGCGATCACCTGTGCGACCCGGTCCTTCTCAGCCTGCTCGGCCTCCCGCTCAGCTTCCTCCCGCGCAGCCTTCTCGCGCTCAGCTTTCTCCTGGGCCGCCCGTTCCACCCCGTCGGCCGGGGCCGGCACGTCGATGCCGATCCGGATCACCGGGTGCGCGGCGGGGTCGAGCCAGCGCAGCACCGAGACCAGGGCGGGTTCCGGGATGGACACACAGCCGGCGGTCGGTTCCCCGCCGCTGACGTGGAGGAAGAAGGCCGACCCCGCCCCGGGCACCTGGGCCGTGTTGTAGTCGATCACCACCGCGTGGTCGTAGACGGCTCCGGCATCGAACAGGTTCTCGCTGGCCCCACCGGGATTCGTGCTGCTGCGGACGTGGGTGTTGTAGTCCGGGGAGTCGACGGCGCTGTCCCACCAGTCCTGCTCGTCCACCTTCAGGTACGGCAGCCTGGTGCCCGGGTCCGGCGCCCGCCCGAAGGCCTGCGTCAGCGTCCAGGTCCCCTCGGGGGTGTGCGAGCTGTCCTCGCTCGCCCGGCCGATGCCGTCACTGCCGAGCCAGGCGTCGACCGGGCCGACGACCACCGACCAGTGACCGGAGGCGGATTTCTCCCAGGCCGTCAGGGTGGCCGTGGTGTCACCGGGGGAACCTGCGGACACCGTGATCATCTGACCGGGTGCCTCTTCGGCACCCAGGGCGGTCGGAGCGCCTGCGGACGCACGGTGGGAGGTGGGCAGCGCATCGCGGACAGGCGGCACCGCGGCCGATGCCGCCGCAGCGGCGGCCACCGTCAGCAGCAGACCTGCGACCGATGCACCCAGGATCCGGTATGTCCTCACCGTGGCCACCGTAATCGACGCCTGGTGTCCACCCGGTCAGGGCAGGTGGTGGACCACCGGCTCCGGAGCGGGCTGACCCGCACCGGAGCCGGGGCAGGAGGGCGGCCGGCACCGACCTCCCGTTCTACCCGTGTGGTGCCTGGGCGCACCGGCGAGCGCTCGGCCTGGTGTCGCCCCTGCGACGGGACGACCTCCGGGACCGCTCACCGCTGTTCCCTTCTCTCGGGCACGTACACGGAAATCTTCACCCGACCCCCGGCCGACCTGCCGCCCGGGTTCCGGTCGTTCGCTTCAGCTCGATCACTCCCCGGCGGCCTCGGCGCCGCGACGTGCACGGGGCCCGTCAGATCGCCGCCAGGGCCTCCGGAAGTCGATCCGGCGACCGTCAGTCCGGCCCGGCCCCGGTCGACCCCTGTGGAGGACATGACCCTCGGTTCACACCCGCGCAGAGCCCGACGGACACCGTGGCACCCGGCTCCCCGATCTGGCCCTGGTCATGGGGCGACCTCGATCCATTGTTTGGTCTTCGCGGATGTCAGTACCGCGTCGGCGATGTGGGTGGCGCGGAGTCCGTCGGTGAAGGTGGGCAGGCCA
>QXCQ01000053.1:0-139 GCA_003576535.1 Nakamurella silvestris | reverse complement strand
GTCTCGAACTGCAGGGTCATGATGTCCTCGGTGTTCACCGAGGTGTCGCCGGCCGGGGTGCCGTTGATCGGGGTGATCGGGTCCGGGCCGCGGTGGCGGTTGACGGTGGAGGCGCGTGCGGACACGGCGGTGATGCGGT
>QXCQ01000108.1 GCA_003576535.1 Nakamurella silvestris | reverse complement strand
TCTCACGACACGAGCTGACGACAGCCATGCAGCACCTGTATGTAAGTTCCCGAAGGCACCAATCCATCTCTGGAAAGTTCTTACTATGTCAAGACCAGGTAAGGTTCTTCGCGTTGCATCGAATTAAACCACATGCTCCACCGCTTGTGCGGGCCCCCGTCAATTCATTTGAGTTTTAGTCTTGCGACCGTACTCCCCAGGCGGTCTACTTATCGCGTTAGCTGCGCCACTAAAGTCTCAAAGACCCCAACGGCTAGTAGACATCGTTTACGGCATGGACTACCAGGGTATCTAATCCTGTTTGCTCCCCATGCTTTCGTACCTCAGCGTCAGTATTAGGCCAGATGGCTGCCTTCGCCATCGGTATTCCTCCAGATCTCTACGCATTTCACCGCTACACCTGGAATTCTACCATCCTCTCCCATACTCTAGCTTCCCAGTATCGAATGCAATTCCCAAGTTAAGCTCGGGGATTTCACATCCGACTTAAAAAGCCGCCTACGCACGCTTTACGCCCAGTAAATCCGATTAACGCTCGCACCCTCTGTATTACCGCGGCTGCTGGCACAGAGTTAGCCGGTGCTTATTCTGCGAGTAACGTCCACTCATCTTGGGTATTAACCAAAAGAGCCTCCTCCTCGCTTAAAGTGCTTTACAACCATAAGGCCTTCTTCACACACGCGGCATGGCTGGATCAGGGTTCCCCCCATTGTCCAATATTCCCCACTGCTGCCTCCCGTAGGAGTCTGGGCCGTGTCTCAGTCCCAGTGTGGCGGATCATCCTCTCAGACCCGCTACAGATCGTCGCCTTGGTAGGCCTTTACCCCACCAACTAGCTAATCCGACTTAGGCTCATCTATTAACGCAAGGTCACAAGTGATCCCCTGCTTTCCCCCGTAGGGCGTATGCGGTATTAGCATCCCTTTCGAGATGTTGTCCCCCATTAATAGGCAGATTCCTAAGTATTACTCACCCGTCCGCCGCTAGGTCAGTTACCGAAGCAACCTCCCCCGCTCGACTTGCATGTGTTAAGCCTGCCGCCAGCGTTCAATCTGAGCCATGATCAAACTCTTCAGTTAAAATCATTAGTGACTTAAGGTCACAATTCTGGCTCATCAATGTACTGACAAATTCTCTCAAATAAACTTCGAGTAATTTAAACCAATCAATCAATGATAATATTTCGATCAATCAATCAGTAAAAATCCACACAAGTTGTTCTTCATATTCTCTTAATGATCTTCTTCATGCTTCGTCAGCATCAAGCTAGGTCGGCTATATTACTCTCTATCTCTAGAAAGTCAACTGGGATTTCAAATTATTTTTTAAACTTCCTTTCTAAAACCCAACTTAATCAATTCAACCAAGTTATTGTTTTATCAGAAGTTTTAATCTTCATCACCGCCGATGGATGTGCATTCTACAGCATTCCTAACCTAACACAACCCCCTTTTTTAATTATTTTTGATTTTAGTGCTCAGTTGTATTTTTATTAATCATATTTTAAAATTTTTATTTAAATTTTGAC
>QXCQ01000130.1 GCA_003576535.1 Nakamurella silvestris | reverse complement strand
GGCCTGGACGATGTTCTTGTCGCCGTCGAGGTCGTCGACCAAAGTGGTGGCGATCTGGGGCGCGGCGACAGCAGTCCAGGTCACGGTCGCGTCGTCGTCGGTCGTGGTGGTGTCCGGGGTGACGAGGATGATCGACTGGGCGTGCGAACCGGCAGTCGGGGTGCCCCCGTCGGTGGCCGGAACCGAAATGACCTTGCCCGTTGCCGAGGAACCGGAAGCCGAGACCGTCACAGTGGCAGATCCGGCAGTGCTCGTGCCCCGGAGGTCGAGGTAGACCTGCTGTCCGTCGACCACGGTCGAGGTGTCGATCGGGATGCCAGTCGCGTCAGTAACGGCGAACCCGCCGGTGGCCGAAACCGACGCGGTCGGCTGGTTGGTGTGCACGATGAACGGTCCGACCAGCGAATCCGGGGCGGCGGCCGCGGGCGGGGTGATGGTCGCCGTGACGACGAGGTCGGCCGGCGTCAGGCCGGTGCTCGCATTCGCGCCGTTCACCAGGTACCAGTACGCGGTCCCTGAATCAGGCGTCTCGAAGTTCCAGTTCGCGTCGTAGTTCAGGTCGGTGTAGCGCCAGATGGCGTACTGGGTGGCCTCGATCGCGTCGTTGCGCGCGATGTTCGGCACACCGATGGCCGTGCCGAAGTCCGCCAGGCTCAGCGCCGGATAGCTGTGCGCCAGCACCCACAGAACCTTGCCCTGCACAGCGGTCGAGGTGAAGTAGTTGGAACCAAGATAGGAATTGAATTCTCCGAGAACGCCGGTGGTGTTGACGCGGGCCGAGACGTCGTGCTCGATGCAATAGGACCAGTAGTCCGGTGTACCGGTCGCCGGCGGAGCTTCGTAAAGCGGGTAAAGGCCGGTGCCGCCGTAGCCCTGCTTGGAACCGACGTGGACGGTGTCTCCCACATTCAGGTCGGCGGACGAGGCGGGCGCGGCCGCGGTGTTGACCGCGGCAACCACCAGGATCGTTCCGAGGAATGCCAGGACGGACTGGAAACCCCGTGGGGGCCGGGTGACTCGATGACGCCTCTTGACCGGATGCTCCACGACACTCCTCGTGACGAAGGGGAGAGCCCTTCGTGACCCCCCGAGATCGCGATGGTCCCTAATTAGGCCATTAGAGTCAATAGACTCATTGTGCGTTTTCGCTTCAGCGCCCACTCGACCTGTGGTGGCCGATGCACTGTGCGCAGACGGCGGCTCAGTCATCGCGTGACCGCCGGCGGGTGGTCGTTCCCTTTCGGGTTCCGTCCGGCATATCAACACCGACTAAGTGAAGGTGGCCGACCAGGGGATTTGATGGCGATTCGTCTGAGAACACCCGGAGAATCCGGCAGTCGAAATCGGAAAACAACCGATTCTCTGTCGGGTCGATCGTCCACCTCGTCCCCGGTGATCGCGGATGTCCTCAGGATTGATTTGACCCCCGAACGGGGGTCGAGGTGGTCGGGCCGCAGGACTTGCCGGACAGGGTTCGCGACCTGCCGGGTGTCGGCGTTCTCGCGTGCCTTAGTCTGCCCAGGGCTGGCGTATCGGACAGTCAACAGCTCCAGCGAAGGTGTGAGGAAATGAGGTCCCTGCAGTCGGTGCGGCGTGTCGTCACCGACGTCTACGCCAACGGTCTGGCCGACGGCTGGGCGACGGCGAGCCTGCGGAACTCGATGCGCAGGACACTCCTGTTCGCGATCACCCTGTGGCAGTTCGCCATGCTGTGGGCGGTGTTCAACTCGACGATTTCGACAGAGTCGATGATGCTGCTCGCTGCCGGACACCTGATGATCGGGACAGGTGCCTTGCTCGCACGGGCGAGTCTGTTTCCTGCAGGGCTTCTCCTGGCCCTGGTCTGGGCCATGTCGGTTGCCGACTGGTCCGCCGCCCCGAGCATCGACAGCGCTCTGGCGCTCGCCGCTTGCTGGAATGCGAATCTCGCCGCCGCCTGCCCGGTCTTCACGATGAAGGGGATCCGTGCACTGATCCTGCCCCTGGTCGCCTCGGCGGCCGTGCCCGTCGGGATCATGGTCGTGCAGCCCAGCTGGGGCACGGAGTTTCCCGGAGCCGTTCTGGTGACTACGTTGTCGATCACCGTGGCGGTGCGCTACGGCATCCAGTTCCTGGTGGACTTCACCGGTCGCATCGACGAGGAGACCAGTCGGAACGAGGCCGAGATCCGAGAGGCGGTCTTCGTCCGTACCGCGGTGGAGAGGTCGGTCGAGGATGCTCGTGTCATGCATGACACCGCGATCAACACGCTCGGCGCAATCGCCTGGGGCGGAGCAGCCACAGACGATCTTCCCGCCGTCCGGAGCCGGTGTCGGCAGGACCTTGCCACGATGCGCTCCATGGTGTCAGGTGTCGACACCGATGCGTCGTCGGCGGGCGCCGAGTCCTCCCTGGAACGATTCGGGCCGCTCGTGCAGCGCTCGGGCCTCACCGACGAGCAGGTGCAGGATCTGCTGGTCGAATTCCCGCCCTCGACCGCCGAGCTGCTGGCCGGAGCGGTGCACGAACTCGTCCAGAACGCCGTCAAACATGCTGGTGCCTCGACCATCCGGGTCGGCATCGAGACCGTTGGCGATGACCTTCGCTTCACAGTTGCCGACAACGGGGCGGGATTCGAGGTGGATCTCCGATCGAGTCGGGGGCTGGCCCGTTCGGTCATCGACCGGGTGCACGCCGCAGGTGCCAGGATCGACATCGACTCGACCGTGGGAAGCGGCACAACGGCGGTCCTGCGGTTGGGGTTGACCCCGCCGCCGGACAGGTCGGTCGAGTGGCAGGTGCTACGGGTGGACTTCGACGAGGTCATGCGCAGACTCAGGATCCGTGCATCGTTCGTCTGGGCGGTGGGTCTCACCGGGGTCGGGTTGTCGCTGTCGCTGATCAACCAGTACGGCGAGTTCACCGAGCACTACCTGATGACCTTGGTCGCGGCGCTTGCGGTGGCATACGCCTGGCGCGCAGGTGCCTGGGAGGGCAGCGCAGCCCGTCACATCGGTGTGGTCCTGACCCTCGGCAGCGCGATCGCGTTTGTGTTCTCTGCGGCCGCCACCGACTTCGGCACGGCAGATGTCGTGCTGTGGCAGGCGATCGGCCCGACTGCGCCGTTGATCGTCCTGGTCGCGACCCAGCGGCGGTCCTCCGTGATCACGGCCGTCGCGGCCTACTCCCTGACGGTGCTGGCCGTTGCCACCGTCGTCTGGTTCGATTCGCCAACGGCAAGTGCGGTCCTGCCGATCGGTGGCCTGGCCGCACTGGGTCTGGTGGGAGCGTGGAGCGGATTCCAGAAGTCGATTGCATCGATCAGTGCGCAAGCCATGCGCGAGCAACGAGTGGCGGTGGCATCACAGGTCGAGTCGGCGAAGGCGGCGGCGGCCGACAAGGCGCGTCAGAGATTTCGCGAGACGGTGCTTCATCGGCCGATCGCACTGCTCGAAGGAATCGCCGACGGCCACATGGATCCCCGAGAGCATGCCATCATGGACGACTGTGCCGCGGAGGAACAGTTCCTTCGTCAGCTGATGCTCCTGGATCCAGGACTCCTGCACCTCGGTCACTGGCTCGCCCGGGTCCTGGACCGCGCGCGCCTTCGTCGTGTCGAAGTCAGCGTCCACAGCGGTGATGTCGACGTTGCCGACGACCGCACCGCCGCCGCGCTGGGTGCTCTGCTCCTCTCCATCGTGGACAACCTGCCCGCGGGCGTGAGCGTGACAGTGTCGTTGTTCGGCACGATGAAGGGCTCCGCACTGATGGTCGTCGGTCCGCACCCCCACGTGGACAGAGCGGTGGCCACGTCGAGCCCGGGGACCGGGCTCGACGTCCTGGTCACAACGATCGACCGCCAGGATCTCGTGGAGATCACCCTGGCAGGCAACCGCCTGAGCACCTCGGTCCTGTCCGACCTGGCAGGGTGACGGCATACGCGAGGAGATCCCCGATGGCAGCGGCGATCCGGTCACCGAGGACGCGGTGCCGGCCGCGCTCCGGGCCGTATTGCGCATCGGCGAGTGGATGAGGTCCGAACTCGCCGGCGTGCTGTACGCCTCCGGGCTGACGCTGTCGGCAGGCAGCACAGCACGAAATACATGTTCGGCCGTGAGTGGACGGGCAGCGCCGCCGACGCGATCAGGTCTGTCGCCCGCTTGGGGCCTGGGGGAGGTGGGGCGGCTCGGCTTCCGCCTCGCAGCCGATCGGCGGGACACCATCGAGGTGTCCCGCCGATCGTGATCTGCTCCTTCAGGGTTTAGTTATCGGACGGGTGCTGCAGACGGAACAGGAAGGCCGCCATGGCCTGTCGTTCGATCTTGTTCGCGGGTTTGAACAGGTTCCCGGCGTATCCGGTCGTGATGTTCCGCGTCTTGAGCCAGGCGATCTCACCGCAGAACTGTTGCCCGGACGGAACATCGGCGAACGGTGCGGTGCTGCATGCCGGCGTGGCCGCGCCCGGGTGCTTCAGGCGGTAGAGGAAGGCCGCCATGGCTTGGCGGTCCACTGTCGCCGCCGGCTTGAACTTCCCGTCGGCGTATCCGGTGGTGACACCGGTTGTCGCGAGCCAGGCGATTTCACCGCAGAACTCGTTGCTGACCGGGACGTCGGGGAAAGGCGCCACCGAACAGGTCGGCTTCGGGGCGTCCGGGTTCTGCAGGCGGAAGAGGAACGCCGCCATCGCCTGCCGATCCACCAGGCCGGTCGGGTCGAATCCACCATCGGTGTTCCCGGTGGTGATGCCGGCCCCGGCGAGCCAGTTGATCTCGGTGGCGAAGGCAGCCCCGGGCGCTGCATCCCAGAAGTACACGTTGACGGTCGACTCGGGCGAGACCGAGCCGATCACGGTGTCCGGGGTGGCGGAGACGAACTTCACGGTGAATGTGTGGTCACCGACGGTCAGTCCGATCGCCGGAACACTGAACGTTGCGGTGGCCGAGAAGGCCTGTCCCACAGCTGCTCCGGACACGGTCTTCTCGTCGACCTTGGCCGTGCCGTCGAACAGTTGCGCCTTGCCGGTGAAGGCCGTGTCGGAGGCGACGGTCGCGGTGACAACGACATTCTGCTTGGTCGAGACGACTGAGGAGGCAACGGACAACGTGGTGGCGGAGGACTTCACCACCGACAGCGACGTGCCGGCCTGGGATCCGGCGAGGTAGTCGAAGCCCAGGTACTCGGCGGTGACCATGGTCGGGCCGGCCGGCAGGTCAACCGGGAGACTCACCGTGGCCTTGCCGGCCGTCAGATGGACGGTGCTGGTCCAGGTGCCTGCGGTGAACTTCACCCGCCCACCGGTTTCGAACGTGTCCGCCGCGGTGACCGTCGCGGTCGCCGTGATCGGAGCGCCCCCGGGCTGGTGGGTCGTTGCCGACAAGGTGACCGCAGTGGTGGTGGCCACATCCGTGTTCGGGATCCCACGGAGGTGGTTCCACTCGCGGAGGGTCACGGGCAGCACGGTGCCGTGCCGAGGCCGCGGCACACCGGCGTTGGTCATCGTGATCGCCTTCGCACTCCAGGTTTTCGCCTCGATGTCGGCATTGCAGGCGGCCTGGTAGCCGCCTCCGTTGGAGTACCGGTCGGCCCAGAGGTAGAACTGGCCGGGACAGGCCGTGTCACCCGGGTTGGCCTTGAAGACGACCGGGCCCTCGTACCCCTGGCCGGGATCCCACGTGGTCTTGCCCAGTGCCGGAGCGACCGGGGTCCAGCTGTTGATGTTGCTGTCGAGGAAATTGGTGTTCTTCTCCGAGAAGATGTCCGAGGTGTTCGACCCGGTCTCGTTCTTCGTGAAGCGGTAGTACTGGTTGCCGACCTTGATCGCCGTGGTGTCGATCCGGGACAGCGGGGCCGGGTTCTGCCACACCTTGGGCTCGGAGAAGGTCTGGAAATCGCGGGTGGTGTTGTACCACATCTGGGCGTTGCCCTGGCCGGTTCTGTTCACCGGGTCGTTCCACATCGACTGGGCCCAGAAGACCGCGTACGCACCGATCTCGTCATCCCACAGCGACTCGGGTGCGAAGGCGTTGCCGGCGTTGTCCGGGGCGACCTGGACGTGCCGCTGGGGGGTCCAGTTGACGAGGTCGTTGGATTCGAAGACCTCGATGTACTGGGTGTCGTTGATGTTGTATCCGCCCTGGTCGTACCAGTTCAGGTCGGTGGCGATCATGTAGAAGGTGTCACCGTCCGGGGAGCGGCTGATGTGCGGGTCGCGCAGACCCTGGTCGCCGAGCTGGGAGACCAGTGAGGGCCAGCCCCCGGTGAGCCCGGTCCAGTCGAGTGCGTTGTTGCCGTTGGAGGTGGCGAACATGATCTGCTCGCCGTCGGAGATACCTTCTCCCTTGAAGTATCCGAGGAAGTACCGCTCCTTCTCCTCCGTGCGGGGCATGGAGCGGATGGTCGCCGGGAAGGACTTGGTCTGCGACGCCGCGCCTTCGGTGATGGTCGCGGTCAACGTCACCGGGACGTCTTCCTTCCCGAACGCCGGTCGGGTCACCTCACCGGTGGGGGTGATCAGGTTCGAGCTCGACGTCCAGGTGATGGTCGAACCGAACCCCCCGGTGGCGGGGAGAGTGAGGTTGCCCCGGACGTTCTCGGTGTCGTACAGCTTCAGGTCGTAGGCATCGCGGGCCACGGCCTGGGTGTCGTTGAACTCCGCCTTCACCGTCACCGGGATGTCCCGGGTGATCACGTCGTTGTTGCCCTTGCGCACCGTGGCGGTGAGTGTGGCCGTGGCATCTGGCTGACCTTCGGCCGGGCGCGTGATGATGCCTTCCACCTTCACCTTGGTCGCCCCGGCCGGTGGTGTGTACACCTTCACCACTGCCGGGTTCGAGCTGGACCAGGTGATCGCAGAGCCCGCCGTCGATCCGACCTTCGGCAGCTCGATGTCCCGCACGATCGCACTCGTCAGACCCAGATCGATCGCTTCGGCATCGGCGCGCACACCGAGCGAGATGGTGCGGTCGGCCAATGCCAGCGCCTCGTCCCGGACCACAGCACGGTCGTACACCCGGAAGTCCCGCAGGGTCCCCCGGAACGAGTAGTTACCCGCGACCTGCGAACGGCCCAGGAAGTTGCAGTTGGTTCCGGCAGCGTTCACCGACGGGGCAACGGTCAGGTTGGTGACCTGCGCGTGCTGGACACCGTCGAGGTACAAGGTCCCGGTCCAGCTGGTGCCGTTGCCGTTCAACGACTGGGTGTAGGTGACGTGCTTCCAGGCACCCTCGAGCAGTCGGACCCGGGTCTGCTGAAGGTTCGCCGAACCCACGCCGATCCTGAACCGCTGCGTGTTGGAGGCGAAGATCGATGCCTGAAGGCCGGTGTCGACGTCACACGATCCGGTTTTGTTCGCCAGGCTGAAGATCTGATGGTCGCCGACATTGGCCGGGTCGATCCACACGTCGTAGTCGATGGTCATGTTGGACATGCCCGCCGTGAGGTTCTTCGGCAGCTCGACATAGCCCCCTGCAAGAGCATTTTCGTATCCGTCAGGGTTGAACCGGACGCCGTTGCCGGTCAGTGCGACCTTCGACGGATTGCGGACCACCGCATTGCCGGCAGCACCGGCCGTGCCCGTGTCGGCGAGGGTGGTGCCGGCGGTCTCGGTCATCGCGTAGCGATGGACCAGGCCGGCCGTGAGCTGTGCTTCGGTGTAGGACGTCCGTTTGGGTACGGTCACCGTGAAGTCCTTGGTACCGGTCACCCCACGGTGGTTCACGGTGGCCGTCAGGATCGCGGTGCCGTCGGCGGCGTCGGCGGCGGGTCGGGTCACCCGCCCGGTGGCGGACACCAGGGCGGGGTTGTTGCTGCTCCACGTCAACCCCGTTGCCGAGGGCAGCGTGAGGTTGTCCTTCACCGCGCTGGTGTCACCCAGGGTGATACCGGCCAGAACCTGCTGGAGGTTGTCCGGTGCCAGCTGGTCGGACAGATCGTCCACCTCGGAGGCGCTCAGCACCTTGCTGTAGACGCGGAAGTCCTTGATCGTCCCGGTGAACTGCCGGACCGTGCCGGTGGTGACATTCGAACGACCGATGTAGGAAGTCGCGGAGGTGATGTCACCGGGCTTGACGGTCACCGCCGAGTTGGTGGCGACCAGTTGGCCGTCCTCGTACAGCTTCATCTCGCCGGGGCTGCCGGCGGTCCCGCCGTGCACTGTGACCGCTACATGCTTGAAGACGTTGCGCGCCAAAGATTGTGGCGCAGTGACTGACTGTGCGATGTTGCCCGGACCGGCCAGTGAAACTTGATTGTTGACCGTGGTCGAAGCGTTGTTCCCCGGTTGGGAGATCAAATACCCGCCATTGTCCGAGTTCTGACCGAATGTCACCACCGGTGCGCCGGCCGCCGTCCCTGTCACCATGACGTCATAGGCGATCGTCACGTCCGTCAGACCGGAGAGCAAGGCGTTGGGCAACTTCACCGCGGGAAACGCGTTCAAGGTGGCGCTCTGTCCACCCGGCAACTTCAATCCACGCCCGTTGTCCCACACAGCAGTCCCGGTACCGTTGTCCACCACCGCGGCATCCCGATGGTTGCCCGAGGCATCGGACACCACCGTGCCGCTGGTCTCGTTCAACGGGTAGTGGACGAGAAGATCCGGTTCGACCGGAGCCACCGCGAGCGACCCGCCCGGGGCGGCCTGGGCTGCGGACGGACCACTGACGACCAGGCCGACGGCCAGAGCTGCGGAAAGGGCGGCAGCAAGGACCCGTGGTCTGCCCTGCCTCCGCGATGTCCATGGTGTGCCTGCGACATGTGTCACTTCATTGCTCCTTTGCAATTGACGGTGTGATCGACCTGCTGGTCGGGTCACATGAAAATCAGATCGATGCAGCGAGAGAGGCCGGTCTCGGTGTCGAACCGGCGGCGGCTGCCCGCATCGCACCCGTGCCGGACATCGTGAAGTGGATGCCGGTGGTGGCCCGGGATCGGACCAGAGAATTCAATGTCCGAAGGCAACCGGCCGAAGAGCGGCGGTGGGCCTTGCCGAACATTCCCCGCATGGTGGACTGTATGTCGGCGTCGGTCACCTCCTTCGAACCGCGTTCCAGCAGCAGTTCGAGGACGGAATAATCATCGCGACGTAGCCGCTTTTCGATTCCCGCGACGTAGACACGGCGGCGCGCGGTGTCGAGGGCCACGTCCCCCCACCGGACAACACCCTGATATGCGCTTCGACGGGAGAGCACGTCCTGGATGTGGGTGGCCTTTTCGCCGAAGTCGCTGTCGACGGACAACACCAGGTCGACGACCGGGATGTCCCGGCCGGACGTGATCGGGGCGAAGTCGACCAGGTCGAGTGTTGCGACGATGATCCGGGAGTCGATCCGCGGGAGCAGCCAGTCGACTGCCGGGACTGTGCCCGACGATTCGTAGGTGCACAGGCACAACAGTTCGGGCTGGAGTTCCCGGATCCTGTTGAGCGCGCCGTATCCGCTGACGAATGTGGTCACATGGCAGCCGCGGAACCGCAGAGCCGAGGCCAGCATGTTCCGCCTGGCGGGGTCGTCGTCGATCAAACTGTGTGCACAAGGGTCCCTGTACGCAATCCATGTCTGCCGCAGGCTGGTTGAAGCCGAGGTCCTCCTGGCCGAGGGCGGGACACCGTGAGGCGCCCCGCCCTCGGCGACAGCGCCCGACTACTGGTTGGTGTGCTCGAGCCGGTACAGGAAGGCTGCCATCGCCTGCCGGGAGATCTTCTCAGCCGGCCGGAACTGGTCCTTGTCGTAGCCGGTGGTGATCCCGGACGCCTTGAGCCAGGTGATCTCGCCGCAGAACTGGTCATTGACAGCCACGTCGGCGAACGGCCGGGCGGTGCAGTTCGGCTTGGAGGCCCCGGGGTGCTGCAGTCGGTAGAGGAACGCGGCCATGGCCTGTCGGTCCACCTTTGCCGCGGGTAGGAACCGCCCGTCGTTGTAGCCGGCGGTGATCCCGGTCGTTGCCAACCAACTGATCTCACCGCAGAACTGGTTGGTGACGGGTACGTCCGGGAACGGCGGGGCGGTGCAGGTCGGTTTGTCGGCCCCAGGGTGTGCGAGCCGGTACAGGAACGCGGCCATGGATTGGCGATCCACCAGACCGACCGGGTCGAAGGCGCCGTCGGTTCCTCTGGTGATGCCCTGCTCCGCGAGCCAGGTGACTTCGTCGTAGAAGCTGCTGCCGGGAAGCTTGTCCCAGAAGTAGACGGTCACGACGGCTTCGGCAGAAGCCGACCCGGTGACCGTGTCCGTGTCGTCGCTGACGAACTTCACCGTGTAGTGATGGTCTCCGGGGCCGGCATCTCCGGCGGCGAAGGAGAACGAGGCGTTCGCGATGTACGCGGATCCGGAGCTCGTTCCTGTCGCCGGCTTCTCGGCGACCTTGGTGGTTCCGTCGAACAGCTGGGCCTTCCCGGTGAACGCCACGTCGGCGGTGATCGTCGAGTTGACTTCGACTGCCTCCTTCGTCGACACGGCGGGCCGGCTGACAGTGATCGTCGTTGCGGACGATGACGCCAGTGCGGGTGCGAACTGCCAGTTGTCGACATCGAAAAGCTCAGCTGTTCCGGCACCTTGGTAGAGGAAGAACACGTGGTGCGTTCCGGTGACCTTCTTCGTCAGCGTGGCGGTGACCTGCTCCCAGGTACCGGCAGCGGATGCAGGGACCGTGATGGTGCCGACGAGGTTGTCGTCGTTGGTCGTCGCAGCACTGTCGAGGCGGATCTGGATCCGCCCACCGGCCTTGCCGAGGACAGTGGCACTGATCGCCGTGGCACCGGCGCGACCGAAGTCCACGCCGGACAGCGAGGTCCACTCACCGTTGTTGATGTTGGTGAGCTTCTGTCCTTGGGAGTTGTCGGCCCCGAGAGTGGTCACCCGGATCCCCGAGCTGGTGTCGTAGGCGTCCTGGAGGCCGGAGTCCCACGCGATCGTCTCGGCCTCGACCTTCTGGTAAGGGTTGAGGGCGGCCTGTTGTGAGATGCCCTGGTACGTCGGGGTGATCGGTGCGATGCTGCCGTCGGCATTGATCGTGACCTTGTCGATGTGGGTCGAGCGGTAGCCACGTGATTTGTCCAGGGACTTGCCCGCCACCAGTGCTTCCTGCACGGTCTGCGCGTGGTAGGTGATGAACATCTGGTTGTTGAACTCGAACATCGCGTGATGGTTGTTGCCGCCGGCGCCGAACACCGAGCCGGGGTTGTTCAGGATCTGACCCTGATAGGTGAACGGCCCCATCGGGTTCTTGGAGGTCATGTACGCGATGTTGCCGTTTCCGATGGCGTTCCCGTCGATGACCGGACTGTGGCTGAAATTGGTGCAGTAGCTGTAGTAGTAGGTGTCGCCGATCTTGTTGATGCCCGAGTCCTCGAACAGGGCCGGGGCATCGATGGACGCGGCGGTTCCGACGGTGCTGATCATGTCGTCACCGAGCTTGATCACCCGTGCCGTGTTCGGGTGATCGGTCTGTCCGGTGGGTACACCACCGCCGAAGTACAGGTAGGCGGTTCCGTCGTCGTCGATCATCACCGCCGGGTCGAACAACCAGACGACGCCGGCCACACCAGGGGTCGACTGGGTGATGAGGGCCTTTCCGATCGGATCACGGAACGGTCCGATCGGCGAGTCGGCCTGCAGGACACCGATACCCCCGGCGCTGTTGGCGAAGTACAGGAAGAACTGTTCCTTGCCGTTGATCATCTTGTGGGTCGCCGCCGGTGCCCAGGAATTCGAGGCCCATTTCGCCAGACCCTGCGGACCGGCGACCTTGACCTGGCCGTGGTTGGTCCAGTTGACCATGTCGGCCGAGGAAATGATGTTCAGGCCCTTGATCTGGCCGTAGGAGTTGTCCTTGATGTTGCCCGTGGCATCGAACTCGTACTTCTGGACGACGTTCCCGGCGGAATCGATCTCGGTGCCGTCTCCCGTCATGTACTCGTACACCCGGCCGTCGTACACCATGGCGTACGGATCGGCGCCGTACTGGTAGTCCACCAACGGGTTGGAGTTGCCCACCGTCTTGGCGGGCTTTCCGGTACCAGGGGTCCGCGGCGGGGTTCCGGGCTTGATCGTGACCTCATCGACCCAGAAGTCCATCAGGTCGTTGGCGGGGTCGGGGGTCGCCACGTAGTTCGTTTCCACGAAGACGCGCGCCGTTGTCAGGTCGAGCCCCGTCGTCGGAACGGTGTAATTGCCGGTGAGCGTCGTCCACTGTCCCTTGGTCACAGTGGCGGTGCCCATCACGAAAGCTCTGAACGCCGTGTCCTGGACGGTGACGTTGAAGGTCTTGGTGGCAGGGCCGGTGGTGTACTTCACCTTCGCGCTGACCGCATAGGTGGAGCCCGCGGTGAGCTTGTTCGCAACACTCTGACGAGGGCCGTCGCCGGTCTTCGTCCGCCCGGTGACGGCGACGCTGCAGGCGCCGCCTGCCTTGTCGGTGTTGGTCAAGGTCAGCTGGTTGGCACCGCTGGGGACCCACGGGGTGAGCGACCCGGACTCGAATCCTCCGTTGTCGATCGATCCGCCGTCGAACGCTGCGGCGGCACCGATCATCGAGACGTCGTCGGTCCAGAAGTTCATCAGGTCGTTGTCGGTGGTGGGGCCGGCCACCCAGTTGGTCTCGACGAACACCCGGGTGTTCGTCAGATCCAGGCCCGTGGTCGGCACCGTGTAGGTCCCGGTCATGGTGGCCCACTGCCCCTTGGTTGCCACCACACCCGCCATGTTGAACGAGTGGAAAGCGTTGTCCTGCACCGTGATGAAGAACTGTTTGGTGGCCGGGCCGGTGGTGTACCTCACCTTCGCCGACACGGCGTACGTGGCACCGGCGGTGAGCTTGTTGGACACGTCCTGTCGCGGGCCGTGGTCGGTCTTGGTCCGTCCGGTGGACAGGACACTCGAGGCGCCGGAGACCTTCTCATCGGTGACCAGGGCGAGAGCTGCTGTGCCGTTGCCGATCCAGGGCGACACCGTCCCTTCGAACCCGCCGTTGTCCAGGATGGCAGCGGTGGCGGTGCACGGGTTGGTGGCGACTCCCTGCCCGATCTGGTCGCTGGCGTGGAACCAGTCGGCGTCGACGTAACCGCCGGTCGTCGTCGTGGCGTAGTTGAACAGGGCGAAGCGGTAGCCCATGAAGTGGGGCAGCGTGTATTCCATGGCGAGGTTGTCGCCGATCTTGGTCCAGGCCGTCCCGTCCAGGGAGTAGTAGAACGAGGCGGTGTTCGCGAAGTTCTTGTAGTTGGCGTCGACCTTGAGGTAGACCTTGTTCGCAGTCAGCGGCACGGCGGTGGACGTGGAGGTCAGGGTGCCGTCACTCGCGGCACGCTGCATCACGATGGTTTTGGCACCACCCGACATCTTGACCGAGACGTATCCGTACTTGCGCTGAAACGCCGCCAGGCCGGTGACATCCCCGTCCTTCATCTGTGAGACGTCCAGGGACACAGCACCCGAACTCGTGGGCCCGTAGGTCCGTTGGGTGAGCGTGTTCTTGGCGTTGAGGATGCCGGTGGCCAGACTTCCCGTCGTCAGACGCAGGTAGCCGGGACGGTCCGTCGTCGACCAGTACCGGTTGTCCGGGTTGTGGTTCCACTGCCACTGCAGCTTCAGGTTCGAGCCGTTGTAGGCATCTGCCGGTCCGGCCACCAGAGCCGTGTCGTTCGCCGAGTTCCAGTAGCCCGCCTTGGTCGTGCCGTTGGTGAACTCGTCGGAGATCACGATGTCGGTGGCCGGCGATGCCACGGTGCCGCTCGGCTTGTTCATCGTCGGAGTCAGGTTGTACTGCGGCCAGCCGTCCACCCAGGTCACCTCGGCCAGTTGAGGAGATCGGCCCACGGGCCCCTGGTCCTGGAACAGCATCGCGTACCACTTGCCGTCGGCGGCCTGGACGACACCGCCCTGGGCGGCACCGCCGCCGGCCTGGCCCTCCACGGTCGCCCGTTGGTTCAGGACCACCTTGCTCTCCCAGACGCCACCTTCCGACTGGGGGGTCAGCGAGGTCGATCGCCACAGCACTTCCTGACGCAATCCGCCGGACGGCCACTGGATCATGAAAACGTAGTAGTAGTTCCCGATCTTGTACGCATGGGCGCCCTCGGCGTTGAGACCCCCCGTCATCGCCACGTTCGCATTCGCGACCAGGGTGACCGCGTTGCCGGAGTAGCTCACGGTGCCGTCACCGTTCTCGGTGAGTTTGCGTGTGATGAGCGTGCCCGCCCCGTAGACCAGGTACAGATCATCACCGTCGAACAACAGGGACTGGTCGTGAAGATAGCCGGCCAGAACAGATGTCGTCCACGGCCCGTTCTCGATGCTCTTCGTGGTGTAGACGTAGGTCTTGTTCGTCGACTGACTCGCCACCGAGATGTAGTACGTGCCGTTGTGGAACCGGATGCTGGACGCCCAGGTCCCCTTGCCGTACGTATCCGCGCCGTTGCGCAGTGCCAACGCGTCGTTGTCCGCGAGGATCGGAGCCGTGTACCCGGCGATCGACCAGTTCACCTGGTCGGTCGACCGCATGATCGGCAGGCTTGGCTCCATGTGCATGGTGGTGCTGGTCATGTAGTACGCCGTGCCGTCGAAAGTGACGGACACATCAGGGACATCGGCGAAAATCACCGGATTGGAGAAGGTTCCGTTCCCGTTGTCCGATGACGGAGGTGCGGTGACGGCTGCGGTGGCAGGGGTGAGTCCACCCATCACCAGAGCGGCGGCAGCCACCAGGGGCACCAGTAGAGATCGCCTGCTGGGACGTTTCATTTTGCTCCTTTGCAAAAGGGCGTTCCCGTGGACCCGTGTTCCGCGGGCAACGCCGTACATCCGACCGAATGTGAGCGTTAACAATATTGGCGCTGAATAAATGACATATGTGTGGGCTCGGGGGCGGGTAAGTCGAGGAGGATTGGTCGTGACACTCGGACAGGGATGGTGACAATCAGGGAGGCCGAAGCGTCTTGCCTCGCAGTCTGGTGTCTTCGTTGACGTCTTCTGCGGGGTTGATCGTCACATGCTTTTGTTCCGTGGACATCTCAATTGTGAGCGTTAACAGTTAATTTGTCAACAGGTCGCACGAATTTGATGTGTTGGCGGTGCTCGGGCTGAGCGGAGTGTGCTTCAGGCACTGTACCAGCGACAACGGATGCTCACGGACAAAGGAGGAGAGTCCCGGCGAATGTCCGACAAGGGTGGCTGCGTTCACATACTTGTGTCGGTCTGAGGCGCGAGCACATCTGGTGAATGGCCGATTGAGACGATTCCGCGACGAGAGGATCTTCGGTGGATCGGTGCCACGGCGGTGTGCAAGATAGTCCATAGGTTCGCTCTGCCGTGGGTGTGCCGGATCTTTCGCTGGAAATCACCGGAGCCGGCAGATGGGAAAACACCTCGGCGGTGCCGGGGCGGGGTTGTTGTCCCGCCGCCGGCACCGCCGAGGTGTTATTCAGGTACTCGTTGGTGCATCATTTCTCGTGCTGTTG
>QXCQ01000090.1 GCA_003576535.1 Nakamurella silvestris | reverse complement strand
TCAAGCAGAACAAAAGGGCAAAAAACCTGAACCGATGTTGCTGGGTGTAAATTGGAGTAACATTGATCGCGCTGTGCCTTATGTAGGTTGGTTGAGCAGTGAACAGGGACAAGTCAATGTCGCACTTGTAGAGGGGCAACAGAATATTCATGTTGCAACTGTAGTACGTCAGCATGAAAAAGGTAGTTTGCCAGCAGGTAAATATAATGCTCAGGTCGACCTAAAAGGCAATGATTTACATATTCCAGCCTTTGAATATATGGCAACAAAAGGCAGCTTGTCTGGAAATGCTGTGGTTGAATTACCGACTGAAAAACGTCAATTGAAGTGGAATGCATTGTTGAATGCAAAAGATTTTAATCCACAGAGCGTGGTTGCAACTGCACCAGTAGATTTGTTAAATGGGCAAATCAAAGCCAATGGCTATGCGAAACCAAACCAACAGTTGATTAATTTGGATGCGATTAACTTAACGGGACGTATTGCTGATCAGGCTAAAGCTGAAACCATTCAATTGACGGGTAAAAGCACAGCTGCAATTATTTTCAATGATGCTAAAGCTGGAGGCGCATTTAAAGGTTTTGCTGTGAATTATGATGGTGCTTTAAATGCATCGCAAATGAAGCAAGGCAGTGGTTTACTCAAAATTCGTGTTGCAGGAACACCTGAGCTGATCAAAATTTCTGAACTTCAACATGATGGTGTTGCAGGAAAAATTTTAGCTAATGGTTTGGTGCATATCAGCAATGGTATTGGTTGGGACATCAATGCTTCTTTAGTCCGTTTTAAACCACAATACTTTGTTTCATCAGTTCGTGGAGAAGTTTCAGGCAATGTCAAAACACAAGGTAACTGGTCAGATCGTTTAAAGAAAATTAATATTCAACAATTGAATATTGCAGGGATGATTAACAATAAACCGTTGCGAGGGCGCGGTAATTTAGCAGTCGTGCTGAACTCTGACCTTAAAGGTTTGATGCCTCAACAGTTTGAAGCAAATAATCTATTTTTGTCTTATGCAAGCAATCAGGTTCAAGCATCAGGTAATGCGCAGAATTTAAGATTAAAATTGAATGCCCCTGCATTATA
>QXCQ01000219.1 GCA_003576535.1 Nakamurella silvestris | reverse complement strand
CACCTGCTCTTTTAAAGGGCTGGCATATAAGTCTTCCCAAAAAATACGACGCTCATCTGGATTGATGATCTGTTCTTTCACTGCTTTACGCCATTTTCCAGAAAAATCAGCAAGCTTCCCCATCCCATGTGGAATAGCAGCTTCAAGTTGAGTGCGAATTTGTCTAGAAAGAACCGGAGAAGCACCATTAGTCGCAATTGAAATAACCAACGGTGAACGATCAATAATGGCAGGCACCATAAAACGACAATGCGGAGGATCATCTACACTATTGACCAATATATTGAGATCTTCACAATGCTCAAAAACAGCTTGGTTTACAGCTTTATCATTGGTTGCCGCAATCACCAAGCGATAATGACTTAGGCTGAGTTGTACATTAAATTTTTCTGGATGATATTGCCCATGCGTCGAATGTACGAGCGCTAAAAGCTCTGCTTCTATGTCAGGGGCAATCACATAAATAACTGCACCCGATTTAGCCAATAATACCGCTTTGCGGTAGGCAATATGCCCACCACCAACAATCAGACAAGGTTGCCCTTGCAATTTTAATGAAATTGGGAAAATTTCCACACTGTTCCTCAAAAGTTCAAATCTGATTGTACTAAGCAATATTTATGCACATAACTCACACATTGATCAGCAAATCATTGCTTAATCGATGAATGTTGCACCAGCCATGTACGGACGTAATACTTCTGGTACTTCGATAGAGCCATCCGCACGTTGATAATTTTCCATCACCGCCAACAAGGTACGACCCACAGCCAAACCAGAACCATTCAAGGTATGCACCAGTTCAGTTTTCTTTTGGTCTGCACGATAACGAGCCATCATACGACGTGCTTGGAAGTCCCACATATTTGAACAAGAAGAGATCTCACGGTAAGTGTTTTGACTTGGTACCCAAACTTCTAAGTCATAAGTTTTACATGCCCCAAAGCCCATATCTCCGCCACATAAAACGATTTTACGATACGGTAAGCCCAATGCTTGTAAAATACCTTCGGCATGTCCAGTCAACGCTTCCAAAGCATCCATTGAGTCTTCAGGCTTAACGATTTGAACCATTTCAACTTTGTCAACTTGGTGCTGACGAATCAAACCACGAGTATCACGACCATATGAACCTGCTTCACTACGGAAACATGGTGTATGTGCTGCATACTTCAGAGGTAAACGATCAGCATCAATAATTTCATTACGAACAAAGTTGGTT
>QXCQ01000091.1:237876-326171 GCA_003576535.1 Nakamurella silvestris | reverse complement strand
CGTTCGGCGGGCGGGGTGTGGGTGTAGCTCCGCGAGTGGACGGTGGCACCTCAGAATTTGGGGTGTGGGGGTCCGCTCGCGGGTGGGGTAGGGGTGTGGGGGTCCGCTCGCGGGGCGGGGTGTGGGGGTCCGTTCGGCGGGTGGGGTGCCGCTGTTGCTCCGCGAGTGGACGGTGACACCTCACATTCTGGGGTGTGGAGGTCCGCTCGCGGAGCGGGGCTGGGGTGTGGGGGTCCGCTCGCGCGTGGGGCGAGGGGTGCGCGCGTCTGTGCCCCCGAACACCCACGAGGAACCCTTGACGCGGCACTAAACACGCGTTTAGTGTGTTGAACATGCGTTCAGCAGGAGCCGATCAGGATTTGACCGCCGCCGCCCGGATCCGCGACGCGGCCATCCGCCGATTCGCCACTCAGGGCTTCACCGCCTCGGTCCGGCAGATCGCCGCGGATGCCGAGGTCAGCCCCGGCCTGGTGATCCACCACTTCGGCACCAAGGACCGGCTGCGCGAGGTGTGCGACGCCCACGTGTCGGACCAGATCCGGGTGGCCAAGACCGAGGTGCTCACCGCGGCCGATCCGGGAATGTTCCTGTCGGCCCTGGCTGCCGTCACCGACTACGCGCCCCTCGCCGGATACGTCGTGCGGAGCCTGGTCGCCGGCGGAGACCTGGCGGCCCGATTCATCGAGCACATGGTCGACGACGTCCGGACGTACCTGCAGGAGGCGGAGGCCGCCGGCACCGTGCGGCCGAGCCGGGATCCGGAAGCCAGGGCGAGATATCTTGCCCTGCAGGGGCTCGGGCTGCTGCTGATGCAGATCAATCTGAGCGGTGGGGTGGAGAAGGCCACGGATCTCGCCGCTGTCCTCACCGCGGTCACCGCGTGGACGACCCTGCCCGCCCTGGAGATCTTCACCGAGGGCCTGTTGACCGACAACACCCTGCTCAGCGGCTATCTCGCCCATGTGGGTGGCAACACGCCGGCCAGGACACCCTCTTCCGATCAGGAGGAACAACGATGAATGCAGCCGTCGAAGTCGCCGGTCTTCGTAAGGAGTTCGGCAGATCCGTCGCCCTTGACAGCCTGGACCTGACGGTCGAGACCGGCCAGACCCACGGCTTTCTCGGGCCCAACGGCGCCGGGAAGTCCACCACCATCCGGATCCTGCTCGGTCTGGTCCGCAAGACCGCCGGCGCGGCAACCCTTCTCGGCCGGGACCCCTGGCGGGACGCCACTGAACTGCACCAGCAGATCGCCTACGTGCCAGGGGATGTCACTCTCTGGCCGAACCTCTCCGGTGGCGAGATCATCGACCTGCTCGGCAGTCTCCGGCGGGGGATCGATCCGGTCCGCAAGAAGGAACTGATCGAGAGGTTCGATCTCGACCCGACCAAGATGGGGCGCGCCTATTCCAAGGGCAACCGGCAGAAGGTCGCCCTGGTCGCGGCTCTGTCGGCGAATACCGACCTGCTGATCCTGGACGAGCCGACCTCCGGCCTGGATCCCTTGATGGAGGAGGTCTTCCGGGAGGCGCTGGCCGCCGAGAAGGCCCGGGGCCGAACGGTTCTGCTCTCCAGCCACATCCTCTCCGAGGTCGAGGCCGTGTGCGACCGGGTCAGTATCATCCGGGCCGGTCGCACGGTGGAGACCGGCACCCTCGCCGAGATGCGCCATCTGCTGCGCACCTCGGTGGATGCGACGGTCTCCGGTGACCTGCCGGACCTGACGCGGATCGCCGGAATCCACGACCTGCAGGTGGAGGGGGACCGGCTGCGGTGCCAGGTCGACGAAGCGGGCCTGGCCGACCTGCTCGGTGCGTTGTCCGCCGCCGGGGTCCGCACCCTCACCTGCCAGCCGCCGAGCCTGGAAGAGCTGTTCCTGCGGCACTACAGCCGACCGGAGCCGGAGCCCGTCACCGGGACAGCGGTATGAGCACCTCCGCCACTCTGGAACAGGCAGCGCCGTCACGGCATCGGGTCAGGGGGACCCGACCGCTGCTGCGGCTGGCCCTGCGCCGGGACCGGTTGATGATCCCGATCTGGGTCTACGCGCTGGTGGCGGCTGCTGTGGGTACCGGGTACAGCTTCAAGGCCTTGTACGGGTCGACCGCCGAACAGGAGCAGCTCGCCGCCGGGGTCAACGCCAACAGCTCGATCCTGGCGCTGGTCGGTCGACTCCACGAACCGCTGTCCGTGGCCGGACTGACCTCCTGGCGGCTGCTCGGGTTGGGTGCCGTCCTCACATCCGTCATGAGCATCCTGCTCGTCGTCCGGCACACCAGGGCCGAGGAGGAGGAAGGCCGGCTGGAACTGCTGGCGGCCGGTTCGGTCGGTCGGTTCGCGCCGCTCGCGGCTGCGCTGTCCGTCATGGCCCTGGCGAATGTGACGGTGGCCGTTCTGATGGCCAGCGGTCTGGTCCTGATCGGTTTCCCGACGATCGGATCCATCGCCTTCGGGTTGGGCTGGTGCACCGTCGGGATCGGCTTCGGTGGGCTGGCCGCGGTCACCGCGCAGATCGCCGGCACCGCCCGTTCGGCAAACGGGATGGCGATGGCGGCCCTGGGAGCTGCCTTTCTGCTGCGCGCTGCGGGGGACGCGGGCACCGCGACCTGGCTGTCCTACCTGTCGCCGATCGGCTGGGCGCAACGGCTGCGCCCGTACACCGACGAGAACTGGTGGCCGCTGCTGCCCCTGCTGGGATTCGCGGCCGTGACCATGCTGGTCGCGGTCCGCCTGAACGATCGACGTGATCTGGGCGGTGCGATGCTGGCGGCCCGACCCGGCCCCGTCGACAGCACCGGTCTGACCGGCGTCCGGGCCCTGGCCTGGCGGTTGCAGCGGGCCGGCCTGCTCGGATGGGGCGTGGCGATCCTGATCTGGGGGCTGGTGATCGGCAACCTGGCCGGTGACGTGGGAAAACTCCTCGGCAGCAGCACCCAGCTGCAGGAGCTGATGGCCGAACTCGGCGGCCCGGGCGCGCTGGCCGACTCCTTCATCGCGGCCACCGCCGGCATCCTCGGGCTGATCGTCGCGGCCTTCGCCGTGCAGACCCTGCTGCGGCTGCGGGCCGAGGAGACCAGCGGCCGGGCCGAACTCCTGCTCTCCGGTTCGGTGGGCCGCATCCCGTGGCTGCTGGCAACGGTGTGGCCTGCGGTGCGCGGGTCCGCACTGCTGCTGGCCGTCGGTGGTCTGGGCACCGGCGGTGCCTATGCCCTGCGGTCGGGGGACGCGGGGCAGATCGGCCGGGTGCTGGGCGCCACCCTGGTGCAGCTGCCGGCCGTACTCGTCGTCATCGGCGCCGGGGTGCTCGTTCTCGGCCTCCTCCCGCGGTGGGCCGCCGCGATCTGGGGGCTGCTCGGGGTGTTCCTGCTGCTCGGCCAACTGGGCCCGGCCCTGCAGCTCCCCGGCTGGGCGATCAGGATCTCCCCGTTCGGTTCGCTGCCCAAGCTGCCGGGGGAGGCACTGGCCTGGGGTCCGGTGGTCGCCTTGGTGCTGGTCGCGCTGGTGCTGGGCGGAATCGGCGCCGCCGCCTTCCGGCACCGGGATCTGGGCTGATAGAACTGCGGGATCGGGGCTGATAGAACTGATGGATGACGCCGCCTGTTGCACCGCATTCCAGCTATCCCCAGGCCGAGGGCTTCGACCCGCTCGCCGCCGACTTCATCACCGACCCGTACCCGGTGTTCGCCGCGATGCGGCAGGCCGGTCCGTTGCACTACTTCGCCCCACGGGATCTGTGGCTGCTGAGCGATTTCGCCGATGTCCACGCCGCCCTGCGGGACCGCAAGCTCGGCCGGATCTACGAGCACCGGTACACCCCGGAGGAGTTCGGTCAGCCGGCCCACGGTGACGACTACCCGAAGTGGGTGGAGTCCGAGCGCTGGTCCCTGCTGAATCTGGAGCCGCCGGACCACACCCGCCTGCGCCGATTGGTGACGAAGGTGTTCACCGCCCGGTCGGTGGCCGCCCTGCGCCCGGTGATCGAGGAGACCTCGGCCAGGATCCTCGCCGACTGCCTGGAACGCGGTGAGTTCGACCTGATCGCCGATTACGCCCAGCCCTTCTCGGTGGCCGTGATCTGCACCCTGCTCGGCGTCCCGGTGTCCGACGGCCACCTGCTGCTGAAGTGGAGCCATGACATCGTGAAGATGTACGAGCTCAGCACGTCCGACGCCGAGCGTGACGAGGCGGAGACCTCCTCGGCCGAGTTCATCGACTACGTGGAGAAGCTGATCTCCGCCCGCCGGGCCGCGCCGGAGAACGACCTGGTCAGCGAGCTGGTCGGGGTGGCCGACGAGGGTGATCGGCTGACCGAGGCCGAGATCGTCTCCACCGTCATCGTTCTCCTCAATGCCGGCCACGAGGCGACGGTGAACACCCTGGGCAACGGGATGCGTGGGCTGATGAAGTACCGCGACCAGTGGGACCGGGTCGTCACCGGGGAGGTCGAGCCGATCCGGGCGGTGGAGGAGATGATCCGCTGGGACGCGCCGCTGCAGCTCTTCGAGCGGTGGGTGCTCGACGAGGGTGTGGTGCTGGGCGGGCGCGAGTTCGCCGTCGGGGAGAAGATCGGCATGTTGTTCGGCGCGGCCAACCGCGATCCGGTGCGTTTCCCCGATCCGGACCGGTTCGACATCGGCCGGGGCGATGCCGGGCACATCGGATTCGGTGGTGGCACCCACTTCTGCATCGGTGCCCCGCTCGCGCGGCTGGAGCTGGAGGTCTCACTGACCCAGTTGATCGCCGCCGCCCCGCAGATCGATCTCTCGGTGGAACCGGAGTACCAGCCGTACTTCGTCATCCGCGGGCTGTCCGGTCTGGGTGTGAAGGTCTAAAACGCCCCATTCCCGCGCACGTTGTTGCTCTTCGCGCACGAAACATCGTGCGCGAGAACGAACAACGTGCGCGGGAACGGAAGGTGGTATCAAGCGCCGTCGTCCTCCAGGTCGCCCTCGACCTCCAGGTACACCTGACGGAGCTCATCCATCAGCTCCGTGTCCGGCTCGGCCCACAGCCCGCGATCGGCGGCCTCGTTGAGCCGCTCGATGATCCCGCGCAGGGCCCACGGGTTCGCGTGCCGGAGGAACTTCTGGTTCTCCTCGTCGAGGGCGTAGGTGCGGGCCAGGGTGTCGTACATCCAGTCGGTGACGACCCCGGCGGTGGCGTCGTAGCCGAACAGGTAGTCCACCGTCGCCGCCAGCTCGAAGGCCCCCTTGTACCCGTGACGGCGCATGGCCGCGATCCACCGCGGGTTGACCACCCGCGCCCGGAACACCCGGGCGGTCTCCTCGGTCAGCGACCGGGTCCGGACCGCGTCCGGGGTGGTCGAATCGCCGATGTAGGCGCGGGGGGCAGTTCCGGTCAACGACCGGACGGTGGCGACCATACCGCCGTGGTACTGGAAATAGTCGTCGGAGTCGGCGATGTCGTGCTCGCGGGTGTCGGTGTTCTTGGCCGCCACCGCGATTCGCCGGTAGTTGGCCTCCATGTCCGCGCGGGCCGGCACACCGTCGAGGCCACGGCCGTAGGCGAACCCACCCCAGGCGGTGTAGACCTCGGCGAGATCGCTGTCGTCACGCCAGTTCCCGGACTCGATCAGCGGCAGCAGGCCTGCGCCGTAGGCACCCGGCTTGGAACCGAAGATCCTGGTCCCGGCCCGGCGGTCGTCGGAGTGCTCGGCCTTGTCGGCGAGGTAGTGGGCGCGGACGTAGTTCGACTCGGCCGGCTCGTCGAGATTGGCCACCAGCTGCACCGCATCGTCCAGCAGGCCGATGACATGCGGGAAGGCGTCCCGGAAGAAACCGGAGATCCGGATCGTCACATCGATCCGGGGCCGCCCGAGTTCCTCCAGCTCGATGACCTGGAGGTTCGTCACCCGCCGGGAACCCTCGTCCCAGACCGGCAGGACGCCGAGCAGGGCGAAGACCTCGGCGATGTCGTCGCCGGCGGTCCGCATCGCCGAGGTGCCCCACATCGACAGGCCGACCGAGGCCGGGTACTCGCCGGTGTCCTTGAGGTAGCGCTGCAGGAGAGAATCGGCCATGGCCACACCGGTGTCGTAGGCGAGGCGGGAGGGGATGGCTTTCGGATCGACGGAGTAGAAGTTCCGGCCCGTGGGCAGGACATTGATCAACCCGCGCAACGGGGAGCCGGACGGCCCGGCCGGGATGAAACCACCGTCGAGGGCGTGCAGAACCGCCCCGATCTCGTTGATGGTGCCGGCCAGCCGGGGGACAACCTCGCGGGCGGCGAATTCCAGCACCTGCTGGACCGCGGGATCGGCCAGGCCCACGGTGTTCTCGATGACACTGCCGACGGCGGACGGATCCCAGGCGGCGTCCTCCATCCCCTGCACCAGGGACTTCGCCCTGGCCTCGACCGCGTCCAGGGCGGCCAGGGCCGGGCCGCTCTCACCCGGGTCGCTCTCCTTCAGGCCCAACGCGGTGCGCAGGCCCGGGATCGCGTTCGTCGAACCACCCCAGATCTGGGTGGCCCGCAACATGGCCAGGACCAGGTTGACCCGGGCCTCACCTTCCGGGGCGGCACCGAGAATGTGCAGCCCGTCACGGATCTGGGCATCCTTGACCTCGCACAGCCAGCCGTCGACGTGCAACAGGAAATCGTCGAACTGGCTGTCCTGCGGGCGATCGGCCAGGCCGAGGTCGTGGTCCATCTTGGCGGCCTGGATCAAGGTCCAGATCTGGGCGCGGACGGCCGGGAGTTTGGCCGGATCCATCGCGGCGATGGTGGCATGCTCGTCGAGAAGCTTTTCCAGCTTGGCGATGTCGCCGTAGGACTCGGCGCGCGCCATCGGCGGGATCAGGTGGTCGACGATGGTCGCGTGGGCCCGGCGCTTGGCCTGGGTGCCCTCGCCCGGATCGTTGATCAGGAACGGGTAGATCAACGGCATCGACCCCAGAGCGGCATCGGTGCCGCAGTCGGCCGACATCGCCGCGTTCTTGCCGGGCAGCCACTCCAGGTTGCCGTGTTTGCCCATGTGGATGAGGGCGTGGGCACCGAACTCGTTCTCCAGCCAGCGGTAGGCGGCGAGATAGTGGTGGGAGGGCGGGATGTCGGGGTCGTGGTAGATCGCGACCGGGTTCTCGCCGAACCCGCGCGGCGGCTGGATCATGATGACGACATTGCCGGCGCGCAGGGTGGCCAGAACGATCTCGCCCTCCGGATCGCTCTGCCGGTCGACGAAGAGCTTGCCGGGGGCCTCGCCCCAGGTCTGCACCATCGCATCGGTGAGACCCGTGGGCAGATCGGCGGTCCAGCGGCGGTAGTCGGCGGTCTTGATCCGGACCGGACGGCCGGCGAGCTCCTCCTGGGACAGCCACTCCAGGTCCTGGCCGCCGGCGGCGATCAGGCCGTGGATGAGTGCGTTGCCGGCCGTGGTGTCCGGGTCCTCACCCTCGATCGGGTCCAGCGGGGCGAGGCCGGGCAGGGCATCGGGGCCCTCCAACGGTCCGAGGTCGTACCCCTGCGCGACCAGGGCGCGCAGCAGCCGGACCGTCGAGACCGGGGTGTCCAGGCCGACGGCGTTGCCGATCCGCGCATGTTTGGTCGGGTAGGCCGACAACATGATGGCGATCTTGCGCTCGGCGGTCGGGATGTACTTCAGCCGGGCATGGGCCACGGCGATCCCGGCCACCCGGGCGGAACGTTCCGGGTCGGCGACGTAGTGCGGCAGCCCGTCGGCGTCGACCTCCTTGAAGGAGAAGGCCGTGGTGATGATGCGGCCGTCGAACTCCGGGACGGCGACCTGGGTGGCGACGTCGAGGGGGGACAGGCCCTCGTCGGACTCCTCCCAGGCGGCCCGGCTCCAGGTCAGGCACAGCCCTTGCAGGATCGGCACGTCGAGGGCCGCCAGCGCCTGGACGTCCCAGGCCTCGTCGTCCCCACCCGCAGTGGCGGTGGCCGGTTTGGTGCCACCGGCGGCCAGCACCGTGGTGATCAGGGCGTCATAGGTGGCCAGGTTCGCCAACAGCTCTGCCGAGGCGGTCCGCAGGGAGGCGCAGAACACCGGGACGCCCTGGCCGCCGGCGGTGTCGACGGCATCGGCGAGGGTGTGCACGAAATCGGTGTTGCCGCTGGTGTGGTGGGCGCGGTAGATCAGGATGCCGATCCGCGGGCGGTGGGCGCCGTCGGGCAGCGGAGCGAGCTCGGGCCGGGGGAGTTCCCCCCACTCGGGCTGGTCGGCCGGCGGATCGAAGGGCTCCCCGCCGAGCAGGACGGTCCCGGAGAGGAAGGCGTGCAACTGGCGCAGGTTCTCGGTGCCACCCTGCGCGAGGTACCGGTGGGCCTCGGCGGCGGTGCCGATCGGCACGGTCGAATGGCCCATCAGCTCGGCGTCGGGGGTCTGTTCTCCGCCGAGCACCACCACGGGCACACCGAGGGAGAGCACGGTGCGCAGGCCCTCGGGCCAGCTCTGCGCCGAACCCAGGATGCGGAGCACGATCAGATCACTGCAGGCCAGGAACGGGGCGAGTTCGGTGGCCACGTCCAGTCGGGTCGGGTTGGCCAGCCGGTAGTCGGCGTGCGAGGCGCGGGCCGAGAGCAGGTCGGTGTCCGAGGTGGAGAGCAGGGCGATCGTGTGCGAACTGCCGTGGTCGGGACCGGGGGAATCGGTGGACGTGGTGGTACGGGTGCCGTCGCCGGACATGTTGCTCCTCAGCCGAGGTCCGCGCCCCGGATCGATGCCAGACCGTCGCGGGTCACTTCCTGACTTTCCGTGCGACGCACCCGGGTGGGGAGCCGTGGAACACAGTGGCGGGACCGTCCTGGATTCGCACCAGGTTCGTCAACCGCGCGACGATAGCTGTGGTTGTCGCTCCATGATCCCACGGCGCCGGAGGGGGCGTGTGTCCCCGCCGTCGCCGACGGATCGTGGGCAGCCGGGGAATACTGGGCGGGATCGAAAGGTGGGACCGCGATGTCCGTAGGTGGCTTGTTGTTGACCCCCGGTGCCGGGGCCGGTGCGGACAGCCCGACCCTGGTGGCGGTGGAGCGTGCCGTTGCCCCGCTGCCCTGCCGCCGGGTCGACTTCCCGTACCGGCTGGCCGGCAAGAAGGTACCGGACCGACCGCCGGTGGCCATCAACCATCTGCGGGAACAGGGGACCGCCTTCGCCGCGGACACCGGGATCGACCCGGGGACCGTGGTCTTCGGCGGCCGGTCCTTCGGGGGGCGGATGTGCTCGATGGCGGTGGCCGAGGGCATGCCGGCGGCCGGTCTGATCCTGCTGAGCTATCCGCTGCACCCGCCGGCGCAGCCGACGAAGCTGCGGGTGGAACATCTGCCGCGGATCACCGTCCCGGTCCTGGCGATCTCCGGGGAGCGTGATCCCTTCGGCGCCCCGGCGGAGTTCGAGGAGCATTTCGCCACGATTCCCGGGCCGGTGACGATGGTGTGGGTGCCGGGCAACCACGATCCGCGCAAGGCCGAGCCGGAGATCTGCGAGCGGATCGTCGACTGGATCGCGGCCCTGGGCTGACCGGGCCACGCGCGACTCCGCACCCGAACACGCCCGCCGTCCTCTGCTGGATGTCAGCCGTCGACCCTCAAAGGAGGTAGGTCACCCGCCGCACAGGCCGATGAAGGCACCGAGCTCGGCGAGGTTCTCCGGGGTGGTCGGCAGGTAGTCGGTGAGCGCGGGGGAACGCACGATGACGGCCGCCCACTGGGCCCTGGACACGGCCACGTTCATCCGGTTCCGGGAGAGCAGGAAGGACATCCCGCGCGGCACATCGGCCACGGCCGAGGCCGTCATCGAGACGATCACCACCGGGGCCTGTTTGCCCTGGAACTTGTCCACCGTCCCCACCTGGATCTCGGCCAGGCCGGCGGCCGCCAGGGTGCGCCGGATCAACGAGACCTGGGCGTTGTAGGGGGCCACCACCAGGACGTCCTGTTGGCCGGTCTGTCGGGTGTGCCCCGTCACGGCGTCCCCGGAGCCGGGGTCGGTCCATTCCAGGTCGAGGTGTTCACGGACCAGGCGGACCACCTCGGCCGCCTCCTCCGTGGACTGCACCGAGTTGCCGTGGTGCTCGACCCAGTTCACGCTGATCCCGGGTTTACGCCCGGCGAGGTTGCGGGTGGCGGTGTGGGACTCCTCGGAGACCAGCTTCCCGTCGTAGGCCAGCAGCGACACCGGGGTGCAGACGGCCGGGTGCATCCGCCAGGTCTTCTCCAGGAAGTACCCGCGACGCTCGGGCAGGGCGGCGTGGCCGTGGGCCAGGTGGGCGAGGGCGGAGCCGTCCACCGGTTCGGGGTGGGTGCCCTGGCTGACCTGGGGGAGCTGCTGCGGGTCCCCGAGCAGCAGCAGACGCGGGGCGGCGGTGGAGACCGCGAGCGTGTTGGCCAAGGAGAACTGTCCGGCCTCGTCGATCACCACCAGGTCGAGGGATCCCGGCGGGATCTGGTTCGGGTTGGTGAAGGTCCAGGCGGTGCCGCCGACCACCCCGCCGGTGTCGGCATGGTCGTCCAGGAAGGCGGCGTACTGCTTCGGTTCCATCGAGGTCCAGCTGAGCGGGACCGAGGTCTTGTGCTCCTTGGCCACCTGGGCCGCGGGAACCCCCGCCTTGATCACCCCGGCGAGCATGTTCTCCACGGCCGCGTGGGACTGGGCGACCACCCCGATCCGCCAGCCCTGTTCGACCAGGCGCTTGATCACCCGCGCGCCGACGTGGGTCTTGCCGGTGCCGGGCGGGCCCTGGACGGCCAGGTAGGACCGGTCCAACCGGCTGACGCTGTCGGTGATCGCGTCGATGTACCGGTCGTTGTCCGTGCCGGGTACGGCGAGCCCACGACCGTCGACCGTGCGAGGGTCGACCAGACGCAGGATGTCGATCCCCGGGTGCGGCGGCAGGGCCGGCAGGCCGGCGGCCACCGTGCCGGCCAGCCCCAGCAGGGCACGTTCGATCGAGGTGGTCATCGGTGGTGCCCCCGGGGCCAGGGCCATGGGGAGCTGGTCGAAGGGACCGGCCTTGCCCGGGGTCATCTCCTCGATGACGATCAGGTCCCCGCCGGTCGGGTTCTCCTCCACCGAGATCACCTGCGCCCCACTGTTGGTGGCGCGGAAACCGGTGCCGGAGGTCTCGAGGCCTTCCGCGAGCGGGGGCTCGTAGACGGTGTAGACGGTGCTGCCGGGGGCGAGGGTGCTGCCCTCCTCGAGATCCCCGTACAACTCCACACTCCGGCGGGCCTTCCGCTGCCGCGGAGCGGTTTTGCCCCAGTCGGTCAGGGCGCGTACCCCACGGGAGGCGAGGAAGATGTCCCGCCGGTCGGGCCACTCGTCCACCGGTTCCACCAGCCGGGCGAAGTGGCTCCACCAGAAGGGTTTTCCTTCTCGGGAGTGGAAGGCGACCGCGGCGGCGACGAAGGCGACGGCCTGGTCGTCCTCGGTGCGGTTGCGGTCCGGGACAGCAGCGAGCAGGGTCCTCACGACCGTGTCGGCCTCGGCCTCGTCGGCGTCCGTCCGTGGGGTCGGGTCCACCGGGTCAACCGGTCCGCGGGGCACCACACCCTGCTCGGCGGCCCGTTCCAGCAGCCAGTCCCGCAGCCGAAGGGTGGACACGCAGTCGTACTCGTTGTAGTCGGCGATCTCGGTCAGCAGGGCATCGGCCTCGACGTCGTGGCCGGCCTGACGTTCGAGGGTGTAGCGGTAGTAGACGTCGATCGAGGCGCTGGCGGTGGTGACCTCCCCGGCGCGGTCGTCGTCCATGTAGAGGGGTTCGAGTTTTTTGATCGAGTAGGAGGGCTGGGAGATCATGATCGACCCGCGCACCGTCGAGTACAGATCCACGAGAACACCCTCACGCAAAAGGTTGTCGACCTGTTCCTCGCCGAAGTTGTGCCGGACCGCCAGGCGCAGCAGAGCACTCTTCTCGTAGGCCGCGTAGTGGTAGACGTGCATGTTCGGGTAGCGCGCGCGGCGCTGCGCCAGGTAGCCGAGGAACTCCCGGAGGGCGCCTGCCTCCTCCTGGCGCGAGTGCGCCCAGAACGGCCGGAATACCGTGGGCTCCTCCGTGCCGTCGACCCCGACGACCGGGGCCTCGACCACACCGAACAGGTATTCCAGACCCCAGTCGCGGGAACCGCTTTCGGCCCACAGCGGGTCCCCTTCGAAGTCGAAGAAGATGTCCCCGGCATCGGGCGGCGGCAGCGCCCGCAGCGGTTCGGTGTCGATGACGACGGCCCTGACGGGGCCGACCGGTCCGCCCGGCGGACGCTGTTCCACCTGGAGGGCTGCCTGGCGCTGCAGGGTCGACCAGGTGCCCGCACTCATCCGGATGTCCTCGGGGCGGGTGTCGGCGGCGGCCAGTTCGTCGATGGTGGTGATGCCGACGCTGTGCAGGGCCGCCCGTTGGGTGCCGAGCAGCCCGGCGACCAGCAGCAGGTCACGATGGCTCTCGACCTCGGCGCTGCAGGTGTCGCACCGACCGCAGGCGAGGTACCGGGGGTCCCCCCAGAGCGCGGCGGTCAGCTCGGCGTGGTGTTCGTCCAGGACGGCCTGCAGCCGTTCGCGCCGGTCACGGTACACGGGCAGCAGGTCCGCCAACCGGTAGGTCGTCATCTCCCCGTTGCCCAGCAGGAGCTGGGCCACGTCGGCGGTCGGTACCCCGGCGTTGCCCAGTTGTTCGGCGTACCCGGCGATCTGGAGCAGTGCCGTCACCTTCGCCTGCCGGGCGAGTTTGGTGTCGACGACGGTGTAACGACCGTCCGGACCCTTGACCAGGAAGTCCGACCGCCCGTTGAACCGGCCGTCGAAGAAGGAGCCCTGGTAGATGACGTCGGCCCCGGCGCGGAGGGCATCGATGGTGGCCCGGTGCCGGGCCTCCAAGGAGTCACGGTCGTACCGGGGGGCGGCGAGGTCGGTCAGCACACCGCTCCCGGCGGCCGGGTCGTAGTCGCCGAAGGTGGCCGTCAGCTCGGTGAGATACGCCTGCTCGTGGGCATCGCCGAGGGCGCTGGTGCGGACGAGCATCGGGTCGACCTCGGCGGTGCCGCGGGGCAGCCGGCCGAGTTCGACGTCGAACTCGCGCAGCAGCGCGAACTCGCACTGGGCGGCGTTCGCCAGATCGCTGGCACCGTAGATGACGTGGTCGTCGAGCAGGAACAACTCGGATTCCCCCTGGATCGTGGTGCCGGCAGGCAGTGCCGGGCATTGCTTTTCCGTGAACCTAGCAAGGAGCACCGACAACCGGGTCCCACCACGTCCTCGCCCGACAAAAAAGCACCGCCACCCCCTTCGAATCCAGGGGGTGGCGGTGCTCCGTGCGTGGCGAAGGACCTACAGCTCGCTGAAGCGGTGCAGGAACGCCGCCATCGCATCACGCGCGACGAGGCCGGCCGGGTGGAACCCGCCGTCGGCGAAGCCGGTGGTGATCTTCGCGGTCTTGAGCCAGGAGATCGCACCGCAGAACTGGTTGGACACCTGGACGTCCGGGTACGGCTTGGTGGTGCAGGACGGGAGCGTGGAGCTGCCCGTCGACAGGCGGTACAGGAAGGCCGCCATCGACTGCCGGTCCACCGTGGACGCCGGCTTGAACGTGCCGTCGGCGTTGCCTGCCGAGACACCCGAGGACTTCAGCCACGCGATCTCACCGCAGAAGGCCGAGTCGGTGGTGACGTCGGTGAACGGCTTGACCGTGCACGCCGGAGCCTTGGCACCGTCGTGGGTCAGGCGGTAGAGGAACGCCGCCATCGACTGCCGGTCCACCGATGCACTCGGACGGAAGGTGCCGTCCGTGTAGCCGGTGGTGATCTCGGTCCCGGTCAGCCAGGCGATGTCGGCGGCGAACTGGGAGTCCGCCGGCACATCGGTGAAGACGATCCGGTCGGCCAGTTTCCCGTAGGCCGAGATCAGGTTCGACAACGCCGTGGCGTAGTCGGCCTGGCTGCTCGCCGGTGTGAGGGCCGCGGCGGCGGAGACCGCTGCCTGGAGCGCGGCGTAGGACTTCGGTGTGAAGCCATCGGGCTTGACGTCGGCCGCCTTCGTGACCCAGTCGGCGACCTGCTTGATCACCTTCCACTGCAGCTGGTCGCCGGAGGCGCTCAGCTCGCGCAGTGCGGTCCGGACCTGGTCCGCGGTGGCGGCCGGGTTGGTGTCCACCGCCTGGGCCGCGGCGAAGGCACGGGTGAAGACCCCGAAGTCGGTCGCCAGGTACAGCTCGCCCTTCGAGGTGAGGGCGGTGTACTTGGTGATCGCCGTGCGCAGGGCCGACTTGTCGACCCCGTAGCCCAGGGCGAACCAGTCGAGGTTGCCGACGTACGGCTGGGAGGCCGTCGGCTTGCTCTGCAGCACGAAGTAGATCGCGTGGCTGCCGGTGAGCTCCGACGGGAGCGGCACGGTCACGGTGCCGTAGGTGCCCCATCCCGAGCCGGTGGGCGAGAGGGCGACGGTGACCAACGGGGAACCCGACATCGAGTCGAGGTAGACGACGAGGGTGCCGTCGACGACCTTGGTGGTCGGGGCGTCGTAGCGCACGCTGAGGGTGGTCGCGCTGCGCGAGCCCAGGTCCACGTTCGGGTACCGGACCCAGGCGCCGTTGATCGTGCCGGCGAGCTGGCCGCCGACGGATCCGGCCTCGGTCTTGAGGTCGGGGCCGGAGTAGTCGACACCGGAGACGAGCCCGGTGCCGGCGGCGTTCAGCATGCCGTAGCCGGTGCGGATCGACTCGAACTGCACGGTCTTCGAGGTGTCGGCCGGGGCAGCCGCGGCCTGGAACTGGAACCAGTCCACGTTCGCGATCCAGCTCTGGCCGGCGGCCAGGGTTCCGGTGAACACGAAGTACACGTCGTTGACGCCGGCCAGCTTGGCGACCTCGTCCGCGGTGAACGTGTAGGCGAGGGCGCTGTAGTTGGCCCAGCCGTTGGTGGTGGGCAGCTTGATCGTCGTCACGACCGGGCCGGTGGCCGAGCCGGTACGGATCTCGACCGCCGAGTTCGCCGACGCGGTGCCGGGGTTGTGCGCGTAGTTCACAACGATCGACTGGAGCTTGGCGTCGGAGAAGTCGAGCCCGCGGAAGGCGAGCCAGGATCCGGGTGCGACACCGCCGACATTCGTCCCGCTGCCGCCGCTTTCGGTCTTCAGCGTTCCACCGGACCACTTGTCGTAGGCCTCGGCCTGCAGCAGTCGGTAGCTGTCACCGGCGACGGACAGACCCTTCGCGGCGGCCTGCAGGATCGCCAGGGCCGTGGAGAGCTCGTACTCCGAGGAGTTCTTGTTCGCCAGGGCGGCCTTGGCGGCCGCCACCGCGGAGCCCAGGGTTGCGAAGGAGGCCGCCGAGTAGCGGTCCACCGTCACCAGACGTGCGTCGTCGTAAAGGGACTGCAGGTCGGCGCGGGTGGTGGTCGGTGCCGAGATCGTCAACGGGTTGAGGGCCGTCGTGCCGGTGCCCGTCACCTGGGAGGCCGCGGCACCCGACAGTGCGGAGTCGGCGAGCCGGATGGTGAACTGCGTTCCGGCCGAGCCGGTCAGCGTGCCGCTGAAGGTGACCTTGGCGGTGGTCGCGCCCGTCCTGGTGACGGTGGCCTTCGCGCCGTTGTCGAGCCCGGGGAAGGTGATCGCGTCCGAGGCGAGTGCACCGGCGAAGGTCGCGCCGCCGCTGAGCGTGAGGTCGACGGTGGCGTTGACCACCCGGTCGGCCCCCGCGGTGACGGTGGTGGTGCTCGGGGTGAGGCGGTATCCGGCGAAGCGGACCTTGAGCGCGAGTGCGCGGTCGGCGGCGCCCGGGGCGGTGCCGGCGAAGGCCTCGGCGGCGAGGGTGACGGCGACCTTGTCGGTCGAGTCGTCCACCTGGTGCTGGGCGGCCTTGCCGGTCAGCGTCAGGTCCAGGGTGTTCTCCCCGGTCTTCGTCGCCGTGATCCCCAGCCCGGCCGGGACGCCGGTGGCCGAGATCTTCGAGGTCAGGTCGGAGCCGACCGCACCGGCGAAGGTCGCGCCGGTGACGGAGACGGTGACCGGCGCACCGATCGAGCCGTCGTTGGCGGCGGCCTCCTCGAACACCTGCGTGGCCGTGGAAACGGTGTTGGCCGGGTGGTAGAGGGAGCTGCTGACGTGATCGTTCAGCGAGTCGGAGGTGATGCCGTCGGCACCCCAGGAGGAGGGGGCCGCGCCCATCGTGAAGTGCAGGAGGCCCCCGGCGTTCATCTCGGCGGCGGTGAGCCAGGTCCGGTTCAGCGCACGGCCGTTCAGGGTCGCGCTCTGGATGTAGTGGTTCGCGGTGCTGACGCCGGGCGCCTCGATGGCGAGGTCCTTGCCACCGGGGTAGTGGATGGTCGTCCGGTCGAAGATCGGTGTGGTGATCTGGAAGGAATCGCCGCCGGCCATCACCGGGTACAGGCCGAGCGCGCTGGACACGAAGTAGCCGGACATGGTCCCGGCGTCGTTGTCCATCGTCTCGAGCAGGCCGTCGGGTGCGTTCTTGAAGACCATTCGCTTGCCCGGGGTCGTCTCACCGTTGCCGTCGGCCTTGTAGCGCACACACACCGGCTCGGTGACCGTGCGGTAGGTCCAGTCCTGCGTCTGCGAGGGCTGTCCGACGTAGTTGAAGAGGAACGGGGCGTGGACGGAGATCTCGTTCGCGTACAGGTGCAGGTTGCGGGAGCAGTCGTCCGGGGCCTGGTTGCCGAAGAAGAAGTTGACCGCCTTGGCCGCCTCCGGCTTGCCGCCCATCAGGTCGACCATTCCGCCGAGATCCTGTGCGTCGTACCAGTTGTACTGCCAGAGGGTGCCCTGGTAGAGCCCACTGCCGGAGTAGCTCTCGGGGTCCTTGACGGTGAAGGGGGCGGTGTCGCTGTTGCTGGACCGCGGCATGAGGAGGCCGACCTGGTCGACACCCGCGGCCACACCGGTCGCGGCTTTGGCGTTGGCGTTGTTCTTCAGCGCGTCCTTGTTGAAGGCCTTGGCCCAGCGTGCTCCCTCGGCGCGGTACCGGTCGGCGTCGGCGGTCTTGCCGATGGCCTTGGCGATGACCGACAGGCCGTAGGAGTCGTAGGAGTAGCCGAGGAGGCCGCCGCCGACGGAGTCGAGGTTCGTCAGGCTGGCCGGGCTGCCCGTCTGCGCGACGAGGGCCGGGTAGGCCTGCTCGAGGCCCTGGAGCTTGACACCCTTGGAGATCGCGTCCGCGACGACGACGGGGGCGCGTTCCCAGCGCACCGTCGGGACCGACTGCAGCAAACCGCCGACGGAACCCTTGCCGCTGGCGGCGGTCTGGGCGTAGAGGTCGACGAGGGACTGGACCACGTCACGGTAGACATCGGGGTAGACCGAGGCCACAGCCGCGTACTTGTGGAAGTCGTCCCACAGGGACCACGAGTCGAAGTGCGTGTAGCCGGAGGCGCGGTAGATGACGCCGTCCGCGCCGCGGTAGGTCCCGTCGGTGGAGGTGGCGTTCATCGGGGTGTCGGCGAGCCGGTAGAGGTGGGTGTAGAACTGCGTCTTCAGATCACCTGTGGGGTCGTTCGCGGTGGTCGCGTCGACGTCGACCTTGCCGAGCCGGTCGTTCCAGTCGGTGGTCGTCGCGGTGCGCACCTGGTCGAAGGTCTTTCCGTCGACCTCGACGGCGGCGTCGCGCCGGGCCTGCTCGGCGCTCACCGGGGAGAGGGTGACCCGCAGGCCGACGTGCTGGCCGGCCGTGGCGGCGAAGTTGAGGATGGCACCGATGTCGGTGCCGTCCTGGGTGGTCGCGGTGGAGCTGAGTCCACCGGCGCCCCAGGTCTGGACCGACGAGGTCGGGGCCGTCGTCTGGATGTAGTAGAAGAGTTTGTACGAGGAGTTGTAGAAGAAGCCGGTGAACGAGCCGGAGATCGTGGTGTTGCCGTCGGCGGACCGCCCGATCTTCAGATCTGTTGCCTTACGGCCGTTCCCGGTGTTCTGCAGGTCCACCACGAGGGAGGCGTTCCCGGCGGATCCGAAGGTGTAGTCGTGGACACCGGTCCGGACCGCTGCGGTCACCTGGGCGTCGATGTCCTTGCCGGACTCGCTCAGACCGACCTGGTAGTAGCCGGCCGTTGCCGACTCGTTCTTGGTCCCGCCGGTGGAGCGGATCGCCTTGTTGTAGGTGCTCGTCGACGGGCGGGCGGTGTAGGTCTGATAGGTCGGAACGACCAGCACGTCGCCGGCGCCTCCGCCGCCGCCGACACCGTCGAGGGCGACGTTGGTGAAGCCCAGGAGGGTGTTCGACGTGTACTCGTAGCCGACGTGGTTCCCGGAGGTCGTCTTCGGGGTGACGGTGGCCAGGCCGTACGGCGCGAAGGCTCCCGGTCCGTCCTGGCCGTGATCACCGGCCGTTCCGATGAACGGGTTCACGAACTGCGAGTAGTTCACGGGAGCGGCCTGGGTGGCGACGGCCGGGGCCGCACCGGCTGGTGCGGCGACGGCCTGCGCGGTACCGGCCAGCGGCACCAGGAAGGCCGACGCCACCAACGCGACGACGGCTGGCAGAGCCGTACGGCGGGAGCGTGGAGCGCGTATCGAACGGGGAGGCTTCGGGGCCGGCCTGTTGCCGGACAACGTTGTCATGCGTGCAGGCTACGCAGAGTCGCCAAGACGCGTCAATACACCCGACCGGCGCAATTGGGGGTGCGAAGATGGCTGAAACGCCACCCGTCAGTGGGGCACGCGGCCATGTGCCGTTCACCCGGAGTTCAGTTTCCTGTCACCGCTTGCGCCGGCGCGCTCCGCTGTCTCCGGGTGTGTGTCGAGCGCCGGATCCCGCGGACGAGGGGTTCGGACAATCCTGGCCAGGTGTGCGGCGTCGGTGTCCGCGGCGGGCTGTGAAGGGCTGGGGCGCTGCGCGAGCGCAGGGACAGAGATGTTGCCTCCCATCGGGTATCGGTGGACCGGTGTGTGCCGGTATGCGGGCGCGAGCACCGAAAGGCGATGCCCGGGTCATGTGAACGTTCACCGAGCGGTCGGGGGCCTGTCGGGTGCGGTGTCCTGACGGCGGGGCGCGCGGGGCGGGCTCGTTCTGTCCCGATCGAACCCGTCCGAGGTTCGGGCGAGCCGAGGTCCGCCGCGTGTGTCGGCGGAGCCTGCATGGCCGATCGGAACGTGGAATACACCGGTTCGGAACGAGGAATATGCCGAAACAGAATCAGAAATACATCGGATCGGCGGAAGAGCGGCCCGATCTGTTCAAGAGGTCTTCGTGTCCAGGACACGGGCGCGGAGGGTCGGGGCTTCGGTCGACAGCCGACGGGTGGCCGATTGCCGTTGTCGACCTTCCGGGAACTGCTCGACGTCGGACAACCGAAGCTCCGTCGGAGCGACGAGTTCGTCGCCGGTCGCGGCCGAGGACGGAACCCGCCGGCTCGCCGCTGTCCGGGTCCGCTCGTAGGCTCAGGAGGTGACCGATACGAATGCCTCCCAGGCCCGCCCCGTTTCCGCCGTCGATGTGCGCGCGAATCTGTACGTGGACACCGTTGCCGCCCTCGACCCGATCCTGGCGACCGAGATCGGTGTCGCCGGGCACGACCACGAGCTGACGGACTTCTCACCCGCCGGACACGAGAGGCGGGCCGAGGCCGCGCGCGAGGTGCTGCGCGACATCGCGGCTCTGCCGGTCGCCGACGAGACCGACCGGATCACCGTCGCCGCGATGAACGAGCGGCTCGGGGTGGAACTGGACCTGCTGGCTGCTCGTCAGACCCAGTCGCAGATGAACAACCTGGCCTCGCCGGTGCAGAGCATCCGCAGCTCCTTCGACCTGATGCCGGTCGACACCGTCGCCGACTGGGAGGTGATCGCGGCCCGGCTGGCGGCGATTCCCGAGGCCCTGAAGGGATATCTGGAGTCGGTGGACGAGAGCGCCGCCTCCGCCGTGGTGCCCGCCGCGCGACAGGTGAACCTGGTGGCCGACGAGGCCGACCGGAATGCCGACCCTGCGTCCAGCTTCTTCAGCACCCTCGTGGCGGGTGCGAAACCGGGCGGCCTGCACGTCGGCGGCGCTCTGCGGGCCGAACTGGAACTCGGCGCGGAGCTGGCACGAAGTGCTTACGCCCAGGCCGCCGAGCACCTGCGCAGCCGGATCCTGCCGAAGGCCCCGGCCGCTGACGCGGTGGGCCGTGACCTGTACGAACTCGGATCCCGCAATTTCCTCGGTGCGGTCGTCGACCAGGAGGAGACGTACGCCTGGGGGCTGGAGGAACTCGCCCGGGTGGTGGCCGAGCAGACGGCCCTGGCCGAGCAGATCGCCCCCGGTGCGGGGATCGAAGGGGCCAAGGCGGTGCTGAACAGCGACCCGGCCCGGAAGATCCACGGAACCGCTGCCCTGCGGGACTGGATGCAGCAGCTCTCCGACCGGGCCGTGGCCGAACTCGCCGACACCCACTTCGACATCCCGGAACCGGTACGCCGACTGGAATGTCGGATCGCGCCGACCGGGAACGGCGGCATCTACTATTCCGGTCCGAGTGAGGACTTCTCCCGTCCCGGGCGGATGTGGTGGGACGTGCCCCACGGTGTGGAGGACTTCTACACCTGGGAGGAGACGACGACGGTCTATCACGAGGGTGTTCCCGGACATCATCTTCAGATCGCGCAGACGGTGTTCCGGGCGCAGGAGTTGAACCGCTGGCGACGGTTGGCCGCCTGGGTCTCCGGGCACGGCGAGGGCTGGGCCCTGTACGCCGAGCGTTTGATGCAGGACCTGGGCTATCTGGACGACCTGGGCGACCGGATGGGCATGCTCGACGGTCAGCGGTTGCGGGCCGGCCGCGTCGTGCTGGACATCGGTGTGCACCTGGGCCTGTCCGCGCCGGAGGAGATCGGCGGCGGCACCTGGGACGCGGACAAGGCCTGGGAGTTCATGGGCATCCACTGGGGCGGCGAGGAGAAGGTGCGCCGGTTCGAGTTCAACCGGTACCTCGGCTGGCCCGGGCAGGCACCGTCGTACAAGGTCGGGCAGCGGCTCTGGGAGCAGATCCGGGACGAGAGCGCGATCCGGGCCGGGGCCTCCTTCGACCTCAAGGCCTTCCACCGTCAGGCCTTGGACGTGGGAAGTGTGGGACTGGACGTGCTCAAGCAGGCACTGCTGGGTGGCGAGGGTCGAAAGTAGCAAGGCAACCTTGGTAATTGGCGTGATCCCGGCTAGGGTGAGCGCGTGAGCGAGCACGTGGACCCGGGATCGGCGCAGGTGGCCGCTGCTGCCGCTGAACTGCGGGTGTTGATCGGGAAACTGCGGCGGCGGATGCGGGAGACCGGTTCTCCGGGGGATTTCACCCCCTCCCAGGTCGCCGTGCTGCTGCGGTTGGAACGCGAGGGCCCGGCCTCGGTGACGGACCTGGCGAACGCCGAGGGGGTGCGCCCGCAGTCGATGGGAGCAACGGTCTCGGTGCTGGACTCGGCCGGCTGGGTGCGGGGCACGGCCGACCCCCGTGACGGTCGGCGCACCATCCTGTCGCTGACCGATGAGGCGCGCGAGCAGATGGCCGCCGGGCGGGCGGCCCGGGAGGACTGGCTGTTCCGTTCGATCAACGCCCACCTGGACGCCGAGGAGCTGGACCAGCTCGAGGTGGGGCTGAAGCTGCTACGGCGGCTCGCGGACTCCTGAGTATTCCGGTCCGCTGGCCGGTGTCGTTTCCTGGTGCGCCGGACCCCTCCGTGATGAGGCACGATGGATCCATGACCCGGACCGTCGCCGATGCCTGCCCCGGGGTGCTGCGCCCGCACCGGGCCGCCGACGGCGCCCTGGTCCGGCTGCGTCTGCCCGGCGGGGGGACCACCGCCGCGGCGCTGGCCGCCCTGACAGCGGCCGCACTGGATCACGCGGACGGCGCCATCCAGCTGACCTCCCGGGGGAACCTGCAACTGCGTGGTCTGACGGTCGACCCGGCCGGGGAGGTGGCACCGGCCCTCACGGCCGCCGTCACCGCCGCGGGATTCCTGCCCTCGGCCACCCACGAGCGGGTGCGCAACATCATCGCCTCGCCGATGACGGGCCGACGTGGCGGCCTGGCCGATCTCCGCCCCACCGTCGCCGAACTCGACCGGCTGCTGTGCGACAACCCTGCGCTGGCAAACCTTCCCGGGCGTTTCCTGTTCCTCCTCGATGACGGCAGCGGCGACGTCGTCGGCCTTCGCGGGGACCTGGGGCTGATGGCCACCGGATCGGAATCCGGTCGGCTGATCGTCGGAGATCTCCTCGGCCCGGACCTCGCCCTGGCCGAGGCCCCGAAGGCCCTGATCGCCCTGGCGGAGTCCTTCCTCGCCGTCGCCGGAAGCTGCTGGCAGGTCCGCGAGCTGCCCCTGCAGGGGCGGGAGTTGGTGCCGGGGCTGGTCGAATCGGCCCGGGGAATCGCTGTCGATGGCCTGCCGCTCGGTGTGCTGTCGCAGGCCGACGGTCGCCGGCTCATCTCGATGTCCCTTCCGTTCGGCTCCCTGACTCCCGCGCAGGTCGCTGCCATCTGCGTGGTTGCCGGCGCGGGCAGCGGGACACTCGTGGTGACTCCCTGGCGCGGGGTGATCGTTCCCGACCTGCCCCTCGACCGGGTCGCCGAGGCCGAGCGGACCCTGCGGGAGGTGGGTGTGATCCTCGACGAGGACTCGGCCTGGGCCGGTATCACCGCCTGCACCGGCTCTCCGGGGTGTGCCAAGGCCGCCGCGGACGTCCGAACCCTGACCGAGCAGGCGGTGGCCGGTGTCGCCGCTCGTCCGCCGCTCGGGCGGCAGGTGCCGTTGCACGTGGTCGCGTGCGAGCGCCGCTGCGGCTCCCCGTCGGGACCGCACATCGAGGTGCTGGCCGATGACGACGGGTTGACCGCGACGTGGGCGGGTCGGTCCTGGCGGGTGGATACCATCGAAGCCGTATTCCCCTCCCGTACCAGGAAATGACGTACCAGGAAATGACGCACCAGGAAATGACACCGAGAAACACGTGAACAACCCGAGCAGCACCCCCGCGGTCCCGGACGTCGCGGTGGCGGTCAGCGCACCCACCAGACGCTACGAGTACGAGACCGTGGGGGATGAGATCTATGTGCAGTCCTTCGCCACGATCCGGGCCGAGGCGGACCTGTCCGCCGTGCCGGTCGATGCCGAGACCGTGGCCGTCCGGATGATCCACGCCTGCGGGCAGGTGGACCTGAGCCGTGATCTGGTGATCCACCCCGGGTTGGTCGCCGCGACGAGGACGGCCCTGCGTGAGGGGGCACCGATCTTCACCGATGCGAACATGGTCGCCTCGGGGGTCACCCGAGCCCGGCTCCCGCAGGACAACGAGGTCCGCTGTCTGCTGCGTGATGCCCGGGTGCCCGACCTGGCCCGCCGGTTCGGCACCACCCGCTCCGCCGCCGCGGTCTCCCTGTGGGGCCCCGATCTGGAGGGGGCGGTGGTGGCCATCGGCAATGCGCCGACCGCGTTGTTCCACCTGCTCGAGCTGATCAGTGACGGCGGTCCCCGGCCGGCCGCGATCATCGGTGTACCAGTGGGTTTCATCGGTGCAGCCGAATCCAAACAGGCCCTGGTGGACCACCCGGCCGACATCCCGTACCTGGTCGTCACCGGCCGCCGCGGCGGTTCGGCCATGGCCGCCTCCGCCCTCAACGCTCTGGCACAGGAGAAGGAATGACCGGCAGGCTGTACGGCGTCGGGCTCGGCCCCGGCGATCCCGATCTGATCACCCGTAAGGCGGCCCGACTGGTGCAGGAGGCCGACGTGATCGCCTACCACAGCGGCCCTTCGGGCAACTCCATCGCCAGATCCATTGCCGCCGAACTGATTCCGGCAGGTGTGCCGGAGATCGCCATGGTCTACCCGGTGACCACCGGTACCACCGATCACCCCGGCGGGTATGCCGGTGCGATGACGGACTTCTACGACGCCCAGGCGGCGCGGATCGAGGAACACCTCGCGGCCGGCCGCACGGTCGTGGTGCTGTGCGAGGGGGACCCGCTGTTCTACGGCTCGTACATGTACGTCCACGACCGGCTCTCGTCGAAGTACCCCGCCGAGGTGGTCCCCGGGGTGACCTCGGTGTCCGCCGCGGCAGCCGCCACCGGGATACCGCTGGTCCGCCATGAAGACGTCCTGACGATCCTGCCCGGAACCCTCCCGCGCGCGGAGCTGGCCCGCCGGCTCGCCGACACCCAGGGTGCGGCGATCATGAAGCTGGGGCGCACCTTCCCGGCGGTTCGTCAGGCCCTGGAGGAATCCGGCACCCTGGATCGGGCCTGGTACGTGGAACGCGCCTCCTCCGACCGTCAGCGGATGTTGCCGGTCGCCGAGGTGGATCCTGCTGCGGTGCCGTACTTCTCGATCGTGGTGGTGCCGACCGCGGCCGATCCTGATGCGGCTTCGACCGGTCACCCGTCGACGGCGGTGGCGGCCGAACTGATCGTCCTCGGTATGGGGCCAGGTGAGAGCCATTGGGTCACACCGGAGGTCACGGCCGCCCTCGCCGAGGTGGACCACATCGTCGGATACGCGCCCTATCTGGACCGGATCCCCCAGCGGGCCGGCCTGCAGCGCCACGCCTCCGGCAACACCGTCGAGGTCGACCGTGCCCGATTCGCCCTGGACCTGGCCCTGCAGGGCGAGCGGGTGGCGGTGGTCTCCGGCGGTGACGCCGGTGTGTTCGGGATGGCCTCGGCCGTCTTCGAGGCCGCGGAAGACCCTGCGTACCATCAGGTTCGGATCACCGTCCTGCCCGCGATGACGGCGGTGCAGGCGGTTGCCGCCCGGGCCGGGGCACCCATCGGCGGTGATTTCGCGGTGATGTCCCTGTCGGACCGGCTCAAGCCCTGGGAGCTGATCGAACAGCGACTGGCTGCGATCGCCCAGGCCGATCTGGTGCTCGCGATCTACAACCCGGCTTCACGCAGCCGCACCACCCAGGTCGCCCAGGCCCAAGAGGTCCTGCTGCGGCACCGCAGCGGCAGTGTTCCGGTGATCATCGGACGGGACGTCGGCCGCGCCGCGGAGCAGGTTCAGATCACCACCCTGGCCGAGCTCGACCCGGCGACGATCGACATGAAGTGCCTGCTGATCATCGGCTCGACCGGCACCCGCCTCTCTCCGAACGGTGCTGTGTGGACCAGCCGGTCGACGCCGGCAGTCACCGTCACCGATGAGCCTGTGGCTGCCGTGGCCCGCCCGGCCGAAACGTCTCCCGCCCACGCCGATCCCGAGATGAGCACCCGATGACCCGTCCGTTCCTGCTCGACTGCGACACCGGTATCGACGATGCGATGGCGTTGTTGTACCTGGCCTCCGAGCCGACGATCGACTTCGTCGGGATCAGCACGGTGTCGGGCAATGTGACGGCCGAGCAGGCGGCGACGAACAGCCTGCGGTTGTTGCATCTGATCGACCGTCTCGATGTCCCGGTCGCGGTCGGGGCGATGGATTTCCTCGACCGGCCGTTCGACGGTGGGGTCCCACACATCCACGGGCGCAACGGGGTCGGCAATGTCGAGGTGCCGCCGGCACCGGTGGGACCGGTGGCCCAGAGCGGCGCGGAACTGATCGTGGAGATGGCTCGCCGGTACCCCGGGGAGCTGCACCTGATCACCATCGGTCCGTTGACCAACATCGCCCTCGCCCTGGAACTGGAACCCGAACTGCCGCGCCTGGTCTCGCACGTCACGGTGATGGGCGGCGCCGCGCTGGTTCCCGGCAACGTGAGTCCGGTGGCTGAGGCGAACATCGCCAACGACGCCAAGGCCTCCGCGATCGTGCTGGCCGCGGACTGGCCGATCACCTTGGTGGGGCTGGACGTCACCATGCAGCAGAACCTGGAGGAGCCGGACCGGGTGCGGCTGCTGGAATCCGACCGTCCGGTGGCGCAGTTGATGGGCCGCATCCTGGACCTGTACTTCGACTTCTACGAGCCGATCATGGGGCGGCGCTGTTCTGCCCTGCACGATCCGCTGGCCGCGGCCATTGCGGTGGGTGGGATCGCGATGGACCTGGCACCGGTGGTCCGGGTCGTGGTGGACGACACCGAAGGCCCCGGGCGGGGTCAGACCATCTGCGATCTGCGTGGTTCCTACGCCGGGTACCCGGAGCAGAGCGGGGCACACTGCGCCGTCGCCCTGCGGATCGACACCGACTTCGCGCCGATCCTGATGGAGCGCCTGCTCAGCCTGTAGGCCGGCCGGCCCTTCTGTCCGCGCTGTCGGTTCCCGCACCCCGCGTCTCCCGCGAGAGGACGTTCACGCCCCCAGTTTTGGGGTGTCACGGTCCGCTCGCGGGACGGGTGTGTGGCCCGCCCTTCTGTCCGCGCTTCGTCCCGACGATCGCGCTCGCTGCATACTGCGCGGTTGTCGGGATGGAGCGCGGCTGCGGGCGGTGACTCTGCTGTCGGGTGCCCGCATCCCGCCCTCCCGCGAGTGGACGTCCACGCCCCCAGTTTTGGGGTGTCACGGTCCGCTCGCGGGACGGGTGTGTGGCCCGCCCTTCTGTCCGCGCTTCGTCCCGACGATCGCGCTCGCTGCATACTGCGCGGTCGTCGGGATGGAGCGCGGCTGCGGGCGGCGACTCTGCTGTCGGGTGCCCGCATCCCGCCCGCCCGCGAGTGGACGTCCACGCCCCCAGTTTTGGGGTGTCACGGTCCGGTCGCGGGAGGATGTGTGACGCGCCCTGCTGACCGCGCTTCGTCCCGACGATCGCGCTCGCTGCATACTGCGCGCGCGCTTCGTCCCGACGATCGCGCTCGCTGCATACTGCGCGCGCGCTTCGTCCCGACGATCGCGCTCGCTGCATACTGCGCGGTTGTCGGCATGGAGCGCGGCTGCGGACGGCGACCGGGCTGTCGGTTCCCGCATCCCGCCCTCCCGCGAGTGGACGTCCACGCCCCAGATCTTGGGGTGTCACGGTCCGCTCGCGGGTTTGGTGTGTGGCCGGGCCCCGTGACTGGACGTCCACGCCCCCAGTTTTGGGGTGTCACAGTCCGCTCGCGGGTTTGGTGTGTGGCCGGCCCCGCGAGTGGACGTCCACGCCCCCAGTTTTGGGGTGTCACGGTCCGCTCGCGGGATGGGTGTGTGGCCGGGCCTGCTGACCGCGCTCCTTCTCGACAATCGCGCTCGCTGCATACTGCGCGGTTGTCGGCAAGGAGCGCGGTAAAGCGGGGGCGTGGTCGGGAGAGCCCAGGCGGGCGTAGGTCAGCCGCGGCCGAGGATCCGATCCACCTCGATCACCAGGACCACCCGGGCCGGATTCGGCTGGGGCTGTCGATACCGCGCGGCATAACGGTTCTCGGCGTCCCGGATCTCCTCGGGAACCCGGGACACCCGGATCGGTCCCTCCAGGGTCAACCACCGGCCGCGGTCGACCTGGGACACTGCGCCGCGGGTCGGGATCCCGCCGGGCAGCACCCGCTCGGCGTTGCGCACCTTGACGCTGCCGTCCCGGGTGATGATCCGGACGAGCCCGGTCTCCTGGTCGAAGGTGAATCCGACCGGGACCACGTGCACCGACAGGTCGGCCCGCAGGGTGCTCAGGGTCGCCAGATGACGTTCGGTCAGGAACTCGATCGTCGTCTCGGGCAGGGCCGCCGGGTCGAGCGGTTGCCGGGCCGCCGGGGATTCAGTCGTCATTGCTGCTGCCTTCCGATGCTCGTACCCGGTCGGGTGTGTAGAGATGTGAATCGGGGAAAGCCCTTGCCGCCAAGGCATGTCCGACGATGATGACGGCCGCCTGTCGTAGTCCGGCCGCTTCGACCTGGTCGCCGATGTCGGCCAGTGTGCCGCGCAGGACCAGCTGGCTCGGCTGGGAGACGTTGGCCAGTACGGCGACCGGGCAGTCGGCCCCGTACTCCGCGGTGAGTTCGGCGGCCAGCGAACGGGTCTGGGTGACCGCCAGGTGCAGCACCATGGTGGCCCTGGACTTCGCGAGCTGTCCGATGGACTCCGGCCGGGCGGTGGAGCGGGCGTGCGCCCGGGTGAGGATGACGGTCTGGGCCACCTCGGGCACCGTCAGCTCCCGGCCGAGCACCGCGGCCGCCGCGGCGTAGGCGGGCACCCCGGGGGTGACGTCCCAGGGCACACCGGCCGCGTCCAGCCGCCGCCCCTGTTCGGCCACCGCCGAGTAGATCGACGGATCCCCGGAGCACAACCGGGCGACCTCCTGCCCACGGGCGTGGGCGTCGACGAGGTGGGCGGTGATCTGATCGAGGTTCAGGTGCTGGGTGTCGATCCGGGTCGCCCCGGGGGCACAGTAGGAGAGCACCTCCTCGTCCAGGTAGGTACCGGCGTACAGGACGACCTGGGCGGCGGCGATCAACCGGGTTGCCCGGACGGTCAGCAGGTCCGCTGCGCCCGGTCCGGCTCCGATGAAGTGGACGGTCATTTCTGCACACTCCATTGCACCAGGGTGCGTAGTGGTTTCCAGCCGGTGAAAGTCCCCAGTGGTTCGGCCTTTTCGATCGCGATCCGGGTCAGTTCGCCGCCGAGGAGCCGGTACCGGTCCAGCAGGACCATCTCGGACTCGACCGTGACGGCATGGGCGACCAGGCGCCCGCCGGGGGCCAGGGCCGACCAGCACCGGTCGATCAGGCCGGGGATGGTCGCCCCGCCGCCGATGAACACCGCATCGGGGGCGGGCAGGTCGGCCAGGGCGTCCGGGGCCGCGCCCAGGACCACCCGGAGGGAGGGCACGCCCAGCCGCCGGGCGTTGGCGGCGATCCGGGCCGCCCGGGGCCGGTCCCGTTCGATCGCGATGGCCCGGCACAGCGGGTCGGCCCTGGCCCATTCGACGGCCACCGACCCCGCACCCGCGCCGACGTCCCAGAGCAGCTGCCCGGGGACCGGCACCAACCGGGACAGGGCCGAGGCCCGTGCATCCCGTTTGGTCAGTTGGCCGTCATGGTCGAAGATTTCGTCCGGCAGTCCGCCGACCAGCCCGAACACCGGTAGGCCCGGGTCGGCGACACACTCCACCGCGATGATGTTCAACCGGCCGACGGGCTCGGTGAACTCGCGCGCCGCGCCGCGGACGCGGGTCTCGACCAGGCTGTCCAGGTCGCTGAACACGGTCATCGTGCTGCTGCCGTATCCCGCCCCGGTCAGCAGCGCGGCCACCTCGCCGGGGGTGTGCTCGTCGGAGGAGAGCACCAGCAGCCGGCGGCCCGGGGCCACCGGCCGCAGTACCGCCGCGCTGTCCCGGCCGACGGCGGAGACCACGGTCGCCGACTCGGCCGGCCAGCCCAGGCGTGCCCGGGCCACGGCCACGGAGGAGACGTGTGGGAGGACCGTCACACGGTCCGGGCCCAGGAGTTCGATCAGGGTGCTGCCGATCCCGGACACCAGTGGGTCCCCGGAGGCCAGTACGAGGACGAACCGGCCGGCCAGTTCTGCCAACAGGTCGGGCAGTCCCGATCGGAGCGGGGAGGGCCAGGTCAGGCGCAGCTGGCCCGGGACCTCGGGGATCAGCGACAGGTGACGCGCACCGGCCAGCACGACCTCCGCAGTGGTCACCAGGGCCTGGTGGGCCTCGGTCAGGCCGGTCCAGCCGTCGCCGCCGACCCCCAGCACGATCACGGCGGTGGGCAGGTCGGGATCGATCCGTCGCGGCAGGGAGGTCACCCCAGGCACGCTAGCCGATTCCGGCGGGTCGGCCGCGCCGTGGCTTCGCCCCGACCTGTGGGACGATCGTGGGTGACGGTCGGGGAGGAATTCCGGTGGGTCGGGTGCCGCTGCCACGCGGCACCGGACGAGTCCGGAGCGGTCCCGCCACTGTGACGGTCCATCGTGGGCCGGAGCCAGGACATCACCGCCGTCGACGCCCGGACCTCACCCGGCGGGCGTGCCGAGTTGATCAGTGGGCGTGGATCCCCGCGAGGACGGAAGAGGCGTCAAGCCGCAGATATGAGCACCTACCCGTTTACCGCCGTCGTCGGCATGGACGACATGGCCCTTGCCCTTGCCCTGACCGCGGTGTCGCCGGCCGTCGGTGGTGTCCTGGTCCGCGGGGAGAAGGGCACCGCGAAGTCCACCATGGTGCGGGCCCTGGCCGCGCTGTTGCCACCCGTGGCCGTGGTCGACCACTGCCGTTTCTCCTGCGACCCGGCCGACCCGGATCCCGCCTGCCCGGACGGACCGCATGCGGCCGCCCCCGGCCATGAGCGGCCCGCTCGCCTGGTCGAGCTCCCGGTCGGTGCCACCGAGGACCGGGTGATCGGTTCCCTGCATCTGGAGCGCGCGCTGACCGCCGGTGTCACCGAGTACGAGCCCGGCCTGCTGGCCGGTGCGCATCGGGGCATGTTGTACGTGGACGAGGTGAACCTGCTGCACGACCACCTGGTCGACCTGCTGCTGGATGCCGCCGCCATGGGCCGGTCCACGGTCGAGCGCGAGGGTGTGTCCATTGCCCACGCCGCCCGATTCGTGCTGGTCGGCACGATGAACCCGGAGGAGGGGGAGTTGCGCCCGCAGCTCCTCGACCGGTTCGGGTTGACCGTCGAGGTGGCCGCGCCGAAGGACCCGGCCCTGCGCGCCGAGGTCGTCCGCCGCCGCCTCGCCCATGACGCCGATCCCACCGGCTTCGCGAGCCGTTACCAGGCGGAGGAGGCCGACCTGGCTCTGCGGATCGCCGCCGCGCGGGCGGCATTGCCGCAGGTGGAGCTGCCAGACACCGCCCTGGAACTGATCGCCGCCGTGTGCGCCGCGTTCGAGGTGGACGGGATGCGCGCCGACATCGTCACCGCCCGCGCCGCCGTCGCCCACGCCGCCTGGGCCGGCCGGGACACCGTGGTCAAGGCCGACATCCGGGCGGCTGCCCGGCTGGCCCTGCCGCACCGCCGTCGCCGCAACCCGTTCGACGCCCCCGGCATGGACGAGGAACTGCTCGACCGCATCCTCGGCCCGGATGACCCGGAGCCCGAGCCCCCGCAGGACGAGAACCCCGACGGTAGGCCCGACGAGGGCCCGGACAACGGCCCTGACGACGGCTCCGACGGACCCCAGGACCAGGACGGTTCGACCCCGCCGAGCGGTGAACCGCAGGCCGACCCCGGGCAGCCGGAGTCGCAGCCCGAATCGGCCGCGGAGGGCGAGCAGCAGCAGGCCCAGGCCCAGGAGTCCGAGGAGGCCCCGACCGAGGCACCACCCGCCCCGGGCCAGGCACGCCTGTCCACCGTGGGGTCGGGCAGCACCTATCGGACCCGGGCACTCACGGTGCCCGGCACCGGATCCGGCGAGGCGGGGAAACGCTCGCGGGCGATCACCAGCAGCGGCCGGACCATCGGTGCCGAGTTACCGGTGGGGGAGGCTCACGGCGCGGTCCATCTGGTTGCCACGATCCGGGCGGCGGCACCGCATCAACGTGCGAGGAACCATCAGGGCCAAGGCATCTCGGTGCGTCGATCCGATGTCCGGATGGCGGTGCGGGAGGGTCGGGAGTCCAATCTGGTCCTCTTCTGCGTCGACGCCTCCGGCTCGATGGCCGCGCGGGAGCGGATGGAACAGGTGAAAACCGCTGTGCTGTCGCTGCTGCTGGATGCCTACCAGCGGCGGGACAAGGTCGGCCTGGTCACCTTCCGGGGAACCGGTGCCACCCTGGCCCTGCCCGCCACCTCTTCGGTCGACATCGCCGCGACCCGGTTGGAGGGCCTGCCGGCCGGCGGCCGGACCCCGCTGGCCGAGGGACTGCTGCTGGCCGCGGAAACCTTGCGGCTGGAACGGATCCGGGACCCACGGCGACGTCCGCTGCTGGTGCTGGTGACGGACGGCCGGGCCACCGCCGGTGCCGGTGCGCTGGCCCGGTCCCGCCAGGCGGCAGCGTATCTCGCTGCCACCGGGGTGGCCTCGATCGTGATCGACTGTGAGACAGGACGTTTCCGGATGGGGCTGGCCCAGGAGCTGGCGCGCAGCCTCAACGCCGAGTACCTGCCGCTGGGTGAGGTGGCGGCCGAGCAGCTGACCGAGGTGGTTCGGGCCGGTACGGCCAGGACGCCGGGACGGGTGGCCTGAGATGCCCCAGGGACAACCGGAATCGGTCCCCGACGACGGACTGACCACCCGTCAACGACGGAACCGCGCCCTGGTCATGGTGCACACGGGTGACGGCAAGGGGAAGTCGACGGCCGCCTTCGGGATGGCGCTGCGGGCCTGGAACCAGGGCTGGCCGATCGGCGTCTTCCAGTTCGTCAAATCCGCGAAGTGGAAGATCGGCGAGGAGGAGGCCTTCAAGACCCTCGGCGAGCTGCACGAGACCCAGGGCATCGGTGGGCCGATCGAGTGGCACAAGATGGGATCGGGTTGGTCCTGGTCGCGCAAGGCCGGTGCCGAGGCCGATCACGCCGCCGACGCGGCCGAGGGCTGGGTGGAGATCAAACGCCGGCTCCACGCGGAAACCCATCGTTTCTACGTGCTCGACGAGTTCACCTACCCGATCAACTGGGGGTGGATCGACATCGATGACGTGGTCGAGACCTTGGCGAACCGACCGGGTTCCCAGCACGTGGTGATGACCGGCCGCCGGGCCGACCCGAAGCTCGCCGCGATCGCCGACCTGGTGACCGAGATGGGCAAGGTGAAACACCCGATGGACGCCGGTCAGAAGGGCCAGCGGGGGATCGAATGGTGACGACCCTGCCGCGGGTGGTCATTGCCGCGCCGGCCTCCGGCCACGGGAAGACCACGGTGGCAACCGGTCTGATGGCCGCCCTGCGGCGGGCCGGTCACCGGGTGTCCGGCCACAAGGTCGGTCCCGATTACATCGACCCCGGCTACCACGCCCTGGCCACCGGACGTCCGGGTCGCAACCTTGACCCGCACCTGGTCGGCGAGGATCTGCTGGTCCCGCTGCTGCTGCACGGTGCGGCCACCCCCGAACCGGCCGACATCGCCGTCATCGAAGGGGTGATGGGCCTGTACGACGGCGCCATCGGCCGGGAGGGGTTCGCCTCCACCGCCCATGTCGCCGGTGTGGTGCGGGCACCGATCATCCTGGTCGTCGACATCTCCTCGGCCAGTCGCACCATCGCGGCGGTGGTGCACGGGCTGGCCTCCTTCGACTCCGCCGTCCGGATCGCCGGTGTCGTCCTGAACAAGGCCGGATCCGACCGGCATGCCACCGAGGTCACCAACGCTCTGGAGAGCACGGGAATCCCGGTGCTGGGTGTGCTCAAACGGGATGATGGGATCTCCGCCCCGTCACGGCATCTCGGGTTGGTACCGGCCGCAGAACGGGCCGATGCGCTGACGGTCCTCGATCGGCTGGCCGCCCAGATCGCCGAGCGGATCGACCTCGCCGAGGTGCTGCGGATCGCCCGGTCCGCGCCCGACCTGTCCGGCCCCGCCTGGGATCCGGTGCAGGCGCTGGCCGAGAACGGTGTGCACTGCACCGATCCGGGCAGCGGGCCGACGGTGGCCATCGCCGGTGGACGTGCCTTCACCTTCCGTTACACCGAGACCGACGAACTGCTGGCCGCCGCGGGTCTGCGGCCGATGGTCTTCGACCCGGTGGAGGATGTCGCACTTCCGGCTGAGACCGCCGGCCTGTACCTGGGCGGCGGTTTCCCCGAGGTCCATGCCGCCGGTCTCGGCGCGAACCAGGGCCTGCGGGCGGACCTACGGGCCCGGATCGACGCAGGCCTGCCCACGGTCGCCGAATGCGCCGGTCTGTTGTACCTGTGCCGGACCGTCGACGGCTCTCCCATGGTCGGGGCGGTCCCCGCCGATGCGGCGATGACCCCCCGGCTGACCCTGTCCTACCGCACCGCCATCGCGACGGCGGACACCGTGGTGGCCGTTGCCGGAAGCCGGGTGACCGGCCACGAGTTCCACCGGACGGCCCTCATCGGTTCCGGTGCGGGATCCACGCCGGGCTGGTTGCTCGACGGCCGACCCGACGGCTTCTCCCAGGGCAACCTGCACGCCTCCTACCTGCACGTGCACTGGGCCGGGTATCCGGCCCTGGCAGCACGTTTCATCGCGGCCGTCCGGGATCGGGCGGCCGGGCCGCAGCACCTCCCGGTCCGGCCTGTGCAGCCTTCGGCGGCCGCTCTTGTCGAGGAGGCCGCCCGCTCCGCGACCGTCGCGGTGCCGGAGGTCGAACCGGACCTGCGCCATCACGGGGACACCGAGATCGCTGATGGGCTGGTGGATCTGGCGGTCAACGTACATCTGCGCCAACCGCCGGTGTGGTTGCAGACGGCGATCAACGCGGCCACCCCCGCCCTGGCCGCCTACCCCCGGCCGGCCGATGCCACGGCGGCCCTGGCCCGCAGGCACGGCCGGACCACCGCCGAGGTGCTGCCGACCTCCGGTGGGGCAGAGGCGTTCACCCTGATCGCGACCGCCATCCCGGGGAAACGACCGGTGGTGGTGCACCCGCAGTTCACCGAGCCGGAGGCGGCCATGGTGGCGGCCGGTCGCCCGGTCCGTCGGGTCCAGCTCCCGGCCTCCGCCGGCTTCCGGCTCGACCCGGCCCTGGTTCCGGAGGATGCCGACCTGGTGTTCGTCGGCAACCCGACGAACCCGACCTCCGTCCTGCACCCGGCATCGGTCCTGCGATCGCTGGTGCGGCCGGGGCGGATCGTCGTCGTCGACGAGGCTTTCATCGACACCCAGTCGGGGGAACGGGAATCCCTTGCGGCCGAACATCTTCCGGGCGTCCTGGTGCTGCGGTCGCTGACCAAGACCTGGGGGATCGCCGGACTGCGGGCCGGGTACGTCCTGGCCGAACCCGCACTGGTCGAGCTGCTGCGCGAGGTCCAGCCGCCGTGGTCGGTGTCGACCCCGGCCCTGACCGCAATGGTGGCCTGCAGCACCCCGGCGGCCCTGGCGGAGGCCGAGGCGATGGCCCTCGCGCTACCGGCCCGGCGCAAGGTCCTGGTGGACGGCCTCGCCGAACTGGGGATCCCGGCGGTCGGGAATCCGGCGGCTTCCTTCGTCCTGGTCGACACCCGCCCGGTGCTGCCCGTCGGCGCCGACCCGGACCATCTGCGCACCCGGCTCCGCGAGCAGGGCTATGTCGTGCGTCGCGGGGACACCTTCCCCGGTCTGGACGGTGCCTGGATCCGCATTGCCGTCCGCGACCCGGCGACGAGCCGGTCCCTGCTGTCGGCGCTGGCCGCGATACTGGCCGGTCTGGCGGCCGAGCGGCACCGCGGCGGCGAAGTCGGATCCGTTTTTCCGGCATGATCTGCTGTTGGAGCACCCTCCAACAGATCGACCCGCCGTCCGGCGTTGACGGGGCAGGCGCGGCCGCGTGACGGCCGTCCTTCCGGAACACACTCGGGCGACGGGCGCACCATCAGTGACGAACGGAGTTTCACAAGTGTCAGGCACGTCGGGCTACCAGGCCACATTGCCGATCTCGGGCAGGCCGGTGCTGGTCATCGGTGCGAGCGCGGCGGCCCTCGGGCGGATCGCGGCCCTGCGGGGTGCCCGCGCCGAGGTCACCGTCATCGCGCCGGAGGCCCTGCCGGCCATCGCCGACATGGCCGAACGTGGGCTGCTGACCTGGCACCGCCGCGGCTGGACCGATGCCGATCTGGCCGGGTACTGGCTGGTCTTCGCCGCCAACGGTGACGCCGACCTCGACGGTGCGGTCTTCGACGCCTGTGAGCGGCAGCGGATCTTCGCCCTTCCCGGAGACAGCACCGCCGTCGCCGTGGAGCCCACCGACGGGCGGCACCGGCTCGGCGGCAAGGTGGTACTGGTCGGCGGCGGCCCGGGGGACCCGGGACTGCTGACGGTCAACGGCCTGCTGGCCCTGCGGGAGGCCGATGTCATCGTCAGCGACCGGCTGGCCCCGCTGGCCGCGCTGGTGGAGGCCAAGAAGGGTGCCCAGCTGATCGACGTCTCGAAGATCCCGCGTGGGCAGTTCACCGCCCAGGAGGAGATCAACCGGCTGTTGGTGACCCACGCCAAGGCCGGGAAGACCGTGGTGCGCTTCAAGGGTGGGGACAATTTCGTTTTCGGCCGCGGCGGCGAGGAATGGCAGGCCTGTGCGGCGGCCGGGGTCCCGGTGGAGCTGATCCCGGGGGTCACTTCGGCGATCGCCGCGCCCGCCCTGGCCGGTATCCCCGTGACCCACCGGGGGTTGAACCAGGGTTTCACCGTCATCTCCGGTCATGTGCCCCCGGGTGATCCGCGGTCGACCCTGGACTACGCCGCCCTGGCCCGTACCGGCACCGACCTCGTGCTGATGATGGCCGTGGCAACACTTCCGGCCATCGCGGAAGCATTGATGGCCGGTGGCTTGGACCCCGAGACCCCGGCAGCGACGGTCGCGGACGGCGGGATGCCGACCCAGCAGGTGATCCGGGGGACCGTGGCCACCATCGGGGAGCTGACGGTCGAGGCCGGGATCAGCCCGCCGGCCGTCACCGTCATCGGTGCCGTCGCCGGTTTCGATCCGGAGGCCTGAGAATGGTTGTGCTGCATCTGATCCGGCACGGGCAGAGCACCTGGAACGTCGAAGGGCGGATCCAGGGGCAGCTGTCCGAACCGGAACTGACCGACCTCGGCCGGGAACAGGCAGCAGCCACTGCCGGGGCTGTTGCGGCGTTGGGTCTGGCCCGTTTGCTCACCTCGGATCTGACCAGGGCGGTACAGACGGCCGAGATCATCGGCGCGGCCTGCCATCTGGATCCGATCCCGACCAGCCTCCTGCGGGAACAGGATCTCGGTCGCCTGCAAGGGCTCACCACGGCCCAGGCTTTTGCCGACTACCCGGACGAGGACTACAGCGACCCGGACCGGTTGATCGGCGGTTACGGCGAATCGGCCCGTGATGTCCACGGTCGGGTCGCCGCCCTGCTGGCCTCCCCGCTCGTGTCCGAGGCACCGGGGCCGGTTGGTCTGGTGACCCACGGGGACACCATCCGTTGGGCACTTGCCCATCTGCTGGCCGAGGACCTGCGGGAGGTGCCCTGGCGGGCGATCGACAACGGCTCGATCACCACGGTCGTCCGGGTCGAGGACGCCGCCGGTGACCCGTGGATCCAGGCGCGCACCTTCGCCGCCGACGGAACCGTGGTGGACCAGGGCCGAACCCTGGCCTGGTAGGCACTTTTCGACGATTCGGGTTCCAGGCGGTCGAAATCGGACCATCTGGAACCCGAATCGTGTGGCCGCAGGGTCAGCCCAGCGGGCCCAGCCGTCGCAGCCGCCAGCGGTTGTCCCGCCCGGTCAGCTCCAGCACATCCAGCGGACCCACGTCGATGTCGAAGATCCGGGCCGGCTCACCGCCGAGCACCTGGATCAGTGCCGCCTTCAACACCCACGCAGAGGTGACGGCGGCGATCCGGCCGATGGGTTGATCGGCCAGGAACGCCGCGGTCCGGGCGATCAGGTCCGCCAGGCTCTCCCCGCCGTGCGGCCGCGCCGCGGGGTCCGTCATCCAGTCCTGCAGTCCCGCCGGGTCCGCCACGGCGAGGGTCGGCAGGTCCCGGCCCGCCCAGGAGCCGACGCCGAGGTCGGCCAGCCGTGGATCGACCTCGTCGACCAACCCGGAGGTGTCCAGGTTCGCGGCCGTCTGCCGGCACCGCAGCTCCGGCCCGGACAGCAGATGGTCCACCGTCCGGAAGGGCAGCATGTCGTCGGGACGCTCGAGGGGTTCGTCGGACACCGGGAAGCGTCCGGCCCGGGTGGCTCCGGTGGCACCCGCCGAGATGAGGAACAGCCGTTGGGACATCGAGTCGGTCCATTTCGTGATCTACCTGCGGGCGCGGTGGGATTGACCCCCTCCCGTGACGCAGACTAGCGTCTAGGCGTTCACGTAATGACAGGAAGCCGGTGCAAATCCGGAGCGGTCGCGCCACTGTGAGACCTTCCCGGGCAACCGGTGCGGGGTTCGAGCCAGATACTGTCCTTGCTCCACCAAGGGGACGCAGTCATCCCACGAGGAGGATTTACCATGTCGCAGGCAGTTGCAGGGCAAACACTTTCCGGCACACCGCAACTCACCGTCCCCGCCGTTCCGGTCCGGGAGATCATGCCCTGGCTGGTCTTCTTCGCCGTCCTCGGGATGATCGCCGTGTACTTCGTCAGCGCCGAGCAGGGGGCCACCTCGCTGTTCGCCGGCACGAACATCCACGAGTGGGTCCACGACGGGCGTCACCTCCTCGGGTTCCCCTGCCACTGATACGCAGAACACGACCATGACTGCACGAACATTTCTCGTCCGCGGTCTGATCGCCGGATTCATCGCTGGGATTGTGGCATTCGGAGTGGCTTACCTCGTGGGTGAGCCACCGATCAATGCTGCCATCGCCATCGAGGAAGCCGGTTCCTCGGACGCCGTCGAGCCGCACTCCCACGATGACGCTGCCACCGATCCGGCAGCCACCGACCCCGCCGCAGAGGCCGGGCATTCCCACGGCGAAGAGGCCGAGGTCTCCCGCGACACCCAATCGACCTGGGGTCTGGCCACCGCCACCATCATCTTCGGCACCGCCCTGGGTGGTGTCCTGGCCCTGGTCTCGGCGATCGCAGTGGGCCGCCTCGGTCGCCTGCGTCCTGCCGCCACCGTCGGGGTGATGGCGGCCGTCGGGTTCACCGCCTTCTACCTCGTCCCCTTCCTGAAGTACCCGCCGAACCCGCCCGCCGTCGGCAGCGGGGACACCATCGGTGCCCGGACTGCGAAGTACGTGACCATGCTGGTCATCTCGGTGGTCGCCGCGATCGTGGCCGTGCTGGCCGCGCGCATCATGGCCCGGAAATGGAACGGTGCGATCGGTGTCGGCGCCGCCATTGCCGGCTACGGCGTCGTCGTCCTCGTCGCCGCGAAACTCCTGAGCCCCATCGACGAGGTGCCCGCCGGGTTCCCGGCCGAGCTGCTATGGCAGTTCCGCACCGCCTCGCTGACGGTGCAGCTCGCCCTGTGGACCACCCTCGCGCTGATCCTGGCCGGGTCGATCCACGCGGTCTACACCAAGGCTCTCGCCGAACAGGATCGACGGGAGCTCGCTCGTGCCCTCTGATTCCCTGGGTGGTTTCATCGGCATCCCGGCCAAGGCCGTCGCTCATGACGTCAAGAAGGCCGCTGCGGAGCGGTTGGCCGGTCTGGCCACCCCCGCCGGGGCCCTCGGCAGGCTCGGGGACACCGCGGTCTGGCTTGCCGGCGTCACCGGCAGCTGCCCGCCGCCGGCTCCGGCGAATGTTCGGGCGGTGATCTTCGCCGGGGACCACGGGGTCTCCGAGTTCGGGGTCTCGGCCTACCCGCGGGAGATCACCGCGTTGATGGTCGACACCTTCGTGGCCGGCCGGGCCGGTGTGTCCGTGCTGGCCAAGCAGCACGGGGTGAGCCTGCGGGTCCTGGACATCGGGGTGGACGTCGGATTCGGCCGGTTCTCCCGGACGGTCTCGGCGCACAAGATCCGGCGTTCCAGCGGGGCGATCCAGTTCGAGGATGCGCTCAGCCGCACCGAATGCGAGAACGCCGTCATCGCCGGCATGACGATCGCCGCCGAGGAGATCGCCGCCGGGGCGGACCTGCTGATCGGCGGTGACATGGGCATCGGGAACACCACTCCCAGCGCCGCGCTGATCGCCGCCTGCCTGGGACTGCCGGCCGGTGAGGTCACCGGTCGGGGGACCGGGGTCGACGGCGGTGCGCTGGCGCACAAGGAATCCGTGATCCAGGAGGCCCTGGACCGGGCCGGCGACCGGGTCGAGGACCCGATCGAGCTGTTGGCCGCCCTGGGCGGTGCCGACCTGGCTGCCGGTGTCGGTTTCCTGGTCGGGGCCGCGCGCGCGGGTGTGCCGGTCCTGCTGGACGGGCTGATCTCGGTGGCCGAGGCCGTGGTGGCCGAGCGGATCGCCCCCGGCGCGACCGAGTGGTTCCTGGCCGGACATCGCTCGACCGAACCGGCCCAGTCCCTGGCGCTGGCGAAGATGGGTCTGGAGCCGTTGCTCGACCTGGGCATGCGCCTGGGTGAGGGCAGCGGCGCGATGGCTGCCGTGCCGCTGGTGCGCTCGGCGGCCGCGGTGCTCACCGACATGGCCCTGCTGGCGGACCTGCTCGGGTGAGCCTGCTGGGGGACGGGCTGCGATTGGCCGTCGGGACAGTGACGGCGGTGCCGATCCGCCCACCGGCCCTGGTGGACTCCCGGCGGGCCGGGGTTGCGATGACCCTGGCTCCGCTGGCCGTGCTCCCGCTGGGCATCTGCGCCGGTCTGTTGATCTGGCTCGGCACCGCGGTGGCCGCCCCGCCGTTGGTGCTTGCCGCGCTGACGATCGGGCTGGTGGCGCTGGGCAGTCGGGCGATCCACCTGGACGGCCTGGCCGATACCGCTGACGGTCTGACGGCCTCGTACAACCGCGCCAAGGCCCTGGAGATCATGACCCGGGGCAACACCGGGCCGGCCGGCGCGGCCACCCTGGTCCTGGTGCTGCTGGTCCAAACCGCTTCCCTGGCCTCGATTGTCGACCGACCCTGGGCCCCGGTACTGGTAGGGACGCTGGTGCTGATCTCGCGGGGGGCGCTGGCCGGTGCCTGTGTGCGGGGGATTGCTGCGGCCCGGCCCGGAGGGCTCGGAGCCACCGTGGCCGGTACCGTTTCTCGTCCGGTCGCCGCGGTGGTGGGTGTGCTGCTGCTCGCCGCCGGCTACGGGGTGGCGGTCCTCGGTGAGATGCCCTGGTGGCAGGGGCCGCTCGCGGTGCTGGTCGCCGGATGTGCGGTGGCGGCCCTGCTGCGGCGCTGTGTGGTGCGCCTGGGGGGCGTCACCGGGGATGTGCTGGGGGCGTGTGTGGAGGTTGCGTTCGCCGGGTTGTTGGTCGTCATGTCCGCGGGGTGAGGTGGCTTTCTTTGCGTCCTGCGGTGGGATATGCGCAGATGTTCGCGTTCACATGTGCGCATATCCCACCACACGACGCTCCATCTACAAGCTGAGCACCCGTCCGGCGATCACCAGATCCACCCGGTCGCTGACCGCGGCGATCCGCTGGTTGACCAGCCCGAGCACATCCCGGAAGACCCGCCCCGACCGGTGTTCGGGCACCACGCCCATCCCGACCTCGTTCGTCACCGCCACCGCGAGCCCGTCGAAGGCCGTCCAGGCATCGGCCAGTCCGTCAATGGCGGTGTCGACATCGGCCTGCCAAGCGGTGCGGGGCTGCTCCCAGGCGTCGAGATCGTCGAACAACCGGGTCACCCAGGTGCCGAGGCAGTCGATCAACACCGCGCCCCGGGCATTCCGGACAGCGGCGGCCACGTCGGCGGTCTCGACGGTCGCCCAGTGAGCGGGTCGGCGGGCCTGGTGCTGGGCGATCCGATCGGCCCAGTCCGGATCGGCCACCGGATCCGGCACCGGCCCGGGGGCGATGTAGGTGACGGACTCGGTGCCCGCCAGCAGCTCCTCGGCATGACGTGACTTCCCCGACCGCACACCGCCGGTCACCAGAACCCGTGTCGACGCGCCCATGTCCGCACCCCTTCCGAAGTTGGTCCGCCTCGAGCATAGGGTGACGAAGCGGCGACAGCCGGGCGGAACGGCCGCCGAGGACACGAAGGGCGATCAGTGCGAGCGCGTGCGGTGGGGATGGCAATCGGTTTCGCAGCCGACCGGTGGTGGGGGGACCCGGCGCGATGGCATCCGGTGGCCGGTTTCGGCACCGTGGCGGCGCGCCTGGAAACTGTGGTCCACCGCGACCGTCGAGCCGCCGGGATCATCTACACCGCAACCCTTGTCGGCTCGACGGCACTGCTCGGGGTGACCGCGGAACGGATCTGTCGACATCCGGTGACGCGGACGGCGCTGACGGCGGCAGCCACCTGGGCGGTGCTCGGTGGCACCTCCCTGGAACGCGAGGCGCAGCAGGTCGCCCGGCATCTCCAGGCGCAGGACCTGCCCGGTGCGCGGACCCAGGTCGGGCGGCTGGTCGGCCGCCGCACCGCGCGTCTCACCGAGTCCCAGGTCGCCAGGGCTGCCATCGAATCGGTGGCCGAGAACACCTGCGACGCGGTGGTCGCCCCGCTGCTGTGGGGCGCTGTGGCGGGGGTGCCGGGGTTGCTCGGCTACCGGGCGGTGAACACCCTTGATGCAATGGTCGGCCATCACAACGACCGGTACGAGAATTTCGGTTGGGCCTCGGCGAAACTGGACGATCTGGCGAACTACCTTCCCGCGCGGGTGGCGGCACTGCTGACGAACCTTGCGGCGGCACCAGGTGCCCGCGTCGACTCCTGGCGGACCCGGAAGATCTTCGGCGATCGTCACCCGAGTCCGAACGGCGGCCAGGTGGAAGCCGCCTTCGCCGGGGCCCTCGGGGTCAGGCTGGGCGGGAGCAACGACTACGGCAACCGGGTCGAGGAACGTCCGGTGCTGGGGGATGGCCGGGAACCGGGGGCGGGCGATGTCCGTCCGGCGACCCGTCTGGCCCGCCGGGTGGACATCGCGTCACTGGCGGTCGGAATACTGGCGATCGGCGTGCTGGCACGCCGTGGACGGCGCGGAGGCACCCATGGCAGCTGACATCACGATCCGGGCGGCGACTGCCGAGGACGACGACGTGGTGGGGCGGTTGACGGTCGAGGCCTACGTGCAGGGAGGTCATCTGGAAGGCGAGATGGAGTACGCCGAAGAGCTGGCCGATGTCGCGCTGCGCCGCACCCAGGCTCACCTGCTTGTCGCCGAGGGGGAGGACGGTGAGGTGCTCGGGTCGATCACCATCTGCCTGGCCGGCACGCCGCTGGCCGAGCTCTCGATCGAGGGGGAGGCGGAGGTGCGGATGCTCGCAGTGGCCGGCTCCGCCGGCGGGCGGGGGATCGGTGCAGCACTGATGCGCGCCGGGATCGTCAAGGCCCGCGAGCTCGGCGCACACACGCTCAGCCTGCACACCCTGAAGACGATGACCACGGCGCACCGGCTGTACGAGCGGCTGGGGTTCGCCCGGGTTCCGGAGCGGGACGCCTGGATCGAGGACCGGGTGTTCGTGCTGGCCTACGAGATGGTGCTGTAAACCCTCTCTCGTTCCCGCGCACGTTCTTCGTCCTCGCGCACGTAGTTTCGTGCGCGAGGAGCAACACGGTGCGCGGGAACTGGTCTCGGGCGTCAGGCCTGGGACGCGATGACCCAGTAGGCCGCACCGTCGACGCTCTCGGTGCGCTGGGTCGCAGCATCCGGATACGACGGTCGGCGGACGATGACGACCGGAATCCCGAGTGCATCGGCGGCATCAAGCTTCGGTCGGGTGTACCCACCACCGGAGTCCTTGGTGACGAGCACCTCGACCCCGGTCTCGGTCAGCAGCGACCGTTCCCCGGCGACGGTGTAGGGGCCGCGGTCCAGCAGCAGGGTCCAGGTCGCGGGCAGCGTGATCTCCGGGGGATCGACCACCCTGGCCGTCACCGTGTGCCCGGCCAGCGTCGGCAGGAAGGACTCCAGGGCTTGGCGGCCGGTGGTCAGCAGAATTCTCCGGTCGAGGTCAGCCGTCAGCGAAGCAGCCGCCGAGGCCGCTTCGGTGTGACTGTTCACCCAGTGCCACCGGTCGGCACCGGCTTCCTCGGACCACCCGGGCCTGGCCAGCCGGAGCAGCGGCACTCCCGCGGCTCGACAGGCGGCCGCTGCATTGGCCGAGATCCCGGCAGCGAAGGGGTGCGTGGCGTCGACCACTGCCGTCACCGCGGATTCGGCCAGGTAGGTGACGAGGCCGTCGACCCCGCCGAACCCACCGACCCGAACGTCACCGACGGGCAGTCGCGGACGCTGGACCCGGCCGGCCAGGGAGGAGACGACCTGGATGCCGAGCTCGACCAGTCGGGCCGCCAGTTCCCGGGCCTCCCCGGTACCGCCGAGGATCAGAACTGTGGTGCGCACCCGACCATTCAACGGCATCCGGGGGCCGGGCCGGGCCGAGCCGCGCTCCTTGTTGACGATCGCGCTGCATGTATCGAGCGCGGATGTCGGTGCGGAGCGCGGTCGGTTGTGTGGCGGGCATCCGGGGGCCGAGCCGGGCCGGGGCCGCGCTCGTTGTTGACGATTGCGCTGCTTGTATCGAGCGCGGATGTCGGTGCGGAGCGCGGTCAGCACGGGAACGCACGGGGAGCACCGGTAGGGACGCGGGGAGCACCGGGAACGCGGGCAGCACCGGGAACGTGGGCAGCACTGGAACACCCCGAGAACCAGCACGGGCAGATCAGCCCCCGTTCACCCCGAAGGGTGCCATCCGCCCGGAGACCACAGCGGTCAGCCCGGCGAGGTGGGCCAACCGGGCCAGCTCGGAATCGCGCATCGCCGGCCCACCGGGACGGCCGACCAGCACCGCCACATCGGCCGAACCGAGGGGGGCGACGGCCATCTCGGTGCCCAGGGTCTTCCAGTCCTCGGGGACCCAGTGTGCCTCCGGGTCAAGGACGGCGGGCCGGTCCACGGGTGCCCAGCCGGGCACGATCCCGGACAGCTCCGGCACCCCGCCACCACCGGCGAGGAGTTCGACCGATTTGTCGTCACCGACGCGCACCACCACGGCCCATCCGGCCCGCAGGACCCGGGGCAGACGTGCCGCCAGGGTCTCGATCGCACGGCTGGGATCAGCGGCGATGGCCTCGACCAGCTCCCATTCACGGTGGGAGTCGGCGACGCCCGGGTCCGGGCGGACCGATTCCACCCTGACCCCTTCGACGGATTCGGCGGCGGTGATCAGGATGTCGGGCTGGCGGCTGCTGGGCAGGTCCACCACGATGTCGTCGACCGCGTGGCCGGGGCCGCGCTCCACGATGTCCATGGCCAGGATGTCCGCGCCCACCTGACCGATGGCCGTGGCCACGGCACCCAGGGAGCCGGGTCGGTCAGGCAGGATCAAGCGGAGGACAAAGGACATTCGAACCACCCTTCAGCGCCCCTTTCCGGGCCGCGATCAGCCCTATTGTGTCCGTTCAGCATTTCGAGCAGATCACCGGCCTGGGTCACGTTGCTCACGTGTGGACTCACTCCGACGAGGGAATCGCGCCGAATCGGCGCTGTACTGGGCCGTCAGCCAGCTCCTTACCCGATGAGGGCGGAAAACACGCTTTGCCCCGCACCATAGGATTGAGCCACCAGCCCGTCCATATCCTCAGGAGTGTTGTGTCCCCTTCACCACCAGAAGACCCCGCGGCCACCGGCGCCCCGGCGCTGACCCGAGCCGATGTCGCCCACCTGGCCTACCTGACCAGGTTGAAGCTCACCGATGAGGAACTGGACACCTACGTCGGACAGCTGAGCGTCATTCTCGATTCGGTCGCCCAGGTCTCCCAGCTGGCAACCCCCGATGTCGTCCCGACCACCCATGCCGTCCCGCTGACGAATGTCTACCGCGAGGATGTCGTCGTCCCCGGTCTGGAGCACGACGCCGCCCTGGCCGGAGCACCGGCCGAACAGGACGGCCGGTTCCGGGTCCCGCAGATCCTGGGCGAAGGGGAGTGACCATGTCCAGTCCGAGCAGTTCTTCAGCAAGCAGCTCCTCGACCGACCTGACCAGGATGACGGCGGCCGACCTGGCCACGCGTATCCACTCCGGTGAGGTCAGCTCGGTCGAGGTCGCCCAGGCGCACCTCGACCGGATCGGCGCGGTGGACGGTGACGTCCACGCCTTCCTGCACGTCTCGGGGGAGTCCGCACTGTCCCAGGCCGCCGCGGTCGACGCCGCCCGTGCGAACGGGGACACCCTCGGCCCGCTGGCCGGTGTGCCACTGGCCCTCAAGGACGTCCTGGTGCAGAAGGGGGTGCCGACGACCGCCGGATCGAAGATCCTGGAAGGCTGGCTGCCGCCCTACGACGCCACGGTGACGACCAAGTTGATCGAGGCCGGGATCGTCATCCTGGGCAAGACCAACATGGACGAGTTCGCGATGGGATCCTCGACGGAGAACTCCGCCTACGGCCCCACCCGCAACCCCTGGGACCTCGACCGGATCCCCGGTGGTTCCGGTGGTGGATCGGCCGCTGCCCTGGCCGCCTTCGAGGCACCCCTGGCGATCGGTACCGACACCGGTGGGTCCATCCGCCAACCGGCTTCCGTCACCGGAACGGTCGGGGCCAAGCCGACCTACGGCGGGGTCTCCCGCTACGGCGTCATCGCCCTGGCCTCCTCCCTGGACCAGGTGGGCCCGTGCGCACGGACCGTCCTGGACACTGCCCTGCTGCACGAGGTGATCGCCGGCCACGACCCGCGGGACTCGACCTCGATCCCGCAGCCGGTGCCCCAGGTGGTGGCGGCGGTGCGTCGTGGCCAGAACGAGGACCTGTCCGGTGTGCGGATCGGTGTGGTCAAACAGCTGCACAGCGACGCCTACCAGTCGGGTGTGCTGTCCTCCTTCGACCAGGCGGTGGAGAAGTTCACCGCCCTCGGCGCGGAGATCGTGGAGGTGGACTGCCCGCACTTCGAGGCGGCCCTGGCTGCCTACTACCTGATCCTGCCGAGCGAGTGTTCCTCCAACCTGGCCCGTTTCGACGCCATGCGGTACGGCCTGCGGGTCGGCGACACCGGTGGTGCCTCGGCCGAGGAGGTCATGATGGCCACCCGCGGTGCGGGTTTCGGCCCGGAGGTCAAGCGGCGCATCATCCTCGGTGCCTACGCCCTCTCGGCCGGGTACTACGACGCCTACTACGGCAGCGCCCAGAAGGTCCGCACCTTGATCCGTCAGGACTTCGAGAAGGCTTACCTGGCAGCGGATGTGCTGATCTCCCCGGCCTCGCCGGTGACGGCCTTCCCGATCGGCGAGAAGGTGAACGACCCGATGGCCATGTACCTCAACGACCTGGCCACCATCCCGGGTTCTCTCGCCGGCATCCCGGCGATGAGCGTGCCGAGCGGCCTGGCCGCCGACACCGGCCTGCCGGTCGGCCTGCAGATCATGGGTCCGGCCCTCGGTGAGGAGCAGATGTACCGGGTGGCAGCAGCTTTCGAGGCGGCATATGTCGCCGAACACGGTGGCGTGGTGGCCGACTCGGCACCCGCACTGGCAACCGCGGAGGTAACCCGATGAGCTTCGATCTCGACACGGTCGGCCTGATGGACTACGACCAGGCGATCGAAACCTTCGACCCTGTCATGGGTCTGGAGGTCCACGTGGAACTGGGCACGGCGACGAAGATGTTCTGCGCCTGCCCGACCGACTTCGGCGGCGAGCCGAACACCCACGTCTGCCCGGTCTGTCTGGCGCTGCCGGGGGCGATGCCCGCGGTCAACCGCCTCGCGGTGGAGTACGCGATCAAGATCGGTCTCGCGCTGAACTGCGAGATCGCCGAGTGGTGCCGGTTCGCCCGGAAGAACTACTTCTACCCGGACATGCCCAAGAACTTCCAGACCTCCCAGTACGACGAGCCGATCGCCTTCAACGGCTACCTCGACGTCGATGTGGACGGCGAGATCGTCCGGATCGAGATCGAGCGTGCCCACATGGAGGAGGACACCGGCAAGTCCCTGCACGTCGGTGGTGCGACGGGCCGTATCCACGGCGCGGAGTACTCGCTGCTCGACTACAACCGGGCCGGCGTCCCGCTGGTGGAGATCGTCACGAAGCCGATCATCGGTACCAAGGCCGCGGCCCCGGCCGTCGCCCGTGCCTATGTCGGGGCGCTGCGGGATCTCCTGCTGTCCCTGGGGGTTTCGGATGTCCGGATGGATCAGGGCTCGCTGCGGTGCGACGTCAACCTGTCGCTGACCCCGGCCGGCAACCCGGTCTTCGGCACCCGGACCGAGACGAAGAACGTCAACTCCTTGCGTTCGGTGGAGCGGGCCGCCCGGTACGAGGTGACCCGTCAGGCGGCGATCCTGGCCGCCGGCGGCACCATCAAGCAGGAGACCAGGCACTTCGAGGAGCAGTCCGGGACCACCCGGGCGGGCCGGAGCAAGGAAACCGCCGAGGACTACCGGTATTTCCCCGAGCCCGATCTGGTTCCCATTGCCCCGGCACGGGAGTGGGTGGAGGAGCTGCGGGCGACACTGCCGGAGCTGCCGTGGATCCGCCGGGCCCGGTTGCAGGCGGACTGGGGTTTCACCGACCCGGAGATGCGCGATCTGCTCGCCGCCGGCGGGATCGACCTGGTGGCCGAGACCGTCGCCGCCGGAGCCACTCCCGCCGAGGCGAAGTCCTGGTGGTCGGCCTACCTCGGCCAGAAGGCCAACGCGGCCGGACAGTCGTTGACCGAACTGCCGATCACCCCGGTCCAGGTGGCCGAGGTGGTGGCGCTGGTGAATTCCGGTGCCCTGAACGCGAAGCTGGCCCGTCAGGTCATCGACGGTGTGCTCGCCGGGGAGGGTGACCCGGCTGCCGTGGTCGCCGCCCGCGGGTTGGCCGTGGTGTCCGACGACTCGGCCCTGCAGCAGGCCGTGGACGACGCCCTGGCCGCGGCGCCGGATGTGGCCGACCGGATCCGTTCCGGCAAGGTCCAGGCCGTCGGCGCGGTGGTCGGCGCGGTGATGAAGGCGACCAGGGGTCAGGCCGACGCGGCCCGGGTCCGGGAGCTGGTTTTCACCACCCTGGGTGTCGATCCCGAAGCGTAGTTTCCCCCCGCGAGTGGACTGCCACACCCCAGAATCTGGGGTGTGGCAGTCCACTCGCGGTGTATCTGGGGCGGGTCAGCCCACCGGGAAGGCGATGTCGCAGACCTCGTCCTCGGGGGCGGCCGCACCGAAGTCGGTGAAGTAGACCTCCCGCGGCGACCCGGCGACAGTCCGGTCGTTTGCCCGGATCCACTGTTCCACCGCCGTGTAGGCCGACAGGATCTGCGGGAATTCCACCTGCGCCTTGGTGATCCGGGTGTAGGCCACCCGGTGTGCGGGTTCCACCCGGGTCGGATCGGCGAAGGCCTCGGCCCCGGCGACGGGGATGCACACCTCCACCGGTCCATCGCTCTCCTGGTTGACCTCCCCGTGGTACACGACGAACGGGGAATCGCTGGGCCCGCCGAACTTCTCGGCCGCTGTCAGCAGGCGGGTCATCGCCTCGTAGATGTAGGTCGGCAGGGCGTCCGCCGTGACGTGACGCTGCTCGGTGAGCACCGTCTGCTCCGGGACCTGACGTTCGGAGATTGTGTACATGTCCAACCACTCCCAATTTCTCGACAACTCGGACCCGAGGTACCTGGCGAGTTCCCGACGGCCGCTGTGCCGGCGTTCCACCGATTCCCAGTACGCGGCAACAACATCGGCCTGGTCGGCAGCAGGGGCCGCCAGCGTGACCGCGACCTGGTCCAACGGCATGTCCAGTCGTCGCAGCATCGCGATCAGCCTGGCCGTGGGCAGTTGTGACGCGTGGTACCAGCGATAACCGTTGTGCTGGTCCACCTCTGCCGGCGACAGCAGGCCGAGCCCGTCGTACAGGCGCAGGGCCTTGGGCGACAGCCAGGACCGGCGGGCGAACGCACCGATCGTCAACCGCTCCGGTTCTGCGGAGTCGGCCCAAGGCACCTCGCTTTCGGTCATCCGTCCTCCGTCCTCGGGGCCGGACGTTCATCGCCCGGCGCAGTTGATGGTCCCCCTTGCCCCAGGGGCAAGGTCAAGCAACCTCGGAAGCGAAGATCGGAGCTCAGTCGACCCCGCCGCCGCTGGCACCGGAATCGGGCAGGATGATCACCCGGTCGTCGGAGTCCTCCGGTTTGCCTTTGCCGTCCTTGTTGGACGTGGTGATCCAGACCGAGTTCGACGCTCCTGGGGCCGCGGTGAGCAGCCGCCCGTACTCGTCCTTGACCTTGACGGTCGGCTCGCCCTTGAAGGCACCGGACTGGGTGAGGGTCAAGGTGGTGGCGGACCGACCGTCCAAGGAGGTGGTGGTGATGTCCGTCCCTCCACCGGCGCAGTCGACGGCCCCGCCGTCGGCACGGGGGTAGGACCACAAACCCTTCGCCTTGGCCAGGTCGGCACCGGTCTGGACGGTGATCAGCACGTCGGCGCTCTTCTTCGGTTCGATCACCCCGATCTGTCCGGTGGGCAGGACGCACAGCCCGGTCGGATCGGTGAGACCGCTGGCGTACACCGGGGACTGCTCCGCCGTGGTCGCCTTGTCGTCACCGACCGGGTTGCCGAACTCGTCGATCCGCAGGATCTTGCCGGCCAGGGAAGCGGGATCGGCCGCTGCGGTGGCGTCCCCGGCGTCACCGGTGGCGATGTAGAGGTACCCGTCGGCCCCGAAGGTGATCCGGCCGCCGTTGTGGGTGTCGCCCTTCGGGATGCCGGTGAAGATCGCCTTCGGGGTGTCCCCGGCGGCCATCCGCAGGATGCGGTTGTCCGTCGCGGTGGTGACGTAGAGGTAGACCAGCCCGTCCTCGGCATAGCTCGGGGGCAGGGCGATGCCCAGCAGGCCGCCGGTGCCGCTGGAATCCAGATCCTTGATCGTGGTCACCAACTTCGGTTTCGCCCAGGGAACACCTTGGCCGGCGGCGGTGACGGTCAGGATCCGGCCGGTCTTCCGCTCGCCGACCAGGGCGGAGGTGCCGTTCGGCAGGACCGCGAGCCCCCAGGGGGCGTCCAGGCAGGCCGCGACCACCGCCGGGTCGGTGGGAACACACGGGTCCGGCGGTTCGCTGGTAGCGGTGTCGGCGGACTCGCTGGGCGGGGGAGTGGTCGGCCCGGCCTGCGAGCCCGGCACCCGATCGGGGTCCACCGGACGGGGTTCTGCCGGAGTGAGGCTCGGGGTGTTGGTGAAGGCGGCCGGTTCCTCGGAGAAGTCCGCGCAGGAGGTGAGCAGGATGGACAGCGCGCCCGCGGCCGCGAGCAGACGCCGGGTCGCCCGGCCCGTGGGTCGTGGACCGGCGGTGGTCCGGGAGCGGGTGGGCGTCCGATCCTGACGTGCGGAAATCTCGGCCTCCTGGGCTCTGGGGCGGTGTGTGCGCGGGAACTGCGGTCGTTACTGTTCACGCTACCGGGCGTTCCTGGGAGGGATCCGGCTTTCTCCCTGCCGAGTGGACTGCCGCACCCCAGGAATGCGGGTGTGGCAGTCCACTCGCGGAATGGGAGGGGGCGGTGACGCCGGGCCGGGTGCCGGACATACACGGGTATGGGAGCAACATTCGCTGGGAGGGTGGGGATCACGGCTGTGACATCGGAGCAGGTGGGATCGGGTGTTCCGACCTCAGAGGGGGCCGGGCCGAACGGTGTTGCCGCGGAGGAGGGTGCCACGGGGGCGGGCACGGGTGCGGCGCCGCCCGAGCAGCGGTTCCGCGAGTTGTACCGTCGGCACGGGCCGCCGGTGCTGGGTTATGCGTTGCGGCGGGTCGCCGACCCCCAGGACGCGGCCGACATCTGCGCCGAGACCTTCACCACCGCCTGGCGGCGGATCGACGAGGTGCCGTCGGGGGACGGGGAACTGCCCTGGCTGTACACGGTCGCCGGGTACACCCTGAACAACCTTCGCCGGGGCATACGTCGACAGTGGGCGGTGGCCGACCGGCTCCGGGAGCACATCGGCCGGGAGTACACCGGCACTGCGATCGCAGCCGACGCGGCGACGAGCAACCCCGGTTCCGGAGTGGACCGTCGGCTTGACCGGATCGGCGAGGCCCTGGCCGCGTTGTCCCCGGAGGATCGGGAGCTGTTGCAGCTGACCTTGTGGGAGGAGCTGACCCCGGCCGAGCTGGCACAGATGCTCGGTGTGGAGGCGGGCGTCGTGCGTTCCCGGCTGCACCGGGCCAGAACCAGATTGCGCGCCGCGTTGGTGGCCGCCACACACGATCCGGAAGGAAAGCACCATGACTGATCCGGAACTGGACGCACAGATCGTCGCCGCGGCGCGGATGGATCGTGAGCAGATCGACCGGATCACCGCCGGGATGCCGGATCTGGCCGAGGGAATTCTCGCCGAGGAGATCCCGGTCGGCCGGGTGGAGGACGAGAATGCCTCTGGGACTGCGGACCTCGGAGCCGCCGACAGCGATCGGCCCACTGCGGCCCGACGCCGGGCCCCGTGGATCGCCGTGGTCGGGATCGCCGCCGGGGTCGCGCTGATCGCGGTGGCCGTCACAGCCGTCGTGAGCAATGTCGCCGACAGCCCGGCGATCGGGCCGACCGGGCCCGTGGTCACCGGTCCGTCGACCGCCGCCCCCGCTGAACCGCCGACGGTCACGGTGCTGCCGTCGAAACCGGTGGTTCCCGAGGACGGCCTCACCCAGCAGGAGCGGAATGCCCGTCGGGCTGTGCTGACCCCGTACTTCCAGCAGCTGACCAAGATCGACGGTTTCGTCGACGGGAACTTCGATCTGAAGGCCTCGCGGTTGGAGGTTGCCTTCCAGGACGCTGTCCCCGCCGATGCCGCTGCGGTGGCGGCGCAGGCGGCGGACGAGGGTGCCTCGGTCGACCTGACAACGGTTGCGTTCAGCGAGGATCAGATGATGAAGGCGACCGAACCGCTGTCCGTCGCCCTGCGGGCTGCCGGTGTCCAGGCCTCGGTGTTCGTCGCCGAGGACTACCGCAGCATCGAGATCGCGACGGTGTTCCTGGCCCAGACCCCCGCCCTGCAGGAGAAGGTCGTCCGGGTGGCCGCGCCGATCGTCGGGCGGATCCCGTTGACGTTGTACTCCTTGAGCGCGGACGGGATGATGACGGCGACGGAGCAACCGGACCCGCCGGACTTCGATCGTCCGGCGTGGGAGGCCCGTGCCCGGATCGAGTCGAGCCCGGGGTGGACCGGTGGTCGGTTCGACATGAATGCCCGGTACGAACTGGTGATCCAGGATCAGGGGAGCGTCACCGCCGAGAGCACAGCGGCCGTCCAGGCGATCGAGGAACTCGGGGTGACCGTGGTGGTGAAACCGGCGAGCGGGCCACGGGTCTTCGGCATCGGCGACATCGAGAACGTGCTGACCAACGTGATGATGGGGTTGCCCGACCAGGGTTTCGACATCACGGTCTTCGGTCCGACCGCGGACCTGACGGGTGTCTACATCGGGGGACCCGAGATCTCGACCTCCCCGCAGAAGCAGGAGGCTTTTCTGGCCGCGGTGAAGTCGATGGGCTACGACTACCTGCCGGTGACCTTCGTGCCGGCCGAGTTGGCACCCGGGCAGGCGAAAAGTGCTGTGCAACAGCAATTCGAGGCCCAGGCGCAGACACAGTCGATGCAGGCCGAGGCCGACCCGTACTGGGAGGCGATCTCCGCGATGAAGGGCTTCCGGGACGGCGGCTACGGCACCGACGGTCCCGCCGGCGCCCAGAAGGCCACCCTGTTTTTCAATTGGGAGGGTCAGGTGCCACAGAAGGCCAAGGACCTGGCGGCCGAGGCAGCGGCGAAGGGGATCAAGATCACCTTCATCCTCAGCAAGTACACCGAGGCCGAGATCATGGCGGCGGCCGAGCCGTTGGTGAAGGAACTGCAGCGACGTTCGATCGACATCTATTCGATCGGACCCGCTGCCAACTACACGGGCCTGCGGCTCGGCGGTCCGGAGCTGTCGTACTCCAAGGATCTGCAGGCCCAGGTGCGCGAGATCGCGAAGGACTTTCTCGGCGACATGCCCCTCTCCTTCGAGGACCACAGCGACGACGTGCAGAACATGATCGACGGGATCCTGCCCACCGTCGGGTGAGCACCCCTCCCCGCCGCCGCGAGTGGACTGCCACACCCCACCCATGCTCCGCGAGTGGACTGTGACACCCCAATTTCTGGGGTGTGGCAGTCCACTCGCGGAGGGGATCTGGGGTGTGGCAGTCCACTCGCGGGAGGAGGATAGGGCCCGCGGACTAGGGTGAAAACCGTGACCACCACCGTTCTCGTCGCTGACGCGGCCACCGCCGGACAACTCCGGGACCTCCCCGACATCACCCTGCTCACCCTCGGCGAGGACCATGCCCTGCCGCCCGGTGCCGAGGCCGCCCAGGTCTACGTACCGGGTTTCCTCGCCGGCGCCGCAGCGGTCGAGGTCATCGCGAAACTGCCTGCCCTGGAACTCATCCAGTTGCAGACCGCCGGGGCCGAGGTGTGGTTGTCCCACGTCCCGACCGGGGTCACCCTCTGCACCGCCCGCGGTGCCCACGGCGGGTCCACGGCAGAGTGGTCGATCGGGGCGATCATCGCCTCCCTGCGGATGTTCCCCTTCTTCCGGGACACCCAGCAGCAGGGCCGGTGGGAGCGCCGGGTCACCGACGAGCTGGCCGGGAAACGGGTCCTGGTGATCGGCTCCGGGGACCTGGGCACCGAGATGGCCAGGAAGCTCGAACCTTTCGACGTCACCACCACCATGTGTGCGCGGACGGCCCGCCCGGGTGTCCACGGGATCAACGAGGTGATGGACCTGCTGCCGGAGCACGACATCGTGGTGCTGATGGTGCCGCTGACCGAGGACACCACCCACCTGGTCGATGCCACTTTCCTTGCTGCCATGCCGGACGGGTCCCTGCTGGTGAACGCTGCCCGCGGGCCGGTGGTGGACACCGACGCGTTGCTGGCCGAGTTGCGCAGCGAGCGGCTGCACGCGGCCCTGGACGTCACCGATCCGGAGCCGCTGCCGGACGGCCATGCGTTGTTCAGCGCCCCCGGCCTGCTGCTCACCCCCCACGTGGCCGGCTCGGTTCCGGGTGCGCTGCACCGGTCGACGACGGTGGTCCGTCGTCAGCTCGGGCTCTTCGCAGCGGGTTCGCCGCTGGAGAACGTCGTCTCCGCCGAAGGCTACTGAACGCCACACCCCCCCTGTTCCCGCGCACGTTCTTGCTCCTCGCGCACGAAACATCGCGCGCGAGAACGAACAACGTGCGCGGGAACGGAGAGGGGGTTCAGCCTTTCGAGAGCTGGACCTTCCGGAACCGGCGGCCGACGGTGTGCAGCAGCAGGTCCGCCTCCGCCGCACGCAGATGGCGCAGCCGGGCGCTCCGACCGCTGGACAGCTGGAGGGTGACGGTGGCCAACCCGGCCCGGCGCTGGAACGGGTTCGTCCGCACCCGGGTGATCTGCACCCGGTCCACCCGCGCGATGACGGTGTGCACGGCCAGGATCCGGCGCGCCCGGAAGGTGACGGTCCTCTCGTCCAACCGCCACCCGGCCAGCCGCCCCTGCGACCGGGCCACCAGGACGGCCAGCACCAGCGGGAGCACCGCCAACCATTCCCACCGCGGCAGCAGCAGCCAGCCGGCGACGGCGATCGGCACGGTCAGCAGCACCGGGGCGGTGAAGTAACGGCGGCGCCCGGCGGCCGAGATCGGTGTCAGCTCGGCCGGTGTCCACCCCAGTTCGGGCAGGGCGCGATCCACCAGGTCCGCCACCTCGCTGGTGCGCAGCAACGGGAACAGCATCCGGTCGCTGTCGTCGTGACCACCCTGCCCGGCGACCTCGACCTGGATCGCGGTGTAGCCGAGCAGCCGACGCCAGAGGCCGTCCACCAGCCGTACCGCCTGCACCCGGTTGACCTGGATGGTGCCGGCGCGCTGGGACAGCAGTCCGCGGCTGGTGCGCAGACGCTCCCCGTCACGGCGCAGGGTGAACCCGGCAAGGCGCAGAGCGGCGAAGGCGACACCCACCACCGAGGCGAGCAGCACCAGGACGGCCAGGACCAGGATCGTTCCGCGGCCACGGCTGAACACCTCGTGCTCCAGATACCGGATCGTGGAGTCCGGCAACACCTCCCGCGCCCTGTTCCAGACGGCGAACAGGCCCGCCAGGATCAGCGGGATCGAGGTACCCGTGACGGCGGCGATCAGCAGGGTCCGGGTGTTCAGGTTGGCCAGCGGAACCTCGTCCAGGGCCGGCATCGACGCCGGGTCGAAGGCGGCGGCCGGGTCCGGAGCCGCTGGGCCATCAGAACCGTGAGCTCCTTCCGGGCCTGCGATCACCCGGCGAGGACCGTGGTCGGGCAGGGCCAGGGCGTCCCGCACCCGGTCGATCTCGGCCTGGGAGAGGCAGCCGAGTTCGAGGGTGGACCGGTCCCCGTCACCGGGGCTGTGCACCTTGAGGGACCACACCCCGAACACCCGCTGGATGAGGCCGCGTTCGGTGTCCAATCCGGTGATCCGGGCAGCCGAGATGGTGTGGACGGACCGGTTGAACAGGCCCTTGCGCAGCCGCAGCACCCGGTCGGTGACGGAGTACCGGGTGGTCCACCAGCTCACCACCGCCCCGACGAGGACCAGGGCACCGAGGATGTACAGCACCCAGCGTGGCCAGCTGAACAGGGCGATGGCGAACAACGGGATCAGTCCGCGGATGGTGCGACCGGCCCCGATCAGGAGATAGGCGGGGTGCAGGCGTTTCTCGTCGACGTCGAGACCGTGGTCGTGAGGATGTGGCCGGGCTCCGTCGAGTTCGGGGCCGGGGGAATCGGCGCCGCCGGCAGCCGCAGCATGGTCAGAGGTCATCGGACAGGTGGGCCAGTTCGCTGACCCGCTCGCGGACGCGGTCGGCCTCGTCCCGGGCCAGGCCGTTCATCGACACCACCCCGGCTCCGGTGTGGATGTGCAGGTTCGCCAGGGCGAAACGGTCGGCGATGAAACCGTGTTCCATCCGCAGGTGCTGAACCCGGTTCATCGGCACCACGGTCCGGGTGATGACGAGAAGGCCCTCCTCGATGTCGATCTCGGTCTCGCTGATGGCGTACCAGAACCGGCGGTAGCGCAGCGGGGGCACCACGAGCAGGCCGATGACGGTGCCGACGGCGACCCCGGCGATCAACAGGATCCGGACCCAGTCGAACAGGTTCGTCCACAGGTACAGCACCACCGCGAGAACGGCGAGGACCACCAGGGCCGTCAGCAGATTCTGGATCTGCCAGTACCGGATCGTCCGGCGCGGCAACTGGTGCCGCTGGGCGTCGCCTGGCAGGTCTGGTGGGTTCATCGCCGCTCTCGCCGGGTGCGTCATGCACCCAGTGTGGTCGAACTACGAGGCGGGTACCACCCGCACCGCACCGGTGGAGGCATCCGTGGTCATGTGGGCGTAGGCCCGCAGGGCCTGGGACACGACCCGTTCGCGGTCCTTCGGCTGCCACGGCCGCTCGGAAGCCTCCATCTTCGCCCGCCGCTCGGCGAGGACGTGGTCGGGCACATTGACCCGCAGAAGGCGCTGGTGGACGTCGATCTCGATCTCGTCACCGTCCTCGACCAGGCCGATGGTGCCGCCTCGGGCCGCCTCGGGGGAGATGTGCCCGATCGAGATGCCGCTGGAGCCGCCGGAGAACCGGCCGTCGGTGATCAGGGCGCAGACCCGGCCAAGGCCCAGTCCCTTGATGAAGGAGGTGGGGTGCAGCATCTCCTGCATCCCCGGCCCGCCGGCCGGGCCCTCGTACCGCACGACCACGACGTGTCCGGGCTGGACCTTCTTGCCCAGGATCGCCTCGACGGCCTCCTCCTGGGACTCGACGACGATGGCCGTGCCGACGAACCGGAACAGTTCCTCGTCGAAACCGGCGGTCTTGACCACCGCGCCGTTCTCGGCGACGTTGCCGTACAGGACGGCGAGGCCGCCGTCGACGGTGAAGGCGTGCTCGGCGTCGTGGATACAGCCCTTGGCGGCATCGGTGTCCAGGGTCTCCCACCGGTTCGCGGTGGAGAAGGCCTGCACCGTACGGACTCCGCCGGGTGCGGCGTGGAAGAGTTCGACGGCCGCCTCGGAGGCCTTGCCGCCCCGGATGTCCCACTCGTCCAGCCAGCCCTGCAGGGTGGGGGAGTGGATGGTGGTGACGGAGTTGTCCAGCAGTCCGGCCCGGTTCAGCTCACCGAGGATGGCCGGGATGCCGCCGGCCCGGTGGACGTCCTCCATGTGGAAGTCGGAATTGGGCGAGACCTTGGACAGGCACGGGACACGGCGGCTGATGGCGTCGATATCGCCGAGCTTGAAATCGATCTCGCCCTCGATGGCGGCAGCGAGGATGTGCAGCACGGTGTTCGTCGAGCCGCCCATGGCCACGTCCAGGGCCATGGCGTTGGTGAAGGCCGCCTTGTTGGCGATGTTGCGGGGGAGCACGGACTCGTCGTCGTTCTCGTAGTACTTGCGGGCCAGGTCCACGATCAGCGAGCCGGCGCGCAGGAAGAGGTCCTTGCGGGCGATGTGGGTGGCGAGGGTGGAACCGTTGCCGGGCAGGGAGAGTCCGAGTGCCTCGGTGAGGCAGTTCATCGAGTTGGCGGTGAACATGCCCGAACAGGAACCACAGGTGGGACAGGCCGAACGCTCGACCTCGGTCAGTCCGTCGTCGTCGACCGCGGGGGAGGCCGAGGCCGAGATCGCGGTGATGAGATCGGTTGCGGCGTGGGCGACACCGTCGACGATGACGGCCTTGCCCGCCTCCATCGGCCCGCCGGAGACGAACACCGCGGGGATGTTGAGGCGCAGGGCGGCCATCAACATGCCGGGGGTGATCTTGTCGCAGTTGGAGATGCACACCAGTGCATCGGCCGTGTGGCCCTGCACCATGTACTCGATCGAGTCGGCGATCAGGTCCCGGGAGGGCAGGGAGTACAACATGCCCCCGTGGCCCATCGCGATCCCGTCGTCGATGGCGATCGTGTTGAACTCCTTGGAGACCCCGCCGGCCTCCTTGATCGCGCCGGCGACCAGGTCGCCCATGTCCTTGAGGTGGACGTGCCCCGGCACGAACTGGGTGTAGGAGTTGGCGATGGCGATGATCGGTTTGCCGAAATCGTTCTCACCCATTCCGGTGGCCCGCCAGAGGGCGCGGGCTCCGGCCATATTGCGGCCGTGGGTGGAGGTTCGGGAACGTAGCGCGGGCATAGGAACTCCAGAAACGAAGAACAACTTCAGGTGAATCGGGACTGCTGATCTACCGAGCGGGTGACGTCGGGATTGTCGGCGAATTCCCAGGTTACTCGTTGGTGTCGTCCGCCCTGGGCGCAGGTTCGGGCTCGTCGGGGACGTTCACCTGGGCGGCGCGGGTGTCTGCAGCCTCGGCGTGGGCCGGCGCTGCGGCCCCGTCGACCGAGACGGACGACCGCTGAACTGGGGTTTCCGGGACGGATGCGGCCGTGGCCGCATCGGCGGAACCGTCTTGGCCGGCCGGCTGCAGGGCGGGGGAGTCCGCACCGAGCAACAGCCGTCCACCGGAGACGGCGGCAAGTCGGGGCAGGTCACGGGGGCGGATCATCGGCAACCGGAAGCGGTCGCCGGACATGGTGACCGCCGTCGCCCAGCGCGGACCGCGGAACTCCAGCCCGTCGAGCTCGGCCCAGGGCAACCGGCGCCGTCCGCGCAGCGAGTACACCGTCAGGTGGTGGGCGTCGACGACGGTTCGGGTCCACAGCACGTACACCAGTGCCACCAGGGGCAGCAGGAACAGCAGGTTGAGGATCGGCAGAGCGGTGGCCAGCGGGGTCGTGATCATAAAAACCAGGAGCGGGATGGCCAGAGCGCTCCACGGCAGCCGGAACACCGCGCGGGCCGTTGACGTGTTGTGGTCGGGTGCGGACATGACCCAATCGTCCCATCCCGTCCGAGCTGCTGTTCACCTCAGCCGTTCGCCGCAGGTGTGACCAGGCCCAGAACACCCTTTCGGGGCCATTCCTCCGGCCGGGATTCCTGAGTAATCTTCCTCTCACCTCTTGCTGGGTATGGCCCCCGCCGCCGGGTGTCCGACGGCGGGAACTTCCGGCCGTCGGGGCGACTCCAACCGGCAGTTCCGTTCAGCAGCACCGCGCCGCCGGAGGTCCCTCGGCCCCCGTGGCACCACCGATTTCCTCCGGTACCTCCCGATGTGCGCTCCGCCAGGGGCGCCGAAAGCGAGTCCAGCCATGTCCGATCCAGCCTGGGGCGACTACATCTCCGCCGACACCTCCTCCGACCTCGTGAGTGAGCTGACCACCACCGACTACGCGGGGGCCGCCGACGTGACGGCCGATGCCGCGACCGACCTCGGCGACCTTGGTGAAACCGTCGGCGACGTCGGCCTCGATCCCGCGACCAGCGACTACCTGTCCGACACCACCGCCGATGCCTCCCTGGACCTGGACGCCGCGAGCACCTCCTACGACTCGGCGGCCACCAACGACAGCTGGTCGGACTGGAATGCCGGCATCGCCTCGGATGCGGAGACCTCGGCCCAGTCCTACGTGGACGCGGCCCAGGAGGCCGCGGCCGGTGGGAGCGACGAACTGGCCCAGTCCTACCTCGACACGGCGGCGAGCTACTCCGACACGGCCGCGGCGCACAGCGACACGGCGGCCGACTACGCGGATGCGGCCGAGTCCGATGCGGCGGCGGCGGGGAGCTACGTCGACAGCGCCGGCGACCAGTTGGACGCGGCGGCAGCGACGATCGACACCAGCACCTCCTACGACAGCACCTCCTACGACAGCTCGGCCCTGGACAGCGACGCGGCCGTGGACACCACCTCCTACGACACGTCCTCCTACGACAGCTCCTCCTACGATTCCGGGTCCTCCTACGATTCCGGGTCCTCCTACGATTCCGGTTCCTACGACTCCGGCTCCGACGTCTAGGACCTGCGGTGGACATCAGCGCCAACACCGTGTGGGCCTACGCGGAGCGATCCGTCACTGCCCCGCTCGGCCGGATCCGCACCGAACTGGTGCGGCTGCTCGGTCAGCTCAAGTTCGCCGTCCGCACCGACCAGTTGACACTGGTCGAGGGGGTACGTGGCTCCAAGTTCGCCGGCGGCAGCCGCTCGGAGGCCAAGGTGCCGGTGGCGATCACCATCCGACTGACCGGCGCCGGGCATGAATCACCGGGGCACGGCGGGTCCGGGGCGGCGGAGCCGGGAACCGAGGGGGCACCCGGTGGGCCGGCGACGGTGAGTGTGCAGCTTGCCGACACCTGGAAGTTCCCGAGCCGGCGGCCGATCGAGGTCTACCAGGCCCTCTACCGCGAGGTGCTCGCCGACATCGACACGGCGCTGCGGCGGATCGACCCGGCAGCGGCCGAGTTCCCGGCCCCGCAGCACAGCGTGCATGCCGACGCCCCGCCCCCGTCGGCCTCCGCCGGGAGGATGACCCAGGCGGCCAACCGCTTCCTCGACGCCGAGAGCGCCCACACCCCACGGGGGTGGCGGGAGTCGGGGGACGTCATCATCCACAGCCCTCGGGCGATGGCGGTGCTGCCCATCGAGGCCGTGTACGGGATGGTGACCGTCGGCGCCTTGGTGGCTTCGAAGCCGGGCCCGATGCCACCCCAGCTGGTGGCCCAGGTCGAGCGGTTCACCGGCAGGTTGGAGCAGTTCCTCCAGCAGACCGGGGGGCAACGGGCAACGGTGTGGCTGGAGATCGCGGAGTCCGACACCGCCGTGGTGGAGTTCCTGGTGCAGCAGGCCCGGATCCGCGAAGAGGTGCCGCTGCGGACCCTGCAGGTCTGTGTGACCTGTCGGCTGGCGAAGGTCGTCAACCCCGACTACACCAAACTGAAGAACCGCCGGAGCCGGGTGAACGTGCTCAGCGGCAGCATCGGGGCCTTCATCAGCCCGGCCGGGGTCAGCCCCTTCGTGCTGATCGGCCGGCTGGCCCAGCTCAACCAGCTCGACCCGGAATTCGTCTGTCCCCGCTGCCAGGGTCTGCACGCGGAATCGTCGTTGATCACCTTCTGCGCGCGCTGCGGCGAGCAGTGCGACGACTCGGCCCTGCGGACCTGCGCCAAATGCCGGTTCGACTACCGAGGTCTGGCGCGGACGGTCGACCTGTGGCAGGACCCGCCACCCGTTCCCGAGCAGATCCCGATGCCGGCCCCGGGGGAGTCAGCCCCCTATCCGGCGGTGTGGCTGCCTCCGCTGCCGGGAAGCGAGGTTCCGGGTGGTCCGCTGCCGTGGGAGGGGACCACAGGACCGGACTCCCTCGGGGATGCCCGTCCGCCGGTCGGGGACTGGCCGGAACCGGAGCCGGCCGTCTGGCCGCCGCCGTCAGCCGCACCGCTGTCCCCACCGACACCGGCGGCGACGGAAACCTGGCCGGCGCCGGATCCGGCATCCGGTTGGCCTGCCCCCGAGCCAGCGACACAGCCGGCTGCGCCCGAGGCATGGCCGGCCCCCGAGCCGGCGGCCCGGACCCAGGCGTCGACCGCCGTGTGGCCGACACCGGATCCCACCGCCTCCTGGCCCGCGCCGGCCCCCGGGGCCGCGGCCGATGCCACCGGCTGGGAGGGTGGTGGCGCGGCCTTCCAGGGCTGGTACCCGGATCCGCACGGTCGGCACGAGGTCCGCTGGTGGGACGGGTTCGCCTGGACCGACCATGTCGGGAGCGGCGGCGTGACCCGCACCGACCGCCCGTGACCCGTCCCCGCCTTCGGCGGCGCGGCGTGATGGTCCCTGGCACGGACAGCAGGGGCGGGTCTTGGCTGCGCCCCGGCACCGATCGTGCCCGACCGCAGGCTGCGGTCGGGCCGACGACGGCCCGCGCGCCACGCGGGCGGAGGGGTTTTTGACAGCACAGCGGAGTACCCCTAGAGTGGCAAGCGTGCGCAACCCGCTTCTCGTAATCGTCTAGCACGCCATCGCGGAACCACCGCGTCGGCGTGCAACCCCTTGGTCACCTCAGTCAGGTGGCGAGGGGTTTTTTATTGCCCGGAATTGTCCCCTCGGTCTACCCCGCGGGAACAGTCCAAGAGCCTCAAGGTTTTTCCCACGAAGGCCCGCCCGTTCCGGTCCCACCGAACGTCGGGTCGTCACATGATGGAGAAGGTTCACATGACGCAGAGTCGACCAGCGCCGGTCGTTCCGACCGCGTCCGCTGTCGCCGCGCGAGCTGCGAGTTCGGAAAAGGCCGCCGCTGAACGCGCCGCTGCCGACCGGGCCGCGGCCGAGAAGAATGCGGCGGAGAAGAACGCGGACAGAACAATCGTGACCGAGCAGATGACCGGGGCCTCCTCGGTCGTTCGATCGCTCGAGGAGATCGGCGTCGACGTCGTATTCGGAATCCCGGGCGGCGCGATCCTCCCGGTCTACGACCCACTGCTGGATTCGGTCAAGGTCCGTCACATCCTGGTCCGGCACGAACAAGGCGCCGGACATGCGGCGACCGGGTACGCCCAGGCGACCGGCCGGGTGGGTGTGTGCATGGCCACCTCGGGTCCGGGTGCCACCAACCTGGTCACCCCGTTGGCCGACGCGCACATGGACTCGGTGCCGATCGTCGCCATCACCGGTCAGGTCGGCAAGCCGCTGATCGGTACCGACGCCTTCCAGGAGGCGGACATCGTCGGCATCACCATGCCGATCACCAAACACAGCTTCCTGGTCACCGACGGGGCCGAGATCCCGCGGATCCTGGCCCAGGCCTTCTACATCGCCTCGACCGGACGTCCGGGTCCGGTGCTGGTCGACATCCCGAAGGACATCCTGCAGGCCGAGACGACCTTCTCCTGGCCGCCGGACATCTCCCTGCCCGGCTACCGGCCGATGGTCAAACCGCATGCCGGTCAGATCTCGGCGGCGGCCAAGCGCATCGCCGCCTCGCGCCGGCCGGTGCTCTACGTGGGTGGCGGTGTCCTGAAGGCACACGCCACCAACGAGTTGAAGGAGCTGGCCGAGCTCACCGGGATCCCGGTGGTGACCACCCTGATGGCACGGGGCGCCTTCCCCGATTCCCACGTCCAGCACCTGGGGATGCCCGGGATGCACGGGTCCGTCGCCGCCGTGGCCGGTCTGCAGCGCGCGGATCTGATCATCGCCCTCGGCGCCCGTTTCGACGACCGGGTCACCGGGCAGCTGTCCTCCTTCGCTCCGGGGGCGGCCGTGATCCACGCCGACATCGACCCGGCGGAGATCTCCAAGAACCGGTTGGCGGACGTGCCGATCGTGGGAGATGCCAAGGACGTCATCGTCGACCTGATCAATGCGATCAAGGCCGAGCACTCCGAGGGCGTCGTCGCGGACATGACGGCCTGGTGGGCCGAGCTCGAGAACCTGCGCACCACCTTCCCTCTGGGCTACGACGAGCCCTTCGACGGCACGGTGTCGCCGCAGTACGTCATCGAGCGGCTCGGCAAGATCGCCGGACCGGAGTCGATCTACTGCGCCGGCGTCGGGCAGCACCAGATGTGGGCGGCGCAGTTCATCTCCTACGAGAACCCTTACACCTGGCTGAATTCCGGCGGGCTCGGCACCATGGGGTACGCCGTTCCGGCGGCCATGGGTGCCAAGACCGGCATGCCGGACACCACGGTGTGGGCCATCGACGGCGACGGCTGCTTCCAGATGACCAACCAGGAGCTGGCCACCTGCGCCATCGAGGGCATCCCGATCAAGGTCGCCATCATCAACAACGGCAACCTCGGCATGGTGCGGCAGTGGCAGACGCTGTTCTACGGCGAGCGCTACTCGAACACCGAGCTCGGGACGCACAAGTACCGCATCCCGGACTTCAAGCTGCTGGCCGAGGCCATGGGCTGTGTCGGTCTGCGCGCGGAGTCCAAGGAGGACGTCGACCGGGTGATCCACGAGGCGATGGCGATCAACGACCGCCCGGTCGTCATCGACTTCACGGTCGGCAAGGACGCCCAGGTGTGGCCGATGGTCGCCGCCGGTGCCGGTAACGACCACATCCAGGCCGCTCGCGGCATCCGCCCGCTGTTCGACGAAGAATAAAGGGGCGAACCACAGATGAGCCGCCATACCCTGTCCGTCCTGGTGGAGAACCGCCCGGGTGTCCTCGCCCGGGTGTCGTCACTGTTCTCCCGTCGTGACTTCAACATCCATTCCCTCGCCGTCGGCCCGACCGAGAATCCGGAAGTCTCCCGGATGACGATCGTGGTCGAGGTCGAACAACTTCCGCTCGAGCAGGTCACCAAGCAGCTCAACAAGCTGATCAACGTGCTCAAGATCGTCGAGTTGTCGCAGGACTCATCCGTCCAGCGTGAACTCATCCTGATCAAGCTCCGCGCCGATGCGTCGGTCCGCTCCCAGGTGGTCACCGTCGTCGACATGTTCCGCGCCCACATCGTTGATGTGACAGCGGATTCGATGACGATCGAGGCCAGCGGAACATCCTCCAAGCTGGAGGCGCTCACCAAGCTCCTCGAGCCGTTCGGGGTACGGGAGACCGTGCAGTCCGGGATGGTGGCACTCGGCCGAGGACCTCGGTCGATCACCTCTCCCACCAGCCGGACGGATTCCGTCCCGGCGTGATCCGCGGGCCCGACCCGGGCCTCGCAGGACCCGTTACACAGTGTTCGCAGTACTTCGTTCCATCGAGATTTTCACCCTGTTCGGCCATTCGAAAGGACCTAACACCACATGGCTGCCGAGATTTTTTATGACGACGACGCCGACCTGAGCCTGATCCAGGCCAAGAAGGTCGCGGTCATCGGTTACGGCTCCCAGGGCCACGCCCACGCGCTGAGCCTGCGCGACTCCGGTGTCGACGTGCGCGTCGGCCTGGCCGAGGGCTCCAAGTCCAAGGCCAAGGCCGAGGACGAGGGCCTGCGGGTCGTCTCCGTCGCCGAGGCTGCCGCCGAGGCCGACGTCATCATGATCCTGACCCCGGACCACGTCCAGCGTCACGTCTACAAGGATTCCATCGAGGAGCACCTGACGGCCGGCAAGGCGCTGGCCTTCGGCCACGGCTTCAACATCCGTTTCGGTTACATCAAGCCCCCGGCCGACGTCGACGTCTTCCTCGTCGCCCCGAAGGGACCGGGCCACATCGTCCGTCGTGAGTTCGTCGACGGCAAGGGTGTGCCGGACCTGATCGCGGTGGAGCAGGACTTCACCGGTGGCGCCCAGGCCCTGGCCCTGGCCTACGCCAAGGCCATCGGCGGATCCCGCGCCGGTGTCATCAAGACCACCTTCACCGAGGAGACCGAGACCGATCTCTTCGGCGAGCAGGCCGTGCTCTGCGGTGGTGTCTCCCGTCTGGTCCAGGCCGGGTTCGAGACCCTCACCGAGGCCGGCTACCAGCCGGAGATCGCCTACTTCGAGGTGCTGCACGAGCTCAAGCTCATCGTGGACCTGATGTTCGAAGGTGGCATCGCCAAGCAGCGTTGGTCGGTCTCCGACACCGCCGAGTACGGCGACTACGTCTCCGGCCCGCGGGTCGTCGACGAGGCCGCCAAGGCCCACATGAAGGACGTCCTCACCGACATCCAGGACGGCACCTTCGCCGCCCGCTTCATCGCCGACCAGGACGCCGGAGCACCGGAGTTCAAGCGTCTGCGCGCCGAGCAGGAGCAGCACCCGATCGAGGCCACCGGCCGCGAGCTGCGTGGACTGTTCAGCTGGATCAAGGTCGACGACGATTACCAGGGCACCGCCGACCGGAGCTGATCGGCTCTTCGGCAGTACCGATGATGGCCCTGCCGCACCCCGCTCATCGGGTGTGCGGCAGGGCCGTCACCGTTTCCGGGCGTGTCCGTGCACGGGGCTGACGGGCTTCCCGCTCCGCCCGGATGTGGGGTCCGTGTCGTGTGACCCACTGATCTGCGGTGTGAAACGGCTCACGTGGGCCGTGTGGGATCCGCGTGAAGAACAGGTCGGATGCCCGCGACCGCCTCGCCGGATGGTCGGTCGAATCCCCGCCGGAAGCCGTCACGCCCGCTCCCACCAGGCAGCTCGCCGCGCACCTGGACGGCGAATCTGGTCGGTGGAGGCGGTCCGGATACCTACACTGAGCCAGTGAATTCGACACCCTCGGAACGGGACGGCGACAACGCCACCGGCACGTTCTCAGCGCACGACGGCACCGCCGGCACCCACGCGGGCTCCGTCGACATCGCCGAGCCGGCCGTGCAGGCCGACGGTCCCGACTCCACCGGACCCGCGCCGGTGGTCACCGGTCGACCGCGGTCGGAGGTCCGCCTGGACATCCAGGCCCTGCGTGCCCTGGCGGTCGGTCTCGTCGTCCTCTTCCACCTGTGGCCGCAGCGACTGAGCGGCGGCTACGTCGGTGTCGATGTCTTCTTCGTCATCTCCGGGTTCCTGATCACCGCGCACCTGCTGCGTGAGGCCGATCGGACCGGGAAGATCTCCCTGCCGAGGTTCTGGGCCAGGCGGGCCCGCCGGCTGCTGCCCGCGAGCCTGCTGGTGCTGGCTGTGACGGCGGCCGCGACCTGGTTCTGGGTTCCCACCAGCCAGTGGCCCCAGTACTTCCGGGAGATCGGGGCCTCGGCCCTGTACGTGCAGAACTGGGTGCTGTCCATCGACGCGGTGGACTACCTCGCGGCGAACAACGAGCCCTCGCCGGCCCAGCACTTCTGGTCCCTGTCCCTGGAGGAGCAGTTCTACCTGGTGTGGCCGCTGCTGATGCTCGCAGCGGTCTTCGCCGCCCGTAAGTTCGGGCGGAACCGTCATCTCTGGGTCGGGGCGACCCTCAGCCTGGTCGCCCTGGCCAGTTTCGTGCTGTCGATCACCTGGACCATCAGCAACCAGGCCTCGGCCTACTTCGTGACCCCCACCCGGGTCTGGGAGTTCGCCGCGGGCGGCCTGGTCGCGGTGTTCTGGCCCGCACCGGCGAAGAACCTCCCGGCGGTCCGATCGGTGGTGGCCTGGCTCGGCCTGGCCGCGATCGTGGTCACCGGTTTTCTCTACACCGACCAGACCCCGTTCCCCGGCTACACCGCCCTGCTTCCCGTGGCGGGTACGTTGGCCGTGCTGTGGGCGGGCACGGCGGGCCGGGTGTGGTCCCCGGGCATCATCGGCGACCGCAAGCCGATCCAGTTCCTGGGCGACATCTCCTACTCGGTGTACCTGTGGCACTGGCCGATGATCGTGATCCTGCCGTACGTGCTCGGCCACGAGCTGGGCAAGGGATGGAAGTCGGCCATCATCGTCGCCACCCTCGTGGTCGCCTGGCTGACGAAGATCTTCGTCGAGGACCCGGTCCGGCGGGGGCGCGTCGCCACGGTCAAACCGCGCTGGGTGCTGGTCGCCGCAGCTGCCGGCATGGCGATCGTGACCGTGGTGAGCAGCCTGGGCACGACCCGGGCCGAGGACCTGGCCGTCCAGGGCAACAAGGACGCGGTGGCGTTGGCGAAGGCCAACACCCCCTGTTTCGGTGCCGCGGCCAGCGATCCGGCGAACCAGCCGTGCATCAACCCCGACCTCGACGGCAAGATCGTCCCGTCCCCGGTAGCGGCGTTGACCGATGCCGGCGGCAACTCCTACAACTGCTACACCGGCGGTGGGTCGGCCAAACTCGACGTGTGCACCCTCCCCGGGACGACGGACAAACCGGTGAAACGGATCGCCCTGGTCGGTGATTCCCACGCGGCGATGTTCCGTCCCGCCCTGGAGAAACTCCTCAAGCGGCAGAACTGGAGTGTGGACCTCTACCTCAAGCAGGCCTGTCCGTGGACGGCCGCCCCGGTGGTCCGACTGGATGTGCCGAAGAACTGGCCGAGCCTGTGCGCCTCCTATCGGGACACCATCCAAAAGCTCCTGGAGGACCCGAAGGGGCCCAAGTACGACCTCATCGTCGTCAACGCCGCCCGCACCGACCTGGTGCAGCTGGAGGCGGGCCAGACGGAGAAGGATGTCGAGGTGGCCGGGTACGTCAAGGCGTGGAAGCCGGTGCTGGACGCGGGCACACCGATCATGGTCATCGTCGACAACCCGGTGATGCCCCTGGACTACATGAAGTGTGTGGAGCGGACCAGCCCGAAGGACATCGCCCGGTGCGGTGTGAGCCGGGCGGAGGGGCTCGGGAACCCGGACACCCAGCAGCTGGCCGCCGAGCAGCTCAAGGGGGTCAGCGTCTACGACATGACCGATTTCTACTGTTCGACCGATTTCTGTCGTACGGTCATCGGCGGGGTGATCGTCTACCGGGACGAGCATCACATCACCGGGACCTGGTCCAGGACCCTGACCCCGTTCCTGGAGCAGGCCTTGCAGAAGGAATTGTCGGCGACCGACAAGTGATGTCGCTGGTACGGAACGGGGGGCACACCGCCCCGGCAGGGCGGTCGTGGAGGAGGGGTATGAGTCGTCATGCATACGGGCCGGAGATCATCCGGTCCGGCGACCCGGTCGGGGTTCGCGACACACCACGAGCAGGTGGAATCTCGCACCTGCGGGATGCGAGGATCACCGGATGAACGGAACCGAGGTCAGCGCAGGACTCATCCTCCGCGCGGGACTTGAATGTCTGGCACTTCTGGCAATTGTGGCCTATCTGCTTTTCCGAACCGATCTGCGACAGAAGTTCTACTCACTGGGAACACGGGCACTGGCAACCGTGCTGATCTTTCTCGGGGCGTGGGGCGCTGTTCAGATGGTCGACCGGTGGCAGTACGACTACCCCAATCAATGGTCACCGATTCCGTTGACCCGTTTCGCGATGTACCAGGTGCAGCTGAAGGAGTCGGTCGAGGAGACCTATTCCTGGCAGGGTGTCTACACCGACGGAGAACAGCGGGAGCTCAACCTCACTGCCGAGTTCTCCACCATCGGGCTCCCCGCGATGTCCACCCGGATGCGGGTCCTGCTGAACTGGGCCCAGGAACCGGAGGGAAGCGCCGACCATCAGAAGGCCGCCGACGAATTGAAGTTGTGGGCGACGGGTCTGGCCAAGGCGGCCAAGGATTCCGAGCCCCAGTTGAAGGAGATCCGGTTCTACGAGGTGACCGGTCACTACCCGAATCCCGATGAGAGCCTGCTGATGTCCTGGTCTGTTGACGAATTGGCGGTGGGCTGATGTTCACCCGGATCACCCTGCACGAGGGTGTCACCCGGCAGTCCCTGGCGGCTGCCCGGATCCTGCTGCTGGGCACCTGGATCGTTTTCGTCTTCTTCGATCCCATCCAGTCGCTGACCAACCTGCCGATCGAACTCTTCCGCACGTACGGCATCTTCCACCTGGTACCGGACACGGTCTGGGGGGCGGTCGTCACCCCGACCGGCCTGCTGATGCTCAAGATCGTGGTCATCGGGTTCCTGGCCTGGGCGATGATCGGCTGGCGGCACGCCCGGGTCGCCGCCTGTTTCGCCGCGGCGCTCATCCTGTTCTACCTCCAGGTGAAGAAGGGCTTCGGCGGCCACTGGGACCACCGTGAGATGACCTTGGTCTACACCACGGCCCTGCTGCCGCTGCTGCCGGCCTGGGATGCCTTCGCCGCCCACCGCAGGCCCGTCCCGGCCCGCCGGGAGGGTGTCTACCGGGCCTCGCTCCTGGTCCTGTGTTTCGTGGTGATCCTGCAGTACGTCTTCGTCGGCATCGCCCGGTTCTTCATCGGTGCGCCCGGTGTGTTCATGCACGGCACCTTGCAGAACTGGGTCGAGAACCGGAACCTGCGTCCGAACCCGTTCGGCTTCGACATCGGTACCTGGTTCCTGGGCGACTTCTGGGCCGTACCACTGGATCTGCTCTTCCTCGGCGGCACCATCCTGGAGGTCGCGGCGCTGCTGCTGCTCTTCATGCGTCCCGGCTGGATCAAGATCACCTTCATCATCGCCTTCGCCCTGTTCCACATCTCGATCTTCCTGATGATGAACGTCTCGTTCATGGAGGACGTCGTGCTGCTGGTGCTGTTCTTCGACATCGCCGCACCGTGGCGTCGGATCCGCAAGGGCCATGAGGGTTCTGGTCTGGTCGTCTACGACCCGGCCTCACCCGAGGCCGTCGAACGGGTGGGCCGCTACGTCGAGCGGGACAAGGACAAGGTGCTGCAGTTCGCCACCGTCGGGTCATCGGCCGCTGCTGGAGCGACGACCAGCGATCTGCTGTTCCGTCCGGAGAACTCCGAGAAGGTGTACACCGGCGAGGCCGCGCACGCCGAGATCCTCTACCGCCTCTCCGGTTACGCGGTGCGGGCCTGGTGGCTGCAGCGTGGATCCGGTGCCGGCAGCACGCTTCCCCGCCGTGGGGCGTTCGGCACCTGGTGGCTCGGCCCGCGGGAGTCCGCGCCCCTGCCGTCGGATCAGCGTTTCCTGGGCTGAGTTTTTTTTCCCTGTTCCCGCGCACCTTTCCGGGATCCGCGCACCCTGCAGGGTGCGCCGATCCCGGAACGGTGCGCGGGAACACGTGTTTTCAGCAGCAGCCGTCGCCCTTCCAGGCGTCCCGTCCCTCCTTCGCGGCGACCACCGCGATGACGAGCGCTGCGATCGGGTCGGCCCAGGACCAGCCGAACAGCGAGTTCAGCACCAGGCCGACGAGGAGCACCGCGGACAGATAGGTGCACAGCAGGGTCTGGCGCGAGTCGGCCACGGCGGAGCGGGATCCCAGCTCGCGGCCGGCCTTCCGCTGGCCGTGGGACAGGAACGGCATGATCAGCAGACTCGCTGCGGCCAGTACGATCCCGACCGTGGAATGCCGGGCGTCACTGCCGCCGAACAGGGTCAGCACGGCGTCGACACCGACATAGGCGGCCAGGGCGAAGAAGGACCAGGCGACGATCCGCAGTGCCCGCTTCTCCCGTGCCTCGGGATCCCCGCCGGCGAACTGCCAGGCGATCGCCGCGGCCGAGCTCACCTCGATGACGGAGTCGAGTCCGAACCCGACCAGCGCGCCCGAGGAGGCGACGGTGCCGGCCGTGATCGCCACCACGGCCTCCACCACGTTGTAGGTGATGGTCGCGGCGACGAACCACCGGATGCGACGGGACAGCACCAATCGGCGGGCATCCGCGGACTGGATCGGCGGGGCGGGGTCGACGGCCATCAGCAGCAGCCCTCGTCGGCGGCGTTCGCGCAGTGGTCGGGGTCGACGGCCAGCACCACCCCGAGCAGGTCGGTCAGGGCGTGCCCCAACCGGGGGTCGGCCAGTTCGTACCGGGTCCGTCTGCCCTCCGGGGCGGTGACGACCAGCCCGCAGCCGCGCAGGCAGCTCAGGTGGTTGGACAGTCCCTGCCGCGAGACCTCCAGCTGTTCGGCGAGTTCGGCCGGGTACCCGGGTGCCTCGCGCAGGGCCAGCAGGATCCGGACCCGGGTCGGGTCGGAGAGGGCGTGGCCGAACCGGGCCAGTACCGCGGCGTGGGTGAGGAGTTCCATCCGCTGACTGTACATCGATGGCTGTATTCAGCCAATGCTGTACTGGTGTCGGGCTGGGCGCAGCCGTTCCCGCGCACCCATTCGGGATCGGCGCACCCTGCTGGATGCGCGGATCCCGACACGGTGCGCGGGAACGGGTCGAGGCGCGGGAACGGGGTTCTCAGACGGGGGAGAGGTCCGGCTCCTGGGTGATGCCGAACTCGTGTTTCAGCGCGCTCAGGGCTGCGTACCAGCCGCACAGGCCGTGCACCGCCGTGCCGGGTGGGGTCGCCGAGGAACAGAGGTAGATCCCCTTCGCCGGGGTGCGCCACGGGTCGAGGGACACCACCGGTCGTTTGAGCAGCTGCCAGGTCGTCACGGCACCGGAGGAGATGTCGCCACCGACGTAGTTGGGGTTGTACTGCTCGATCTCGACGGCCGACCGGTGCGAGGAGGCCAGTACGAGATCACGGAATCCGGGGGCGAACCTCTCGATCTGGGAGGTGATCGCCTCGGTCATGTCCACCGAGGAGCCGTGGGGCACATGGGCATAGGCCCACAGCACGTGTTTGCCGGCCGGTGCGCGGGTGTCGTCGAACACCGAGGGCTGGGAGACGAGGACGTACGGCTGTGACGGGTGGGCCCCGCGGGCGACCTGGTCCTCCGACCGTGCCACCTCGGCCCTGGTCCCACCGACGTGGATGGTCCCGGCCTTGTCCAACTCGGGGTTGGCCCATTTCACCGGACCGGAGAGGGCGAAGTCGATCTTCGCCACGCCGTCGCCGAACTTGAACCGGCGCAGGGCTTTCCGGTACCGGTCCGGGAGCTGGTCGCCCACGATCCGGTCCAGCCCGCGCGCGGAGACGTCCAGCAGCACGGCCTTCGCCCCGGAGAACTCGGCTACAGAGGTGATCTCGGTGCCGGTCTCGATCGCACCACCGTGGGCGATCAGGTCCTCGGCCATGGCGTCGATGATCGCCTGGCTGCCACCCCGGGGGAGCGGCCACCCCCCGGCGTGGGCGTTGGCGCCGAGCATCAGGCCGGCCCCGGCCGAGGACAGCCGTGGCATCCGGCCGATCGCATGGGCGTTCACCCCGGCGAGCAGGGCGGGGGCGATGTCGCCGTCGAAGCGGAAACGCCAGGCGGGGGAACCCTGTTCGAGGACCCGCAACCCGAATCGTGCGGTGGTCACCGGGTGGCGCGGGACGTTGATCAACGAAGAACCGGTGAATTCCACCAGATCGGCGATGTTGTCCACCAGCGGCCGCATCAGCCGACCCCAGGCCGCGCCGTCCTTGCCGAGGCCGTCCACCGTGCGATCCAGATCACGGTAGGCGAACCCCGCCCGGCCGCCGTCCAACGGCTGACCGTAGGACAGCTCCGGGGTGATGAACTCGACCCGCTTGTCCAGACCGAACTTCTGGAAGAACGGCGACGCCACGGCCATCGGGTGGATGGCCGAGCAGACGTCGTGCCGGAATCCGGGCAGGGTCAGCTCCTGGGTCCGCGCCCCGCCGCCGATGGTCGCCGCACGTTCGTAGACCTGGACCTTGAGTCCGGCCCTGGCCATCGTGACGGCACCGGCCAGGGCGTTCGGGCCGGAGCCGACGATCACTACATCCGGGTTCATGGACACCTTTGTTCTGCTGGTGGTTCTAAGGGAACTTCCGGGGCCGCGCACCGCCGTGTTCCGCAGTCGGATCGGAACTCCCGCACCACGTCACGCGCCGATTCGCCTCCGCCGTCGACCCGTCCGACCCTAGCAGTGGCCCCGCTGCCGGCGGTCCGGCAGCGAGGGTCCGCCGTGCCCCTGCCGCGTACCCGGCGGCGGAGCGTTCAGAAGGTCGAGCCTCCCTTGGACCGGAACCAGGCGCGGGGCCACGGGTGCAACAACCGGGTGATGATGATGATCGGCAGCACCACGCCGGTCACATCGGCCGGGACGACCGAAACACCCTGGGAGAGGCCGGACACGATCGACAGCAGGCTCACGGCGATGGACGCCCCCGCTCCGATGACGAGAAGACGTCCGTCCCGCCCGGCCAGGCCCAGCACACCGCCGGTGATGTAGAGGACGCACACCAGGATGGCGACGGCGAAAATGGTCAGGTCGACGGGGTTGTCGGTGAGCAGGTCCTCTCCGGTCAGGAGGAAGACTGCGACCAGCAGGTTCAGCCCGCCCGAGATGAAGGCGAGGACGGCCGCCACCGTGACCTTCCGTGGCCGAACGGCGAGCATCGGCCCGGTGTAGGGGTCCCCGAACTCCCGTCCGTCCCGCCGGTCGAACTCGTTGTAGGTCCACGACCGCTCGTCGGCGCTGACGATCTCGGGTTCCCCCGGCCACCCGGCCGATCCCTGCTGCTGGCCGGGGTACTGCTGACCGGGGTACTGCAGACCCGGACCACCGGGCGGGGCCGGCGGCGGGAAGGGAATCGGGCCGGGGGCCGGGTTCTGTGCTCGGTACGGGTCCTCGGGCATCGTCATCTGGTTTCCCCCACTAACCGGTCGTTGTCGCCAACGAGGTCGAGCCCGTCGGGCGGTGGCCCGAGGGGAGACACCGTCCGGAAAGCCCGGAGGGATCAGGAGACACACCCTAGGCACTCCCCGCACCGGGCGGCTGGGCGGGGGCTGACATCAAGCGGTGCCGATACATGGCTACGATTGCCGACGGACCACACACGTGCGGCCCGTCGGTCGGACCTCCCACAAGGAAACGGCCGGGCGGCGTCGCCCGAGGTACTTCCCGGTGGTCTTCCAGTTTTCCAGTCGATGAGTATCGGAGTTGAAGTCCCGTGTCACAGCCCGTGGTGCTGATTGCCGAAGAACTTGCCCCCTCCGCCATCGAAGCGCTCGGGGAGGGTTTCGACATCCGTCACGTGGACGGCGCCGATCGATCCGCTCTGCTGCCCGCACTCGCCGAGGCCCATGCCATCCTCATCCGTTCCGCGACCCAGATCGACGCCGAGGCCCTCGCCGCTGCGCCGAAGCTGAAGGTCGTGGCCCGGGCCGGGATCGGCCTGGACAACGTGGACGTCCCGGCGGCCACCGCTCGCGGTGTGCTGGTGGTCAACGCCCCGCAGTCCAACATCATCTCGGCCGCCGAGCACGCCATCGCCCTGTTGCTGGCCGTGGCCCGTCGGGTTCCTGAGGCGAACTCCTCCATGCAGGAAAGCCTGTGGAAGCGGGCCAAGTACTCCGGTGTCGAGATCGCCGAGAAGACCGTCGGTGTGGTGGGTCTGGGCCGGATCGGGCAGCTCTTCGCGGCCCGGATCGCCGCCTTCGGCACCAATGTCATCGCGTACGACCCCTACCTGCAGCCGGCGCGCGCCGCCGCCATGGGGGTCACCCTCGTCGACCTGCCGACCCTGCTCGCCACGGCCGACATCATCTCCATCCACCTGCCGCGTACGCCGGAGACCCTCGGTCTGATCGGCGAGGCGGAACTGCGCACCGTGAAGCCGAACGTCATCATCATCAACGCCGCCCGCGGCGGACTGATCGACGAACAGGCACTGGCCGACGCCGCCCGTGAGGGTCGGATCGGCGGCGCGGGCATCGACGTCTACGTCACCGAGCCGGCGACGCCGGAGAACCCGCTGCGCGGGATCCCGAACGTCGTTCTCACCCCCCACCTCGGTGCCTCGACCGAGGAGGCCCAGGACAAGGCGGGCACCGCGGTCGCCCGCTCGGTCAAACTGGCACTGCGCGGGGACTTCGTTCCCGATGCCGTCAACGTGCAGGCCTCCGGCCCGGTCAGCGACGAGGTGCGACCGTGGATCCCGCTGGTCTCGCGTCTGGGTACCGTCCTGACGGCCGTCGGCGGCGGTATCCCCAGCTCCGTCGTGGTCGAGGTCCGTGGCGACCTCGCCGCGGAGGACTCCTCGATCCTGCAGCTCGCGGCGGTGCGCGGCATCTTCGGTGACGTCATCGAGGAGTCGGTGACCTTCGTGAACGCGCCGACGTTGGCGGCGGCGAACGGGTTGACCATCTCGGCCACCTCCACCAGTGAGATCGACGACTACCGTTCCTCGGTCACCCTGCGCGCGGCCATGCCGGACGGTGCCACCCGTACCGTCACCGGCACCCTGTCGGGCCAGAACCAGGTCGCCAAGCTGGTGGAGATCAACGGTCGGCATTTCGACCTGCGCGCCGCCGGTCATCTGCTCCTGGTCGCCTACCAGGACCGCCCGGGTGTCATGGGGACCGTCGGTGCCGTGCTGGGCAAGGCCGGGGTCAACATCCAGGCGGCCCAGATCTCGCAGACCGTCTCCGGGCGGGCCGCGATCATGGTCCTGCGGACCGATGCCGCACCGTCGAGCGAGATCCTCGCCGAGCTGGAGACGGCCGTCGAGGCCGAGGCCGTGCGGGCGATCCGCCCCGCCGACTGACCGCTCGACCGATCCGGTCAGAGGTGGCGGGCAAGCTCTCACCCACTAGGGTGAAAGTTTGCCCGCTACCCCTTTTCTTGCTGATCAAACCTGTGTTCACAGGAAATTTTCACCGCGCCCACAGCGGTTTCACGCAGTAACCTCGGGTTCCTACGGAGCGCGGTCAGCCGCAGTACGGGGCTGCGACGCGGGCGACGAGGGCCACCATCTCAGGGACCCGACCACCCATGGCCGCTGGACTGCTCCGTGGGTGAGGGGAAACATGTTTTCACCATCATCGAGGCGGGCACGGCGACTGGGATCGGCCGCCACGGCCATCCTGCTCACGGCTGTGCTCGGAGCTTCCTTGGCTCCCACCGCATCAGCAGCGTCTGCCGCGCCACCCGTCGGCGGAGATGATTCGACGGTCTCCCATCAAGCCAGAGGGATCGGGGCCTCCACCCTCGCCCATGCCGGGGTGCCCGCGGTTTCCACCTCGGACGAGGCGAAGAAGACCTCCTCGTTCTTCGCCCGGGCGGCCGGCACCCAGACCGTTTTCGTCCGGCTCAAGGGCCAGGGCGCCTATCAGGCGGCCGAGAACGCCGGGTTCACCTCCGCGGCGGCCCGGACCGCCGCGGCGAACCAGCAGACCAGCGTCGCCAGGAACAGCGACCGCCTGCTGGGCCTGGCGAAGAAGAAGGACTCCAAGGCCACCGTCCTCTACACCACCTCCAATGCCATCCCCGGTGTGGTGATCAAGGCCGATACCGCCGCCTTGAAGTCCCTGGCCGCCGATGCCCAGGTGCTGTCCATCACCGCCGTCGTCCCGAAGAAGGTCGACAACATCGGTGCGGTCGAGACCACCAACACCCTCGCCGAATGGGCCTCCACCGGGAAACTGGGCGCCGGGGTCAAGATCGGCATCATCGACACCGGTATCGACTACACCCACACCGATTTCGGCGGCCCGGGAACCAAGGCGGCCTTCGACGCCGCCGGCCACTCGGCCCCAGAGACCTGGGAGACGGCAAAGGTCAAGGGCGGCTACGACTTCGCCGGTGACGCCTACAACGCCGACCCGAACAGCCCGAGCTACAACCCGGTCGCCACCCCCGATGCCGATCCGCTCGACTGCGGCGCCCACGGCTCCCACGTCGCCGGCACCGCCGCCGGCTACGGGGTCAAGGCCGACGGCAGCACCTTCGGCAAGACCGCCGCGGCCTACAAGGCACTGACCCCGGCCACCCTGGAACAGCTCAAGATCGGTCCCGGTGTCGCACCGCTGGCCGATCTCTACGCCCTCCGGGTCTTCGGCTGCGAGGGCAGCACCGACCTCGTCATGCAGGCCCTGGACTGGGCCCTGGATCCCAACGGGGACCACAACTTCACCGACCACCTCGATGTCATCAACATGTCCCTGGGATCGGACTACGGCCCCGAGGACGACCCGGAGAACTACTTCGTCGACCTGATGGCCACCAAGGGCATCGTCACCGTCTCGGCGATGGGCAATGCCGGGGACCTGACCAACGTCGGCGGCACCCCCGGGAACGCGATCCGCGGGATCGCGGTCGCCAACACCTCGTCCCGCCGGATGACCTTCGACCAGATCGTGGTCACCGCACCGGCGAACGTGGCCAAGAAGTACAACGGCCAGTTCTCCGTCTCCTACAACTACGCGGGGCTCAACCTCGGCCCGCTGCCGGTGGTCAAGCTCTCCGCCGGAAACACCGAAGGGTGCAACGACTACTCCACGGCCGACAAGGCCGCGGTCGCCGGCAAGGTGGTCTGGCTGGTCTGGCCGCTGGAGATCGGTTGCGGATCGGTGGCCCGGGCCGGCAAGGCCCACGCTGCCGGTGCCGCAGGCATCGTGATGTCCAGCGAACTCCCGATCTTCGACGCCGGACTCACCGGCAGCGCCGACATCCCGCTGTTCCAGTTCAACTCCGTCGGCACCGCCGCGGTGAAGAGCGCCCTGGACGCGGGCACCCTGCAGGTCACCTTCGACGGATCCCTCGCCGGTGTGCCCAGCGCCACCCCGGAACTGGAGGACCTGGCCAACCCCAGCACCTCCCGGGGCAGCAACGGCACCCTGGGTGTGGTCAAGCCCGATGTCGGAGCTCCCGGCACCCAGATCTCCTCCGCGCTGAGCGGCAGCGGTGACGGTGCCGTCACCTACTCCGGAACCTCGATGGCCACCCCGCACACCGCGGGTATCGCTGCCCTGGTCAAGGAGACGAACCCGACCTGGACGGTCGAGCAGATCAAGGCCGACATCATGAACACGGCCAACCACGACGTGTACGTCAAGCCGGGGCAGACGGGGCAGATCTACGGCCCCAACCGCGTCGGTGCGGGCCGGGTGGACGCCAAGTCCGCCGTCAGCAACAAGCTGCTCGCGTACGCCAAGTCGGTCCCGGGTGCGGTCAGTGCCTCCTTCGGCAACATCGAGGTCCCGATCGACGGCCCGACGGTCACCCAGACCCGGGTGATCACGGTGCAGAACACCGGGACGACGGCGGTCACCAGCAAGGTGACCTACGCCGCGGCCATCAAGCAGCCGGGTGTCACCTACTCGGTCAGCCCGGCGACGATCACCGTCGCCGCAAAGGCCAAGGGCGAGGTCACCGTGAAGGTGACCATCGTTCCGGGCGCGCTGAAGAAGTTCCTCGACCCGACCATGGCGGCGGTCCAGTCCGGGGCTCCCCGGCAGTACATCTCCGATGCCTCCGGTCGGCTGCTGATCACCCCCACCGGTGGTCAGGCCTTGCGGGTTCCGGTCTACGCCGCGGCGAAGCCGGTCTCCACCACCACCTCTACCTTCCGGGTGATCAACGGCCAGCCGTCGGTCTACCTGTCCGGGACGGGGATCGGGGTGCTCGACGGGGACACGACCCCCACCGGTCTCGACACGATGGTGGGTGATGCCTCCTTCCTGTCGGTGGCCAGCGTCTACCAGCTCGCCGGGACCAGTCCGAAGCTGCCCAGGTGCTCGGTGACGGTGGTGGACTTCTGTTCCGCGAACGCCACCACGGACTCGGCGGACCTGCGGCAGATCGGGGTCGCCTCCGACTTCCACAACACCGGGGATCCGGACAAGACCACCGTCACCTTCGCGGTGTCGACCTGGGGCAACTGGGCCACCCCCGGTGTCGCGGTGGTCCCGTACGTCGACATCTGGACGGACCAGGAGAGCGATGCGCCGCAGTTCGAAGTCGTGATGCAGCCGCAGCCGGACTCCGATCTGTTCCTGGCCACCCTGTACGACCTCGATCCGGTGACCGGCGGTCCGGTCAGCGCGATCTGGGCCAACTTCGCTCCGGGCAACATCAACACCAACCTGTTCAACTCCAGCGTGGTGCTGCTGCCGGTCGCCCTGTCGGACCTGTTCCCGGACGGTGTACCGGCCGATGCCACCTTCGGGTACCGGGTGGCCGTGGACTCCTACCTGGCGCAGAGCGGTGGCTCCGCGGCCGTCGACTTCGCACCGGCGGACGGCAGTCTGTTCACCTTCGACGCCACTGACCCCGACCTCTGGGTGGGCGGCGAGGGCTGGGACCTGGCGGTGGACCGGGGTGGTGACTCATTCCCGATCATGAAGTCGGAGAACGCCACCACGGACAAGTTGATGGTGGTCCACCAGCAGGGGGCCACCGGTCAGAAGGTCGACATCCTCACCTACGCCGCAGGTGGGCAGGTGAACTTCAACAAGGAGATCAAGTGGATGCTCGACAACAAGATCGCCACCGGCTTCACCGACGGATTCCGGCCGGGTGACCCGGTCGCCCGGGACGCGATGGCCGCATTCCTCTACCGGTTCGCCCATTCCGGGGGGAAGGCCCCGGCGTGCAAGGCGAAGCCGTTCCCGGACGTGGCGATCTCCCATCCGTTCTGCGGTGAGATCTCCTGGCTGAAGACCAACGGTCTGTCCACCGGTTTCGCCGACGGCAAGTACTACCCGTCGGGCACGATCGACCGGCAGGCGATGGCGGCATTCCTGCACCGCTACGGCGTACCGGGCTCGCTGAACTCCAAGTGCCTGGCGGTCTCGGGTTTCAAGGACGTCTCCCGCAAGAACTCCTTCTGCGGCGACATCCGCTGGCTCACCGCGGAGACGGGTGTGGCATCGGGTTACCCGGACGGGAACTTCCAGCCCACCCTGGCGGTGTCCCGGCAGGCGATGTCCTCCTTCCTGTACCGGTATGCACAACTGCTCGGTGATCAGGGGTGACGGTGCCGCTGACCTGAGTCGATGTCCCGGTGTGCCCCTCGCCTCGGCGGGGGGCACACCGCTGTCAGGGGGTCGGGAGGGCCTGGACCGGCCGCGGGAATCCCACGATCGGGTGACCCGAATCCCGCCACCCCGGGGTGCCGGGTTCGCCTTCCGGGTGAGGACAGTTAGGCTGCACTTCTGCGTGGAAACCCTGTCACTGGGTGTCATCGTGAACAGCTCGAGATACGTATCTACCCCGTGACCGGTGGTTGGGCTGTAACTCTCCAAGAAAGGTCTTTCGATGAAGCTGGCTGTCATCCCAGGAGATGGGATCGGACCCGAGGTCGTCGCCGAGGGGCTCAAGGTCCTCACCGGCGTGGTGCCGCAGATCGAATTCACCTCCTACGATCTCGGCGCTTCCCGATGGCACCGGACCGGGGAACTGCTGCCCGACTCGGTTCTGCGTGAGATCCGCGACCATGACGCGATCCTGCTCGGCGCCGTCGGCGACCCGACCGTGCCCTCCGGGATCCTGGAGCGCGGTCTGCTGCTGCGGATGCGGTTCGAGCTCGACCACCACGTCAACCTGCGTCCGGCGCGGCTCTACCCGGGGGTGGCCGGTCCGCTGGCCGGCGACAAGGCCATCGACCTCGTGGTGGTCCGCGAGGGCACCGAGGGCCCGTACGTGGGCAACGGCGGCATCCTGCGCAAGGACACCCCGCACGAGATCGCGACCGAGGTCTCGATCAACACCTACTTCGGGGTGGAACGGGTCGTCCGCGACGCCTTCGCCCGGGCGGCCCGCCGCCCCCGCAAACACCTGACCCTGGTGCACAAGACCAACGTGCTCACCCATGCCGGGCAGCTGTGGTCCCGGGTGGTCGAGGAGGTCTCGATGGAGTTCCCCGACATCACCGTCGCCTACTCGCACATCGACGCCGCGATGATCCACCTGGTCACCGACCCCGGCCGGTTCGACGTCATCGTCACCGACAACCTGTTCGGCGACATCATCACCGACCTGTCCGCCGCGGTGTCCGGCGGCATCGGCATGGCCGCGTCGGGCAACCTGGACGTCTCGCGCACCAACCCGTCCATGTTCGAGCCCGTTCACGGTTCGGCCCCCGACATCGCCGGGACCTCCACGGCGGACCCGACGGCGACCGTGCTGTCCATCGCCCTGCTGCTCGACCACCTCGGGATGCCGGAGGCCGCGCGCCGGGTCGAGGCCGCTGTCGCCTTCGACCTCGCGACCCGGCAGACCGGCTCCACCGGACGCACCCAGGCGATCGGCGACCGGCTCGCCGCCCTCGCCTCCAGCTGACGCCGCGGGTGACGTCCCGGGTCCGCCCGGGGCGTCACCTTCCGCGGTGCGGGTGAAAGCCCGTGCGTGTGGGACTACCGTCAAGGGGTCTGTTGTCCACCCTTGAAAACCGGGAATGAGTTCCACTATGCGTCTGGGTCGTATCGCCCATCCCGAAGGCGTTGCCTTCGTCGTCATCGAGGGCAATGTCGAGGCCGGCCAGGGCATCGCCAAAGAGATCGTCGACCACCCCTTCGGCATCCCCGAGTTCACCGGCCGGTCCTGGCCGTTGGACGACATCCGGATCCTCGCCCCGATCCTGCCGTCCAAGGTGGTGGCGGTCGGCCGCAACTACGCCGCCCATGCCGCCGAGATGGGGCATGCGGTCCCGGACGAGCCGATCATCTTCATCAAGCCGTCCACCTCCGTGATCGGCCCCAACGCCACGATCATGCTGCCGCCGTCCTCCCAGCAGGTGGACTTCGAGGGTGAGCTGGCCATCGTGATCGGCCGTCCCGCGCGTGATGTCGCCGCCGAGAACGCGGCCACGGTGATCCGGGGCTACACCATCGCCAACGACGTGACCGCGCGTGATCTGCAGCGGGCCGACGTCCAGTTCACCCGGGCGAAGTCCTTCGACACCTTCTGCCCGCTCGGGCCGTGGATCGAGACCGAGCTCGAACCGGGTGACCAGGAGATCCGGACCGAACTCGACGGTGAGCTCAAGCAGGACGGGCACACCAGCGACATGGTGCACACCGTCGGCGAGATCATCGAGTTCGTCTCCTCCGTGATGACCCTGCTGCCGGGGGATGTGATCCTCACGGGGACCCCGGCCGGTGTCGGTCCGATGAAGGCCGGCGAGACGGTGTCCGTCACCGTCGCCGGGATCGGCACCCTGTCGAACCCGGTGGCCAACCGCCCGTTGAACTCCGGGTTCGTGTTCTGAGCATGTCCGACCTGACGGAAAATAGTGAGATGACTGACATGTCCGTGGATACCACCACCTCGGCGCCGGCCCGCAAGGTCGTCGCCCGGTTCTGCCCGTCTCCGACCGGCACCCCGCACGTGGGCCTGGCCCGCACCGCTCTGTTCAACTGGGCCTTCGCCCGGCACCACGGCGGCACCCTGATCTTCCGGATCGAGGACACCGACGCGGCAAGGGATTCGGAGGATTCCTACCAGTCGCTGATCGAGACGATGCAGTGGCTCGGCCTGGACTGGGACGAGGGACCCGTCGTCGGCGGCCCGAACGGTCCGTACCGGCAGAGCGAACGTTCGGCCATCCACCGCGATGTCGCCGCCCGGCTGCTCGCCGCCGGCCACCTGTACGAGTCCTACTCGACCGTCGAGGATGTGACCGCCCGCCACCTGGCTGCCGGTCGCGATCCGAAACTCGGCTACGACAACTGGGACAGGGACGCCGATCCGGCCTTCGTCGAGGCGGCGAAGGCCGCGGGGAAACAGGCCGTGCTGCGGCTGCGGATCCCCGAGGGCGCGATCACCTTCACCGATCTGGTGCGCGGGGAGATCACCTTCCCGGCCGGTTCGGTGCCGGACCCGGTGCTGGTGCGTGGCAACGGGGATCCGTTGTACACCTTGGTGAATCCGGTGGACGACGCGTTGATGGGGGTGACCCACGTCCTGCGTGGGGAGGACCTGCTGCCGTCGACCCCGCGGCAGATCGCCCTTTACGCGGCCCTTGCCGACATCGGTGTGGGGCACGGGGCTCCGGAGTTCGGGCACCTGCCGTTCGTCACCGGCGCGGGGAACCGCAAACTCTCCAAGCGTGATCCGGAGTCGAGCCTGTTCCTGCACCGGGACGCGGGATTCATCCGCGAGGGCATGGTCAACTACCTTGCCCTGCTCGGCTTCTCCCTCGGCGAGGACCGGGACGTCTTCTCCGCCGACGAACTGGTCGCCGCCTTCGACATCTCCCGGGTGTCGGCGAACCCGGCCCGGTTCGACGTCAAGAAGGCCGAGGCGATCAACGCGGCCCACATCCGGCTGCTGAGCCCCGCGGACTTCGCCGAGCGACTGATTCCCTACCTCCGCGCCGCCGGATCGGTGGGAGAGGTCCTGACGGCCGAACAGCAGGATCTGGTGGAGCGTGGGGCGCCGCTGGTGCAGGAGCGGTCCAACCTGATGGTCGACGCGGCCACCATGTTGGCGTTCCTGTTCACCGCCGAGCCCGATTTCACGGTGAACCCCGCGGCGGCGGTGAAGGTGCTCAACGCGGCGGCGGCGCCGATCGTGGGTGCCGCCATCGAGGCCCTGGAAGCTCTGCCGTCCTTCGGCCACGAGGAGATCGAGGCGGCCCTCAAGGCGGCGCTCATCGACGGCCTCGGCCTCAAGCCCCGGCTGGCGTTCACCGCCGTCCGGGTGGCAGTGACGGGAAACACGGTCTCCCCGCCGCTCTACGAATCCCTGGAACTCCTGGGCCGCGAGCGGAGCCTGGCGCGACTGCGCCGGGCGCTGGGTGTGGCTGAGGTCAGCGCCTAGGTCTGCGGGCCGCCGAACCCGGCTTCCGGGTCGAGTTCGGCGGCCTGACCAGCCGATTCGAGAAAAATAATGACGACGTGTAATGTTTCTCGTCGTGCCCGGAAGGGTGCCGGAGAGGGTGCGAACCGAGAGGTTCAACACCAGCTTTGGGGTATGGTGTAATTGGCAACACTAGGGATTCTGATTCCCTCATTCTAGGTTCGAGTCCTAGTACCCCAGCGTTTGTCAGCCTGCTGGTCGGTGTTCCACGGAGTCCGTGGAGTCGATCGGGAGGGTGGAGGAACCGAGTTGGGAACATGCCTTCGAGCGTGTAATCTTCATCGAGCAGGACCGGCCAGGAGTTCGCCAGAGCTTCCAGGCCACAACTGAATGACAGTGCTGATTCACTCAGTACACCTAGGGCCCCGTCGTCTAGCGGCCTAGGACGCCGCCCTCTCACGGCGGTAGCGAGGGTTCGAATCCCTTCGGGGCTACCAGTAACAAGATCCGGTCACCTGCTCACGCGGGTGGCCGGATTTTTTGTTGTTCCCGCGCACGTTGTTCGTCCTCGCGCGCGTTGTTACGTGCGCGAGGAACAGGAACGTGCGCGGGAACGGCAGGGGTGCGGGCCGGAGGTGGGACCGGCAGCAGGTAGGGGGCCGCGGCCTCAGAGGCGGGCGGTGATGGCCTCGGAGGCCGCCACGAGATCCCCGGCCCACCGGGCACCGGGCCGCCGGCCGATCCGCTCCACCGGCCCGGAGACCGACACCGCGGCGATGACGACACCCGCGCCGTCGCGCACGGGGGCCGAGACACTGGCCACACCGGGTTCCCGTTCGGCGACCGACTGGGCCCACCCGCGCCGGCGCACCTCGGCGAGAGTTCTTTCGGTGAAGGAAGCCTCGGCGGCCAGGCTCCGGGAGGTGGCGGGATCGCCGAAGGCGACGAGGACCTTGGCCGCGGATCCGGCGGTCATCGGCAGCCGTGCCCCCAGTGGCACGGTGTCCCGCAGGCCCGAGGTGGGTTCGGCCACCGCGACACAGATCCTGGCCGTTCCGTCCACGCGGTAGAGCTGGATGCTCTCGCCGGTCCGGTCGCGCAGCCGGGGCAGCACCTGGCCCGCTGCGGCGATCAACGGATCGGCGGCACCGGAGGCGAGCTCGGCCAGCAGGGGACCAGGCCGCCAGCGGCCCTGGGAATCACGGCTCAGAAGGCCGTGGAGCTCCAAACCCACGGCAAGGCGGTGTGTGGTCGCCCGGGGCAGTCCGGTGGCCGCACAGAGGTCGGCAAGGCCGATCGGCGCCGTCGCGGTGGCGCGCAGCAGCTCCACCGCTTTGTCCAGAACACCGATCCCGCTAGACTGTCCCATAAGGCGATACTAGTATCTCAGATAATGGGATCACAACCAGGACGGTCCGGCAGCCCCGCTGCCCGTGCCGTCCCGCCCACGGCCTCGCCGCCGCCGCAGCAGCTGAGAAGAAGGAAGAGCAGATGTCTCACCCCACTGGTCGCACCCTCGCCGAGAAGGTCTGGGAAGCCCACGTCGTCCATCGGGCTCCGGGGGAGCCGGATCTGCTCTACATCGATCTCCACCTCATCCACGAGGTCACCAGCCCGCAGGCCTTCGACGGCCTCCGGCAGGCCGGGCGTCCGGTCCGCCGGGTCGATCTGACGGTCGCGACCGAGGACCACAACGTCCCCACGATCGGGATCAACCTGCCGATCGCCGACGAGACCTCCCGGATCCAGGTGGAGACCCTGCGCCGCAACTGCGCCGAGTTCGGGGTACGCCTGTTCCCCATGGGGGACAGCGAACAGGGCATCGTCCACGTGGTCGGTCCGCAGCGTGGGCTGACCCAGCCGGGGATGACGATCGTCTGCGGTGACTCCCACACCTCCACCCACGGCGCCTTCGGCGCCCTGGCTTTCGGTATCGGCACCAGTGAGGTCGAACACGTCCTGGCGACGCAGACCCTGCCGCTCAAGCCTTTCCGGACGATGGCGATCACCCTGGAGGGCACGCTCCAGCCGGGGGTGACGTCCAAGGACGTCATCCTCGCGGTCATCGCCAAGATCGGCACCGGCGGTGGGCAGGGCTATGTGCTCGAGTACCGCGGCGAGGCGATCACGGCGCTGTCCATGGAGTCTCGGATGACCATCTGCAACATGTCGATCGAAGCCGGTGCGCGGGCGGGGATGATCGCCCCCGACGAGACGACCGTGGAGTACATCCGTGGCCGCGAGAACGCCCCCCAGGGAGCGGATTGGGATGCCGCCGTCGAGTACTGGAAGACCCTCGTCACCGACGAGGACGCCGTCTTCGATGCCGAGGTGGTGATCGATGCGAGCGCGCTGACCCCCTACGTCACATGGGGTACCAACCCCGGGCAGGGCCTGCCGCTCTCGGCCTCGGTGCCGGATCCGGCCGAGATCGGTGACGACGGCGAGCGCTCCTCGGTGGAGCGGGCGCTGGAGTACATGGGCCTCGTGGCGGGGACGCCGCTGCGCGAGGTGCGGGTGGACAGCGTCTTCCTCGGCTCGTGCACCAACGGCCGGATCGAGGATCTGCGGGCGGCGGCGGACATCCTGCGCGGCCGCCGGATCGCCGAGAACCTGCGCATGCTCGTGGTTCCTGGGTCGATGCGGGTGAAGGCGGCGGCCGAGGCGGAGGGTCTCGACCAGGTCTTCCTGGCGGCCGGGGCGGAATGGCGCAGTGCCGGTTGTTCGATGTGTCTGGGGATGAATCCCGATCAGCTCGCGCCGGGGGAGCGCTGCGCGTCGACCTCGAACCGGAACTTCGAAGGCCGGCAGGGCAAGGGCGGTCGGACCCATCTGGTCTCGCCCGCGGTGGCTGCCGCCACCGCGGTGAACGGGACCCTCTCCTCGCCAGCGGATCTGGAGCAGGTGGCCGTCGGGGTCTGACCCGACACCCTGCCCTGCCCGCGACCCGGACTGCCGACCTCCCACCGGGGTCGGTCCACAGACATCGAAGAAGAAGGAATCAGGATCTCCATGGAAGCGTTCATCCGCCACACCGGGATCGGAGTGCCGCTGCGCCGCAGCGATGTCGACACCGATCAGATCATCCCCGCCGTGTACCTCAAGCGGGTCACCCGCACAGGTTTCGAGGACGGGCTATTCGTGCGGTGGCGCAGCGATCCCGATTTCGTGTTGAACCGGGACGAGTTCCGTGCCGGTTCCGTCCTCGTGGCCGGACCCGACTTCGGTACCGGATCCTCGCGGGAGCATGCGGTCTGGGCGCTGATGGACTACGGGTTCCGGGTGGTGATCTCGAGCAAGTTCGCCGACATCTTCCGTGGCAACTCGGGCAAGGGCGGACTCGTTGCCGCCCAAGTGACCCAGGACGATGTGGAACTCCTGTGGAAACTGCTCGAGAACGCCCCGGGCACCGAGGTGACGGTCGATCTGCAGGAGCAGACGATCATCGCCGGGGGGCTGACGGTCTCCTTCGAGATCGACCCGTATATCAAGTGGCGTCTGTTGAATGGCCTCGACGACATCGGACTGACGCTGCGCCACGCCGATGAGATCGATCTCTACGAAAAATCTCGACCGGCTTTCAAACCGTCCACCGGGGCCTGATCCGCCGCCGTTCACCGGATGGTTCACTACCCGGACCGTCGGTGAAACCGATTGTGTCGCACAGAGTTTCCCCAGTCGTGTACCGGGGGAACGGCATGGGGAACACCCCCGGGACGGTCCCGGGCGGATGTCCTCCAGGGGCCTGAGAAGGCCGGTAGGCCAACACGTTTTGCGCGTGGCAAGTTGGCAAAGGCGAAAAAACGGCCTACCGTGTGGCTGCAGTCGGCCCTTTCCTATTCCCGGGCCGGGACGTCCTGGGAGGGACAGTGAACAAAACCGATCTCATCAACAAGCTCGCAGAACGCTTGGATGGTGACAAGAAGTCCGCACAGACCGCCATCGAGGGGGTCATCGATCTGATCCAGCGCGAGGTCCACAGCGGTGGCAGCGTCTCGATCTCCGGATTCGGGGTCTTCGAGAAGCGTGCTCGCGCAGCACGCACCGCTCGTAACCCGCGTACCGGCGATGCCGTCAAGGTCAAGAAGACCACGATCCCGGCCTTCCGGCCCGGAAAGTACTTCAAGGACGTCATCTCCGGCACGGTGAAGCTGCCCAAGGCCACCGGTGCGGTGACCTCGGCCCGCGCCGCGGCCGCCGCGGCCAAGGCCAGCACCACGGCCAAGCCGACCCGCGCCACCGCTGCCAAGGCCGCTCCGGCCAAGGCCACGGCGACCCGGGCGACG
>QXCQ01000091.1:207097-237779 GCA_003576535.1 Nakamurella silvestris | reverse complement strand
ACCACGGCTGCCAAGGCTGCTCCGGCCAAGGCGACCACGACCCGCGCTGCTGCCGCCAAGACGACCGCTGCCAAGGCTGCTCCGGCTGCCAAGGCTCCGGCCCGCAAGGCTCCGGCCCGCAAGAAGTAGTCACCCGACCTCGGATCGGGCCGCACCGGCCCGACCGTCGTCGAACAATCGAGCCCGGCACTTCCAGCTCACGCTGGAGGTGCCGGGCTCGATGTTGTTGCCGCCCCCGTGTTTCCCGAGCAGGGCCCGGGCCCGACCGTCCACCGGGAGCGGACCCAACGGCCGACCGGCTCAGACCTCCGGCGCGGGATAGGGATCGGCCTGGATGAGCTGGTCCCCGTCGAAGCTCAGCAACCAGAAGGCCGCCTTCGGGGTGCCGGCCTTGGCGATCTTGAGATCGGCACGGCCGGCGAGACTCTTCACCACACCGGGGATCACACCGCCCTGGGAGCAGACGGCCACCGGCCGTTCGCGGTCGGCCAGGGCGACGATCCGCTTACGTGCTGCGGCCGGGTCGTGGCGGTAGGCGTCCTCGGTGAGCGCCGGCTCGTCGACGATCTCCAGATCCAGGCTGTCGGCCAACGGCAGCAAGGTGCCCCGGCAGCGCTCGACCGAGGCGCTGTGCACACTTCTCGGTCCGAAGGCCGCCAGCAACGGCACCAGTGCCTCGGCCTGCCGCAGGCCCTTCGCGTCCAACGGACGCTCGGCATCGCTGCCCTCCCAGGACTCCCGGACCCCGGCCCTGGCGTGACGCACCAGGACCAGGGTGGCCGCATCCGCCGGGTGGATCGCAAAGGTGTCGAGCACCGCGCGGTCGAAGTCGTAGGTCATCCGTTTACGTGCGGCACCCATCGTGAACCATTCCAGGCCGTCCACCTCGCGGTTGGGCTCGAAGGATCCGTCCACGGCGCGGGCCGAGAAGTAGTGCACGGTCTTCGCCCGGTGGGACACCGAGTAGCTGACGGAGGTGAGCGACCGTCCCAGGGCCGCGGTGAACCCTGTCTCCTCCCACACCTCTCGTGCGGCCGTCACCGGTGCGGTCTCGTGCGGAAGGGCCTTGCCCTTCGGGAGGGACCAGTCGTCGTACCGTGGCCGATGGACCAGGGCGACCTGGACACCGTGCTTGCGGGAGTGGCGCCACAGCACCGCTCCCGCCGCACGGATATGACCTAGGTCATTCGCCACCGTTGGAGCCCCGGCGCAGCAGAACGGTCTGCATGTCGGTGCCGCCCTGCTCGGGGGAGCGTCGCCAACCGTCGGGGTCGAGCACCCAGCTCCGGGTCTGCGGGTTGGCCATCAACGAGAACATGTTGGCCATCCGCTCCACCCCTGTCGGGGCCTTCACCTGGACGAGGGCCTCGACCCGGCGATCGAGGTTGCGGTGCATCATGTCCGCGCTGCCGATCCAGTACTCGTCCTCCCCTCCGTTGCCGAAGTGGAAGATGCGCGAGTGCTCGAGGAAACGTCCCACGATGGAGCGCACCGTGATGTTCTCCGAGAGCCCGGGGACACCGGCCCGCAGGGCGCAGATGCCGCGGACGGTGAGGTCCACCCTCACCCCGGCCTGGGAGGCGCGGTAGAGGGCGTCGATGACCTGCTCGTCGACGATGGAGTTCATCTTCAACCGGACCAGACCCTCACGTCCGGCCCGGACGTGATCGATCTCTCGCATGATCTTGCCGACGATCCCGGTGCGGATCCCGTGCGGGGCAACAAGAAGGTTGCGGTACTCCGTCTGACGGGAGTACCCGGTGAGCACGTTGAACAGGTCGGTGAGATCGGCGCCGATGTCCGGATCGGCGGTCAGCAGGCCGAGATCCTCGTAGATCCGCGCGGTCTTGGGGTTGTAGTTGCCGGTGCCGAGATGGCAGTAGCGCCGGATGGTGGAGCCCTCCTGGCGGACGACGAGTGCTGTCTTGCAGTGGGTCTTCAAACCGACGAGACCGTAAACGACGTGCACACCGGCCTTCTCCAGGGCCTTGGCCCAGGAGATGTTCGCCTGCTCGTCGAAGCGGGCCTTGATCTCGACCAGTGCCACCACCTGCTTGCCTGCCTCGGCGGCATCGATGAGGGCGTCGACGATGGGGGAGTCACCGGAGGTCCGGTAGAGGGTCTGTTTGATCGCCAGCACGTTCTTGTCGGCAGCGGCCTGCTCGATGAAACGCTGCACCGTCGTCGCGAAGGACTCGTACGGGTGGTGCAGCAGGACATCTCCCTCACGCAAGGTGCTGAAGATGCTCTTCGGGTCCTGGCCCTCGGCGAAGGCCGGGTTGACCGACGGGACGAACGGGGCGTCCTTCAGGCCGGGCCGGTCGATCCCGTACAGCTCCCACATGCTGGACAGGTCCAGCAGTCCCGGGACCTCGACGGCATCCCCCGGGTCGACGTCGAGCTCGGTGATCAGCAGGTCCATGATCCGCTCGCTGGTGGTGTCGGCGATCTCCAGCCGCACCGGCGGTCCGAACCGGCGACGCGCGAGTTCGCGCTCCAGGGCCTGGAGGAGGTCCTCGTCGCGGTCCTCCTCGACCTCGAGGTCGGCGTTGCGGGTGACCCGGAACAGCTGGTACTCCACCACTTCCATCCCCGGGAACAGGGTGGCCAGGTGGGCGGCGATCAGATCCTCCAGCAGCAGGTAGTCGTCGACCCCGCGGCGGACCCGGACGAACCGGGCGACGTTGTCCGGCACCTTGAGCCGCGCGAAACGGTCGGCACCGCTCTCCGGGTCCCGGACGATGATCGCCATGTTCAGGCTGAGGGAGGAGATGTACGGGAAGGGGTGGGCCGGATCGACCGCCAGTGGGGTGAGCACCGGGAAGATCTGGTTGATGAAGTACTCGCGCAGCCGCGCCTGGTCCTCGGCACCGACCTGCCGCCAGTGCAGGATGTTGATCCCCTCGGCGTTCAACTTGGGCAGGACGTCGTCGGTGTAGCAGCGGCCGTGCCGCTCGACGAGTTCCTGGGCGCGGGCCGAGATCAGGGCGAGCTGTTCGCTGGGGGTGAGCCCGTCGGCGCTGACGACCGACAGGCCCATCTCTCGTCGGCGCTTCAGGCCGGCCACCCGCACCATGTAGAACTCGTCGAGGTTCGAGGCGAAGATCGCCAGGAACTTGGCGCGCTCCAGCAGCGGCTGATCCGGGTCCTCGGCCAGTTCCAGTACCCGTGCGTTGAATTCGAGCCAGCTCAGTTCGCGGTTGTGGAACCGGTCGGCCGGCAGCTCGGCCGGCGTCTCGGACCCGGCCGTGCCCGGCGGGCTCGCCACGGCACCGACCAGAGGATCGAACTCGACAACGACGGATGGGGACTGCTCACTGTTGCTCACACCGCTCATTGTGTCGCGTCGGGGTGGGTGAACTGAAGCCCCCCTGGCAAACAATGTGTTTCCGGGACCTGAACGCAAGCCCTCGTCGGGGTCGGCCGATTAGGGTTGACTGGTACCGCCGGAGCCGGCGGTCGGTGGATCATGCAGGTGGCCGGGACCGGCACCAGCTGCCCATCAGCGATGACAAGGAGTACGTGTGGCCCGCAGTCCGGTGTACGAGAAGGGCAACATCTGGATCAGTTTCGCCAAGGCGGTGTTCTACCCGGTGACGGCGCTGTTGGCGCGTCGACGTTTCCAGGGGTTGGAGAACATCACGATCAGCGGGCCGATCCTGATGGTGGGCAATCACATATCGCAGCTCGACCCGGTGTACGACGCGGTGTTCGTCCGCAAGGCCGGACGGTGGCCGCGCTTCATGGCCAAGGCCTCGTTGTGGAAGGTGCCGGTCGCGCGGCGGGTGCTGGTCGGTACCAAGCAGATCCCGGTGGAGCGCAACGCCGGTGCCGGCAAGGCGATCCTGGACCATGCGATCGGAGCCCTGAACGAGGGCAGCGTGGTGCTGATCTACCCGGAGGGCACCACCACCAAGGACCCCGAGTACTGGCCGATGAAACCCCGCGCCGGGGTGGCGATCCTCGCATTGTCCGGCGACCACCCGGTGATCCCGTTCGTGAACTGGCGCACCCACGAGCTGCTGGACACCCAGTCCGGGAAGGTCCGTTTCCGCCCGTTCCCCCGGCGGGACGTCATCGTGCGGGCCGGAACCCCCATCGACCTGTCGGCCTACCGCGACAAGGAGTTGGACGCCCGCACCCTGCTCGCCGTCACCAACCTGATCATGGGATCGGTCCGGGACCTGCTGGCCGAGGTCCGGCAGGAAACCGCGCCGAAGAGGTTCTTCGACCCGAAAAAGGCGGAGAAGGCGGGGAAGAAGACTCCGGTGGTGACCGCGGACGAGCCGGGAACCGCCGACGCCGAGACGTCGACACCGGTCCCGGATCCCGCCGCCGCACCGCACATCGCGCCACCTGCCGAACCGGCGACGGAGCCGGGCGCGGCGGGCACCGCGTCGTGACCGGTACCGACGGGGCGAGCACGGCTGTGGCCGTCCGGCCCACGATCAACCGGGTCGCCGTCCTGGGCGCCGGGTCCTGGGGAACCACCTATGCCAAGGTGCTGGCCGACGCCGGGCGCGAGGTGCGGCTGTGGTCGCGGCGGACGAACCTGGCCAGGACGATCAACACCGAACATGTGAACCTGGACTACCTTCCGGGCATCACCCTGCCCTCCCTGTTGAGCTCGACCGCCGATGTCGAGGAGGCGATCGACGGGGCGGATGCGGTGGCGTTGGCCGTTCCTAGCCAGTCCCTCCGCGAGAACATGGGTCAGTGGCGTGATGTCATCCCGGCCGGGGTGCCGATCATCAGTCTGGCCAAAGGGGTCGAGATCGGTACCGGCCTGCGGATGAGCCAGGTGATCTCGACGGTCGGACGCATCGATCCCGCCCGGGTCGTCGTCCTGTCCGGACCGAACCTCGCCCGGGAGATCGCCGAGAAGCAGGCCACCGCAACGGTGATGGCCTGTACCGATCACGACACCGCTGTTTCGGTCCAGATGGCAAGTGCCACCGACTATTTCCGGCCGTACACGATCACCGACGTGGTGGGCGCGGAGATCGCAGGCACCGGCAAGAACGTCATCGCACTGGCCTGCGGGATGGCGGAGGGCCTCGGGCTGGCCGGCAACACCCAGGCCTCCCTGATGACGCGTGGGCTGGCCGAGATCACCCGGCTGGGCGAGATCCTCGGCGGTCAGGCGGCCACCTTCGCCGGCCTTGCCGGTCTGGGTGATCTCGTGGCCACCTGTTCGTCCCCCTTGTCCCGGAACCGGACCTTCGGGGTCCGGCTGGCGCAGGGGATGGGGGTCGACGCGGCCCAGGCGGCCGGCAACGGTCAGATCGCCGAAGGCGTGGTCAGCTGTCGGTCCCTGCGTGATCTGGGTCTGCGGCACGAGGTGCACATGCCGATCACCGAAGCCGTCTACGACGTCTGTTACCGGGGCAGTGATCCCGTGGTGATGGTGAAGTCCTTGATGCGCCGCAGGTTCACCCCCGAGACCTGAGAACCGCCGGGTTCGCCCCCCTCGCGTCCACCCGGCGGATCGCCTGCGCGGCTCCACGCGGGTGTGGGATCAGGGGGCCCGGCGCCCCGTAGGCTGAGCCCCATGAGTGAAAAGCGTGTCCGGGTAGCGGTCGTTTTCGGGGGCCGGAGCGGCGAACACCCGGTGTCCTGTTCGTCCGCCGCCAGTGTGCTGGGCCACCTGGACCGGGATCGGTTCGAGGTGCTGGCCGTCGGGATCACCACCGACGGCAGCTGGGTGCAGGTTCCGGAGGGGACCCCGCTGGCGATCACCGCGGGGGCCCTGCCCGAGGTCCCACCGGGGCCGGCGCTGGTGCTGCCGGCCGATCCGACATCATCGGCGCTGGTTCCGCTGCGCGGGCCCGCCGCAGTGCTGAGCGCCGCGGACGGATCGGAGGTCGAGCCGACCGCCGACCTCGACGTCGATGTGGTCTTCCCAGTCCTGCACGGTCCGTACGGCGAGGACGGCACCATCCAGGGTCTGCTGGAACTGGCCGACCTGCCCTACGTGGGTGCCGGTGTGCTGGCCAGTGCCGCGGGGATGGACAAGGAGTTCACCAAGAAACTGCTGGCCGCCGAAGGTCTTCCGGTCGGTGAGTACGTGGTGCTGCGGCCCCGTCAGGCCACCCTGACAGACGCGGACAAGGAACACCTCGGCCTGCCGGTGTTCGTCAAACCGGCACGGGCCGGGTCCAGCCTCGGGGTCAGCCGGGTGGATCGCTGGGAGGACCTGGACGAGGCGATCGCGTTGGCCCGTCAGGCCGATCCGAAGGTGCTCGTCGAACGTGGGGTGATCGGCCGGGAGATCGAGTGCGGGGTGCTGGAGTTCCCCGACGGGCGCATCGAGGCCTCACCGACCGCGGAGATCCACATCGGCGCGGACTTCTCCTTCTACGACTTCACCGCGAAGTACCTCGACGACGCGGCGACCTTCGACATCCCGGCGCTGGTGCCGGACGAGGTGACCGAGCAGGTCCGGGCGCTGGCCGTGCGGGCCTTCGACGCCCTCGATGCGCAGGGCCTGGCCCGGGTGGACTTCTTCGTCACCGAAGCGGGCGAGGTGATCATCAACGAGGTCAACACGATGCCGGGGTTCACCCCGATCTCGATGTTCCCGCGGATGTGGCAGGCGGGCGGGCTGAGCTACCCCGAGCTGCTCACCGTGATGGTCGAGACGGCGATGGCCCGGGGCACCGGCCTGCGCTGACCCCGTCCCATCCCGCGGCGGACCCCGTCCCATCCCGCGGTGGGATATGCGCAGTTGGCCGCGTTCACATCTGCGCATATCCCACCGCAGGGCGATGTTGGTCAGGGCGAAGTCGATCAGGTGGCGTCGTCGGTCGGCACCAGGGCCCCGTTCACGCAGGGCTCACGGGCCGGCAGCGTCGCGGCGATGACGGTGGAGAGCGCCTGGATCGGGCCGCTGCCGGTGCCGTCCGGCAGGGTCAGCGCGACCCGCACCGAGCGGTCCACCGCGATGTAGGTGGTCAACCCGGACTCCGACAGCTGCAACCAGGACACCCCGGAAACCGTGGTCAGCGCCGAATCGCATTTCAACGAGGTGGGGGTCTCGATCCCGCACCGGTAGACCACCGGACCCTGGCCCCAACCGGCCACCCCGGGTTCCTCTGCGTACAGGGTGCGCCGCGGCAGCTCGCTGAGCGTCTGGGGGAGGGCCTTGTCCAGCTTCTCGCAGGCGGGGGTCGCCGAGCCAGGTTGGAAGACCACCCCGACGGCCAGCGGGGCGTTCGGATCGGGTGGGGGCACATCGCCGACCACCCGGGCCAGCACCGCGATCACGGCGATCGCCACCAGCGGGATGCCGATGCTCAGGACGAGCCGGAGCCTGCCCGGCCGCCCTGTCGTTCCCACAGGGGGCGGGGCGGCCGGGGCCGGGTCGTTGTCGGCGTGGGGGGGCTGCTCGGACGTCATGGATGAATTGTCCCTGACGGCAGCCCGGGCATTGCAGACGTCGGGGTCAGAGGTGGATAACAGGGCAGGTCACGGTGCGGGTGATACCCGGCACACCCTGGACCCGGGCGACAACCAGCTTGCCGAGCTCGTCGATCGAGTTGGCCTCGGCGCGGACGATCACGTCGTACGGGCCGGTGACGTCCTCGGCGCTCTGGACGCCGGGGATGGCGATGATGGCCTTGGCAACTGTTGCGGCCTGGCCGAGTTCGGTCTGGATCAAAATGAAGGCCTGCACCATGTCGGGTGCCCCTTTCGCGCAGGGCCGGTGGGTTGCACCGGCAATCAGCATTCGCCGCCGACGGCGCCCGCCGACGGGTGAGACGCGGTGAGCCTATCGGCCAGGCCGCCCACCTGTGGAATCGGTGTGAAACGGACCGGCCGGGCGGCTCGCCGCCGAACAGCGACAACGCTTGCGGGAAACAGGATCGGCCGCCCCCGTGTGAAACACTTGGCCCCATCCAAGGTATGTGGCGGCTGCGGCCGCCCGTGTCCCCGGCCGACCGGTGCCGGACGAAAGATGTCAGGAGTTCGGAAGTGACCAGACCAGTGGCGGGCCGATCGGATCGGGGCCCTGCTGCGTCAGATGCCACGGGTACGGACCTGGGTTCGGTGGGCGAGTTCGGTGTGATCGACCTGGTGACGGCGGGCATGACCCAGCCGGCGAGCACCCTGCTCGGTCCCGGGGACGACGCCGCCGTGGTGTCCTCCCCGGACGGGCGGGTCGTGGTCTCCGTCGACATGTTGGTCGACGGTGTGCACTTCCGGTCCGACTGGGCAACCCCCGAACAGATCGGTCGACGTGCGGCCCTGGCCTCCCTGTCCGACATCGCCGCGATGGGAGCTGTTCCGACCGCACTCGTGGTGGCCATCTCGGCCCCGGCGGCCACCCCGGTGGATGTGCTGACCGGCATCGCCGCCGGGCTGCAGGCCGTCGCCGCCGAGGTCGGTGCCGGTGTGGTCGGCGGCGACATGACCCGGTCCGAGCAGTTGACCATCTCGGTCACGGTGATGGGTGACCTGCAGGGAGCCGCACCGGTGCTGCGCTCCGGCGCGAAGGTGGGGGACAACCTCGCCATCGCCGGTCGGATCGGTTGGGCCGCAGCAGGTCTGGCAGTGCTGTCCCGGGGGTTCCGGTCCCCGGCCGTCGCCGTCGCCGCCTACCGGGTCCCGGAACCGCCGCTGGCGGCCGGGATCGCCGCCGCCGCTGCCGGGGCGACCTCGATGATCGACGTCTCCGACGGCCTGCTGGCCGATCTCGGCCACATCAGCACCGCCTCCGGGGTGTCCATCGACGTCCGGACGATCGCCCTCGACGTCAACCCCCGGCTCAAGGAGGTCGCCTCGGCCCTCGGCAAGGACGCCCTGGCCTGGGTGCTCACCGGCGGCGACGACCACGCCCTGGTCGCCACCTTCCCGGCCGGGACCACCCTGCCGGCTCCGTGGCAGGTCATCGGTTCGGTGGGTGCCGGCTCCGGCGTCACGGTCGACGGCCGGCCCTACGAGGGTCCGACGGGTTGGGACCACTACCGGTGAGCGGCGACCCCGTGGGACTGCCGGCGTCCGGCGCCCCCGCGATGCCGGCCGGCATGTCCGCGGACTGGGCGGCCGCGCTGTCCCCGATGGCCGACCGGCTTGCGGCGATGGGGCAGTTCCTCCGCGAGGAGGTCGCCGCCGGGCGTACCTATCTGCCGGCCGGGGACAGGATCCTGCGGGCCTTCGCCGAGCCGCTGGCCGGGGTCCGGGTGCTGATCGTCGGACAGGACCCGTACCCGACCCCCGGTCATCCGGTGGGGTTGTCCTTCTCCGTCGAGCCGACCGTGCGGCCGGTTCCGCGGTCACTGGCCAACATCTACCGGGAACTGCACGATGATCTCGGGCTCCCGGTGCCGGCCCACGGCGATCTGAGCCACTGGTCCCGCGCAGGGGTGCTGCTGCTCAACCGGGTGTTGACGGTTCGTCCCGGGGAGGCGGGTTCGCACCGCGGCAAGGGCTGGGAGGTCATCACCGAGGCCGCCATCCGGGCGCTCGTCGCACGCGGGGGGCCGTTGGTGGCGATCCTGTGGGGGCGGGATGCGCAGACCCTGATCCCGATGCTCGGGGAGGTGCCGTACCTCAGCTCGGTGCACCCGTCGCCGCTGTCGGCCTCCCGCGGATTCTTCGGGTCCAAACCCTTCTCCCAGGCCAACGCCCTGCTCGCTCAACAGGGGGCCGATCCGGTCGACTGGGCCCTGCCTCCGGCCTGAAACCCCGTCCCGCGGTGGGATATGCGCAGATGTGAACGCTGACATCTGCGCATGTCCCACCGCAGGAAGAGGACTTGCGGTGCAGGCTCAGCCCAGCAGGCGGAGCCCGTTGTTCAGCAGGCCGACGGCCTGGACCGCGGCCGCGCCGTTCTCGGCCGTGACCTCCAGGGCGGTGACGGAGGTCAGGCCGAGCAACTCCTGCAGCCGCCGGCCGAGCCGTGAGGTGGACTCCTGGGCCGCGACGAAGTATTCGTTCGCGCCGGGGGCGAACCGGTTGGCGAGGACACCGGCAACCAGCGCGGCCACCCCGTCGAGGATCACCGGGGTGCGGCGAACGGCGGCCTGGGCGCAGAAGGTGGTCAGGGCCGTGAGGTCCGCGCCGCCGCCGATCCGCAGCAGCGAGGTGGTGTCCCCGCCGTCCCGTCGGGCGCGGAACAGACCGTCACGCACCGCGGCCACCAGTTCGGACCAGGCGGCCGGGTCGACCTCTGCGGCGAAGCCCACCGCGTCCACCGGTTCCATCCCGGTGATCGCCGCGGCGAGCAGGGTGACCGGGACCTCGTGGCCGGAACCGGCCAGCGCCGGGATCAGCAGATCGGCGCCGGCGTCGACCTCGGCGTCGGCCAGGGCGGACCCCACGGCCGCCGCCCGTTCGTACTCCTCATGGCTCAACGCGTCGGCGTCGGCGCCGACCGGGTGGCCGAAGCGCACCCGGTGCGGCTCGACGGACGGGTCGTGGTCCTGGGGCTCCTCGGATCCGGTCGCCACCTCGGCGATGCGGATGCCGACCTCGTTGACCTCGGCCAACAGGGCGATCGGGGCGGAACCGTCGGCGATCGAATCGAGCAGGGACCTGGTTCGTGCCGCCGATCCGGCCAGCGGGTTGGAATCGGAGAGGGCGGCCGTCCCGTTGCCGTGATCGCCGGCGATGACGACCATCCGGACCCGTTTCAGCGGGACCGGGGCCTCGCGTTCCTGGCAGGCCGTCAGCCAGTCGGTGGCGCCGGCGAGGCGACCCAGCAGGGCGTCGACCGCCGGGAGGGTCACCCGACGGGCTGCCGCTGCGGCGCGACGGTCCGGGTCGGGTTCGACCACGTCCGGGAACGAGACGGTCATTGTTCTCCTTCGGCCCTGCTGTCGGGTTCTGCTGCACTCGTCCTGGGGCGGTCACCAGGCTGTACCGATGTGCCCGCCCGCAGGAGAAGGTCGGCCTGCGCGGCCGCCGGGTGCTGACGTTACCGGCGTCCGACCACGGGGGGATGCCCCGGCCACCTCCGGCAGGGCAGTATTGCCCGTGGTGGTCCCGGCCGCCCGGGTGCACCCGGTGCACCGTGACCGTAGGTGCGATGACCTCCCCGAGGTCGGACAAGGAAGGTGCCCCGCTGTGTGGAGCTGGAGTTATGCCACCGAGGCAGGTGTGGTGGTCGAGAGCCTGCTCGATCCCGGGCTGGAGTTCGACACCCAGCAGGAGGCCGAGCAGTGGCTCACCGACCTGCAGGATCAACTGCTGGACGAGGGCATCACCGCGGTGAGCCTGTCGGACGGACACCAGACGGTGTACGGGCCGATGCCGCTCACCCCGGCCTGAGCGCGGCCGGCCCGGCACCGGCCCGATCCGTCCTGCGCGACCTGGCGTCGGGACCACCCCGCTGACGGCCCTAAACTGACTGGTGTGACTTCGACACCTTCCACCCCCGGTCCCGCGCCCGACGAGCAACCGACGTTGCCCACCCAGTACGACCCGGCGGCCGTCGAAGTACCCACCTACCAACGCTGGGTCGACGCCGGTTACTTCACCGCCGACCCCTCCCGGGTCCTCTCCGGCGAGCGCAAGCCGTTCTCGATCGTCCTGCCTCCGCCGAACGTGACGGGAAACCTGCACGTCGGCCACGCCCTCGACCACACGATGATGGACATCCTCGCCCGCTGGCACCGGATGTCGGGGGACGAGGTGTTGTGGCTGCCGGGGATGGACCACGCCGGTATCGCCACCCAGAACGTGGTGGAGAAGCAGCTGGCCGTTGACGGCAAGACCCGGCACGATTTCGGCCGCGAACTCTTCGTGCAGAAGGTCTGGGACTGGAAGGCCGAATCCGGCGGGGCGATCCTCGGCCAGATGAAGCGCCTCGGCGACTCGGTCGACTGGAGCCGCGAGCGGTTCACCCTGGACGAGGGTCTGTCGGCCGCGGTCCAGACCATCTTCAAGAGGTTGTACGACGACGGCCTCATCTACCGGGCCAACCGGATCACCAACTGGTGCCCCGGCTGCCTGACGGCCCTGTCCGACATCGAGGTCGAGCACTCCGACGATCCCGGCGAGCTGGTCTCCATCCGGTACGGGGACGGCGAGGACGCGATCATCGTGGCCACCACCCGGGTCGAGACGATGCTGGGCGACACGGCGATCGCCGTGCACCCGGACGACGAGCGGTACGCGCACCTGGTGGGCACCACGGTCACCCTGCCCATCGTCGGTCGTCAGATCCCGATCGTCGCCGACGAGCATGTCGACCCGTCCTTCGGCACCGGCGCGGTCAAGGTGACCCCGGCCCATGACCCGAACGATTTCGAGATCTCCCGTCGGCACAACCTGCCGGCCCTGACGATCCTTACCCCGGAAGCCCGGATCACCGACACCGGAACGGTTTTCGACGGTCTCGACCGGTTCGAGGCCCGGGTCGCCGTGAAGGAGGAGCTGCGTCGCCTCGGCCGGATCGTCGCGGAGAAGATCCCGTACATCCACGCCGTCGGCCACTGCTCCCGGTCCGATGACGTCGTCGAACCGCGACTGAGCCTGCAGTGGTTCGTCAAGGTCGAGAGCCTGGCCAAGGAGGCGGCCGACGCCGCCCGTGACGGCCGCACCGTCATCCACCCGCCGGAGCTGGCCGCGCGCTACTTCGACTGGGTCGACAACATGCACGACTGGACCATCTCCCGTCAGCTGTGGTGGGGGCACCGGATCCCGGTCTGGTACGGGCCGGACGGCGAAACCCGTTGTGTCGGACCGAACGAGGAACCGCCGGGGGAGGGCTGGACCCAGGACCCGGATGTCCTTGACACCTGGTTCTCCTCGGGCCTGTGGCCCTTCTCGACGATGGGTTGGCCGGAGAACACCGACACCCTCAAGGCCTTCTACCCGACCTCGGTGCTGGTGACCGGCTACGACATCCTCTTCTTCTGGGTCGCCCGGATGATGATGTTCGGTCTGTACGCCATGCGTGACGAGGACGGCCGTGGTCTGCAGCCGTTCGACGTGGTCGCCCTGCACGGGCTCGTGCGTGACGAGCGCGGCCGCAAGATGAGCAAGTCCCGTGGCAACGTCGTCGATCCGCTCGCCTGGATCGAGACCTACGGGGCGGACGCGGTCCGCTTCACCCTGGCCCGTGGCGCCAACCCGGGATCGGACCAGGCCATCGCCGCCGAATGGGTGGCCGGCTCGCGCAACTTCTGCTCGAAGCTGTTCAACGCCACCAGGTTCGCCAGCATGACCGGAGCCGTGGTGCCGACCGGGCCGCTCGATCGCGAAGGCCTGACCGATGCCGATCGCTGGATCCTCGGTGCCCTGGACCGCACGGTCCGCAGCACCACCACCCTGCTCGGGGACTTCCAGTTCGCGAAGGCCTCGGAAGGGCTGTACCAGTTCGCCTGGAACGAGTTCTGCGACTGGTACCTGGAGTTCGCCAAGGTCGAGGTCTACGCCGGCGGTGAGGGTGCCGAGCGCACCCGCCAGGTTCTCGGGTACGTGCTCGACACCCTGCTGAAGCTGTTGCACCCCTTCGTCCCCTTCGTCACCGAGACCCTGTGGACCTCGCTGACGGGCGGGGAGTCGCTCGTGATCGCCGAGTGGCCGGAGGCGGCAGCGAACCAGGAGGACACCGCCGAGGTGGACGCCCGGATCGAGAAGGTGCAAAAGCTCGTCACCGAACTCCGCCGCTTCCGCGCGGATCAGGGAGTGCGTCCCTCCCAGAAGGTGCCGGCCCGGATCACCGGTCTCGAGGCGGCCGGCCTGGCCGGTCTGGAGGGTCTGGTGCGCAACCTGGCCAGGATCACCGAACCGGAGGAGGGATTCCAGTCCTCCGCCGAGGTCGAGGTGGGCCTGGGCACCGCCGGTCTGGTGGTGAGCATCGAGATCGACCTGTCCACCACCATCGACGTCGAGGCCGAGAAGGCCCGGCTGGCCAAGGATCTCGCCGCAGCGCAGAAGGAACTCGGGTTGGCGACGGCGAAACTGGGCAACACGGCGTTCACCGACAAGGCCCCGGCCGCGGTGGTCGACAAGATCAAGGCACGGGCCGAGCTGGCCGAGGCGGACATCAGCCGCTTCACCGCCCGGTTGGAGGCCCTCGCGGCGAGTGCACCCACAGGTGGGACCCCGGCATGAGTGGGCCCTTCGATCCGGAGGACCTGGACCCGGCCGAGGCCCAGGTGCCGGAGCTGGACGAGAAGGTACGCCGGGCCCTCGGTCATGAACTCGACACCGAGGACGACGGCACCGCCGCCCTGGCCGCGAGCGGCGAGTTCGTCGGCGCGGACCTGGACGACCCCGAGTTCACCGAGGCCACCGCCGATCTCGACGACCAGGACGACCTGCTGGCCGGACCCACCGCGATGACCCTCGGCGGTGTCGAGGAGATCTTGAACCTGCGTTGGCCCGAGACGATGATCGAGCCCTCCCTCGATCGGATCGTGCGGCTGCTGGAGATGGTGGACAACCCCGAGCGGGTCTACCCCGTCATCCAGGTCGCCGGCACCAACGGCAAGACCTCGACGGCCCGGATGATCGACGCGCTGTTGTCCCGGATCGGTCTGCGCACCGGCCGTTTCACCTCCCCGCACCTGCAGAAGGTGACCGAGCGGATCAGCATCGACTCGGTCCCGATCGACGACAGGACCTACGTCGACACATATCTGGAGCTCGCGCCCTTCATCGACCTGGTGGATTCGGCGAGTGCGGCCGACGACGGCGTCGACCTGTCGAAGTTCGAGATCCTCACGGCCATGGCCTATGCGGCCTTCGCCTACGCCCCGGTCGAGGTCGCCGTGGTCGAGGTCGGCATGGGCGGCCGGTGGGATTCCACCAACGCCGTCGACGCCCAGGTCGCCGTGATCACCCCGGTCGGGATGGACCACACCGAGTACCTCGGTGACGATCTGGAGAGCATCGCCGGTGAGAAGGCCGGGATCATCAAGGCGGGCAGCACCGTGGTCATCGGTGCCCAGGAGCCCGCCGCGATGGAGGTCATCCTGCGACAGGCCGTGGCCCACGACGCCTCCGTCGCCCGGTTCGACTCCGAGTTCTCCGTCATCGCCCGGGATGTCGCGGTCGGCGGGCAGAAGCTCACGATCCAGGGCCTCGGCGGGGTCTACCCCGAGATCTTCCTGCCGTTGCACGGGGAGCATCAGGCGCAGAACGCGGCGGTGGCCCTGGCCGCGGTCGAGGTCTTCTTCGGTGCAGGTCCGGGACGGCAACTCGATCTGACCGCCGTTCAGGACGGTTTCGCCGCGGTCGCCTCACCGGGCCGGCTGGAGCGGGTCCGTACCGATCCGACCGTTCTCATCGACGCGGCCCACAACCCGCACGGGGCCAACGCCCTGGTGGTGGCCCTGGCCGACGAGTTCTCCTTCACCAAGCTGATCTGTGTCTTCGCCGCCATGGCGGACAAGGACGTACGCGGCATGCTCGAGGTCCTCGGAGATGCCTTCGACGACTTCGTGATCACCACCAACTCCTCGCCGCGGTCGATGCCGCTGGAGGAGATCGCCGATCTGGCGCGCGAGATCCTCGGCGAGGAGAAGGTGCACACCGCCGAACACATGGAGGGCGCCATCGCGCTGGCGGTCGACCTCGCCGAGGAGTCGGCGATCGAGACCGGCGGCGGCGCCGGCATCGTGGTGACCGGATCGGTCGTCTCGGCCGGGGACGCCCGCAACCTGGCAGGCAGGAACCCCCAGTGACCGACCACCCCGCCGATCTGCCCGCACCGGAGGGTTCCGCCGAGAGCGTGCCCCCCGTCCGGACCCGCCCCGCCGATCCGGAACGCGGTATCCGCGGTGCGATGTCGGCCACGCTGATCCTGGAGGCGATCACGGTCCTGCTCGCCCTTCCCGTGGTCTCCCAGGCCGGGTCCCTCACCGGCCTGGCCCTGGGGATCATCCTGGCGATCACCGTCGCCCTGATCTACGCGTGCTCGATCGTGAAGAAGCGCTGGGCCCTGCCGTTCATCATCGGTCTGCAGGTCGCCATCATCGGCTGCTGGCTGATCCACCCGGCGATCGGCGTGATGGGCATCATCTTCGGTCTGGTGTGGTGGACCCTCATCTACTTCCGCACCGAGTACCGGCGCCGGTTGCACGAGGGTTCCCTGCCCCGACGTTGACCACGACCGGATCCCGAACAAGTTTTCCCGCACTGTGCACACCGCACAACAGAAGTCGACCTATGAACAAAGGAGTTGATGGCGTGTCCGAACGTACTTTGGTGCTGATCAAGCCCGACGGAGTTGCCCGTGGCCTCGTCGGTGAGGTGCTGGCCCGGATCGAGCGCAAGGGTCTGACCCTGGCCGCCCTCGAACTGCGTACCGCAGGGGTCGAGACCGCGAACGAGCACTACGCCGAGCACCAGGGCAAGCCGTTCTTCGACGGCCTCGTCGAATTCATCACCGGCGGACCGCTGGTCGCCGCCGTGGTCGAGGGGCCGCGCGCGATCGCCGCTTTCCGCCAGCTCGCCGGCGGCACCGACCCGGTCGAGAAGGCCGTCCCCGGAACGATTCGCGGAGACTTCGCCCTCGAGGTCCAGTTCAACATCGTGCACGGGTCGGACTCCACGGAGTCGGCGGCACGCGAGATCGGTCTGTGGTTCCCGAACCTGTGACCGAGAACCCCGGCACCGTGGACCCCACGAGCCAGAACCCCGACATCCCTGTGAGCGAGGGCACAGAAGACCCGGCCCTGCCCGTCGCGCCGGTGGTGCGCCGGGTCGGACCGGGCCAGTCCGGCGCGGCCCCCGGCGAGTTCTCCACCGCGCTCGCGGCGGACTCGTATTTCGCCGCGAACCTGTTGACCCTGTGGCACAAGGTGTCCGAGGCGGGCGGAGCCGTCGGGTTCGCCCCGGGGGCCGATCGCGTGGTCATCGCACCGTCGGCGGCCCGTTCGGTCTCCGATGTGCGTGACGGTGTGCTGAAGGCGATCGCCGTCACCAGCGGCCGTCAGCTCGTCGCGACCGCGTTCCTGCAAGGCGGTCGTCCGGATGGTGTCGTCGCCCACACCGGCGAGATCACCCGGGTGATGGTCGATCCCGATCTGCAGGGAACGGGACTCGGCCGGCTGCTGATGGAGTCGGTGCTGCAACTGGCCGCCGAGATCGGGCTCGAACGGGTCAGCCTGTCCGTGCGGGCAGGCCTGGGACTCGAGGAGTTCTACGCCAAGTTCGGTTTCACCGAGTACGGGCGCAGGCCCGGCTGGTTGCGGGTGGGACCGGATGACGACCGGGACGAGATCCTGTTGTGGAGCCCGACCGGCACTCAGTGATGCTGGTGGTCGTTGTTGGACTCGCCGTGTGCCTCGGACCTGCGGTCCGGGTTGCGCAGGAACGCCCAACCGACCAGTGCAATCCCCAGCAGCAGGGCGGCGATCCCCAGGATCACCGGCCAGGTGATGTCGAAACCGGTCTGCGCGAGCATGATCGGCGGGGTGGTCGACGCTTCGGCGGCGACCGCCCCGGCGACTTCCTGGCCGACCAGGCCGGGAACGAGCATCAGGGTCACCGCTGTCACCAGCACCGTCGCGGACTTGCGCGTGTTGATCTTCATGATCATTCCTTTCCGGCCTCCGCTGGGAGTGCCTCACCGTCGGTGTGCCTGCGATCTGTTCGTCACCGAGCCTGCATCCCTCGGCAGCCGAGTCGGCCGCGAGGGAACCCCCTACGCTACGTGGTCGGCCCCGGTGGGGAGCACCGTCACTCCGGCGTCGGACGAACCTCGTCCGGACTCCGCGCCACACCCGCCGGACGCCGGGGGAGTGCCGTGGACACCTGATGCGACGGCATCCGGAGTGTGCGCACGTGATCAACACCCGATCGGTGGTGCCTGGGCCAACCCTACTCAACAGTACAGTCGTCGACCCGTCCGGTGGTGCCTTTCGGGCACCGGCGCTCCGGCGCACCCGCCGCAGCGCTGGACGGGTGAAGCTGACCTGCGGAAAACGCGGTGGGAGTGCCATCGAGCGAAGTACTGCCACCCGTGTGGGATACTTCGGATGGTTGCCTCTCGGGAAATGCCCGATTGGCGGCTGGACCTGGTTGGGTCAGCGACCGCGCGATCGGTGCGACGAGTGAGACGTCGCCGCTGTGCGTGCTGCGTCGCCGAGCCTGATCGGTTGGACCACTTTCGACAGACTTCCGCGGCGCTCGCGCCGCGGCACATATTTCCGAAGGTCCCTGTGCGGACGCGTCCAGTACGCGCCCGGGGGCCTTGGAAGGGATGCACTACAGATGAGCACCACTATTTCCCAGGACCACGCCGCAGCTCACGAACTGCGGGACCGGCTCACCGCCGCGGCCGCCGACCTCCCACCGAAACTGCGGGTCCACGAGCTCGCCAAACGAGCCGGCCTGACCTCCAAGGAGGTCCTTGCCGCCCTCGCCGCCCAGGGGGTGGTGATCGGTTCCTCAGCTTCCTCGGTGACGGCCGAGACCGCAACCGATTTGCTGACCTCCCTGCAACCGGCGATCCCCGAGCCCGTGGCGGCCGCTGAAGCCCCCGCGCGGCCGGCCCGTCGTCGCTCCACCGCCAAGAGCAAGGCCGCCGAGACGGCCGCCGCTGAAGCAGCTGCCGCCGAAACCGCTGCTGCCGAAGCCGCTGCTGCTGAAACCGCTGTTGCCGAAACCGCCACCACCGCAGAAGCCGCACCCGCGCCGCCGCGTCGTCGTCGGGCCACCCGTGCCACCGCACCGGCCGTGCCGGTGGAGAGCGCGCCGGTCGAGGCCACCGCGCAGCCGGTGACCGCACCCGCTGCGGCACCCCCCGCCCCGGTCGAGGTGGCAACCGCTCCGGCCGCCCCCCAGGTGGAAGCACCGACCAGGACCCGCCGTGGCCGCGCGACCCGAAGTGCCGGTGCTCCGGCTGTCGAGGCACCGATCGCGCCGACGGTACCGGTCGAGCCGCCGGCCAACGAGGCCCTGACCGCGGCCCTGGCCGATCTCCCCTCCCGTTCACGGGTTCACGAGCTGGCCAAACGGGCCGGGGTCAAGCCCAAGGACATCCTGGAGCGGCTCGCCCTGCAGGGCGTCATCGCCAAATCGGCCGCCTCCGTGATCGCTGCCGCGGATGCCACCATCCTGCTGACCGCCCTGCTGGCCGATGCCGTGACCGAACCGGCGGCTCCGGCGGCTCCGACCACCCCCGGATTCGTCGCACCGCTGTTCATGGCCCCGAGTGCCCCCGTGTCGACCACGGCGTCGTCCTCGCCCGAGACCGGCGAGAGCGCCACCGAGGAGGCACCGGCAGCGCCGAGCGGCCGCTCCCGCAGCCGTCGTGGCCGTGGCCGCGGCGCCGCGGAGCCGCAGCCGGAGAACCTGCAGGCAGGTCCCGACGAGGACACCGTCGAAGCCACCGGCGAGGACACCTCGACGGTTGACACCGAGTCCCGGTCCGTCGAGAGCACCGAACAGGCCGAGAGCGACGAGAGCCGCCGCCGCCGTCGTCGGGGACGCCGTGGCCGCGGCCGTACCGGCGACCGTGACGGGGACAGTCGTGAGGACACCGAAACGGACGCCTCCGCCACGGACGACGAGGGCGCACCCGTCGACCGCACCGCCGCCGGCGACGACACCGGGGTCGAGGATCCCGAGGACGAGGACGGCACCGACAACGGCGGACAGGGCTCGGCCTCACGTCGTCGTCGCCGTCGTCGTCGTGGTTCCAACGCCGATGAGGTCAACCGCCAGGACGACCCCGCCGACACCGTGGTGCACGTCCGCGAGGTCCGCTCGGCCGAGTCCCAGGTCCAAGGCGTCCGCGGCTCCACCCGGCTCGAGGCCAAGCGCCAGCGCCGTCGGGAGTCCCGCGACACCCGCCGCCGTCCGCAGATCCTGACCGAGGCCGAGTTCCTGGCCCGCCGGGAATCCGTGCACCGGGTGATGGCCGTCCGCCAGCGCGGTGAGCTGGCCCAGGTGGCCCTGCTGGAGGACGGCGTCCTCGTGGAGCATTTCGTCTCCCGTGCCGGCAGCGCCTCGATGATCGGCAACGTCTACCTCGGCCGGGTGCAGAACGTGCTCCCGTCGATGGAGGCCGCCTTCATCGACATCGGGCGCGGCCGCAACGCCGTGCTGTACGCCGGTGAGGTCAACTGGGACGCCGCCGGCCTTGCCGGTAAGTCACGCAAGATCGAGACGGCCCTGTCCAGCGGCGATTCGATCCTGGTGCAGGTCTCCAAGGACCCGGTCGGCCACAAGGGTGCCCGACTGACCACCCAGATCTCCCTGCCGGGACGCTTCCTGGTCTACGTCCCCAACGGTGGTGCCACCGGCATCTCCCGGAAGCTGCCGGACACCGAGCGCAAGCGCCTCAAGGCGATCCTGGACCGGATCGTCCCGGAGGACGCGGGCGTCATCATCCGCACCGCCGCCGAGGGGGTCTCCGAGGAGGAGCTCGCCCACGACGTGGAGCGGCTCAAGGAGCAGTGGGAGGACATCCTCGCCAGCAGCGAGTCCGCCCCGGGCAAGACCAAGCAGTCCAACCCCGAGCAGCTGTACTCCGAGCCGGACACCCTGATCAAGGTCGTCCGCGACCTGTTCAACTCCGACATCACCGAGCTGATCATCGACGGCGACCAGGCCTGGGAGTCGTTGAGCAGCTACGTGGAACAGGTCGCCCCCGAGCTCGCGCCGCGGGTCAGCCGGTTCAGCGGCCGGACCGACGTGTTCGCCGCCCACCGCATCGACGAGCAGATCGCCAAGGCCCTGGAGCGCAAGGTGCACCTGCCCTCCGGTGGCTCCCTGGTGATCGACCGGACCGAGGCGATGACGGTCGTCGACGTCAACACCGGCAAGTACACCGGATCCGGCGGCAACCTCGAGGAAACCGTCACCAAGAACAACCTGGAGGCGGCCGAGGAGGTCGTGCGCCAGCTGCGCCTGCGCGACATCGGCGGCATCATCGTGGTCGACTTCATCGACATGGTCCTGGAATCGAACCGGGAACTGGTCGTACGCCGGCTCACCGAATGCCTCGGCCGGGATCGCACCCGTCACCAGGTCGCGGAGGTCACCTCCCTCGGGTTGGTCCAGATGACCCGTAAGAAGATGGGCACCGGACTGGTCGAGGCCTTCTCCGAGCCCTGCCCGCACTGCCAGGGCCGGGGGATCGTCCTGCACGACGCGCCGATCGACCACTCGCCGGAGTACGTGCCCGAGCGCAACCAGCCCTCCTCGGAGAACGAGGGGCGCAGTCGTCGAGGCCGCGGGCGCGACAGGGACCGCACCGGTCAGAGCGCACCCGCTCCGGTCGCCGAGGTGGAGATCCCTCTCGTCCAGGTCGTCGCACCCCGCCCGCCGGACCCCCGTGGTCCCAAGCCGCCGGCCCGCACCTCCCACGGTTCGGGTGATCTCGACCTGTTCGGGAACCGTCCGGCCGTCGCGGACGAGGACCAGCACGTCGACCAGCCCACGGTGCTGGACGTCGGTGCCATCGTCGACCAGGTACTGGCAGCACGTGGTTCGGGCACTGCCGACGCGGTAACGGCCGAGGTCGCCACCGAGGTGGCGGCGGTCGTCGAGGCCGAGGAAGCCGTACAGGCGGTCGTCGAGGCCGAGCAGGCGACCGAGGGCACCGGCGAACCGACCGAACGCGGTCGTGGTCGTCGTCGTGGCTCCCGGGGCGGGCGCTCCCGTGGTGCCCGCGCCGATGAGCAGGTGGGCGAGCAGTCGGCCACCGCGTCGGTGGAGCCCGCAGCCGAGCCGGACCTGGGTTTCCCGGGGACGGCCGAGGTCGAGACCGTGCCGCTGTTCGTCGCCGAGATCGAGGTGCCGGCCGTCCCGCAGCTCGACCCGGAGACCGAGCCGGCCGTCGCTGCGGCGGAGGTGGAGGACCCGACCGAGGTCTTCGAACTCCCCAAGAAGGCGGCGCGGGTGCGTAAGCCCGCGGCCAAGCGCGGCGCGAAGGCGAAGGCCGATGCGGCTGCCGCCAACGGTGCGGCCGCCGAGACCAACGGCGGTTCCCACGGCAGCGGTTCCCACGGCGGCCCCGCCACCGAGGCACCCGCTCCGGCGGCTCAGGCCGTCGAGGCACCCGCTGCGCCGCAGACGGCAGCTCAGGAGCCCGTGGCGGCCCTCACCGCCGTCACAGCGGCACCTGCAGCGGCGGCCGCCCCGGCCGCACCACGGCGACGCCGGGCGGCCAGCCGCCCGGCCGGCCCACCCCAGTCATGAGAGTCGCGGGGGCAGGTGCTCCGGTTTGCGCTGGACACCTGCGCCCGCGTACTCTCAGAAGTCGGTCCGCCGCACAGCGGCGGGTTTTGCGGTGCCTTTCCTCAGCCAGTTGGCCGGGATGGAATCCGCTCGCTCCGAACACCACACGTTCATGATCAGGCAGGAAGGCGCGTCCGCGATGTACGCGATCGTTAAGACCGGCGGCAAGCAGTACAAGGTTGCCCAGGGTGATGTCATCGAGATCGAGAAACTCGAGGGAGAACCCGGTGCTGCCGTGACCCTTTCGGCCGTTCTCGTCGTTGATGGCTCCGACATCACCACCGAGGCTTCGGCTCTGGAGAAGGTCACCATCTCCGGCGAGGTCGTGGCCCACACCAAGGGCCCGAAAATCGTTATCCACAAGTTCAAGAACAAGACCGGGTACCACAAGCGGCAGGGACACCGCCAGCCGCTGACCCAGGTCAAGGTCACCGACATCAGCGTCGGCTGAAGGGCGGAATAGAAAATGGCTCATAAAAAGGGTGCGTCCAGTTCCAAGAACGGTCGCGATTCCAATGCCCAGCGGCTCGGCGTCAAGCGCTTCGGCGGCCAGGTCGTCAAGGCCGGCGAGATCCTCGTCCGCCAGCGTGGCACCAAGTTCCACCCGGGTGCCCTCGTCGGCATCGGCAAGGACGACACGTTGTTCGCCCTGAGTGCCGGTTCGGTCGAGTTCGGCTCCAAGCGCGGTCGTAAGACCGTCAACATCGTCGTTCCGGCTCCGCAGGCTGTCGAGGCCTGATCCCTTTCGGACGAAGATTTCTTTCATCTCCCTACGAGGGGCGGGCCCGGAATCACCGGGCACGCCCCTCGTGGCGTGTGTGGGGTTGACCACTCGGTGGACGATCCCACACACGTGGGCGGTTGAAATGCGTAAACCCCTAGAAGCAGTGAAGAAGGAGAAGTCATGGCTCGGTTCATCGACCGGACTGTTCTGCATTTGCAGGCGGGCGATGGTGGGCATGGCTGCGCCTCCGTTCATCGCGAGAAGTTCAAACCCCTCGGCGGCCCTGACGGCGGCAGCGGCGGCAACGGCGGTGACGTCGTACTGATCGTCGACGCCAACGTCCACACCCTGCTGGACTTCCACTTCCACCCCCACGCGAAGGCCGGCAACGGCAAGCCGGGGGCGGGGGACCACAAGAACGGCGCCAACGGCACCAACCTGGAACTGCGCGTCCCCGACGGCACCGTCGTCCTGGACGAGAACGGGACCGTGCTGGCCGACCTGGTCGGGATCGGCACCACCTACGTCGCCGCCCAGGGTGGCCGTGGCGGTCTGGGCAACGCCCAACTCGCCTCCCGTGCCCGCAAGGCCCCCGGATTCGCCCTGCTCGGCGAGACCGGTGATCTGGCCGACATCACCCTCGAACTCAAGTCCGTCGCCGACGTCGGGCTGGTGGGCTTCCCGTCCGCCGGCAAGTCCTCGCTGGTCTCGGTGCTGTCCGCGGCCCGTCCGAAGATCGCCGACTACCCGTTCACCACCCTCGAGCCGAACCTCGGCGTCGTCACCTCCGGCGAGCAGATCTTCACCATCGCCGACGTCCCCGGACTGATCCCCGGCGCCAGCCAGGGCAAGGGCCTCGGCCTGGAGTTCCTGCGTCACATCGAACGCTGCGCCGTCCTGGTCCACGTCGTCGACTGCGCCACCTTCGAGTCCGACCGCGATCCGCAGTCCGACATCGAGGCCCTGGAGAAGGAACTCTCCGAGTACACCCCGTCGCTGGCCGACGATCTCGCCGAGCGCCCCCGTCTGGTGGTGCTGAACAAGATCGACGTCCCGGAGGCCCGGGAGCTCGCCGAGTTCATCACCCCCGACCTCGAAGCCGCCGGCTACCGGGTCATCGCCATCTCCACCGCCTCCCACGAGGGCCTGCGTGAACTCACCTACGCCCTGGCCGATGTCGTCGCGGCCGACCGGATCGCGCGACCGAAGACCAACCTGGAGCGGGTGATCGTGCGGCCCAAGGCGATCAACGAGGCCCAGTTCACCGTGCACGAGGATCCGGAGATCGACGGCGGTTTCGTCGTCAAGGGCGTCCGTCCCGAGCGGTGGATCAAGCAGACCGATTTCAGCAACGACGAGGCCATCGGCTTCCTGGCCGACCGGTTGGCGCGGCTGGGTGTCGAGGAGGCCCTGGCCAAGAAGGGCGCACGGCCCGGGGCCTCGGTCACCATCGGCGCGGTCACCTTCGACTGGGAGCCGACCACGCTCGCCGGGGTGGACATCACCCAGACCGGCCGCGGCACGGACATCCGGCTGGAACAGACCGAGCGGATCGGTGCCACCGAACGTAAGGCCTTGCACCGCCTTCGCCGTGGGCTCGAGGTCGAAGGACACGAGTTCGCCGATCTGGACATCGATCGGCTGCGCTACGAGATCTCCCAGGAGACCACCTCCGAGCGGGAGGCGGCCCTGCGCCGTGAATCCGCCGGTTCCGATTCCGAGGCGGATTCCGACCTTGATGCCGATTCCGGCTTCGGTGCCGTCACCGGCTCCGGCGAGGACGGCCACCAGACCGAGGACTCGGTGACCGCGAGGTGATCGAGACCGGCATCTCCGCGCCCTTGTCCGATCCGGTGACGCCTGCGTCCGCCGGTTTCGTGGCGACGGGTGCGCAGATGTCGGCCGCGCGGCTGGCTGTGGCCGCTGCGCGGATCATCGTGGTGAAGGTCGGTTCCTCCTCTCTCACCACTGCGGCCGGTGGCCTCGACCCGGTACGGCTGGACGGTCTGGTCGACGCGTTGGCGGCCCGTCAGGCGGCCGGTTCCCATGTGGTGCTGGTGTCCTCCGGTGCCATTGCGGCGGGCCTGGCACCGCTCGGCCTGCGCCGCCGGCCCAAGGACCTGGCCAGCCAACAGGCGGCCGCCTCGGTCGGGCAGCAGCTGCTGGCCCAGCGGTACGCGGCCTCCTTCGACCGACACGGGCTGACGGTCGGCCAGATCCTTTTGACCACCGACGATGTCGTGCGTCGGGCGCACTACCGGAATGCCCAGCGGACCTTCTCCAAACTGCTCCAGTTCGGTGTGGTGCCGGTGGTCAACGAGAACGACTCCGTCGCCACCCACGAGATCAGGTTCGGCGATAACGACCGGCTGGCGGCGCTGGTCGCCCACCTGGTCGGCGCCGACGCCCTGGTCCTGCTCAGCGATGTCGATGCGCTGTACACCGGTGACCCACGCCTGCCGAGTTCGGCCGCCATCACCGAGGTCGCCTCCGCGGCAGACCTCGCCGGGGTCGGGATCGCCGACTCGGGAAGCGATGTCGGAACCGGCGGGATGGCCTCGAAGATCACCGCCGCGATGACGGCCACCGGTGCCGGAATCCCCGTGCTGCTGGCGGGGGCGGGGGAGGCGGCGGCAGCCCTCGACCCCAGTGGTGCCACCGTCGGAACGGCCTTCGCCCCGGCCACCCGACGGACCGGCGCACGACTGTTCTGGCTGCGCCATGCGGCCACCTCCGCCGGCACGTTGCTGCTGGACGCCGGTGCGGTCGCTGCCGTGGTGCACCGGCGGAAATCGCTGCTGCCGGCCGGGATCACCGCTTTCACTGGTGATTTCGAATCCGGTGACGTCGTCGACCTGGTCGGTCCGGACGGTGTCGCGGTGGCCCGCGGGTTCGTCGGCCACGATGCCGCCGAACTGCCCGCGATCATGGGTCGGTCGCTGGCGGACCTGCCGCCGGAGCAGCGTCGCGAGGTAGTGCACGCCGACGATCTGGTGGCGTTGTGAACCGGCCAACGCATCAACCAGCAGGAGAAGAGGACCAACGATGACCACCGCCTCCGCCGAACGAACGACTCCCGGATCGCTGCGGGAAACCGTCTCCGCGACCCGGGACGAGGTGCTGGCCGCCGCTGCCCGGTCGCGGTCTGCCGCCGCAGATCTGGCGTTGTTGTCCTCCGCATCGAAGGACCGGGCCCTGCAGACGATGGCCGCCGCGCTGCGGTCCCAGGTGGCGGCGATCCTGAGCGCCAATGCCCTGGATGTGGCCGCTGCCGAAGCCGCAGGCACCCCGGAATCACTCATCGACCGGTTGCGGCTGACCGAGGCCAGGGTCGAGGGCATGGCCACCGGACTGGAGGACCTGCTCGCCCTTCCCGATCCGGTCGGGCAGACGGTACGAGGCTCGGTCCTGCCGAACGGCCTGTCCCTGCAACAGATCCGAGTGCCGCTCGGGGTGGTCGCGATCATCTACGAGGCGCGACCGAACGTCACCGTCGATGCCACCGGGATCGCCCTGAAATCCGGGAACGCCGCCCTGCTACGGGGTTCGGCGTCGGCCTGGGAGTCCAACCGGGTCCTGGTCGACATCCTGTCCGCTGCAGCCGTGTCCGCGGGACTTCCGGCCGACACCGTGCAGCTGGTTCCCGGCACCGACCGGGAATCGGTGTCCCACTTGATGACCGCGCGCGGGCTGGTCGACGTCATCATCCCCCGGGGAGGTGCCGGGCTGATCAAGGCCGTGGTCGAGGGTTCGACCGTGCCGGTGATCGAGACCGGTGTGGGGAACGTCCACGTCTTCGTCGACGCCTCTGCCGACCTGGAGATGGCCGAAGCGATCGTCCTCAACGCCAAGACCCGTCGGCCGAGCGTCTGCAACGCCGCCGAGACCCTTTTGGTCCACACCGATGTCGCCGAGACGGCGATCCCGCGGCTGGTGGGTGCCCTGGGCGCCGCCGGGGTCACGGTGCACGCCGACGACCGTACGGCCGCCCTGGTGGCCGGAACCGTTCCGGTCACGGCAGCCGACTACGACACCGAGTTCCTCAGCCTGGACATCGCGGTGAAGGTCGTCGACTCCCTCGATGACGCGATCGCCCACATCCGAGCGCACTCCACCGGGCACACCGAGGCGATCGTCACCGGCGATCTTGCCGCGGCCCGTGCCTTCACCGCCCGGGTGGACGCCGCCGTGGTGGTCGTCAACGCCTCGACCGCCTTCACCGACGGCGGGGAATTCGGATTCGGCGCGGAGATCGGTATCTCCACCCAGAAACTGCACGCCCGCGGACCGATGGGACTGGCCGAACTGACCAGCACCAAATACGTTCTCAACGGCACGGGGCAGATCAGGTCCGCTTCGTGAACAGCCTGGCCGGCACCTCCGGAACCGCGGGCGGCCGACGTGCCGGAGCCCGGCGGGTAGGGATCATGGGTGGCACCTTCGACCCGATCCACCACGGTCACCTCGTTGCCGCCAGCGAGGTCGCGAGCAGGTTCGACCTGGACGAGGTGGTGTTCGTCCCGACCGGTCAGCCGTGGCAGAAGGCCGGTGTGAGCAGTGCCGAGGACCGCTACCTGATGACCGTCATCGCCACCGCGGCGAACCCCCGGTTCTCGGTCTCCCGGGTCGACATCGACCGCCCCGGCCCGACCTACACCGTCGACACCCTCGCGGATCTGCGGCGTGGAGCGGCCCCGGACACCCAGTGGTTCTTCATCACCGGCGCGGACGCCCTGGCGGCGATCATCTCGTGGAAGAACTTCGAGGAACTGTTCGGGGTGGTCCATTTCATCGGTGTGACCCGTCCCGGGTACAGCCTCAGCGGTGTGGGACTGCCGGCCGAGGCGGCGACCCTGGTCGAGGTTCCGGCGCTGGCGATCTCGTCGACGGACTGCCGCGAGCGGGTGCGGGCCGGTGAACCCGTCTGGTACCTGGTACCTGACGGTGTCGTCCAGTACATCGCCAAACACAATCTCTACCAACAGACTTCGGCCGCCGAGTACCGGCCGAGCACCGACAGCTCGAACGCGTGAACATGAACAACGGCAACCGGGGACCCGGTATCGCCAGGTGGATCGGCCGATCGGCTGCTCGACCCATATCTGAGGAGAAGCAACAGTGACTGCAACCGATTCCGCCCGCGAACAGGCCCTGCGGGCGGCCAAAGCCGCCGCGGACAAGCTCGCGAAGGACATCGTGATCATCGATGTCTCCGACCGGTTGGCCATCACCGACTGCTTCGTCATCGCCACCGGCGCCAACGAGCGTCAGGTGCAGGCGATCGTCGACGAGGTCGAGGAGAAGATGCGCGAGGTCGGCCTCAAGCCGATCCGTCGTGAGGGTGAGCGCAACGGGCGCTGGGTCCTGCTCGACTACAGCGACATCGTCGTCCACGTCCAGCACGGCGAGGAGCGTGTCTTCTACGCCCTCGAGCGGCTGTGGCGCGACTGCCCGACTTTCCCTTACGAGGACGGTCCGGACGGCCCGAACCTGACCGTGGAGAAGATGGCGGCCGACACCGAGGCGGCCCGCCGCGCCGGCGAGTACGCCGCGGCCGAGGATTCGCCCCTGTCGGAGTTCGAGGAGGGTGTGTACGTGCCGGCCGGTGCGGGCTCGAGTTACGACGAGGTCGCTGATCTGGACGGCGACGACCTGGATTCGGACGATCTGGATCAGGACGATGATGCCGATGACGACGGGCGGCGTGCGTGACCCTCAAACACCTGATCCTGCTCCGGCACGGCCAGACGGACTGGAATGTGGCGCTGCGCCTCCAGGGCCACACCGACATCCCGCTGAACGCGGTGGGACGTCGGCAGGCTCTGGCGGCGGCGCCGTCCGTGGCCGCGTTGGAGCCACAGGTGGTGGTGGCCTCGGACCTGTCCCGTGCCCAGGAGACCGCTGCCGCGGTCACCGCGCTGAGCGGCCACACCGTCCGGACCGACCCGCGGTTGCGGGAGACGTCGATGGGCGAGTGGGAGGGCCTGCAACGCGAGCAGGTGATCGAGGGCTGGCCGGAGATCTGGGCCGAGTGGCGCACGACCTCGGCACACGCGAGCCCGCCCGGTGGGGAATCCCGCTGGCAGGTGGCGCTGCGGGCCAACGAGGTGGTGCAGGACCTGGAGAAGGGTGAGCACACCAGAGCTCTGCTCGTCGCCCACGGCGGTCTGATCGTCGGGCTGACCGGTCTGCTGCTGGACCTCCCGGATTCGGTGTGGTCACACCTGGTGGGTGTGAACAACTGTCATTGGGTGGTGCTGCACAAGTTCGACGGGGCCTGGCGTCTGCATTCCTACAACGCCGGACTCGAAGGTGTGGTCATCCCCGACGCGGAGGACGAGGTGCCCGGTGCGTGACTCAACTGTTCCCGGTTCTGGCGGTTCTGATGGCTCCGGTGGTTCGGGTGGGCCCGGGGCTCCGCGTGAGGTGGAGATCAGCGGCGAGATGATCCGTCTCGGCCAGCTGCTCAAGTTCGCGAACCTGATCGACGCGGGTTCGGAGGCGAAGGATCTCCTCGCCGAGGACCAGGTCCGGGTGGACGGGGAGATCGAGGTGCGCCGCGGACGTCAGCTGGTGCGCGGCATGATCGTCACGGTCGGCGAGGGCCGACACGCGGAATCCGTCAAGCTGGTCTGACCTTCCGTCTGTGCTCATCCTGGCGTGTGCGCGCTCACCTCGTTTCGTGGTCCGGTTTCACGTGGTGACCGTTCACCAGCGAGGCCGGGTGACGGCGTAGCCAGGCCGTGGCCAGCTCGGAGATCTGATGGTCTCCGGCAGCGGCAGCCGTCTCGTGGATCGCGAAGAGCCGGTCGGGGATGACGCCACCGGCTGCTTCGGCGCAGTCCTGCGCCGAACACAGCACCTGGTAGGTCACGGCGGTCGCGTCGGCCGTGGGCAGGAGATCCTCGGCCAGGTTGCAGAGGATCGAGAGCGCCTGCGGGTGCCCGGTTCTCCCCAGCAGGTACAGGACCCAGGGCTGCGGCGGTCCGGTGGTGAGGGACAGCTTCTCGGCGAGCAGGCGCACGATCGCGTCCAGTTCGCTGTCGGTGATCACGATGTTGCCGATCCCCGGTCCGTGGGAGTCGACGACCACCGAGTGGTACTCCGGGGAGGTCCGCATCCGGAGCAGGTCTGCACATCGCAGGACCGCAGTGTCGGAGCCGGTCATGGCGCGGGTGACGAGTGCAGCCAGGGCAGGGGAGCGGATAGTCACCGTCGGGACTATCCCGGTGACAACGGCTGTGCGGCAGGGATGAACTGCCCAGGATCCGGTGCCGTATTGCGGCAGATGTGTGCTCAACAATGCAGCCCTGACGAACGTCTCGCGCGATCTCCCCTGCTCTTTCCCCGCGAGTGGACTCCCACCCCTTGCCTTTCTCCGCGAGTGGACGCTCGCACCCCTGTTTTGGGGGTGTCACGGTCCGTTCGCGGGTGGAGGCGCGCGGCCCGTCCCGCGAGTGGACGCTCACCCTTGCCTTTCTCCGCGAGTGGACTCTCACACCCCTGTTTTGGGGGTGTCACCGTCCGTTCGCGGGTGGAGGGGTGCCGGCCTTGTCCGCGAGTGGACTCTCACACCCTTGTTTGGGGGTGTCACGGTCCTTTCGCGGGGCGAGGTGTGTGGCCTTGTCCGCGAGTGGACGCCCACACCCCTGCTCTTCCCCGCGAGTGGACTTCCACCCCTTGCCTTTCTCCGCGAGTGGACTCTCACCCCTTGCCTTTCTCTGCGAGTGGACTCCTGCACCCCTGTTTTGGGGGTGTCACGGTCCGCTCGCGGGTGGAGGTGCGGGGTGTGGCCCGTCCCGCGAGTGGACG
>QXCQ01000091.1:112570-206951 GCA_003576535.1 Nakamurella silvestris | reverse complement strand
TGGAGGGGTGCTGGCCTTGTCCGCGAGTGGACTCCCACACCCCTGCTCTTCCCCGCGAGTGGACGCTCACCCTTGCCTTTCCCCGCGAGTGGACGCTCACACCCCTGTTTTGGGGGTGTCACGGTCCGCTCGCGGGGGAAGGGGTGCCGGCCTTGTCCGCGAGTGGACTCCCACACCCCTGTTTTGGGGGTGTCACGGACCGCTCGCGGGGGAGGCAAGGGGGTGTCACGGTCCGCTCGCGGAGAGAGCAAGGCCGCTGACGTTGTCCACACCCGTCGAATCCGTCCACAGGAGCCACCCGCGGGCCCACCTCCGGGCCCGACAGTGCCTAGCGTCGGGCAGATGTCAGCCACGGAGCCGGACGACGAACACCGTCCGCAGATCTTGCTCGATGCCTTCGAGGACGAGCCGGGCCACGAGCCCGTCCGCTCGCCGCCCCGTGGACTGGGTCGGTTCACGTTGCACCGCAACCGGATCGCCGAACGCTGGGTGCCGGAGCCGCTCCGCGGTGCGCGGGTCGATCCGGGCCGCCGGGGCGCGCTCACCCTGGGGGTGGTGGCCGCTCTGGCCGCCTGCGCTGCGGCAGTTGGTGTCTGGATCAACCGCCCGCAGGTCGTGCCGACGCCGCCGGCCTTCGCCGCCACCGCGGCAACGGGCCCGGTCGAGGGGCCGACGACCGCCTCGGATCCGTCAGGTCGACCGTTGACGGCAGCTGCGCCGACCACGGCCGCACCCGTGCCCGAGTCGTCGTCGGTCCTCGCGCCGACGGTGATCGTGGTGTCGGTCACCGGACTCGTCCACCGCCAGGGGGTGGTGACACTCCCGCAGGGGGCCAGGGTGGCCGATGCCATCGCGGCCGCCGGCGGGGTGAGATCCAAGGCCGATCTTGCGGGCGTGAACCTGGCCCAGCGGTTGGCCGACGGTGATTCGGTGGTGATCGGTCCTGCCGGTACCTCCACCACCCGGCAGAGCGCGCCGGGTCAGGGCACCTCGGATGCACCGGGGACGGGTTCGAGCGCCGGTGATGTCGCCGGACCACCGCAGCTCGTCGACCTCAACACCGCCACCGAGTCCGAGTTGGAACAACTGCCCGGTGTCGGACCGGTGATGGCCGGCAACATCATCGCCTGGCGTGAGAGCCACGGCACGTTCACCTCGATCGACCAGCTCGAGGAGGTCGGGGGCATCGGCGAGGTGCGGTTGGCCCGCCTCGCCCCGTTGGTGACGCTGTGAACGATCGCCCAGGAACCACCCGGCATCGCCCCATCATCGAAGAGGACGCGCAGCCGCCGTTGGACCTGCGCCTGCTGTTCCCGGCCGTTGCCGCCTGGGGTGGCAGTCTCGTGACCCTGTGCGCCGGCAGTGCCGTGGGATGGATCACCGCCGGCGTTGCCGTGCTGTTCTCCGCGGGCGCGGCCGGCCTGATTCTGGTGCCCGGCCGTCGAAGTGGGCATCACACACGACTGGGCTTGCGCGTGTGGCGCGCAGTGTTGCCGGCCGCCCTGTTTCTCGCCGCGGGCAGCGGGATAGCCGCCCTGCGGATCGACCAGGCGAATCGGGATCCGGTGCACCTGGCTTCCGTTGCGGGCCAGTGGGTTCAGCTGACGGTGACGGTCTCCGGTGATCCGCAGCCGATGGTCGATCCCTTCGTCGCAGGCAGCAGCAGCGCCCGACGATACCTGGTTCACGGTACGGCCACCGAGGTGTCACTGCCGAGCCGGGGACCGGCCCGTTCCTCCCGGGCTGCGATCACCCTGTTCGTCACCGGCACCGCATGGGCAGCTGTGCTTCCGGGACAGAGCGTTCGCGTGGCAGGCCGGGGCACCGTCGACGACCGGTCCGTGATACCGGCGGCCATGGTCACCGTCACGGGCCCGCCGATCACTGTCGCCGAACCTCCGTGGTGGCAGCGATGGGCGGGTGCACTCCGTGTCCGTTTCGCCGCTGCGACAGCGGGTCTGGAACCGGAGCAGGCCGGTCTGCTCCCGGGGATCGTCCTCGGTGACACCCGCGGTCTGAGCCGGCGGCTGACTGCCGACGCCCGGGTCTCGGGCCTTGCCCACCTGCTCGCCGTCTCCGGATCTCATTTCACCGTCCTGTGCGGGATGCTGCTGGTGGTGTTGCGCCGGATCGGTCCCCGCGCGGCCGGAATCGGCGCCGGGGTAGTTGTTCTCGCCCTGGTGGTGATCGTCCGGCCGGGGCCGTCCGTGCTCCGGGCGGCAGTGATGGGCTCCGTTGCAGTGCTGGCGTTGCTGATCGGGCGATCCCGCAGCGCCCTCCCCGCTCTGGCCGCCGCGGTGGTCGGACTGTTGTGGTGGGATCCTGCGCTGGCAACGGACCCCGGGTTCGCATTGTCCGTCCTGGCCACCCTCGGCATTGTCCTGGTCTCGCCGGTCTGGTCGAAAGCCCTTCGGCGGAGGGGGATCCCGGCAGGCTGGGCCGACCTGTTGGTCCTGCCGGTGGTCGCCCAGCTGGCGACGATGCCCGTCATCACGATGATCAGCGGCTCCATCTCGGTGTGGTCGGTCCCGGCCAATCTGCTGGTGTCCCCGGTGGTGGCACCGTTGTTGATCCTCGGTGTGCTGACGGCCCTGGTCGCGACCTGCTGGCCGGACGGCGGTGCCGGTCTGGGCACTGTCCTGGCCCCGCTGGGTCGGTGGATCGCGGGGGTGGCTCACACGGTGGCCGCGCGACCGAATGCGGTCGTCACTTGGCCGTCATCGGTGAGCGGTGCCGTCGTGCTCGCCGTCCTGATCGTGGTGACCCTCCTGCTGATGCGGCACCGCCGTTGGCGTGCGTTCATCTGCGCCCTGGTGGTCGGGTTCTTGGTGATCATCGTTCCCGCGCAGGTGATCACCCTCGGATGGCCGCCGCAGGGATGGCTGCTCATCGCCTGCGAGGTCGGGCAGGGGGACGGTCTGGTTCTGTCCACCGGGAGACCCGGCGAGGCGGTCGTCATCGACACCGGACCGGATCCGGTGTTGATGGACCGGTGCCTGGACCGGCTCGGGATCACGACGGTACCGCTGGTCGTGCTGACCCATCTGCACGCCGATCACATCGACGGGCTCAGCGGGGTTCTCGATGGTCGGGCGGTGGCAGCTGTCGGCGTGGGACCGGGCAGGGAGCCGGCGCAGGGCTGGGACCAGGTGCTCGCCTCCAGCAGGGCCGCCGGGGTTCCGATCACGGCGTTGACGCGGGGGACCAGTTGGACCGTCGGCCCGGACCGCCTCGACATCCTCGGTCCGGTCGCTGTTCCCGGTTCCACCCACTGGGGTCCCAACGATCAGTCGGTGGTGATCAGGGCAACGATCGGCTCGACGAGGATCCTGCTCACCGGCGATGTGGAGGTACGTGCCCAGCAGGCCCTGTTGGATGCGGGCACCGATCTGCACGCCGATGTTCTGAAGGTCCCGCACCACGGGTCGGCGAAACTGTTGCCCGCCTTCGTTGATCGGATCGGTGCGGCGGTCGGTGTCATCGGGGTGGGCCTGGGCAACGACTTTGGCCATCCGAGCCCGTCGGCCCTGCACCTGCTCGCCGCGTCCGGTATCGGCACTGTTCTGCGCACCGACCTGGACGGTGACGTGGCCGTGTGTCTGGACGGAGGCCGACTCAGCACGGTGATGCGGGGGACGGGTCTCCCGGAGGCCCGTTGAAGCCGTTCCCGCGCAGCGAATCCGGATCGGCGCACCCTGCAACGTGCGCGGACACATGAACGGTGCGCGGGAACAGAGGTGTTAGGCGTCCTCGCCCGGGTAGCCGGCGAGTTCGGCCTGGATGGCGGCAAGTTCTTCGGCGAGCCGGGCCGCCTTGGCCTCGGTGTTCGCCCGGTGCTCGGCCAGGATGCCGGCGACGAACTCCGTCAGGTCGGCGTTGCCCAGGCCCGACACCAGCTCCCAGGCCTTCACCGGAGCGACCGCGGTCGCCTTGACGACGGTGCGAGAACCCTGTTGCGCGTGCACCTGCCAGCCGAGGTTGTCCTCGCCGTTGGTGGAGATGGTGATGGTGACCGGGGCGCGTTTACCCCGGGCCCGGCTGTTCTCCGCACGGGCAGGTTTCGCGGGGGGAGCGGGAGTCGCCGCGGCACCGCCATCCACCGGGGCCTTCGGTTTCGGTGCGGCAGCAGGTTTCGTTGCCGTCACCAGTCGCTCGGGATTCGCCCAGGACGGGCCGTCCGGAACGGGGGCCGGGACGACCACCGGCTCCGGGGCGGGTGGGGGCACCGCAGCCAACTTGCCGCGTTGCACCGGGACGAGATCGGCGGGGGAGAAGGGCACGGTGTCCTTGCCGCCGCCCACGTTCACCTCGACCTGGATGTATTCCTCACCATCGACGGCAGGGTCGCCGACGGCGCGCACCCGCCCCACCCCACCCTCCGGGAACTGCGAGGACTGGGCGATGCCGATCCGGACGACCTTGCCCGCGGTGAAGGCGGCACGGAGGGCATCGACGTCGATGGCAGGTTCGAGGCGTTTGCGGCGAGGGGGCATGCGCCTACTGTAGTACGTCCGTTCGACTCCTGGTAGCCTGCCCGCGAACCAGGTCCCGATCACCCGACGATCAGACGGCGATGCCCTGGGCCGCCGCCTTCGCCGCGGCCGGGAGGGCGTCGGCGATCCGGTCGATCGCGGCCTCGTCGTGGGCCGCGGAGACGAACCATGCCTCGAAGGCCGACGGGGGCAGGTAGACACCGGCGTCCAGCATGGAGTGGAAGAACGGCGCGTAGCGGAAGGACTCCTGCTGCCGGGCCTGGTCGTAGTCGGACACCTGGTCGGCGCTGAAGAAGATCGAGAACAGGTTCCCGGCCCGCTGCAGCCGGTGCTCCACACCTTCGGCGCTCAACGCGGCCGAGACCAGGTCGCCGACGACATCGGCAGTGCTGTTCAGGTGCTGGTAGACCTCGGCGGTCAGGCCCTGCAGGTTGGCCAACCCGGCGGCGGTGGCGATCGGGTTCCCGGAGAGCGTCCCGGCCTGGTAGACCGGTCCGTTCGGGGCGAGCAGGGCCATGACATCGGCGCGACCGCCGAAGGCACCGACCGGGAGGCCGCCGCCGATGACCTTGCCGAAGGTCATCAGATCCGGCCGCCAGCCCTCGATCTCGCCGTCGAGCCCGAACATCCCGCTGCGGCTCAACCGGAAACCGGTCATCACCTCGTCGGAGATCAGCAGGGCGCCGTTCACATGGGCGATCTCGGCGAGTGCGGCGTTGAAACCCGGTGCCGGCGGTACCACCCCCATGTTCGCCGCGGCGGCTTCGGTGATGATGCAGGCGATCTCGCTGCCGTGCAGCTCGAAGGCGGTGCGGACGGCGGCGATGTCGTTGTAGGGCAGGACGATCACGTCGGCGGTGGTGGTCGCGGGGACCCCCGCCGAGTCGGGCAGGGCGAGGGTGGCGACACCCGAGCCGGCCGAGGCCAGCAGGGCGTCGACATGGCCGTGGTAACAACCGGCGAACTTGACGACCTTGACCCGGCCGGTGAACCCGCGGGCGAGCCGGACGGCGGACATCGTCGCCTCGGTGCCGGAGGAGACGAGCCGGACCTGGTCGACCGGTGCGATCCGGGAGACGATTTCCTCGGCCAGCGCGACCTCGCCGGCACCGGGGGTGCCGAAGGAGAGACCGCGGCCCACCGCGTCGGTGACGGCGGCGATCACCCCGGGGTTGCTGTGCCCCAGGATCATCGGTCCCCAGGACCCGACCAGGTCGACGTACTCCTTGCCGTCGACATCGGTGATGTAGGCACCCTTGCCGCTGGCCATGAAACGTGGTGTGCCGCCGACGGACCGGAAGGCGCGGACGGGGGAGTTGACGCCTCCCGGGGTGACGGCGAGTGCGCGTTCGAACAGAGCGGCGCTGACCGGGGAACCGGCGGTGTGGTTGGTGGTCATGGTTTCTACAGTTCCCGTCCGTTGTTCAGCCAGCCGGCGACCTCGGTCGCCCAGTAGGTCAAGATGATGTGTGCCCCGGCGCGTTTGATACTGACCAGCGACTCCCCGATGGCCCGGTCCCGGTCGATCCAGCCCCGCTCGGCCGCCCCGGCGATCATCGCGTACTCACCCGAGATCTGATAGGCGGCAACGGGTACGTCCACATGTGCGGCGGTCTCGGCGACGATGTCCAGATAGGACATGGCCGGTTTGACCATCACCAGATCGGCGCCCTCGGCAACGTCCAGGGCCACCTCGCGCCGGGACTCGACCCGGTTGGCCGGGTTCTGCTGGTAACTCCGACGGTCGCCGACGAGCGCGGAGTCGACGGCCTCGCGGAAGGGGCCGTAGAAGGCGGAGGCGTACTTCGCGGCGTAGGCGAAGATCCCGGTGTCCAGATGCCCGGCGTGGTCAAGGGCCTCGCGGACGGCTCCCACCTGGCCGTCCATCATTCCGGAGGTGCCGACGAGATGGGCACCGGCCTCGGCCTGGGCGACCCCCATCTGCCGGTAGCGCAGGAGGGTGGCGTCGTTGTCGACCGAACCGTCGGCGGCGAGCACACCGCAGTGCCCGTGATCGGTGAACTCGTCCAGGCACAGATCGGCCATCAGGACGGTGCTGTCGCCGACCTCGGCGGCCAGGTCGGCCAGGGCCACGTTCAGGATGCCGTCGGGGTCGGTTGCCGCGCTGCCCACCGCGTCCCGTTCCCGGGGGATGCCGAACAACATCAGGCCGCCGACGCCGGCCTCGACGGCTTCGACCGCCGCCCTCTTCAGGCTCTCCCGGGTGTGTTGGAACACCCCGGGCATCGAGCTGATGGCCCTGGGCTCGGTCAGATCCTCCTTGACGAACATCGGCAGCACGAGATCGGCCGGGTGCAGCCGGTTCTCGGCCACCAGTCGGCGCAGGGCCGGGGTTCGCCGCAGACGTCGGGGGCGGGGTGTGCCGTACGCCGGTTCCGCGCCGGACTGGTGGTGTGAGGTCATCGTCATCCTTCGGTGTCTTCCGGGACACGTCGGCCGGACGTGTAGCGGGTCAGGGCGGTCACCAGACCGGCGTCGGTGGCGGATTCGGCGACGAAGGCCGTCACCAGACCGGCGGCCTCGATCGCGGCGGCGGTGGTGGCGCCGATCGCACCGACCGCCGTGGACGGGGCAAGTGCGCCGGAGGCGACCAGCGTGTCCACGGTCGAGGGGGAGGTCATCAGCACGGCGTCGTAGTTGCCGGCTGCGAGGTCCTCCCGGACGCCTGCCGGCAGGTCGGCCGGAACAGTCCGGTAGGCGGTGACGGTTTCGACCTCGAAACCGGCCGCCACCAACAGGTCTGCCAGGGTGGGCAGGGCGATCTCGGACTGGGGCAGCAGTACCCGCCGGGCGACCGCCCGGGGGCGTGGCCAGATCGCGGCCAGTCCCACTGCGGAATGCTGGTGCTCGGGTTGCAGATCGACCGGCAGACCGGCCTCGCGTAGGGCGGCGGCGGTGGCCGGGCCGACGGCGGCGACCGAGCAGTCTGCCGGGATCACCGGGCTCAGGCCGAGTTCGCCCGCCCGGTTCCGGACCGCTGCGACAGCATTGACCGAGGTGAAGGCCACCCAGTCGAAGTCACCGTGGGACAGGGAGATGACGGCCGCGTCCAGGGCTGCGGTGTCCGTCGGCGGTGTGATCTCGATGAAGGGCACCGCCTGGCCCTGGGCCCCTGCCTCGTCGAGGAGCCGCAGCAGGCTCCGGCTGCGGCCGGCCGGGCGGGGGATCAGCACCCGCCGACCCTCGAGCGGGCGGCGGCCGGTCGGGTTGGCGTCCGTGTTCACACCAGCAACCGGGCGGCGCCCCGGCCGAGCATCTCGCGGGCGAGATCGGTGCCGAGGGAGGCGGCCTCGCCGACCGCACCCTCGCTCTCGGCCCGCACCTCGTCCCGGCCGTCGGGGGCGATCACCACGGCGCGCAGGGTCAGTCGATCATCCGTGACCTGTGCCAGGGCGCCGACCGGTGCGGTGCAGCCTGCTTCCAGGGTGGCCAGCAGGGCTCGCTCCGCGGTGGCGCAGGCGCGGGTGGGCGCGTCATCGAGGGCCTGGAAACCCATGCTGTACCAGGAGGTATCGGCATCAGCGGTCCGGCATTCCACGGCCAGGGCCCCCTGACTCGGTGCGGGCAGCATGATCTCAGGTCCCAGCTGCTGGGTGATTGCGGCGGTGAGGCCGAGCCGGGCAAGGCCCGCCCGCGCCAGCACGACGGCGTCGAGACCGTCGGCACCGACCTTGCCGAGTCTGGTCGCCACGTTGCCGCGGATCGGCACGATCCGAAGATCCGGCCGGACCCGCAGCACCTGGGCGGCCCGGCGGGGGGAACCGGTACCGACGGTGGCACCTCGCGGCAGGGTCTCCAGGGTCAGACCGTCACGGGCGCAGAGCGCATCCGCCGGGTCCTCCCGGACAGGCACTGCCGCCAGGGCGATCCCGTCGGCCGGCGCGGTGGGCAGATCCTTGAAGGAGTGCACGATCGCGTCGCAGCGTCCGTCGACGAGGGCGGCCCGCACGGCGGTGACGAACACGCCGGTCCCGCCGATGTTCGCCAGCGGCCCGAGGTTGATGTCACCTTCGGTGCGGATGTGCACCAGTTCGAAGGATCCGCCGGCGGGTTCGGCGATACGGCCTGCGGCCCAGGCGGACTGGGTCAGGGCGAGATCGCTGGCGCGGGTTCCGACCAGCAGGGTGGGTGTGCTCATGAGCCGACGGGCACCCCGGGAATGCCGGAGCGGCGCAGCAGGGCGGGATCGACATCCGTCCCGGCCCAGTCGGCGGCCGAGTCCGCGCCGGCGGTGGTGGGTTTCGCCGCCCGCAGGTTCGCGCAGCAGTTCACACCACAGGGGTTGGGCGTCGGGCCGAGGTCGGAGCGCCCGACCGGGGCGACCGTCGGATCGAGCCGCTCGACGATCAGATCCACCAAAGCGGAGACGAACACCGGCAGCGAACCCGGTGTGCCGACCCGGGCGAAGAACAGACCGGCTTCCTCGGCCGTCTCCTTCGCCTCGTTGTCCAGGTCCCAGACCACCTCGACGTGGTCGGAGACGAAACCGATCGGGACGACGATGATCCCGCGTTTGCCGGTGGCCGGCAGATCGTTGATGACATCGTTGATGTCGGGGTCCAACCAGGGCATGGACGGCGGCCCGGACCGGGACTGGTAGGCCAGCTGCCAGCTCGGGTCCTCGCCGAAGGCCTCGGCGACGTCACCGGCGACCAGGGCGCAGGCGGCCAGGTGCTGGGTGACGTAGGCACCACCGGAACCGGCCGGGTACGTGCCTGCCGGACCCGAACTCTCGGTCATGGTGATCGGGATCGAGTGGGTGGTGAAGACGATCTGCAGATCGGCCAGGGCCAGACCGGTGGCCATGGCCTGCCGGACGGCGGCGATGGTGCCGTCGCTGAAGGGGGCGAGGAAACCGGGGTGGTCGAAGTAGTGCCGGATCTTGTCGATCCGCACCTGGCCGACCAAACCGGTGGAGGCCAACGCCCCACCGAAGTCCTCGCGGTACTGCCGGCAGGAGGAGTAACTGGAGTACGCCGAGGTCGCCAGCCCGAGCAGACGGGTGTGTCCCTCGGCGAACGCCTCGGTGACGACGTCCGGCAGGTACGGCGCCCAGTTGCGGTTGCCCCACAGCACCGGCAGGTCGATGCCGCGCCGACGGAGTTCGGCGTTCAACGCGGCCTGGAGCTGTCGGTTCTGCTCGTTGATCGGGGAGACGCCACCGAGGGCCTCGTAGTGGTGCGAGACCTCGACCAGCCGTTCCTCCGGGATACCGCGGCCACGGGTGACGTTCCGCAGGAACGGCATGATGTCGTCGGGGCCCTCGGGCCCGCCGAAACCGGCCAGCAGCACCGCGTCCCAGCCGGGAACGGTCGGGTCGCCGCCGGAACCCGTCGGAGAAGCAGTGTTCGGAACCGGTGCGGTCACGCCAGCACCTCGATCACTCCCGGGATGTCCAGGCGACGCCCGGTGAAGAACGGGATCTCCTCGCGGACATGCATTCTGGCCTCGGAGGCGCGCAGATGGCGCATCAGGTCGATGATGTCGTGGAGTTCGTCGGCCTCCAGGGCCAGCAGCCATTCGTAGTCACCGAGGGCGAACGCCGCCACGGTGTTGGAGAGGACCTGGTTGTACTCCCGGCCCATCATGCCGTGCTCGACGAGCATGCCGCGGCGCTCGGTCTCGGGCAGGAGGTACCACTCGTAGGACCGGACGAACGGGTAGACACACACCCATTCCTTCGCGGCCATGCCGGCGAGGAAGGCCGGGATGTGACCCTTGTTGAACTCGGCAGGACGGTGCAGACCCATCGCCGACCAGGACTGGACCAGGGTGCGGCCGAGCACGGTGCGGCGCAGCTTGCGGGCCGCGGCCTGCAACTCCTCGGCGGTGGCCGCGTGCCACCAGATGAGCAGGTCGGCATCGGCGCGCATCGTGGAGACGTCGTAGAAACCACGGATCTGCACCCCGGCCGTGGAGAGCTCGTCGACGAGCGCGGCGAGCTCGCGGGTGGCGTCCTCGACCGACCCCTCGAGGTCACCGACCCGGGAATAGACGGTGTAGGCCGTGTAGCGGATCTGGTCGTTGATCTCGCGGGCACTGGGCCGGGCCTTGACCTCGGTCGCCGGTTCGTCGGCCGGGATCGATTCGATGGCCGGTGCCTCGGCGAGGGCAGCGGCATCGGCGGCCTCCGGGCTGACCGGAGCCTGCGAACCGAGGGGTTCGGTGGGCTCCGACGGGATCGACGGGGCGATGGTTGCCGTGGTGTCGGCAGCGTCAGGTGCATCCAACGGGGTGGTCATGTCTCCATACTCCCTCACTCGTGCGGGGGCTTCATCCGCGCGCCTGTGTTCCTGGCCTGTCCGACGACGGCGGCCAGGCCGGTTCCGGCGATCCACGCTCCGGCGAGCTGCAGACCGGGCAGTGTGGCCGCCGCGGCCGTGATCGCCGCCACCGCCGCCGCTCGGCCGGGGGCGGCGGGGGGCTGGGCATCGGTCCAGGTGACAACGGCCGAACCAACCAGGTGCCGGCGGTCCAGGTCGACCCCCAACAACTCCGTCGCGTCGGCCAGGGCCAGATCGATCAGCGCATTCGCCGCCGGCAGGGCCTGGGCCGATACCGCGCCGCGCCCGTAGGACAGACGCAGGACATGCCGTCCCGGGCCGGCCTCCCGTGCGAGCCAGTCCCACTTCGCGGTGGCGTGGGTCAGTGCCTTGGCCGTCACGCCCGGGGCATGGGCGGACACCAGGATCCCGGTGCCTCGTGGGGCCTCGTCCAGGGCCGGTCGGTCGACCACCAGTGTGGCAAGGCGCACGGCTGTGCCGATGGTCACGGTGGGCCAGTCGAGGCCCGGGAGATGGGGGCGCAGGAGGGCTGCGGCGGCCGGCGCGGGGAGGGCGATCACGACCTCGCGGGCCCGGAGGACCCCGCGATCGGTGTCCACCGTCCAGCCGTCCGCGTCGGGCCGGACGGCCGACACCCGGCAGCGGGTCTGGATCCGGCCACCGGCGGACACGATGGCCCCGCCCAGGGCTGCCGTCAGGGTGTGCATCCCGCCGACCAGCCCGGCGACCGCCGAACCCGCGGGGGTGACGGCGCCGCGCAGGGCGGCGGCGGCACCGGTCAGACTGCCGTGCTCGCGTATCAGAGCAGGCACAGTCGGTGCGATCGAACGGATTTCGAGCAGGTCCGGATCCACCGAGTGAACCCCGCCGACCACCGGTTCGACCAACCGCCGCAGCACCGTCTCACCCATCCGCTCGCGGACCAGCGCGCCGAGGGTGAGATCGGCAGGCAGCTCGCCGATCGGGGTGTGCCGGTCCAGATCCGCCCGGCGCGCACCCTCCTCGCCGATGACGGCGAGGACATCGGCGGCGAAGGGGTCGACCGGCACCCCGAGCCAGCCGCCGCGGGGGAGCGGTGCCTGCCCGGTGTCGTACCGGACCCAGGCCCCGGACGACCGTGGTGCGCAGACCTGCGAGGACAGGCCCAGGTCGTTGATCAGGGCGCCCACGGCGGGCCGGGCGAGGGCGAAGGACTCCGCACCCGCATCCAGCGGCAGATCGGCCACCCGATGACCGCTGACCACACCACCCACCGCCGGACCGGCTTCCAGCACCAGCGGGTGCCGGCCGCGCCGGGTCAGCTCGTACGCGGTCGTCAGACCCGCGGCTCCACCGCCGACGACGACGACATCAGCCACGCTCGCCATGTGCTGGACGGTCCTTCCGCTCAGGGGGAACGCGGGTCAGGGCAGTTCGTGCAGGTAGGCCACGAGCCGGGTCAGCACCTCGGGATCGGTGTCCGGCGGGACCCCGTGACCGAGGTTGAGCACGTGGCCGGGGGCGGATTCGCCCTGTCGGACAACTTCCGCGGCATGGCGGTGCAGGGCATCGTCACCGGCGAACAGCAGGGCCGGGTCGATGTTCCCCTGGAGCGGGGTGCTCCCACCGAGCCGTTCGTTGGCGGTGTCCAGGCGCAGTCGGTGGTCGACGCCGATCACGGTGGCCCCGGCGTCCTTCATGGCCACCAGCAGCTCGGAGGTGCCGACCCCGAAATGCACCCGGGGCACCGGGAGATCGGCCACGGCGTCCAGCACCCGGGCGGAATACGGTGCGGCGAAACGGGTGTAGTTGTCCAGGGACAGTCCGCCCGCCCAGGAGTCGAAGAGCTGGGCAGCGGAGGCACCGGCGAGCACCTGGGCGCGCAGGAAGGTGGCCGTCGTCCGGGCGACCCAGGAGGCCAGGGCGTCCCAGGTGTCCGGGTCGGCATGCATCAATGCCTTGGTACGCAGGTGTTCTCGAGAGGGACCACCCTCGACCAGGTAGGAGGCGAGGGTGAAAGGTGCTCCGGCGAAACCGATCAGCGGTGTGCTGCCCAGTTCCTCCACGCAGATCCGGACCGCGTCGGTGATCGGGCCGAGCTGCTCCGGGTCGAGCTCGGGCAGGGCGGCGACATCCGCGGCCGTCCGGATCGGGTGGGCCACGACGGGTCCGGTGCCGGCGACGATGTCGACATCGATCCCGGCCAGTTTCAGCGGAACCACGATGTCGCTGAAGAAGATGCCGGCGTCGACCCCGTGCCGACGGACCGGTTGCAGTGTGATCTCTGCCGCAAGCTCGGGGCGGACACAGGACTCCAACATGCCGACGCCGACGCGCAAGGCGCGGTACTCGGGCAGGGATCGGCCCGCCTGACGCATGAACCAGACGGGGCGGCTGGACGGCTTCTCGCCCCGGTACGCGGCCAGAAGTGGCGCATCGGTGGTGATCCCACGACTCAACGGGTGATCGGCGGGCAGCGCCGAAGCGGTTCGGGTCGGCGCATCGGGGGTCGGTGAGGTCACGGCATCCATAGTGCTTCCCATTCTGTCAGTCCGACGACCGACCGGCAGGCAACAACCGCGAAGTGAGGGTTGCCTTACTGGGAGGCATGCGCTATGTGGCGGTAGCATCAACCGGTGCTCATGGTTCTCGGTGCTTCCCATCACGATCTCGAGCTGAGCGATCTGGACCGCCTTTCTGCCGGTGCCGACGGACTCAGCCAGGCGTTGAACGACGGCTGGTCGACGGCGGGAGGTCACACCAACCCGATTGACGGTTCCGCCGTCCTCGCCACCTGCAACCGGCTCGAGATCTACATCGATGCCAACCGGTTCCACGACGCCGTCGATGCCGTCACGGCCCAGGTCGCCCGCAAGTCCGGGCTCGACCCGGATTCGGTCGCCCAGATGCTGAAGGTCCGGGTGGGCGCCCCGGTCGCCGCCCACCTGTTCACCGTCGCCTCGGGACTGGACTCCATGGTCGTCGGCGAGGCCGAGATCTCCGGGCAGGTCGCCAAGGCACTCCGGGAATCGCAGAACTCACACACCGCCTCCACCGCCCTCAACCGGCTGTTCCAGTCGGCCTCCCGCACCGCCAAGAAGGTCACCACCCACACCGGGCTCGGCAAGGCCGGCCGCTCCGTGGCCAGCGTCGCGCTCGACGTCGCGGCCGAAGGGGGTGCCCTCGAACCGGGTGCCCCGGTCCTCATCATCGGTACGGGCGCCTACGCGCGGGTGGTCGCCGCCGCCCTGCGTGAGCGCGGCTGTTCGGACCTGTTCGTCTACTCCCCGAGCGGCCGGGCCGAGGCCTTCGCCCGGACCCACCAGGCCGTCCCGGTGAGTGCCGCCGAACTGCCCGCCGTCATCGGCAAGGTCTCCCTGGTGGTCGCCTGCAGCGGTACCACCGGCGGGGCACTGACGCCCGAACTCCTTGGCGACGGCCGGTCCGGTGCCGGTCGCCCGCTGGTGATCATCGACCTCGCCCTGCGCGCGGACGTCTCGGTCGAGGTCCGCCGGCTCGAGGGCATCCAGGTGATCGACCTCAACACCGTCGCCTCCCGGTCCGCGCCGGAGCAGACCGAGGCGCTGACCGCCGCCCAGGACATGGTGATCGCCGCCGTCGCCGAGTTCGAGGACGATCTCGCCGTGCGCACCCTCGACCCGGCCGTCATCGCCCTGCGCAGCCATGTGGCAGGCATGGTCGAGAAGGAGATGGTGCGGCTGCGCGGCAAGTACGACGACAGTGTCGCCGCCGAGCTGGAGCATTCCATGCACCGGCTGACGCGGTCCCTGCTGCACACCCCGACCCTGCGGGCCCAGCAGCTGGCCCGCTCGGGGGAGGGGGCCGGTTACCTCTCCGCCCTGCACACCCTCTTCGGGATCGACCTCAATTCCCCGCCGACGGTCAGCGCCGGGGAAGCCTCCCCGAACCTGGAACGTCAGGGGCACCTGGCAGGATAGCCACGTGTCCAACGCCGAGGTACCTTCCCTGCTCGTGATCAGCGGCGATGAGGAACTCCTCGTCGGCAGGGCCATCAGCAGGACCTATGCCGCCTGCCGTCGCGCCGATCCGGAGGTCGAGAAGCGCGAGGCTCCCGTCGCCGGTCTGAGCCTGAGCGAGTTCGCCGACCTGGTGTCGCCCAGTCTGTTCGCCGAGCCGCGGCTGGTGGTCCTGCGTGGGGCCCACGAGACCGCCAAGGAGCTGGCCACTGCCCTCGTCGGCTACCTGAAGGATCCGGTCGAGGGGGTGACCCTGGTCCTGCAGCACGCCGGTGGGGCACGTAACAAGGCCCTTGTCGACGCTTTCACCAAAGCGGGGGCGAAGGTCATCCAGTGCAGCAAGCTCACCCGTCCGGCCGAGCGGATGGATTTCGTCCGGGCCGAGATCAAGGCCGCCGGCGGCACCACCAACGCCGATGCGGTCACGGCCCTCGTCGAGGCGATCGGTACCGACCTGCGGGAGCTGGCGTCCTCGGCGAGCCAGCTGGTCGCCGACACCGGTGGGCTGGTCGACGAGACCGCCGTCCGGCGCTACTACCGCGGTCGCGCGGACGTCACCGGCTTCAGCGTCGCGGACAAGGTGATCGTCGGTGACGTGCCAGGTGCCCTGGAGACCTTCCGCTGGGCGATCGGCGTCGGCGTCGCCCAGGTGCTGATCGCCGATGCCCTGGCCGATGCGGTGCGGACCGTGGCGAAGGTCGCGGGTGCCCCGGCGGGCGGGCGCGGCAACAACTACGCCCTGGCCAGTCAACTGGGGATGCCGCCGTGGAAGGTCGAACGGGCGCAGGGTCAGGCCCGGCACTGGTCGCCGCGCGGACTGGCGGTGGCGGTCGGGGTGACGGCGAAACTCAACGGGGACGTCAAGGGTGGGGCGGCCGATGCCGACTACGCCCTGGAGAAGGCGATCATCGACATCGGGCGGGCCCGGCGGATCACCTGACAGGTGGCCCGGGGGTGTCTCGGGGTTCGATCCTGCGGTGGGATATGCGCAGCATTTCGCCTGATTTCCTGCGCATATCCCACCGCAGGATGCACAACCCAGCATGCACAACGCAGAACGCCGCAACGGCGGTCCCGACCCGGCATGGGCATCGGAACCGCCGTTGCGGTCGAAGATATTTCAGTCCGCGGTCGACCCGCGGTTCTCAGCCCTGACGGGCGAGGGGTGCTACCGGCAGCGCAATTACAGGGCGTTGGCGCGCAGGGCCATCGCCGACTTGCGGTTCGCGGCCTGGTTGGCGTGGATGACGCCCTTGGAGACGGCCTTGTCGAGGCTGCGACCGGCAGCGACGAGTTCGGTCTGGGCCAGATCCTTGTCGCCGGCCTCGGCGGCGGCGCGGAAGCGACGAACCGAGGTCTTGAGCGCGGACTTGACCGACTTGTTGCGCAGACGCGCCTTCTCGTTGGTCTTGTTGCGCTTGATCTGGGACTTGATGTTTGCCACGCCGGGATGCCTTCGTTTCTCTATCTGGAGTGTTGCTGGATGAGCGGCAACCCGGTGGTACTCGCCGGCGGTGCCATCGTCAGGTCTGCGAGCAGGCCTGCCATTGTGTTCAGTTCAGGTTCAATTCGTGGTGCCTTGGATCCGTGCTGCGGGCGGCGGACAGCCGTCACCACGCACGGTTGCTCAGATTAGCAGCCGACAGGACCCACCCTCAAATCCGCGGAGTTTCTCCGTCGGGAAGCGGCTCAGTCGGCGCAGGAGAAATCGGCGGTGTCCGGCCGCCCGTCGGCCTCCAGCGAGGTGCGAACCCAGCGGACGACGGCAGGCTCGAACGGCATGTCCTGGTGCGATGTCCGATTCCCGGGGCAGGCGTCCTGGAGGACGACGGACCGCACCCGGTCGGGCGGCCCCGCGGGGATCTGAGAGGTGTAGGGGGTGACGATCGAGTCGGACCGGGTGACCACCACCGAATACCGAACCGATCCGTCGAGGTCGCCGCCCGCGGCCAGCGAGGTCAGCAGGGCCGAGCCCGCCTGCTGGTCCAGGCAGGCCTGACACAGCTCCGGGGTAGCGAGGTCGAGGACGGCGGCGGTCGACCCGTGGAAGGAAGGGGAGATCAGCACGGCCGTATGGACCTGGTCGGCCAACCCGTTCTCCCGCAGCGCCGTGCGCAGGATCAGCCCGCCCTGGCTGAATCCGACCACGTCGACCTGGGTCGACCCGGTCACAGTCAGTACCTGACCGACGAAGGTGGCGGCAGCGTCGGCCGAGGTGCGCACCGCCTGGGTGGCACCGCCGAGGTCGAGGCCGTACAGGCAGTACCCGGCGGCGATCAGTGCAGGGGCGAGGTCGGCGTAGTTGCCGCCGACGGTGCTGAAGGTGCCGGGCAGCAACACCACCGGGCGGTGCGAGGAGGTGCACGAGGTGTCGTTGACCCCGACGAGGCCGACACCGGGGAAGGTGATGTCGGGAGCGACGCTCGGTCCTGCGGTGGACGCCGTGGTGGAGGATGCGCTGGTCGACGAACCGGAAGGCGCACGGGTGGGCGGCCCAGCGGTCAGTGGCGGGGCGGTCGGTGCTGGGGTGCCCGGTGGCGTGGTGGTTGAGGGGACCGGTGTCGACACCGTGGAGGAGGCGGAATCCGCCGGTGGGATCGTCGTGCCCGCCGAGTTGGACGGGGGGCCCGGAGGTGCGGGCAGGGCCGCCCCGCTTTGGCTGCTCGAACAGGCCGTCAGGACCCCGACCAGCAGGATCAGGCCCGGATACAGGGCTCGTCGCAGGCGCACCGCCCCAGGGTAACCAGGGGTCGAGCCCGCCGGTTGTCGCGAGCGGAGCAGGATGGTGGACAGGCCGGGCGGCCGGCCACGGACCAGGCGAACGGGAGAGCAGATGAATCCGAACACCCACCGGGCCGACACCGTGCGGGCCGCAGGCCTGGCCGCACTCCTGACCGGCTCCGGGATCCTGCATTTCCTCCGACCCGCCGGGTTCGTGGCCATCGTGCCGAGACGGCTGCCGGCCAAGGAGGCGCTGGTCGCGGTCAGCGGTGCGGCCGAACTCGGCTGCGCGGTCCTGCTGGTCCCGGTGCGGACCAGGCGGATCGGGGGCATCCTGACCGCCGGCCTGTTCGCTGCCGTGTTCCCGGCGAACATCTCGATGGCCCTGCGTTCTGACCGCAGGTCCCGCCGGTACCAGGTGTTGGCCTGGGCCCGGCTGCCGCTGCAGATCCCGCTCATCCGGTGGGCGTGGCAGGTGGGGGCCCGGCGGTCGACGTCCGGGTAGGCACCGGTCGCCCGGCACCACGGCGGACCGGTCCGGGGGCCGGATGGCACGTCCCACACGCCGGGCGTGGGACGATAGCGGTGGGCCCGGCGTCAGTGTGGGCCGTACACAGACCGGCCGGCACCTCGGCCGGCGAACCGGCCAAGACCTTGGTCCACGATCGGAAAGATGGCAGTGACTCACGCTTCGCTCGCGCATTCGACGTTCACCGCTCCGGAGTTGATCCGGAACTTCTGCATCATCGCGCACATCGACCACGGCAAGTCGACCCTGGCCGACCGGATGTTGCAGCTGACCGGAGTGGTGGACAGCCGCGCGATGCGGGCCCAGTACCTGGACCGGATGGACATCGAGCGCGAGCGCGGGATCACCATCAAGTCGCAGAACGTGCGGCTGCCGTGGAACGCCACCAATGCCGACGGCACGATGACCGAGCACATCCTGCACCTCATCGACACCCCCGGCCACGTCGACTTCACCTACGAGGTCTCCCGGTCGCTGGCGGCCTGCGAGGGCGCGGTGCTGCTCGTCGACGCCGCCCAGGGCATCGAGGCCCAGACCCTGGCGAACCTCTACCTCGCGCTGGAGAACGATCTGACGATCATCCCGGTGCTGAACAAGATCGATCTGCCTGCCGCCCAGCCGGAGCGCTACGCCGACGAGATCGCCCACATCATCGGCTGCGATCCCGATTCGGTGCTGCGCGTGTCCGGCAAGACCGGTATGGGCGTTTCCGAGCTGTTGGACCGGGTGGTCGCCGAGATCCCGGCCCCCGTCGGCGATCCCAACGCCCCGGCCCGGGCGATGATCTTCGACTCGGTGTACGACATCTACCGCGGGGTGATCACCTACATCCGCGTCATCGACGGCAAGATCACCCCTCGCGAGCGCATCCAGATGATGTCGACGAAGGCCACCCACGAGCTGCTCGAGGTCGGTGTCATCTCCCCGGAGCCGGTGCCCACCAAGGGGCTCGGGGTCGGCGAGGTCGGCTACCTGATCACCGGTGTGAAGGACGTCCGCCAGTCCAAGGTCGGCGACACCATCACCTCCCAGGCCAAGCCGGCCACCGAGAGTCTCGGCGGCTACAAGGATCCGAACCCGATGGTCTACTCGGGGCTGTTCCCGATGGACGGCTCGGACTTCCCGGTGCTGCGTGACGCCCTGGACAAGCTGCGACTCAACGACGCCGCACTGACCTACGAGCCGGAGTCCTCCACCGCACTCGGGTTCGGTTACCGCTGCGGGTATCTCGGCCTGCTGCACCTGGAGATCACCCGGGACCGGTTGGAGCGTGAGTTCGGGCTCGACCTGATCTCGACCGCGCCGACCGTGGTCTACAAGGTCACCATGGAGGACGGCACCGAGCACGTCGTCACCAACCCGAGCGACTGGCCGGGCGGCAAGATCCGCGACATCCAGGAGCCGATGGTCAAGTGCACCATCATCTCCCCGGCCGAGTACATCGGCGCGATCATGGAGCTGTGCCAGACCCGTCGCGGCCAGATGGGTGGGATGGACTACCTGTCGGAGACCCGGGTCGAGATGCGATACACCATGCCGATGGCCGAGATCATCTTCGACTTCTTCGACGCCCTGAAGTCGCGTACCCGCGGCTACGCCTCCCTCGACTACGAGGAGATCGGCACCGAGGCAGCCGATCTGGTCAAGGTGGACATTCTCCTGCAAGGGGAGCCGGTGGATGCCTTCAGCGCGATCGTGCACCGGGAGGCCGCCTACGCCTACGGCACCTCGATGACGGAGAAACTGCGCAAACTCATTCCCCGCCAACAGTTCGAGGTGCCGATCCAGGCTGCGGTCGGTGCCCGGGTGATCGCCCGGGAGAACATCCGGGCCATGCGCAAGGACGTCCTCGCCAAGTGTTACGGCGGTGACATCACCCGCAAGCGCAAACTTCTGGAGAAGCAGAAGGAGGGCAAGAAGCGGATGAAGATGGTCGGCCGGGTCGAGGTGCCGCAGGAGGCCTTCATCGCCGCGCTGTCCACCGATGCGCCCTCCAACAAGGACGGCAAGAAGTAACAGGCGGCAACGGGCCCACCACGTGACGGGCCCGGGATCAGGGAGGTCGGACCGGCATGTGGCAAGGCATCCTCAACACCATCGACCAGATCGAGTCCTGGTTGGTGCTGCTGCCGCTGTGGGTGCAGATCCCCATCCTGTTGGTGGTCCTGACGCCGGTCTGCTGGTGGATGGCCAAGTTGATCGACCGGGTGGTCGAGTTCTTCCTGCGGACCCACAAGGACGCCGACTGAACCTGAACCCGGTGCCGACCGGAGAGCGGCCGGCACCGATCGAGTAGTGGCCCGCGGGAATCCCCGTGGGCAGAGTTCGACAGTGAGAAGTAGTGGTGAGTAGTTCGCGTGAGTAAGCCCCTGCCGCAGCGCACCCGACTCGTGATGGCGGCGATGCTGACCGCCATGGTCGTCCTTGTCGTCGTCTTCGCGATCTGGGGCTGACCGGTGCCGTCGACCCTGCCTGAAGGCGATCCCGTCCCCTCCGACGGATCCCTGCCGGACCAGTCCTTCGTGGGCGCGGGCGACCGGCCGTTCGGTTTCTACGTCCACGTCCCGTTCTGCGCCACCCGCTGCGGGTACTGCGATTTCAACACCTACACCGCCGGTGAGCTCGGGATGCCCGGGAACGGCGTGGTCCGGTCCGACGACGGCGCGGGCTCCGCGGCCGACACCTGGCTGGCCGCCGCCCTGGCCGAGATCGACCTGGCCGCCGCGGCCCTGGAGCGGGGTCCGCACCGCCCCATCAGCAGTGTCTTCGTCGGTGGCGGCACCCCGTCCCTGATCGGGGCCGGCCCGCTGACCAAGGTCCTGGACCATCTGCGGTCCACCTTCGGCCTCGCCCCGGACGCCGAGGTCAGCACCGAGGCGAACCCGGAGTCCACCGATCCGGCGCTGTTGGATGCTCTCAAGGGCGCCGGGTACACCCGGTTGAGCCTGGGGATGCAATCGGCCGCCCCGCACGTGCTGCAGGTGCTGGACCGCCGGCACACCCCCGGCAGGGCCCTCGAGGTGGTCCGTCAGGCCCAGGAGGCGGGTTTCGAACACGTCAACCTCGACCTGATCTACGGCACCCCGGGGGAGCGGGACGAGGACTTCGCGCACTCGCTCCGTTCGGCCGTCGGGGCCGGGGTCGACCACATCAGCGCCTACTCGTTGATCGTCGAACCGGGGACCCGGATGGCACGTCAGGTGAAATCCGGGCAGCTGCCCATGCCTGAGGACGATGTCCTCGCCGACCGCTACCTGCTCGCCGAGCAGATCCTCACCGAGGCCGGGATGTCCTGGTACGAGGTGTCGAACTGGTCGACGACCGAAGCGGGGCGCTGCCGGCACAACCTCGGGTACTGGGGTGGTGGCGACTGGTGGGGGATCGGCCCCGGCGCGCACTCCCATGTGGGCGGGGTGCGCTGGTGGAACGTCAAACACCCGGCCAAGTACGCCGCCGTGCTGGCCGACGGGCACAGCCCCGGTTACGCCCGGGAGATCCTGGACGACGAGGCCCGACGGGTGGAGGACATCCTCCTCCGCCTGCGTCTGGTCGAGGGACTCCCGATCGAGATGCTCACCGCGGCCGGCCGGGAACAGGCGGCCGTCGGAGTCGCCGACGGTCTGTTGGAGCCGGGTGCACTGGAGCGGGGCCGGGCGGTGCTGACCCTGAACGGGCGGCTGCTCGCCGACGGTCTGGCGATCCGTCTGCTCGACTAGGACCTGCCGTTCCCGCGCACGTTCTTGCTCCTCGCGCGCGTTGCATGGCGCGCGAGGACGAACATCGCGCGCGGGAACGGAGACCTATCGCCCGTTGGCGCCGCGGAGCTCGTCGAGGTCGAGCACCCGCACATGGATGACGGTCCGCTGCTGCAGCGCCGAACGCAGCGCGCGGTGCAGCCCGTCCTCCAGGTAGACCTCACCGGACCAGTGCACCGCGTGCGGGAACAGGTCACCGTAGAAGGTCGAGTCCTCGTCGAGCAGGGTGTCCAGACGCAGCTCGCGCTTGGTGGCGATCAGCTCGTCGAGCCGCATCTGACGGGGCGGGATCCTGGCCCAGTCCTTCAACGACAGGCCGTGGTCCGGGTAGGGGCGGCCGTCGCGCACATCCTTGAAAATCATCGCGGGCCTTCCGAACATGTACCGAACACCTGCCAACAGATCCCGTGGGACCTGGCCGCCGGGAGGTCCCGGCAACACAATCGGGCCTCAGCCTAACCGCTGACGCATCCCGGTTCCGGGCATTCATGCACTCTCGACGTGGCAGATGGGTCACTCCGACCGGCCGGAAGGGTTGCTCGACCGGCACCGCCGCCGATCCGACCCGCCGGGACCGAACCCGCCGGGTGTCACGCGAATGTGTGCGGAAGGGGTGGACGCCGCCGGGCGATTACACTGGCAGACGGCACTGACGAGTGCCAGTGCCTGCCGGGAGCAACCCCCCGGCGCGGGTCCGCAGCCCTGTCCGCCGAAGGACGGCCGCGCCCGGCACGAACCAGGCCGAAAGGAGTGTGCGCCAGATGTCGGCAGAAGACCGTCGCTTCGACGTGCTCCGGGCCATCGTCGCCGATTACGTCGCCACCCACGAGCCCGTCGGCTCCAAATCCCTCGTCGACCGGCACCAGCTCGGTGTCTCGGCGGCGACGATCCGCAACGACATGGCGGTACTGGAGGACGACGGGTACATCGCCCAGCCGCACACCTCGGCCGGCCGGATCCCGACGGACAAGGGCTACCGGCTCTTCGTCGATCGTCTGTCCCAGGTCAAACCGTTGTCCCCGGGCGAGCGTCACGCGATCCAGCAGTTCCTCTCCGAGGCGGTCGACCTCGACGACGTCCTGCAGCGCAGTGTGCGCCTGCTGGCCCAGATCACCCGCCAGGTCGCCGTCGTCCAGTACCCGACGTTGACCCGTTCCACGGTGCGGCATCTGGAACTGGTGGCCCTGGGCCCGCTGCGGCTGCTCGTGGTGGTCATCACCGACACCGGTCGGGTGGAACAACGGGTGGTGGACCTGCCCGGAGAGCTGGCCGACGACAGCTACCTGGTGATCCGCAGCCTGTTCGCCGAGGCCGTCACCGGCAAGCGGCTCGCCGAGGCCGCGTCCGCCGTCGCCGGACTGTCCGAGGCCGCCCCACCGGCCCTGCGCCCGACGGTGAACACCGTCGCCGGCGCGCTGGTGGAAGCCCTGAGCGAGCACCCGGGGGAGCGTCTGGTCCTCTCGGGAACCTCGCACCTGTCCGGTGCCTGGGTCGACCAGCCCGCCACCCTGCGCGGGGTCCTGGAAGCTCTCGACGAGCAGGTCACCCTGCTCAAGCTGCTCGCCCTGGTGCAGACCCCGGATGCGGTGATGGTGTCGATCGGCCAGGAGAACGACGATGCCAACCTCTCCGCCTCCGCGCTGGTGAGCGCCGGATACGGGGCGGGGGACACTGTGATGGGAGGCCTGGCTGTGGTGGGTCCCACTCGGATGGACTATCCGGGAACGATGGCGGCCGTCCGGGCCGTTGCACGATACGTCGGCGAGATCCTGGCCACGCGGTAGATCGGCACGGATTCCGCCCGACCCGGCGGCACGAGGGTCCCGGTCCGTACGACGGTCGAGGTACCAGCAGTAGAGCAGCAGTCACACCAGCGCATCGGTACGAATGCGTGCAGATAATTGAGCCCAGGGAACTGGACTCGGGAAACACTGAACTCGGGCCGTCCGCGGCCCGCGAGGAAGGTCTGTGGTGCAGAGCGTGGCACGCGACTATTACGGAACACTCGGCGTCCGCAAGGACGCCTCGGCGGAGGACATCAAACGGGCCTACCGCAAGCTCGCCCGCGAGCTGCACCCGGATGTCAACCCGGATCCGGCTGCCCAGGCCAGGTTCAAAGAGGTCACCTCCGTCTACGAGGTGCTCTCCGACCCGGCCAAACGGCAGGTCGTGGACCTCGGTGGGGATCCGCTCGCGCCCAACGGCGGCGGCGGGGGACCCTCCGGTGATCCCTTCGGCGGCGGCGTCGGACTCGGCGACATCATGGACGCCTTCTTCGGCGGCGGCGCGCGTACCCGCGGTCCGCGCTCCCGGGTCCGCCAGGGTGACGACGCCCTGATCCCGGTCGAGCTGACCCTGGAGGAGTGCGCCACCGGTGTGGCCAAGGATCTCGCCGTGGACACCGCGGCCATCTGCTCGCTCTGCCACGGCGCCGGAACCGCCGAAGGCACCACCGCCGTCACCTGCGACACCTGCAAGGGCGCCGGTGAGATCCAGCAGATCCAGCGCTCCCTGCTGGGCCAGGTCATGACCTCACGGCCCTGCCCGACCTGCCGTGGTTTCGGCGAGGTCATCCCGGAGCCGTGCCGCCAGTGCGTGGGCGAGGGACGGGTTCGCACCCGCCGCTCGGTCCGCGCCAACATCCCGGCCGGTGTCGGCGACGGCATCCGCGTCCGGCTGACCGGCCAGGGCGAGGTGGGCCCCGGCGGTGGCGCCCCCGGCGATCTCTACGTCGAGGTCCGCGAGATCCAGCACGAGATGTTCACCCGGGACGGCGTCGAGCTGCACTGCACGGTGCACGTGCCGATGACGGCTGCGGCCCTGGGCACCTCGATGACGTTGACCACCCTGCTCGACACCGAGGACCTGGACATCAAACCGGGCACCCAGTCGGGCACCGTCATCACCCTGCGGAACCAGGGCATGCCGCGGCTGCGGGGTACCGGGAACGGCAACCTGCACGTCCACATCGAGGTCATCACCCCGACCCGGGTGGATGCCCGGCAGGCCGAGCTGCTGCGTGAGCTGGCGACCCTGCGCGGCGAGGAGCAGCCGGAACTGGCCGAGCGTTCCCACAACGGGATCTTCAGCCGGATCAAGGAGACCTTCGCCGGGCGATGAGGCCGACCGGGGTACGGCCGGAACGAACACGGCCTTCACACCGTGTTCGGCCTGCCGCATTAACCCCTCGTGGCGCGGGCATGGTTGCATAACGAACTGTGCCGACCAATTCCCATCCCTATTTTCTGGTGACGGCGGTGCCCGGCCCCGGTCCTTTCCTGCTGGACGGGCCGGAGGGCCGGCACGCCGCCGCGGTCCGACGGATGCGGGTGGGCGAGAGGCTGGTCCTCACCGACGGCGCAGGCACCACGGCCGTGGCCTCGGTGATCGCCGTGGCCAAGTCCGAGCTGACCGTCGAGGTCGGACCGGTGGAGCTCACCGCCGAGGCCGGTCCCCGGGTCGTGATCGTGCAGGCCCTGCCCAAAGGTGACCGTTCGGACCTGGCGGTCGATCTGGTGACGGAGGCTGGTGCGGACGGGATCATCCCCTGGTCGGCATCCCGATGTGTGGCCAGGTGGACTGCCGACAAGGCGGTCAAGGGGGTGGCCAAATGGCAGACCGTCGCCCGCGAGGCCGCCAAGCAGTCCCGTCGGGCCCGGGTGCCGCAGGTGCACGACCTGCACACCACGAAGGACCTGCTGACCGTCATCGACCAGGCCGAACTGGCCCTGGTGCTGCACGAGGCCGAGGCGACACCGCTGACCGGGATCACCTTCCCCGCCGCCGGTGACGTCGTCCTGATCATCGGCCCGGAGGGTGGGATCGCCCCGGAGGAGCTGACGGCCTTCCGTGCCGCCGGCGCGGTTCCGGTCCGGCTCGGCCACGAGGTCCTGCGCACCTCCACCGCCGGTGCGGTGGCCCTCGGGGCCATCGGCGCCCTCACCGGCAGATGGCACGGATGAGCCAGGACGACCGGCACCACCACGACCCACACCCGCGTACGACCGACCGACCCCATGATCGAGCGACCAGTGATCGAGCAATGACCGAGTACACCGAAGCCGAGTACGCCTACGGCTCCCACCCGTCCCAGTTCGCCCGGATGTACCTGCCGCCGGGGGAGCTGCTGCCCGTGGTCGTCGTCATCCACGGCGGATTCTGGAAGCCCCGCTACGGCATCGAACTGGCCGTGCCCCTGGCGCGCAACCTCGCCTCCTTCGGTGTCGCCGCCGTGGCCGTGGAGTACCGGCGGGTCGGCACCGGTGACAACGGCGGGGGTGGTTGGCCGCGGACCATGGCCGACGTCGCCCGCGCCGTCGATGCCCTGGCGACCTCGGGGCAGTACCTGGCCGGCGGCCGGTTGAACCTGGACAGCGTGGTGGTGATCGGACATTCGGCCGGTGGGCAACTGGCGGCCTGGCTGGCCCATCGGCCCTCCTTGCGTTCGGGCACCCCCGGATCGATCACCCCTGGTGAGCGGTGGGTGCCGGTCCGTGGGGCCGTCACCCAGGCGGGGGTCCTCGACCTGATCCAGGGCGGGCTGGACGGCACCGGCAACGGTGCGATCATCGATCTGATGGAGGGGGAGCCGGGTTCGGTGCCGCAGCGCTACACCCATTCCTCACCCCTGGAACATGTCGGTGACGGGGCCAGGGTGACCTGTGTGCACGGCACCGACGACGAGGACGTGCCCTTCGAACAGTCGACCCGCTACGTCGACGCCGCCGTGCTGGCCGGGGACCCTGCTCGGCTGATCGGGATTCCCGGGGTCGGACACATGGAGCTGATCGATCCGAATCACATGGCCTGGGAGGTGTGCCGGGACGCCGTCCTTGGCATGCTGTGAGACATGACGAGTACCCCTGTGACCGCGTCGGCCGAGCTTCCGACGGACCTGCCCGCACCGACCGGCATCGTGCTGCTGCACGGCTGGACCAACGTGCGGCCGATCGGGCACTGGCAGCGACTCGTGGCCGAAGCGGCTGCGACCGCCGGTGTGCAGGCGCGTTACCCGCAGCTGCCTGACACCGATGAGCCGGTGGTGTCGGTGTGGCGCGAGGAGGTGCTGCGGGAGCTGGCGGGGGTGCCGGCCGGGCAGCGGGTGCTGATCGCGCACAGCCTGGCCTGCTGGACCGTGCTGCGGATCGTGGCCGAGTACGCGGCGGCCGATCTCCCCTTCCCCGCCGACCGGGTGCTGTTGGTCGGGCCGCCCGCCCGCGAGGTGATGCGGACCGTGGAGCAGCTTGCCCCGTTCGAGGCCGCCGAATCCGATGCCGAACTCGCCGCCGCCATCGCCGCGTCCGGCGCCGCCTTCACGATCGCGGTCTCCGACAACGACCCGTACTTCCCGGGGGACGCCGTGGCCTGGGGCGAGTCCCTGGGGGCCGAGGTCGCCTACTTCCCGAACCACCGGCACTTCACCATCGATGACGGCTACGGCCCGTGGCCGTACTCCCTCGCCTTCGCGCTCGGGGTCCTCGCTCCCTGACGCCTGACCGCTGGTCCCTGCCCCGACTGGCCCCGACCGCGCTCCTTCCCGACGTCCGCGCTCGCTGCATGCAGCGCGATTGTCGACACGGAGCGCGGTCGGCGGGGGCAGCAGGCGGCACGGAGCGCGGCCGGCGGGGGGAGCGGTCGGGATCAGCGACGACGCGGCACGTTAACCTGATCCGATGGATTGCCTCTTCTGCAAGATCGTGTCCGGTGACATCCCCGCCGATGTCGTGTTCGACGGCGAGCGCACCCTGGCCTTCCGTGACATCGCCCCGAAGGCACCGGTCCACATCCTCGTGGTGCCCAAGGTCCACTACCCGGACGCGGCGACGGTCGCCGCCGCCGACCCTGCCCTGGTCGGGGAGCTCATCACCACCGCCGGCCAGGTCGCGGCCGATCAGGGTGTGTCCGAGGGCGGGTACCGGATGATCTTCAACACCGGGGCCGACGGCGGACAGACGGTCTTCCACGCCCATCTGCATCTGCTGGCGGGCACAAAACTGCCCTGGTGATCTGGTGGACGCACGGAACGCCACGCCATGAGCCGCACCCGCAACCACCGACCCCACACCGATGAGATGTAAAACCCGGCGAACTGTGTCGGTACCTCCCGGTAGGATCGTCGGTATCACTGATCAGCATTGATCCGACCGGTCTCCCGGCGAATCCCCCATGAAGGCAGGCAATCACCCGGTGCCCGACACTTCCTCGGCCTCAGCCCGCAAGCGGCGTTTCACCGAGTCCGCGAACGACGAGGCGTCACACGGCGACTCGACGAGCAACGACCCGGCGACCAGCGACACGACGGACTCGAGGCCGGCCATCACAGATCCCATCCACGGCAAGCCGCCCGCCGGGTCGGCCGAATCGGTCATCGTCGTCGCCGACGATCGGGCCATGATCGGTCTGCTCGGATTCCGGGACGCATTGTTACGACAACTCGAGCAATCCCTCGAGGCCGATATCCACGTGCGCGGCAATCGAATCACCCTGCGCGGGGATGCCCATGACGTTGCCTTCGCCGAGAAGGTGCTGCGGGAGCTGATGACTTTGCAAGAATCTGGATCAAGGATCACCCCGGACGCCGTCCGCAGGTCCATCGGCATGCTCGCCGAGGGAGGCGAGTCGCCCACCGAGGTGCTCGGGCTGAACATCATCTCCCGGCGCGGCCGCACCATCCGACCCAAAACGGTCAACCAGAAGAGTTACGTCGATGCCATCGACACCAACACGATCACCTTCGGCATCGGCCCCGCCGGTACCGGCAAGACCTACCTCGCCATGGCCAAGGCGGTCCAGGCCCTGCAGATCAAGCAGGCCAACCGGATCATCCTGACCAGGCCCGCCGTCGAGGCGGGGGAGCGGCTCGGCTACCTGCCCGGCACGTTGAACGACAAGATCGACCCGTACCTGCGTCCGTTGTTCGACGCCCTGCACGACATGATCGACCCCGAGTCGATCCCACGGCTGATCCAGGCCGGCACCATCGAGGTCGCACCGCTGGCCTACATGCGTGGGCGGACCCTCAACGACGCATTCATCATCCTGGATGAGGCGCAGAACACGACGCCCGAGCAGATGAAGATGTTCCTCACCCGACTCGGGTTCGGCAGCAAGATCGTGGTCACCGGCGATGTCACCCAGATCGATCTGCCCAACGGCCAGCGGTCCGGGCTGCAGGTCGTCCGGGAGATCCTGCGCGGCGTCGACGACGTGAACTTCTCGCTGCTCAACGCGGCCGACGTGGTTCGTCACTCCCTGGTCGGAGAGATCGTCGAGGCCTACGGGCGGTGGGACGAGGAGAACCCGACCGCGAGCCCGCTGGTGCAGAACCGACATGTCGCACGTCCGGCGAGGCCGACCCGATGAGCATCGAGATAGCCAACGAATCCGGTGTGGGGATCGACGAGCTCGCGCTCGTCTCGGTGTCCCGTTTCGCCCTGGCCGAGATGGGGATCAACGCCCTGGCGGAGCTGTCGATCATCCTGATGGACGTCGAGGCCATGACGGAACTGCACATCAAGTGGATGGACGAACCGGGTCCGACCGATGTGATGAGCTTCCCGATGGACGAGCTGGACACCGCCCGCCGCCCCGACGACAACAGTCCCGGGCCCGCCCTCCTCGGCGACGTCGTCCTCTGCCCGGTGGTCGCCGCCGAGCAGGCCAACACCGCCGGTCACACCCTGGACGACGAGCTGCACCTGCTGACGGTGCACGGGATCTTGCATCTGCTCGGCTACGACCACGCCGAACCCGCCGAAGAACGCGAGATGTTCCGGCTGCAGAACGACCTGCTCGACTCCTGGCGGGAACAGCGGGCCGCCGATCGGGCCCGGGAACGCCTCGACGCCGTGGACAGCGCCCTGCTGACCACGGTCGGTCTGGCACCCGAACCGGGTCCGTCGGAGTCGACCCCGGACACCGACCACGGGCGGGCGTGACGGTTTTTCGTGGAACCCTCTGACGTAGTACTCCTCGTACTCGCCGCCCTGCTGGTTCCGTTCGCCGCGCTCTGCGCCGCCGCGGACTCGGCGATCACCATGGTCTCCTCGGCGCGGGTCGAGGAGTTCGAGCGGGACGGACGCCGAGGGGCCTCGTCCCTGCAGGCGATCATCGAGGACCGTCCCCGGTTCACCAACCTGTTGCTGCTGTTGCGGGTCGGTGCCGAGACCACGGCAACGGTGCTGGTCAGCGCGGTGGCGTTGAGTGTGTGGGGTTTCAACGTCTGGGTCGGGGTGATCGTCGCCCTGGTGATGATCGGCATTTCCTACGTCATCGTCGGTGTGTTCCCTCGCACCATCGGTCGCCAGCACCCGTACGTCGTCGGCTTCATCGCGGCCGGACCGACGCGGGCGCTGGGCACGATCCTGGGCCCGGTGGCCAACATGTTGATCCGGCTGGGCAACTCGATCACCCCTGGCAAGGGCTTCCGGGAGGGGCCCTTCTCCTCGGAGATCGAGCTCCGGGAACTGGTCGACCTGGCCGGCGACAACGGGGTGGTGGAGGAGACCGAGCGGGAGATGCTGCAGTCGGTCTTCGCCCTCGGTGACACGATCGCCCGCGAGGTGATGGTGCCGCGGACCGAGGTCGTCTGGATCGAGCAGACGAAGAGCCTGCGTCAGGCTCTGCACCTGGCCGACATCTCCGGGATGTCCCGGATCCCGGTGATCGGCGAGAACGTGGACGACATCCTCGGGGTGATCTACCTCAAGGACATGATCCACCACGCCCTGGTCGCCGAACAGGGGGCGATCTCACCGGCGCTGACCGAGTTGATGCGCCCGGCCCAGTTCGTGCCCGAGTCCAAGAACGTCGACGCCCTGCTTCGGGAGATGCAGTTGCAGCGCAACCACTTCGCGGTGGTCATCGACGAGTACGGCGGAGCGGCCGGCATCCTGACCATCGAGGACATCCTGGAGGAGATCGTCGGGGAGATCACCGACGAGTACGACGCCGAGACCCCGGCCCCGATCGAACATCTCGGTGAGAACCGGGTGCGGGTGTCGGCGAAGCTCCCGGTGGAGGACCTCGGCGAGATCTTCGACGTGCAACTGCCCACCGACGAGGTCGAAACCGTCGGCGGTCTGCTCGCCCAACTCATCGGCCGGGTGCCGCTGGCCGGCTCCGAGGCCACCATCGAGGGCCTGCACCTGCTCGGTGAGGCCGGATACGACCGGCGCGGCCGGCCCCGGGTGCAGAGCATCCTGGTCCATCAGATCGTCGACGAGGCCGAGGACGAGGAGTCCGACCCGGACGCCGACCTCGACCCGGCCGCGGTCGATCAGGAGATCCCGACCGAGCGTGCGGACGAGACCCGAACCGGGCGCGGTGACGAGCCCCGGGGCAGCAGGAAGAAGAACAAGGACTCCGCAGCGGACGCGGCGGGGGAGAATGAGACGGCACCACCAGATGCCGGCGAACCCGCCGGCGACCAGAAGCCCCACCGGAAGAAGAAGGCCCGCAACACATGACCTCAGCTACGAACAGCCCCCACAAGTCCGGGTTCGCCTGTTTCGTCGGCCGCCCCAACACCGGCAAGTCGACCCTGCTGAACGCGATCGTCGGCGAGAAGATCGCGATCACCTCCGACAAACCGCAGACCACCCGACGGGCGATCCGTGGGATCGTCACCCGCCCGGATGCGCAGCTGATCATCGTGGACACCCCCGGGATGCACAAACCGCGGACCCTGCTCGGTGAGCGGCTCGGCGACGTGGTGCGGACCGTGTGGAGCGAGGTCGACGTGATCGGGCTGTGTGTGCCGGCCGATGAGAAGATCGGCCCGGGTGACCGGCGGATCGCGGCCGAGCTGACCGAACAGGCCGGGCGCACCCCGGTGATCGGCATCGTCACCAAGACCGACAAGGTCGGCAAGCAGCGGGTGGCCGAACAACTGCTGGCCCTGTCCCAGGTGCGCGAGTTCTCCGATGTCATCCCCGTCTCGGCGACCAAGGGTTTCCAGGTGCAGAACCTGGTCGATCTGCTCACCGCGCAGCTGCCGTCGAGCGAGCGGCTGTACCCGGACGCGGAGGTGACGGACGAGCCGATCGAGACCAGGATCGCCGAGATCGTCCGCGAGGCCACCCTGGACGGCGCACTGCAGGAACTCCCGCACTCGCTGGCCGCGCTGGTCGAGGAGATCGTCCCCCGCGAGGGCAAGGACCTGATCGACGTGTACGTCACCATCTACGTCGAGCGGGACTCGCAGAAGGCGATCGTGCTCGGCAAGGGCGGGGCGAAACTGGCCGCCGTCGGGCGGAAGGCGCGGGAGCAGATCGAGGTCCTGCTCGGTTCGCGGGTGTTCCTGAACCTGCATGTCACCGTGGCCAAGGAATGGCAGCGCGATCCCAAGCAGCTGCGCAAGCTCGGCTTCGACTCCTAGTACTTCTGCTGTTCCCGCGCACCGTTTCGGGGTCGGCGCACTCTGCAGGGTGCGCCGACCCGGGTTCGGTGCGCGGGAACAGCAGGTTCAGGCACGATCCAGCGCCCGGCGCAGCCGGCGGACGAGGGCGGCAGGGTGGTCGAGGTCCTCCCACACCCAGCGGATGACGGCCCGTCCGGTCTCCCGCATGCGGTCCTCCCGCAGCTTCTCGCGGAAGACCGCATCCCCGGCGTCCTCCCCGGGCCGCAGGTAGGTAGCGGCCGTACTTGACGAGTCCGTCGAACTCACCCAGCACTCCGGCGTCCTCCCACGCGAAATCGGACCGGCCGAGGAACTCCCCGTCGGCGCCGAGCACCTCGAACTGCTGGGTCGGTGACGGCACCCCGTGGAGGTGCATCAGCACCCGGCTACGGGATTCGCCCACGCTTTCACTCAGCGGTGACGCGAACCCGGCGACCGCCCGGGCCATCGCCGCCCCTCGCCGCCGTCGCACCTGGTCGGCTGCGCTGATCAACCCGGCCTGGTCGACGAGCCCGGCGCACAACGCGGCCTCAGCCACCACCACCCCCTGTTCGAAGGTCGCCGATCGGGCGAGGTCCATCAACGTCCGGGCCACCGAGGTGACCCGGTGGCCGCCGACCGTCGTCACCTCCGTCGGGTCCAGGGGCGCGACGTGAGTGTGCAGGCCCGCGTTGCGGTGGCCGCCGGAGCTGCGTTCTTTCGTGAGGTGGACCCGGCCGAGGGGGATCCTCCACACCGGTAGGCCGTGGAGCAGCGCGGCCGAGACATGGCTGAAGACCTCCTCCGGCCCGAGAGCGTCCGCGACGGCATCCAGCCGGATCAGATGCTGTTCCGTGGATGGTATGTCGGCGTAGTCCAGGTCGACGTAGCTGCCCCGGCGGATACGGATCAGTTCATGGGTGCGGATCTTCCGCCGGAGGGTGTCGTCACTGTCCCCGCCGCTCAGGGCGGTGCTGCGGCTGAGGGCCCGTGTTCGTGTGGTGTCCATTGCCCCAGGATCGTGCTGCGTCCCGTCCGGTTCCAGCGGGTGGCCCGCTGATGTGGATGGATCTGCCCTGTGTGCACAACCCTCTTGCTGTTCCCGCGCACCGTTTCGGGATCGGCGCACTCTGCAGGGTGCGCCGATCCGGGTTCGGTGCGCGGGAACGGCGGGTTCAGCCCCCGTAGGTGACCTCGACCGGCGACTTCAATCCTGACGCCAGGGTGGTGATGGTCTTGCGGTCCGCGGCGGCCACCGGTCCGAGGATGACGAGGCTGCTCAGGTCCTGGGCCGGCCGCACCGAGGTGGCGCCCAGCGGCAGGATCTGCGGCAGGATCTCCTGGGCCGCCGACAGCAGGTACTGCTGACCGTATTTCGCGTCCTTGACGGTGACCTTCAGGGCGCTGCCGGTGGCCTCCGTGGTGAGCTCGGTCAACCACGCCGGGTGGTCGCCGTGGATGTAGACGGTGATCCCGTCGGCAGCCACCGAGATCCCGGCGTCCTGGCCGCTCAGCTGGTCGATCCGGGCCGCCACCGCGGCCGGTCCCGCCGTCAGGTCCCAGGTGGGGGCGGCAGTGGTGGCCACCAGCGGTGTCTGGACCGGTTCGGAAGCGGTGGGCGCTGCGGAATCGGCGGTGGTCACCACCGTGAGTGTGCTGTCGCGGTCGACGTTCTCCGCATCACCGCAGGCGCTGAGCAGCAGGAGCGAACCGGCGCACAGGGCCCCGAGCAGAGGGGTCAGCGACAGTTTCGACCGGGAGGACATATCAGGGACTGTATCGGGAGTACCGGTCCGGATCGTGGAGCATAGGGTTTGGGTCATGTCGAACGAATCCGGCCACGACGCCGTTGTCGAACCAGAAATCACCCCGGAACGGGCCGCCGTCCGCGCCGGAGCCGACCGGTGGCTCCAGGAGCTGATGGACTGGGTCCGTATCCCCTCCGTCAGCGCCGACCCGGCCCACCACGGTGATGTGCGGGCCAGCGCCGAGTTCCTCGCCGCCAAGCTCCGGGCGGTCGGCTTCCCGACCGTGCAGATCTGGGACGAGACCGCGGCCCTGCCCGCCGTGTACGCCCACTGGCCCTCCGGTGATCCGGATGCCGTCCGGGTCACCGTCTACGGCCACCACGATGTCCAGCCGGCCGACGGCGAGGAGCGGTGGACCTACCCGCCGTTCGAGCCGACGGTGGTGGGGGACCTGCTCTTCGGTCGTGGTGCCAGCGACGACAAGGGCAACATATTCATGCACCTGCTCGGGGTGCAGGCCCACCTGGCCGCCACCGGGCGGACGGCTCCGGCGGTGGACCTGACCCTGTTCGTCGAGGGGGAGGAGGAGTCGGGTTCCCCGCACATCTCCGAGCTGCTGACGGCCCACCGGGCGGAGCTGGACGCCGATGTGGTGGTGGTCTCCGACACCGGCATCTTCAACGTGGACACCCCGAGTGTGTGCGTGGGGATGCGCGGGCTGGTGGCCGGTGAGCTCCGGGTGCACGGCCCCGATGTGGACCTGCACTCGGGTTCATTCGGCGGCGCGGTGCCGAACCCCATCACCGAGCTCTCCCGGATGCTGGCGGCCCTGCACGACGAGAACCGCCGGATCGCGGTACCCGGTTTCTACGAGGGTGTCATCGATCCGACCCCCGAGGAGCGGGCCGCCACGGCCGCGCTGCCCTTCGACGAGGAGGGCTGGATCACCACCAGCGCCGCCTCGCGGGCGGCGGTCGGGGAGGCCGGTTGGTCGACCCTGGAACGGGTGGGCGTGCGGCCGACGGCGGAGATCAACGGTATCTGGGGCGGTTACACCGGTCCCGGCGGCAAGACGATCGTGCCCACCGATGCCACCGCGAAACTGTCCTTCCGGCTGGTGGGCAAACAGGATCCGGAGCACATCCGCCGGGTGGTGGCCGAGTTCTTCCAAGGCATGGCCTTCGACGGACTGACAGTCGAGATGGTCTGGGAAGCAGGGGGTGTCAAGCCGATGCATGTCAGCACGAGTCATCCGGCGACCATCGCCGCCCGTGATGCCCTCGGTCGGGCCTTCGACACCGACACCGTCCTGCTCACCCGCGAGGGCGGCTCGGGTCCGGAGGCCGAGCTGGCCGAGGCGATGGACGCGCCGTTGGTGTTCCTCGGTGTGATGACCGACGACGACCAGATCCACGCCCCGAACGAACGGGCGAGCGTCCCGCTGCTCTACCGCGGCTGCGAGGCGGTCGCCCACCTGTGGACCGGCCTCGCTGCCATCGGACGCGGCCGACTCGACGAGGGCTGAGCGGAGATCTCTTCCCACCCGGGTTCGCGGTGCACTGCCGCCGACCCGGGTGGGTGTGGGATCATCCGACGATGGGAAGGCACGCCGAGGGGAAGCACAGCGGCAAGAAACGACGGACCCGGCCGCTGCCGATCCTGTTCGGTGTCGTCGGACTGGTGGTGGTCATCGTGCTGGGCGTGTGGTGGTGGGGGCTGCGTGATGCCACCGACCCGATCGACGCCGATCCTCAACGCGCCTACGCCGTCGTGGTGTCGAGCCAACCGTGCACCCAGCCCGCCGCGGACACCACGGTGGAGTTCCAGGTGGCCGGCCAGACGGTGACGGCGGCCCTCGGCGGGTGCGGCTTCAAGGTCGACCAACGCCTGGCGATCCAGTACCTGAACGGACATCCGGAGCAGGTGCGCCTCGTCGGGGTGACGGCGACCCCGGCCTCCTCGACGGCCAAGCGCGTGCTGCCGATCATCATCCTGGCCATCGGGTTCATCGCGGTGGTCGCGGCCCTGGCCCTGATCCGGGAGAAGCGGCAGGGCCGTCGCCGGGCGGCCGGTTCGGGCGGGAGTGCGATGACGGTGCAGGAAATGCAGGCAGCCGTCGCCGCGGCCCGCCCGTCGACGGAGCCGGCGGAGTCGGGAGAGGACGCCGCAGCGGGCCCGGGCACCGCGTCGCCGTACGCGCCCGTGGTGGTCATTCCTCCTCCGTCCCCGGACCAACCCGACGATCTGTTCACCCCGAAGGCCGGTCAGGGCTGACGCCGCTAGGGTGGGGGAGTGAGACATACCGCCGCGGCCCCTGCCCGCACGATCCGTATCCCGAGTGCCGACTACCCGATCACACGACTGAAGCTGAAGAACGGTCTCCGGGTGGTCCTCGCCCCGGACCGGAGCGCATCGGTGGTCGGTGTCGCCGTTCACTACGATGTCGGTTTCCGATCGGAACCGCAGGGCCGCACCGGCTTTGCGCACCTGTTCGAGCACCTCATGTTCCAGGGCAGCGAATCCTTGCCCAAACTGGAGCATTTCCGGCTCGTCCAGTCCTCGGGCGGGAGCTTCAACGGCTCCACCCACACCGACTACACGGATTATTTCGAGGTGCTGCCCTCCGCCGCCCTGGAACGCGGTTTGTTCCTGGAAGCCGACCGGATGCGGGCCCCGAAGATCACCGCCGAGAACCTGGCGAACCAGGTGGATGTGGTCTCGGAGGAGATCCGCCTCAACGTGCTGAGCCGCCCGTACGGCGGTTTCCCCTGGATCCTGTTGCCGCCGGTGCTGTTCAACACCTTCGCCAACACCCATGACGGGTACGGGGCCTTCGAGGACCTGCGGGCGGCGACCGTCGAGGACTGCGAGGACTTCTTCCAGAAGTACTACTGCCCGGCCAACGCCGTGCTGACGGTCTGCGGCGACTTCGACGTCGATCAGGCAACGGGTTGGATCCACCAGCATTTCGACGACGTGCCGGCCCGCAAGGCTCCGAAGCGCCCGTCCTTCGCCGAGCCCTGGCCGAAGGGTGTCACCGAGCAGGTGCACATCGATGCGCTGGCTCCCGCACCGGCTTTCGCCGTTGGTTGGCGGTTGCCCGATCCGGTCAAGGACCTGCGCGGGTATCTCGCCCACGTCCAGCTCGGATCCATCCTCTCCGAAGGGGAGGCCTCCCGCCTGCAGTCGGCCGTGGTGACGAAAGCCGAACTGGCCACCGAGATCTGGGCCGGGCCCGGGATCATGGGTGGTCCGCTGGACGCCCGGGATCCCGATGTGTTCGTCCTCGGCGCCCTGCATCCGATCGACGTCCCGGCCGCCGAGGTGATCGAAGCGGCCGACGCCGAGATCGCCCTGCTGGCCGCCGGGGGTCCCAGCGAGGTCGAGACCCACCGGGCCGCAGCCCGTTTCACGGCGTCGCTGTACCGGGAGAACGACAACTTCGGTGCCCGCACCCGCAGCTTGGGGTCCTTGGAACTCCTGCACGGCCGCGCCGAGCTGTTGAGCGAGATCCCCGGCATCATCTCCTCCATCACCCCGGCCGAGATCGCTGCTGCCGCAGCCTCCCTCGACCCGAACCGCCGCGCGATCCTGCGGGTGCAACCCGGCGGCGACCCGGCGGGCGGCGATCCCGGTGCCTCTGCCGAACTCAACTACCGGGCGGCGGAGTTCGCCCCGGCCGACACCCTGACGGCCGATGTCAGCGCAGCACCGGAAGGAACCATCTGATGGCCCGCACCCCTGCCGTGACCGGACCACGACCGGTACCCGAGCTGGCCGAGGCGCCGAAACGTCGCCGGGCCGCTGCCATCACCGATGTGGTCCTGGAATCAGGACTGCGCGTCATCGCCGTGCGCAAGCCCGGTACCCCGCTCGTCGAGGTGCGGCTGCGGATCCCGTTCGGGCGCAAGTCCGCCACCGCCAACGGCACCGGACCGGGTGTGCACTCGGCCAAGGCCGAACTGCTCTCGGCCGGGCTGCTGCTCGGCACCGCCGATCGCGACCGGGAGCAGGTCGACGCCGAGCTCGCGATGGTCGGCGGCCACCTGGACGCCGGTGTCGACGCCCAGCGGCTGATGGTCTCCGGATCGGTGCTGTCCACCGGGTTGAAGGTGCTGCTCGACGTCTTGGCGGACACCCTCACCGGTGCCGCGTACCGCACCCGGGACATCAACGGTGAACGCGACCGGCTGGTCGAGCACCTGATGATCTCCGGAGCCCAGCCGTCCGTCATCGCCCACCGGCATCTGCAGCTGCACCGGTTCGGCAACCACCCGGCGGCCTGGGACATGCCGGCCGCCGAGGACGTCGCCCAGGTGACGGCCGCCGCGGTCCGCGGTCTGCACCGGCGCTCGGTCGTGCCTGCCGGGTCGACCCTGGTTCTGGTCGGCGACCTGTCCCCGAAGGCCGCTGTCGCAGCCGTCGCCGAGTCTCTCGGGGACTGGACCGCACCGGGAACCGCCGTGGCCCTGTCCACCCCGCCGAGCGTCCAGGGGGCCCCGCTGGCCGCCTTCGACCGTCCGGGCGCGGTCCAGTCCCAGGTGCGACTGACCGCGGCGGCGGTGGACCGCAGCCACGAGGGGTACGCGGCCCAGCAGCTGGCCAACCTGATCTACGGCGGCTACTTCTCCTCCCGCCTGGTCGAGAACATCCGGGAGGACAAGGGCTACACCTACAGCGCCCGCTCCGGGGTGGAGTTCTGGCCGGGCAGTGCCGCCCTGAGCGTCAGCTTCGACACGAACACCGAGTCGACGGCCCCGGCACTGTGGGAGGCCCGGTACGAACTCGGTCGCCTCGCCCTGGTGCCGCCGACCGAGAAGGAGATCGAGTCGGCACGCAACTACGCCCTGGGCACCCTCGCGACCTCCCTGTCCACCCAGGCCGGGCTCGCGTCCACCCTGTCCGGGATCGCCGGGGCGGACCTGGAACTCGGCTGGATCGCCGAGCACCCCGGTCGGCTTGCCGCCGTCACCTCCGAGCAGGTCCACGCGATGTCCCGGGTGATCATGGCTCCGACGGCCTTCACCGGTGTGGTGGTCGGCGACCTGTCGGCCGTGGGCGCCCAGCTCGCCTCCGTCGGTGACGTGGATCTTCCGTGACCGAGGTCGACCCCCAGGCCTGGATGTCCCGGCCCTTCGCACCGAGCCTGTCCCGTGGTGTCGCCGATCGCACCGAGGATCTGCGGTTGCCGTTCCGGACCCGACAGACCTGGCCGACGGCCAAGGTGCTCGTCGTCGACCCGCAGGGACGGGTCGGGGCGACGAGCCGGGACGACGTCGTGCAGCTCGACTGGCTCGACTCCTCCCGGATCGGGCCGGAGGTGCCGGACGAGGCCGTGCTGCTGGGGGAGTACCAGGGCACGGACTACTGGGCCGTCCCCGGGCAGACACCGGAACTGCAGGGTCTCACCGATGACGGCTGGGCCGCGGTCGGCGGTGGCCTGCGGGAATGGGGTGCGGTCCTGGGCGACCTGGAGGCCGGCCTGCTGACCTCGGCGGTCGCGGTCCTGGGCTGGCACCACCGGTCCCCGTTCTGCCCGACCTGCGGGGAACGGAGCACGCCCACCTCGGCCGGCTGGTCCCGGATGTGCCCGCAGGGTCACCAGGAGTTTCCCCGGACGGACCCGGCCGTGATCATGCTGGTCCACGACGGCGCCGATCGGGCCGTCCTGGCCCGGCAGCCGTCCTGGCCGCCGCACCGGTACTCGGTGCTGGCCGGTTTCACCGAGGCCGGTGAATCCCTGGAGGCCACCGTCCGCCGTGAGGTGGCGGAGGAGGTCGGGGTGGTGGTGGACGAGGTCCGCTACCTCGGTTCGCAGCCCTGGCCCTTCCCCCGGTCGCTGATGGTCGGGTTCGCGGCCAGGACGACCCCGGGTGCCCCGCTGTTCCCCCGGGACGGGGAGATCGAACATGCCCGTTGGGTGACGCGGGAGGAGGTCAGGAAGGTACTGGCCAACGACGGCGTCGGCGAGGATCTGATGATGCCGCCCTCGATCTCGATCGCCCGGAAGATGATCGAGGCCTGGGCGGCGGGCTGACGACCCGTACCGGGGATCCGGCGATGCCCTTTCCGGCGGATCCCCGGCCGGTCGCATCGGATCAGGCACCGCCGGATCCGGCTCGCGGGTGGGCATGGTCGTACAGGTGTGCGAGCATGGACCGGTGATGGATCCACTCGTCGGCCTGGACGACGAACAACGCGCTGCGGTGATGGCACCCTCCGGGCCGGTCTGCGTCCTTGCCGGCGCGGGCACCGGCAAGACCCGGACCATCACCCACCGGATCGCCCAGCTCGTCGCCTCCGGGGCCCACCCGGTGGACGAGATGTTGGCGGTGACCTTCACCACCCGCGCGGCCGGCGAGATGCGGCTGCGGCTGCGGGCGCTGGGTGTGCCGGGGGTCCAGGCGCGCACCTTCCACTCCGCCGCCCTGCGGCAGCTCCGCTACTTCTGGCCCAAGGCCGTCGGCGGTCAGCTGTGGCCCGTCGTGGAGCAGAAGCTCCGGCTGGTGGCCCTGGCCGCCCGGCGGGTCAACGCCGGCACCGACACCGCCACCCTGCGCGACCTGGCCAGCGAGATCGAGTGGGCCAAGGCCACGCTGATCGCGCCGGCCGACTACGCGGCCTCGGTCACCAAGCTCGGCCGGGACACCTCGATCGACGCCGCTACCGTCGCGAAGGTCTTCGAGGCCTACGAGAAGGCCAAGGTCGCCGCCGAACAGCTCGACTTCGACGACCTGCTGCTGCACACCTGCGCCGTGCTGGAGTCGGACGAGGCGGTGGGTCGGGAGTTCCGTGCCCGCTACCGGTGTTTCGTGGTGGACGAGTACCAGGACGTGACCCCGCTGCAACAGCGGCTGCTCGACGCCTGGCTGGGTGGTCGGGATCAGCTCACCGTGGTGGGGGATGCCAACCAGACCATCTACTCCTTCGCCGGTGCCTCCCCGAAGTACCTGCTGAACTTCGACCGCAAGTACCCGCAGGCGGCCGTGGTGCGCCTGGAACGGGACTACCGGTCCACCCCCCAGGTGGTGACGCTGGCCAACCGCGTCATCGCCGGTGCCGTCGGCGAATCCGCGCGGCTGCGGTTGCGGCTGCGACCGGTCCTGCCGGACGGCCCTGAGCCGACCTACACCGAGCACCCCGACGAGGCGGCCGAGGCCCGTGCGGTCTCGGAGCGGTGCCGCGCCCTGATCGACGCGGGCACGCCCGCCTCGGAGATCGCCATCCTGTTCCGGATCAACGCCCAGTCGGAGGTCTACGAGCAGGCGCTGGCAGCCGCCGGGGTGTCCTACGTGATCCGCGGTGGGGAACGCTTCTTCGCCCGCGCCGAGATCAGGCAGGCGATGAGCACCCTGCGGACGGCGGCCGGCCGGTTCGCCGAGGTCGATGCCGAGCGGGCGTCCGCCGAGGACGCAGACGGCACGACAACCCCCCGGCCCGGGCTGGTGACGACCGTGCGGGCGCTGCTGGAACCGATCGGGCTCAGCGCCGATCCGCCGGCGGCCGGTGCCCTGCGCGAGCGATGGGAGTCCCTGCTCGAACTGGTGTCGGTGGCCGAGCAGCTCGCCGACGCCGATCCGGCGGCGGGGGTCGGTACCTTCGTCGCGGAACTGGACCAGCGGGCGGAGGCCCAGCACGCGCCCGGCAACGGCGGCGTGACCCTGGCCTCCCTGCACGCGGCCAAGGGCCTGGAATGGACGGCGGTGTTCCTGGTCGGGCTGACCGACGGCACCCTGCCGATCCAGCATGCGGACACCCCCGCCGCGGTGGAGGAGGAGCGCCGGCTGTTCTACGTCGGTGTGACCAGGGCCAAGCAGCAGTTGCACCTGTCCTGGGCGCTCTCGCGGACCGAGGGAGGCCGGCGGAGCAGGCGGCGGAGCCGTTTCCTGCAGGGGATCGCCCCGGATCAGCCAGCTGCTGCGGGCGGGCGCGCCGCCCCCGGACGCTGTCGGCTGTGCTCGGGCCCCCTGCGTAGCCCGGTGGAGATCAAGTCGGGGCGATGCGGCAACTGCCCGAGCAATGCCGATCCGGCCGTGGTGGAGGCGTTGAAGGCGTGGCGTAAGCAGCTGGCCGCCGAACAGTCGGTCCCCGCGTTCGTGATCTTCACCGATGCGACCCTGCTGGCGATCGCCGAACGGCAGCCGAGCGACGACGCCGGGCTGCTGAAGATACCCGGCATCGGACGGGCGAAACTGGACAACTACGGCGAACAGGTCCTGAACATCCTGTCGAAACACGCCTCGACGACGTCCTCCTGACGACTGTCGGCCGGAACATTTTTCCGACCGAACCCGTTGCGCAGTCGACGTTCTGAGGGAAATCTCGGCGGCGGCGAAAACTTTTTCGAATATTCGGTTGCGCGGGTGTGCTGCCGGGCCATAGTGTCCCTTGAAGCAGGAAGACGGCGGGATCCCCCGCCGAGACCTGTGAATCGACACGCTTCATCCGATGGGTGAGGCCGCGAAACGAGGAGGCGACCGTGAACAATCTGAACATCTTCGGCATGGTCGAGTTCCTCGCCACCCGCGGCCATAAGCCATGGGGGAATCCGGCCGTCGCCGACGCTGAGCAGCGTCCGGCAGAAACGCCGTACCCCCTCGTCGGATCCGGAAGCCTGTCTGCACTGACCGTTCGTCAGTAGCCAGCCTCTCACACGCTCCGACCGCGTCACCGCTCTGTCACGAGCGGGCCGCGGCCGCAGTCGTTCCCGGACACCGACCCACCACCCACCAGACCTGGTGTGGTCGGGCACACCTGTCGTCCGTCACACCGCGAGACAACCATCGACTCACAACGTCCGATGGTCGACCGTCACGGAGTAGAGAATGAACGTACTGACCGGAGAGATCGAAGATCCCATATTCGGTACCGACCTGCCATGTCACGTCGGGGACCCCGACCTGTTCTTCGCAGATCAGCCCTCGGAGCTGGAGCGGGCCAAGTCGCTGTGCGACGGCTGCCCGGCCCGGGCCGCCTGCCTGGCGAGCGCCCTGGAACGCCAGGAGCCCTGGGGTGTCTGGGGCGGGGAGATCATCGATCACGGTGTGGTCATCCCGCGCAAGCGTGGTCGTGGGCGTCCGCGGAAGATCGCGGCATGACAACGACTATCGGACTGAATCGGAATCGAGGCGACGGTAGTTGGCCGCCTGCAACCGATCTCGACAAATTGAAGAATCCGTCGGCCACTACGGCTGTCGGTCAAGGACTCTCGCCCGAAATCGGGCATACGAACTGGAGCATGAATATGTTGGAAATACTGTTGGCGCAGGAACGAATGCGGGAGGCGCTCCGTGTGGCCGAGCTTCGTCGGCTGGCACGCGAGCGCCAGGAGACCGCACTGGCCCGCACGGGCGAGAAGCGGATGAGCATGGTGGTCTGGGCCTGGAAGTCGGTCCGGAACCGTTGGCCGCGCAGGCGGGCAGGCAATAGTGTGCCGGTATGCCCGCCGCCGATGCCGCCGTCACCTGTTCCCTCTGCGGACAGGGAACCGGCACTGACCCGCTGACCGGGTCGCCGGCAGATCCGCCGGTCACCTGGGTGTACGAATTCCAGCCTCGACGGGGCGGGGTGTGGTTGTGCGAGAACTGCGCGCGACTGCATCTTCGCTCCATCGAGGCCGGACTGCATCGCGACGACTGGTAACACTCCCTCGCGATTGGACCTTCACACCCCAATTTCTGGGGTGTGAAGGTCCGCTCGCGGAAGGGTCGGGGGCGGTCAGTCGTTGAAACCGGCCTGCCAGCGCTCGACGATCTGCCGGAAGGGCGCGGTCGCATCGAGCTGGCAGAGCACCCCGATGGAGCCGAAGGTCACCCGGTGGATCATCAGGTACGACGGTGGCAGGTTCAGATGCCGGGCCATCTTGACCTCGACACTGCGGAAATCCGACAGCCGGGCCGCCTGGGCCTGCATCCAGGTGCGGGTGAAGTGGAAGGTCGGATGCCGCAACGGCTCGACATAGGGCACCAGGTAGTTCATCAGGACGGTCGGGTCCGGGTCGTAGTTGTCCGGCACGAAACCCTCGTCGCGCAGTCCGGCGAGCAGTTCGTCGGCGCGGCCCTCCAGAGCGAGCCGCGACATCCGGCCGAGCAGCGGGGGACTGCCGTCGGGCATCCGGGCGATGGACCCGAAGTCGATGACGCCGAGGCGTCCGTCCGGCCGGAGCAGGTAGTTGCCCGGGTGCGGATCGGAGTGCAGCAGTCCTACCCGCACGGGGGCGGAGAAGTGCAGCTCGGTGAGCAGCCGCCCCGACTCGTCACGCTGCTCGGTGGTGCCGTTGGCGATGATCGAGGCCAGGCCGGCACCCGCGACCCACTCGGAGACGATGAGGGCCGGAGCGCTGGCGACGACCTTCGGCACCGCGATGTTCGGGTCGTTGTCGTAGGCCTTGGCGAAGGCACGCTGGTTGTCGGCCTCGGCCGCGTAGTCGACCTCCTCCATCACCCGGTCCCGCATCTCGGCGAGCAGGGGTTTGAACTGCATGCCCGGCACCAACGGGGACATCAACCGGCCGAGCCGAAACAGCTGGTTCATATCGGCCTTCAGGGCGGCGGCCGCGCCGGGGTACTGCAGTTTGACAGCCACCTCCCGACCGTCCCGCCAGATGCCGTGGTGGACCTGGCCGATGCTCGCCGCCGCGCGGGCCTCGTCGTCGAAATCCTTGAAGTACTTGGGCCACCCGGTGCCCAGCTGCTCGGCCATCAACCGCCGCACCGTGGCTCCGTCCATCGCCGGTGCGCTGTTCTGGAGTTTGGTCAGGGCCTCGCGGTAGGGCTCTGCCGCCTCCTCGGGCATCGCGGCCTCGAACACACTCAGTGCCTGGCCGAATTTCATGGCCCCGCCCTTGAGGGTGCCGAGCACCTGGAAGACCTGTTCGGCCGTCCGGCGTTGCAGATCGGCACTCACCTCGTCGCGGTCCTTGCCGAGAATGCGCTGGCCCAGCCCCTTGGTCGCGCGTCCGGCGGCGGACAACGGAAGACCTGCGAGTTTCGCGCTTCGACTCAGCGCGCCTTGGGGGATGTCGGGCACACCACCCATTGTGCGCCATGGGTCCATTTCTTATCGGGGAACGGGCCAACCGGCCGGGTGTTCGACCAGGTCAGCGTTCCGGCAGGCTCCGACACAGGCAGTCACCGTGGATCGCCCAGCTGCGTCGGCGCGGTCGCCAGTCGCCGAAACGCCATTCCAGGGTGCCGTTGACGGTGGCCGGTTCGCCGCGGCCGTCGACGAACTGGAGCACCTGATCGGCCGCGGCGGCGGCGACCATGGTGGCCAGGCAGCTGGTGGGTACCGAGACCGCGGCACCGGCGGCCCGGCCGACCGTCGGCCAGGCCGGATCCCAGCCCGTCCGATGGAGTTGCTGACAGATCAGGCAACTGCTGCGCCCGGGCAGCACCAGCGGCCCGATCACACCGCGTACCCCCGTGGCGTAGGCGGCCAGGTGCGGGACACCCTCTCGGAGCAGGGTGATCACGTCCAGGGCCTCGGCCGGGCCGTCACCGGCAACGACGACCAGATCGGGGACGGCCGGCACCGGGGGATGGGTGGCCACCTCGGGACGGACCCGTTGGGCGACGGCCGCCAGCCGGGTCCGGTCGGGCAGGTGCTGACCGGCGTCGGCGGACACGCCCGCAGGTGCCGTGTCGACGGGCTGCAACGGACGGTCGGGGCTGATGTGCACATGGCCGATCCCCGCGGACACCAGGATCGAGGAGACACCGGCGGCCACCCGGCCGGTGCCGGCGATCGTCACCAGCGCATCGTTGCGCCTGGCCAGGAAGCGCTGGGCCAGGTCGGGACCGTAGTACCGGGAGAGCGGGACCCGCTCGGGGCGGACCACCGGAGCCGAGGTATCGGGGCCGGGGGAGTCGGGCAGGATGTGCAGCACACCGGCATCGCGGAGCTGGCGGAGCAGGGCCGACCAGAATTCCGGGTCGCCCCCGCAGCTGTCCTCCAACCGGCTAAGGACCTCGGCGATACGCAACGGGCCGCCCAGCGCGGCGAGTACCCCGGCGGTGCCCGGCGGGACGTTGTGCAGGACGTAGCACTGCGGAGGGTCACTGCCGATCTGGACCGTGCCCGCGTCACGTTCGATCACACAGAGGCCGTCGCCGAGAACCACCCGACGACCGGCATCGGAGGTGCGGATGTCGTTCATCCGTGGAGGGTGGCACGCCGGGCCGGTCTCACCGACGGGTTGTCCACAAGGCCTTCGGCTCGGCAGCTGCGTCCGGCGGTCAGGGCGTCAGGTTGTGCGGCGGGTGGAGCACAGTGCATTCCTCAGTGGCAGTCAACGCGCATCCACACGTCAATCGTCGTGGGCAGCAGATCGCTAAGTCGTTCCCGGATCGACTCGGCTGAGCTGTTGTGGGCGCTAGGGGAGCGGCCCGCGCTACGCCAGCGGAACTTTCCCGTCCCGTCGTCCCTCGCGGGGCGACATGCGTGCGGAGGCGGCTTGCTCATCTGCACCGTCGGTGTTGAGTACGCCGGCCACCCGGAAGGCAGTCTCACCGTTTCGCGGGAGTCCTCCACTGGTCGGTCGATGTAGACCTCGTTTCATCCCGCTGCTGTCAGGGCGTCAGGTTGTGCCTCGGGTGGCCGGTCCCTCGTCGACATCTGCCCCACCCGGTTCAACGTCACGCAAACCTGGGAGGGCGTTGCGTAGGTGTCCAGCGGAGCAGGGGATGATCGACGAGGAGAGCCCAGGATCGGACGGAGGCGATGAGTGCAACATTTTCAAGCCGACGACTATATCGTCATCCCCGTTCGGGGGTTCCATCCCCTATATGCGATCGCGAACAACGGCAGTCGGATCGAGGCGCTGCTCGCGACGGAGACCGGTCTCGAAGTGGCTGACGTCCACAATTACGTGGAACTGATGACGTCATTGGGTCACTGGCCTGCTCTGTCCGTCACGTTTCTGATCACCGGCGAGGACTGGGATCCTGAAGCAGCGAAGACCAGCCCGGTCCACATTCCGCTGAAGTTCGCGAACGCTTGGCGTCGCCTGGCTCTGCGAACCCTGAAGGCCTTCGCGGCCGAGATAACGATAGTCACCCCCTACACCGCCGAAGAGGTACGGGAGGCGATCGAGTTCATCACGCCGTGCGACGGTGCCAGTCTCGAAGCGGAACGGGACCGCTTGGAGAATGCACAGGGCCCCCTGAAAGCGCCCAAGCCAGAACTGAGAGGGGAGAATGTGCCCGGAGTGGGACTTGTGATCTACTCCGGATCCGACCCTTATGGTGCCGTCGCAGAACTCGATGACGGGGCGTGGGACGCGTGGCTGTGGAACCAGGACAGTCTCGGCCATTTCGCGACACGCCGTCAGGCCAGCGATGCTGTATTGGCGATCGCGCGCTCGGACCCTAAGCGGACCCGGATCGACGGCACAACCACATAGGACACGTCGTTACAACGCAACGTGAATGGATCGCAAACGATCGGTAGCTCTTCTTAGCTTGCTAGTCCGATGAGCGCCGTGGGGTCGGTCGAATTCAGGTGTCGGCTCTGGCGCGGGAGAACATTGCCTAGTTGTGCATTCGGAAATGGCCGGACCCGTGATGATGCTCTACATCCCCCCGTCGAGCGCATTTTCCGGTGTTAGCGTCCCTCACATGAGATGGGATCAGTTTTTGGTTGCCAAGATGACACTCGACGGAGTCCTGGTCGCCGGTAAGAAGTTCTTGCCGCTCAGTGACCAGCTGATGAAGATGCAATTGATCTGGGAACTTGGACCACGGCGTGCTGTCAGGGTCGCTGCAGACGGGATCAGCGATGAGATCCGGGCAGCGAACCCCGATGATGCCGGTCATTTGATCGACCGACCGTCCGATCTTGGCGCCACGAACGCCGGCATCGTCGAAGAGGACATGGTGCGGGGGTTGTCCTACGTCGGCATCCCCCAGCGTCCAGCGCGCTTCATCTGGTGTGCTCAATATCCGACGAACTCGACGTGGCCCCAGTTCTTCCGGAGTGTGTTCACGCAGCAGGCGAACACGCCGGACCCTCGGGATGACACGCTCATTATGCGCATCCTGCTCGAAGACCTGGAGTTCGAGGACTAGTTCGAGCGCTGATAAACGACAGGAAGGGCCCGGCATCTCCGCCCGGCATCTCCGCTCAGATCGCGTGCATGTCGATACGCCAGGCTCGGCCGCATGTGACCGGGGCTCGGGCCTCATAGTTCTCCTGGCGTGTGGTCTCGGGCAGGTGTGGGCGCGTGCTTTTGTCACCGGTCCCGCGGTTTCCTATTCTGCGGGACGCGCCGATGCTGGACCTGGTCAAGGGCGAAGTTCGGACTGCAAAATACCTTGGTCGCGCGGTGGACGGGGGATGCCTACCGGGTATCCCAGCGCCCGGAGTCCGCTCCGATTCGGGACGCTCGTGGACCCGCGGCTCGGACGGTCAACGAATTTGCCGACCTACTGCCTGCATCGCGCCACTGTGTCGGCGCACCTCACGCTGCGCAGCGTGAGGCGTCGTCGTCTGGGGCTCGGAGGAGATGAAGTCGCCGAGGCAGTGCGGCTTCGCCACCCCGGTGTCTCGATGCGAGCAATCGCGCAGGAGCATGCGTGTGGATCGCAAGGCGGTGCTGCGCGCACTGGTTGAATCTAGCGTGATCGGGGAGTCCGAGTTTGTCGCCACCGTGAGGAGCTTGCCACTGCCGGCGACCCGGCCGGCGGATCGGATGGCCCGTTGGTCGGCCCACGGTCTGAGCGAGGACACCGGATGCCCGATGCTCTCCCGTCCGCCGAGCAACGTGAGCACTTAGTCATGCGCAAGTGGTCATAGCGGGTACGCTGGGGAACATGAGCAGCATGACCGTGGACCCGGCACACCTGTCGAATGACGACTGGGCACGCGTGCGCGCATTCCTGGACTCTGCGAAGAAGCGCGGTGAGCTGGTCGACTTCTCCACGCGGGTGGAGTTGCTGACTCCTGCCGAGGTCGCCAAGCGGCTGGGGATGTCGCGTTCCACAGTGCTGCGCCGGATTGCCGACGGCGAGATCGCCGCCACCAAGGTCGGCACCCACCACCGCATTTCGCTGAACGAGTACGAGCGATACAGCCGCGAGCTGATGCGCCGCATGGCCGAAGCCTCCGCTGCGGACATTGAGGCCGAGCTGTTCGGTGAGTGAGGCGTCGAGCGTGGGAATCGGTAGGCCAGGTCCAGCAACCCTCACCCCACCGCAGGCTGGGGGGTCCGTCCCGCAACACCACCCTTGGACATCACGCCCTGGACATCACGGTCGGCCTGGCCCATTTTCCCTCTGCGCTTCCGGGGGTGCTCCATGAGCGGGTTTTCCAGATGCATGACCCAGGGTGAAGTGGTGCAACAGGCCCGCACTACCCGAACGACCGCACGCAGGGGCCGCCGCCTCACGGGCTCCGGTCGGCGTACGGACCGGAGGCGGCGGCCTGGGCGCTTCGGATCAGGCCTGGGCCTTGCCGAGGATCCGATTCATCTTGGTGCCGCAGACGGGGCAGATCCCCTTGGCCATCCGGCGGCCGTTGGTTTCCACGGCCTCGCCTTCGAAGTCCCGCTTCTCCTTGCACTTGACGCAGTACCCGTTGTAAGTCTCGGCCATGGTGTTACCTCTCTGGTGTTTGCCCTGGACCTGTCTGTACTGGGCTGTCGAATCGTGAGTGACCGTACCTCTCCGGATGGGCCCAGCGCGGTAAGAAGTCGAACTTTGGCCAGTTCCGGCGTGGCCGAATCCCTTTTTGGCGGATGTTGCCGTTGAATTCCGCGTGTTACGCCTGGGGGATACCCGTCATCGAGCGGCGGAATCACACCGCGAGCCGCCCGAGGGCCACGCGGGCCCGCGCCGGGGGCGGGGCGGACCAGGTGCCAGAATGACGGACATGACCTATATCGCCGCCGAGAGCCGATACGAGAACCACCCCTACCGACGTGTGGGCAACAGTGGCCTGCACCTGCCGGCCGTCTCACTCGGACTGTGGCAGAACTTCGGGGACGTCAATCCCTTCGACACCCAGCGCCAGATCCTGCGCCGCGCCTTCGACCTGGGGGTCACCCACTTCGACCTGGCCAACAACTACGGCCCGCCCTACGGCAGTGCCGAGGAGAACTTCGGCCGCCACATGCGGGACGACTTCGCCCCGTACCGGGACGAACTGGTCCTGTCCACGAAGGCCGGCTACGACATGTGGCCGGGTCCGTACGGGGACTGGGGTTCGCGGAAGTACCTGCGGGCGAGCCTGGACCAGTCGCTGAAGCGGATGAACGTCGACTACGTCGACATCTTCTACCACCACCGCGCCGATCCGAACACCCCGCTCGAGGAGACGATGGGCGCCCTGCACACCGCCGTGACCTCGGGCAAGGCCCTCTACGCCGGTATCTCCTCCTACTCCCCGGAGCGCACCGCCCGGGCCGCGGCCATCCTGGCCGACCTGGGCACCCCGCTGGTGATCCACCAGCCGTCCTACTCGATGTTGAACCGCTGGATCGAGGACGGTCTGCTCGACACCCTCGGCGAGAAGGGGATCGGCTGCATCGCCTTCTCCCCGCTGGCCCAGGGCATGCTGACCGACCGGTACCTCAACGGCATCCCGGAGGGTTCACGGGCGGCCCGCCCGGGTTCCCTCTCGCAGAGCCTGCTCACCGACGAGGCCCTCGGGCAGATCCGGGCTCTGAACGACCTGGCCGCCGACCGCGGCCAGAGCCTGGCGCAGCTGGCGCTGTCCTGGGCCCTGCGGGACCAGCGGGTCACCTCGGTGCTGATCGGGGCCTCCTCGGTCACCCAGCTCGAGGACAACGTGGCCGCGGTGCAGAACCTGGAGTTCACCGACGAGGAACTCACCCGGATCGACCGCTACGCCAAGGACAGCGGGATCAACCTGTGGCGGCCGTCGAGTTCGGTCTGACCGCCTCGCATCGGGACCGAAACAGCGGCCGACCGGAACACTCCGGTCGGCCGCTGTTGTCCGTGACGGGCTCAGACGTCCTTGATCCCGCTCTCGGTGGAACCGCTGCTGGGCGACGGGCCGTCATCGGTCCGACCCGGGTACTCGGGCTCGTCGGCGCTGAAGCCCTCCAGGCTGGCGAGCAGCTCGTTGAACTGCTGGTCGCGGGCGACGAAGGCCTCCGGATCGTCCAGGTCCGAACCTGTCGGCAGCAGATCTGGGTCTCCCCAGAGGGTGTCCCGGCCGTCGCTGCCCCGGCTGGCACCGAGCTGGCGCCACAGGTCCGCGGCGGCGCGGAGACGACGCGGCCGCAGTTCCAGCCCGATCAGGCTGGCGAAGGTCTGCTCGGCCGGTCCGCCGGTGGCCCGGCGGCGGCGCAGGGTCTCGCGCAGGGCGGCCGCTCCGGGGAGCCGGTCACCGATCGCCTCGGCGACCACCGTGTCTACCCAGCCCTCGATCAGGGCGAGCAGGGTCTCCAGACGGGTGAGGGCCTCCTGCTGGCCCGGGGTGATCTGCGGCTCGAACATGCCCTCGCCGAGGATGTTCTCGATCGCCGACATGTCGCCGAGGTTGTTCATGTCGAACTTCGACGCCAGGTCCTCGGCGGCCGAGAAGTCCACGGTGATGCCCTTGGCGTAGTCGACCACCAGGGCCAGCACCCGGTCGCGCAGCCACGGGACCCCGGCGAACAGCCGGTGGTGGGCGGCTTCACGGGCGGCGAGGAACAGCCGGACCTGGTCGTCACCGACACCGAGTCCGGTGCCGAACTCGGCGACGGCCCGGGGGATCAGCGCCGCCGTGCCGATCGGTCCCAGCGGCAGACCGACGTCGGTCGAGGTCATCACCTCGGTAGCGAGCTTGGCCAGTGCCCCGCCCAGGTGGGACCCGAAAGCCATCCCGCCCATCGAGCCCATCATCGCCAGCAACGGGCCGGCCTGGGCCTTGGCCTCCTCGGGCAGCCCTTCCAGCCAGGCGTTGCTGACCCGGTCGGCGATGGGGGAGCACAGGGTCTGCCAGGTCGGCATCGTCTGCTCGACCCATTCCCGCGCGGTCCAGGCCGTGACGGTCCTGGCCCCCGGGGGCAGGGAGGTCGCGCCGTCGAGCCAGAGCTCGGCGAGGGCGAAGGATTCCTTGATCGCGGCCAGATCCACCGACGAGGCCGGGTGGGAGCTGGGGATCTGGGACACCGCGATCTGCTTGGCCAGGTCGTAGTTCACCGGTCCGGACGAAGGCGTGGCGTTGGACATCATGGAGCCGAGCTGGGACAGCATCGCTCCCAGCTGTGACATGTCGAAACCGGCTGGACCAGGGCCGGGCTGACCTTCGCCCGGCTTGTCGTTGGGGTCGTCGCCGGCCGGGCCGAAACCGAAGGGCAGATTAGTCATGCTTTCACGGTACTCACCCGCCGGGGCCCCTGAGGTCGGAGCCGGGGACAAATGGGTGGGTTCCCTGACAGCTGAATCGGCACGGACGGCATGGGAACACCGCTCGTGCGAATACGCTTGGCGGTCATGTCCTGGTTCTCGAAGCTGACGGTGCGGGGTCGCACCCTTCTCGTCGGCTCAGCTTTCACGGTTGTCTTCGTCGCAGTCGGCTCGGCAGTGCCGATCCCGTACGTCAAACTCGGCCCCGGGGTGACGATCAACACCCTCGGCAGCTACGACGGCAGCGAGGTCTTCACCTTCACCGGCAACGACATCCCGGCCTCGGTGAACGAGAACTTCGGCGAGGGCAGTCACCTGAACATGACCACCGTGTCGGTGACGGACGGGATCTCCCTGTTCGGCGCGATCGCGTTGTGGGCCAGCGGCAAGTACACCGTCACCCCCCGGGACGAGATCTACCCGCCGGACAAGACCACCGACGAGGTCAAGGCGGAGAACGCCAGGACCTTCCTGGAGTCCCAGTCCTTCGCGCAGACCGCGGCCCTGCGGTACCTGAAGTACCCGGAGGTGGCCTACGTCCAGCAGGTGGGGACGGGTTCGCCCAGTGACGGGCGGCTCGAGGTGCAGGACCGGATCCTGTCGATCGACGGCGCGGCCGTCACCGATCTGGACTCCCTGCAGCAGGTGATGGAGAAGACGACCCCCGGTCAGGTCGTCACCGTCCGGGTCGAGCGGGCGGGCACCGACGGCAAGCTCGCGGAGCTGGACGAGAAGGTGACCTTGCAGGGCGACCCCGAGAAGAAGACCACCCAGGGGTACCTGGGGATCGTCACCACGCAGCGGCCGGAGGCCCCGTTCCAGATCCACAACAGTCTGGAGACTTCGGGTATCGGCGGGCCGTCGGCCGGGCTGATGTTCACCCTCGGGCTGATCGACCGGTTGACCCCGGGGGACCTCACCGGCGGCAACTTCATCGCCGGCACCGGGACGATCGACATCGACGGCACCGTCGGCCCGATCGGTGGCATCCTGCTCAAACTCATCGCGGCGAAGGACGTCGGGGCCTCGTACTTCCTGGTCCCCGCGGCGAACTGCGAGGAAGCGGTGACCCGGATCCCGGACGGACTGCACCTGGCCAAGGTGGGGTCCCTGGACGAGGCGATGGCCGCCGTCACCGCCATCAGCAAGGGCGAGGTTCCCGCTTCCTGCTAGCCGGGAACCCCGCGGGTCTCACTGGAAGGTGAGCTCCAGGGCCGAGATCAGGTTCGGTGCCAGATCCGCCCCGCGCAGCGGGGTGTCCTCGTGCTCCCCGCGCAGCCGCATCAGGCAGGCACCGGAGCCGTCGCGCAGGACCCCCACCGCGAGCCTGGCCTCGGTCCGGTCCGGGTGCTGCGCTGCCTGTTCGGCGGCGACCTCGGGGTCCTCGGACAGGTCGCCCTGGGCCTCGGGCGGCAGCACCACGATCTCCTGGACCAGCACGCAGCCCTCGACCGCAGGCGGCCAGGAGACCTGGGCCAGGGCGTCCGAGAGGTCGATGTCCGGCAGGTCCTCCTGGGCGATGGGGGTGTAGTAGGAACCCTCGTCGAGCTGGCCGGCCATCTCCGGCTGGGCGGCGATCAGATCTGCCGTGGGCACCAGGGCGAAGAGCTGGGGTCGCTGCTCCCAGCCGGCGCTGCCGACGAATTCCTCGGCCTCGGTCACCGCGACGGCCAGCAGCGGGTCCTCCAGGAAGGCCGGCGGGGTCGGCGCGTCGGTCCCGTGGTCGTCAATACCCTCGGCGGTGGTCAGTTCTGGGTCCTCGTGTCCGGTCATAGGTGTAGATGCTGCCACGAGATCGTGACCTGACCGTGCCCTCCACGGGCCCCCACCGGGGAACTCGGGTTCGTCTCCTAGAGTTGTCCACATAGAGTTGTCAGGGAGCGTGCTGTGACTTCCTGGTCGGCGGCCCGGCGATGTGCCGGTGTCGACGCCCGGGGCGCACGCTCGACGGAGACGGTCCATCCGATCCCGGGTGGCCGAGAGACCACGGCTGGAGTTCGACTGTGGGCATGCGCCCCCCCATTGGTTTACCTGTGATGTCCCGACGCGGGAAGCGGGTACTGATCGCAATAGTCAGTCTCGCTCTGATAGCGGTCCTGTGGTTCCAGTTCGTCGGGTTGTACGTCGATTTCTCGTGGTTCCGCGAAGTCGGCTTCACCCAGGTGTTCACCACCCAACTGCAGAGCCGGGCCGTCCTGTTCCTCGTCGCCGCACTGGGTGCCGGTGGTCTGGTGCTGTTGGCCTTGACCCTCGCCTATCGGTCCCGGCCCTTCTTCGTGCCGACGGACGAGGTCGATCCGCTCGCCCCGTACCGGTCGATCATCTCGGCCCGCCCGCGGCTGATCGCCATCGTCCTGTCCTCGGTGGTCGGGTTGATCTGCGGTCTGTCGGCCCAGAACTCCTGGACGACGGTGCAGCTGTGGCTGCACAGCACCTCCTTCGGGCAGACGGACGCCCAGTTCGGGCACGACATCGGCTTCTACGTCTTCACCCTGCCGATGATCGAACTGGTCCTGGGGTGGCTGTTCGCGATCATCGCCCTGTGCTTCATCGCCGTGGTGGTGGTCCAGTACATCTACGGCGGCATCCGGGTCTCCGGGCCGGGGCGCAAGATCACCTCGGCGGCCACCTTGCAGCTTTCCCTGCTGGTCGGCGCGTTCGTGCTGGTCAAGGCGGTCCAGTACTGGTTCGACCAGTACAGCCTGCTGTTCAGCAACCGTGGTGGGCAGTTCACCGGCGCTTCCTACACCGATGTCAACGCCGTCCTGCCGGCCAAGCTGATCCTGATGTGCATCGCCGCGATCTGCGCGATCGGTTTCATCGTCGGCGGCTTCCTGCGCTCGGTGAAGCTGCCGGCCATCGCCCTGGCCCTGCTGGTCCTGTCGAGTGTGCTGATCGGCGGCGCGTGGCCGCTGGTCCTGCAGAACGTCCGGGTCAACCCGAACGCCATCTCGCTGGAGCCGGAATACATCAGCAAGAACATCGCCGCGACGCGCGATGCCTACGACATCGGTGACGACAAGGTCACCTACTCCGACTACCAGGAGCAGAGCTCGGACCCGAACGTGGTCCTCAAGGAGCCGGACGGCCTGCCCAACGCGCGGCTGCTCGACCCGAACGTCCTGGGTGAGACCTTCATCCAGCTCAAACAGTTCCGGAACTTCTACAGTTTCGCCTCCCCGCTGACGGTCGACCGTTACACCGTCAACGGCACCACCCAGGACTACGTGGTGGGCCTGCGTGAGATCAACGTCGGCGGCCTGCAGGACAACCAGAAGGTGTGGATCAACGAGCACCTGGTCTACACCCACGGCAACGGCATCATCGCCGCCCCGGCGAGCCAGGTGGCCGCGACCATCACCGGTGGCAGCGGTACCCCCGCGTTCCAGGAGTCCTCGGTCCAGGAGCAGAACTTCATCCCGGTCGACCAGCCGCGGATCTACTACGGCCAGCTGGGCACGGACTACGCCATCGTCGGTGCCGAGCCCGGCCAGGCCCCGCGTGAGTACGACACCGACAGCACCACCTACACCTACACCGGCAGCGGTGGGGTCAGTGTCGGCAACCTGTTCCAGCGGATGATCTTCGCGACCAAGTACGGCGAGTGGAACTTCCTCTTCTCCTCCGAGATCAACTCCGGTTCCAAGATCATGTACAACCGTGATCCCGCGGTCCGGGTCAAGGAGGTCGCCCCGTTCCTGACGATCGACTCCAAGCCCTACCCGGCAGTGGTCAACAAGCGCATCGTGTGGATCGTCGACGGCTACACCACGGCGACGAACTACCCGTACGCACAGAACGTCTCCCTGGCCGATGCCACGGCGAACTCGCTGCAGACGCAAGGCTCGGCCCAGGCGGCCAGCCAGCAGGTCTCCTACATGCGCAACTCGGTCAAGGCCACCGTCGACGCCTACGACGGTTCGATCAAGCTCTACGGGGTGGACGACCAGGACCCGATCCTGAAGGCCTGGGAGGGTGTGTTCCCGAACCTCATCTCCCCGGCCTCGGAGATCTCCGACGAGCTCCGCGCGCACTTCCGTTACCCCCAGGACCTGTTCGAGGTCCAGCGGTCGCTGCTGGCCAAGTACCAGGTCACCAACCCGGTCGAGTTCTACCAGAACTCGAACTTCTGGCAGGTTCCGGACGACCCCACGTCCACCAGCGCGGCGCCGCAACCGCCGTACTACCTGCAGATCAGGCTGCCCGACTACTCCCAGCCCGATGCCAAGAACGGTCCGCTGCGCTTCGAGCTGACCTCCGCGCTGACCGGCTTCAAGCGGCAGTTCATGGGGGCCTACATCACGGCCTCCTCCGACCCGTCGAACTACGGGCAGTTGAACGTGCTGAGATTCCCCACGGACACCCAGACCTACGGCCCTGCGCAGGTGCAGACCGCCTTCAGGGGCAGCAGCGAGATCACCAACCTGATCTCGCTGGCACAGCAGTCGCGGGATGTCATCTACGGAAACCTGCTCACCTTGCCCACGGCGGACGGGTTGCTGTACGTGGAGCCGATCTACCTCCAGGGCCGTGAGGCGAACGCCTACCCGCAACTGAACGTGGTCCTGGTCTGGTTCGGTAAACGGGTCGGCTTCGGGGCGACGCTGGAGGAGGCCTTGAAGAAGGCGGCCGCGAGTGCACCCATCGACGTCGGTGAGAACGTACCCACCACGCCGATCGATCCGGGGGCGACGGGCAGCGGTCAGGTCACCTCGACGGCCCCGCCCGGAACCGGTGTGCCCGGCACCACCCCGCCGGTGAGCACGGTTCCTCTGTCGCCGGACGCCCAACAGGCCCTTGTCCAGGTCCAGGAGGCACTGTCCACCCTGAACCAGGTCAAGACGACCGGCAGCTTCGCCGACGTCGGCGCGGCCCAGGACCGGTTCAACGCGGCCGTCCAGAACTACCTGGAGGTGGCAGGGCCCGGTGCGGTGTCGACCCTGCCCTCGGAGACCCAGGGGGCGATCACCTCGACCCCGTCGGCTTCGCTGACCTCCCCGTCCGTCGGTGGGACCACCGGCGGCTGATCCACCACGCGGTGTCGAACGGTCCGTCCGGCAGCAGGATTCCTGCTGCCGGACGGGCCGTTTCGGTTCCCAGCCAGGGCGGTCCGCCCGTCAAGGGTGGTGGTGTTTGCGGTGATTTGGTGTCCGGGACACCTTCCGGATACAGTGGTGTTACCGCAGCGCGGGGTGGAGCAGCTCGGTAGCTCGCTGGGCTCATAACCCAGAGGTCACAGGTTCAAATCCTGTCCCCGCTACGAATGAAGTGAAGAACCACCGTCCTCATCACGAGGGCGGTGGTTTTTTGTGTGCCGGCTGCTCGGGATGCCCCGGGACGTTCGGATGCCAGTGCTCCAGGCCCCGGGGTCCTGACTCATCGGTGCGGGAACGTGTTGCTGTGGGGGTCGGTCGGGGCCTGACCTGGTGATTGGAGGTATGGGCCCGGATAGGAGTACGGTAGGGAAGTACCACGGAGACAACGGGTGCGAAGCGGTTCAAGAAGCAGTAGCGGCGCGGGGTGGAGCAGCTCGGTAGCTCGCTGGGCTCATAACCCAGAGGTCACAGGTTCAAATCCTGTCCCCGCTACAACAGATCAGAAGAACCATCGTCCCTCAGGGGACGGTGGTTCTTCTGTATTTCAGGGGTCGACGGTCACCGGCCGCCCACGTCCCGGTCGCGGAACGGGCAGGCCTTCCGGAGGTCGGCGCGGCGCTGCCAGGGTGTTGACCCGAAATGCGACCGCGGAATAGCGACGGGCACCGTCCCGAGGGCCGGACTTACGGGGGACGGTGTTTCTCCCCAGGGGACTCCGGGCTCATATCGTTGCCGGTCGATGATTTCGGCACGGCCTGTGGCGCGGAATCGGTGAATACGCGTCGAATGTGACGTCGAACGGTGAATTGCCTGTTCGTCGAGGTGGCAATTCGGTCCATGTCGGCATTGTGCCCTTTGTTCGCATCGTGCCTTTGTATTCGGCGGACCGGCCTCGCGGTCCCACCGCGGCATCAGGGGGGGGGGCGGTGCTGGTCGTCGTGCGGGAGGGGTGCAGGGGAAGGGAACCTCGTAGCTGCCCGGGGAGTCCCTGGTATCTCCGGAACCCGCAGTATCTTGATGTGAGATTCCGGTGAGTTGGAGGCGGTGTTTCGATTGTCATGCCTGCGGCGTAAGGGTAAAACCGGTGGTCGCGCCTTCCTGTGGCTGCGCTTTTCGGAAAATCAAGGTTCGTGAATCCGAACTCGACGTATCAACATGCAAAACACTCCGGTCACGATGCTGTGTTCTGGCTGTGTGGGAAGGAACCGGGTCGGATACTGTTCACCACGAAGTGATGTGCAGGGCGTCCGTGGGTATCCAACGATTGGCTCGATCGACCGTCCGGTCCGTCGCTGTGGGGAGAGAACTTTGAGCAGCCGTAACGAGGCCCGGATCGATCCGGGCCTGCCGAGCAACACACACGCCGTCGTGGTGCGTCTGGTCGGTGAGGGCGGGAGGGTCCTGGAACTCGGTGCAGCCTCGGGGGAGGTCACCGCCGCCTTGAAAGGGCGCGGGTGCCAGGTCGTCGCCGTCGAGATCGATCCGGTGGCCGGTGCGGACCTGCGCCGGATCGCCGACGAGACCCTCATCGCGGACCTGAACGATCCGCAGGTGCTTGCCGCGGTGACCGGACCGTTCGACGTGGTGCTGGCCGCGGACGTGCTGGAACATCTGGTGGACCCGGCCGCTGTCCTGGCTGCCGCCGCCGGGAAGTTGAACGCCGGCGGGAGTGTGGTCCTGGCCGTTTCCCATGCGGCCCACGTCGATCTGCGGCTGAGGCTGCTCCAGGGCCGGTTCGACCGGCTGCCGGGTGTCACCGGTGTGCACGTCTTCACCTATCGGGGTCTGCTGGATCTGCTGGAGTCCGCGGGGCTGGTGGTGACGGAGATCGAACGGATCGAGGTGCCGGCCTTCGGGACCGAGTTCGCCGTCGACCCGTCGTCGGTGTCTGCTGCCGTGCTGGACGAGGCCTTGACCGTCGCGGAGTCCCAGACCTACCAGTTCGTGGTTCGTGCCGTGCCGGACACCGGGGAGGCCGCGTTGCGTGCGCGCGCGGCCGAGGTGTTGCGCCGGCACGAGGAAGGGGCGGCACCCGCGGTCCCCGCCCCCGAACATGGTGAAAGCGAACCGATCAGGGACCAGCTGACGGCGGCGCGCTCCTTCCTCGCCACGGCCGAGGAGGACCGGGACCTGAGCCGGCTCCGGGCCGAACAACTGGAGGTCGAGCTCGCCAACGCCAGGGCCGATCTGGCCGGGATGCAGGAGGAACTCGCCATCACCCGCCGGGAACTGCTGGCGGCGTCCAAGGAGGAGGCGGCGCACGCCGCGCTGAAGCTCGCCTACGCCGAGCAGGGCGAGGTCCTGCTGACCCGCACCCACGAACGTAATCTCGGGGCCCAGACCCACGTCGTGCACCAGCGGGAACTCACCGGGCTCAAGGTCGAACTCGCGGCCGCCTACGGCGAGCTGGATGCTCTGCGCGGCCGGGAGGCAGCGGCGAAGGCCGCAGCCGGTGTGCCGGACGACACGCGCCAGCTCGCCGATCTCGTCGCGGACATGGTGGCCGGGTCGGACCGCTACCGCGATGAGTTGGAGCGGGTCCGCAGCACTCGGGCCTACCGGTGGAGCGCACGCTACCGGCGGGTGCGCGGTATCTTCGGCAGGGTCTGAGGTCTCGCCGGCGGCAGGCGCGGGAGACCGCGCCGGCCGCAGGGCCGGACCCGGGTTCGCGGGCCTCGGAAACCCGGGGCCCCGAAACCCAGGGTCGCGGAATCCAGGGCCTCGGAATCCAGGGTCGCGAACCCTAGGGCCGCGGGGCCAGCCGGGTCCGTCGCGGCAGGTGGTCCTGGGCGAGGACGTCCTCCAGCACCCCCCGGGCCGTCTTCGCCGAGAACTGTTCGACCATCCGGGTCTGACCGGAACCGGCCATGGCCGTCCAGAGCGTGTCGTCGGTCAACAGCCGGACGATCGCCGCGGCGAAGCCCACGGCGTCCTCGGCCGCCAGGACGTCGGTACCCGGGACCAGGTTGATCCCCTCGAACGAGGTGGCGGTACCCACCACCGGAACACCGTGCTGGATGGCCTCGATCACCTTGCCCTTGACCCCGGCGCCGAAGCGGATCGGGGCGATCACCACCCGGGCTCCCCGGTAGACCGGGTCGAGATCAGGTACCCAGCCGGTGGTCTCGACCCCGTCACCGGCGAGCGCGGCGATCTCGGGGGTCATGTGGGATCCGACCAGCTGCAGGGTGGCGTCGGGGACGACTGCCCGGACCAGGGGCATGATCTCGGTGGCCGCCCAGATGGCCGCGTCGACATTGGGCACGTGCGCGTAGCCGCCCACGAAGAGCACCGTGGACCGGCCGGCGGGTTTCGGTTCGGTGACCACCGGGTCGTGGATGACGGACAGCACCCGCACATCGATGTCGGGGGCGACGGTGCCGAGCAGGGCCTTCTCCACCTCGGAGACCACCAGGGTCACGTCTGCGGCCTGCATGGCCGAGAACTCTTTCAGCCAGGTCAGATCGGCCAGCCGGGCGAAGTGAGGGTCGTCGGCGGCCTCCGCCTGCCGGTGCATCCGCAGGAAGTGCAGGTCGACGGTGTCGTAGATGATCGTGGCGTCAGGGGCGTGGTGGTAGACCCGGTCGACGTAGGACCAGGCGACATCGGGGCGGCACAACATCACCGCTGTGAGCAGCGGGCCGGCTTCGGCCAGGAACCGGTTGTGCTCCTCCGGTGTGATGAGAACCGTGATGCCCTTGCGTTCCAGTTCGAGGATGTACTCGGGCTCCCGGACATGGGTCGAGGCAGCGAAGTGGACGGACATCCCCATGTCCAGCAGCTCGTCCATCACGGCCACGATCCGACGGGATCCGGCGTCCTGGTCGGGCTTGGGCACACTCGGCTCGACGATCAGGATCATCCCGCCCGGGCGGCGGTTGCGACCCACCCACAGATCACCCGGGCCGGTGTAGGAACCGTGGGCGGGCAGGACATGTCGCCATTTCCGCCGGAAGACCTCGCGGTTGACCGCCTGGAACCTCTTCAGGCCACCGGTGGTCTCGGTCCCGTTGGACACCCCTTCGAGGTGGGTGACCACGGACTCGGGCTGGACCACCACCCGGTACCCCGCCGCACGAACGGCGAAGGCGAGGTCGGCGTCCTCGTAGTAGGCGGGGCTGTACCTCTCGTCGAAGGCACCGAGTCGTTCGAAGAGTTCGCGCCGTACGAGAATTGAAGCACCGGAACAGTAGTCGACATCGCGGATGGCGTGGACCTGGCCCGCGGTCGCGGGCAGTCCGCGCCCGTAATTGAAACCGGTGCCGTCCGACCAGATGATGCCGCCGGATTCCTGGACCGTTCCGTCGCTGCCCAGGAGCAGCGATCCGACCAGCCCGATCCGCGGATCGGCCACGACCAGGTCCACCAGGGCGTCGAGCCAGCCGTCGTGGACCACGGTGTCGTTGTTCAGGAAGACCAGGAACTCTCCGCGGGCCGAGGCGGCGCCGAGGTTGCAGGCACCGATGAAACCCAGGTTGGACGGGGTGCTGACCACCACGACCCCCTCGACGGCGGCGAGTTCCTCGGCCGTGGTGTCGGGTGAGCAGTCGTCGACGACGATGACCTCGAAGGAGGTCCGCTCGCTGCCCGAGGCCAGGGACCGCAGGCAGTTCCGGGTGACGGCCCACTGGCCGTACACCGGTACGACCACGGAGACGACGGGATCGTCGACCCGTCGAAAGCTCATGGTGTCCTGGTCCTTCGACATGCTTCCCCCTGCGTGTGGAACGGTCGGCGCCGAAGTGGGATCTCCGTCAGAGGGTGGTCCTCGGTGGATACCATCGGTATGGACCGAACATTACTGGACGGGTGGCGTCCATCACGGTCGAAACCTGCCGGGCACAGGCGCCGATTGTCGACCGGACGGCCGCGCTCAGCTCGTGGGCGCGGCGGTGCCGGATCCGTCCGTCACGGGGGTGGCCTTCTCCACGGGGGTGACCGGCACCGTCAACACGTCGGACACCGCACGTCGGTGCCAGTTCGACTCACCGGCGCTCTTCACCAGCAGGCCGATGTCGAAGGTCAACCGGGTGCCGTGGACACCGGCGGTCTGCAGCGCCGCCTCGTCCAGGGACAGGCCCGGCGCGAACTGGTTCCACCGCTGGGCCAGCGAGGTGCTGATCCCGTCGATGGTGAGGTGACCCTCGTAGGGATAACCCTTGTTGACCGTGTAGCCGGGCAATGCGGCCGGCTGGTCCGTGGCGCTGTTCTGCGGCAGGCCGTCCAGCCAGGGGGTGAGGGACATCAGCGAGGCGGTGCCGGTCATGCTGCCGACCAGGACGGTCGGGGTGGTGGTGTCCTTGACCGGTTCCAGGTGGACCGAGTAGTTGACCTTCTTCGGCAACGCCGTCTGCCAGGTGGTGATGTCGAAATCCACCCAGTAGTCCACGGTGATGGTGAAATCCTCCCCGGGCAGCTTGATCTCGCGGTGCAGGCTGCCCGAGGCGAGGTCGTTGGTCGTCTCCGGCCAGGGGTCGGAAACCACGGGGGCCGTCACCGCCGGATCGGCGGTGACGGTGGTGGTGCCCGCGGCCTCCTGCCGAGCGGAGGTGCAGCCGGTCAGCAGGGCGGCAGCCATCAGTACAGCTGCCAGGGGCACGGGTCCGGCCGATCGCCACGGGGTCACCATGGGCTCAGGATACGGACGAAACGGACGGGCGAGACGGATCAGCTGTTAATTGGAGGTGTCGCCGTTGCGGCGCCAGCGGATGCCGGCCTCCAGGAAACCGTCGAGATCGCCGTCGAAGACCGCGCTCGGGTTGCCGACCTCGTAGTTCGTCCGCAGGTCCTTGACCATCTGGTACGGGTGCAGGACGTAGGAGCGCATCTGGTTGCCCCAGGAGTTGCCGCCGTCCTTGAGGGCGTCCATCTCGGCCTTCTCCTCCTGGCGACGGCGTTCGAGCAGCTTGGACTGCATGACGGCCATCGCGGAGGCCTTGTTCTGCAACTGGGAGCGTTCGTTCTGGCAGGACACCACGATCCCGGTGGGGATGTGGGTCAGCCGGACCGCGGAGTCGGTGGTGTTGACACCCTGTCCACCGGGGCCGGAGGAACGGTAGACGTCGACCCGCAGTTCCTTCTCGTCGATCTCGACGTGATCGGAGGTCTCGACGACGGGCAGCACCTCGACCCCGGCGAAGGAGGTCTGGCGTCGGCTCTGGTTGTCGAAGGGGGAGATCCGCACCAGTCGGTGGGTGCCCTGCTCGACGGAGAGGTTGCCGTAGGCGTACGGGGCCTTGACCCGGAAGGTCGCCGACTTGATGCCGGCCTCTTCGGCGTAGGAGGTGTCGTACACCTCGGTCGGGTAGTTGTGGCGCTCGGTCCAGCGCAGGTACATCCGCAGCAGCATCTCGGCGAAGTCGGCGGCGTCGATACCACCGGCCTCGGACCGGATGGTGACAACCGCTTCGCGGGAGTCGTACTCACCGGAGAGCAGGGTGCGGACCTCGAGGGCGTCGATGTCGGCCTTCACCGCGGCGACCTCGGCCCGGGCCTCCTCGAGGGTGTCGGGATCCTCCTCGCCGAGTTCGAACATGACGTCGAGGTCCTCCAGACGCGAGCGCAGGTCCTGGACCCGCTTCAGCTCGGCCTGGGCGTGGGACAGCGCGGAGGTGACCTGTTGGGCGTGCTCGGTGTCATTCCACAGATCGGGAACACTGGCCTCGGCGGAGAGTTCCTCGATCTTGAGCTTCAGCTCGTCCACGTCGAGGGCGGTTTCGATGCTGGTCAGGGTGGCGTCGAGGGCTTTAACAGCGGTCATGTCGTCGGGATGCACAACCGTGGAGCTTACGCGGTTCGGCGTCACCCGCCGATCCGTGCAGGTCCCAGGGCTCCGCCCGGCACCTTTGAGGGTTGTCGGGCCTGGTCAGACCTGGTCGTCGGGGTGGGGGACCGGTACGCGCGGGGCTCGGCGGGTGGGGGCCGGCGGCACCGGTTTGGCCGCCACCACCGCAGCAAGGGAGATGGTGGACAGGCCCCGCCTGGTCTCCACGGTGCACCGCAGTCCGTCGATCGATCGCAGGTACCCGAGGGCGTCGGTGGCACCACCCTCGATGCGGTAGCGGACGACCACCCGCGTTCCCAGGGGAAGTGCGGCGAGCCTTGCGGCCGGTGTGTTGATCGGAAGGTCGGGGCCGGGCACGGAACAAGCCTACGGGCCGCGGGGCCGACACCGAACCGGGTTGAGCGGCTCGGTCCACAACCGGCAACTGCCAGTTGACCTGCTCGACACACCCGGCGGCTATCGTCCCTCGGTATGGGGAAGCCCGCAGCCTTGACCGTGATGTCCACCAGCGGCCGGGAGTCACAACCCTTCCGGTTCCGGGTGGGAGTCACCTTCGCGGTGATCGCCGGTCTGCACCTCGTTGCCCTGCTGTTGTTGTTCGGCAATGTCTTCACCGGCGGTGCCGCTGCGGTGACCTTGTCCGCCGCCGGTTTCGCCTATGTCCGCGGTGCGATGCACTCGATGGACTTCGACCACGTCAGCATGATCGACAACTCCACCCGCAAGTTCGTCGCCGAGGGACGGCGACCGGCATCCGTCGGTCTCGCCTTCTCGGCGGGCCACTCGACGGTGGTGATCGCGATGGGGATCCTGGTGGTCTCCGGTGCGGGGGCGGTGAGCACCCTGTTGGACGGGGATTCCACGGCCGCGCGGGTGCTCGGCATCATCGGTCTGTCGGTCTCGGGTGGGTACCTGCTGCTCGTGGCCGTGAGCAACTCCGTCACCTTTGCCGCTGCCTGGAAACTCCGCCGACGCGTGCGGGCCGTGGACGGATACGTGGTGCCGGCGGAGGCGTTCACCCCGCGGGGTCCGGCGGCGCGGTTGATGACCGCCCCGCTGCGCCGGGTCCGCCACCCCCGTCACATCTTCGGGCTGGGATTCCTGTTCGGCCTCGGGTTCGACACCGCGTCCACCATCGCGCTGTTGATGGTGACCAGTTCGGCGGCGGCCACCGGTGCGCCGCCGCTGGCGCTGCTGTCCCTGCCGTTCCTCTTCGCCTCGGCGATGACCCTGGGGGACACCATCAACGGACTGATGATGTTGAAGATGTACGAGGCTGCCCACGTCGATCCGTTGCGCAAGGTCAACTACAACCTGGTGGTGACCGGGATCAGCGTGCTCTCGGCCGTGCTGGTCGGGATCATCGCGGTCTCCACCCTGATGACCGAGGAGGTCGGTGCCCAGGGCGGGGTCCTCACCGCGATGGCCGAGGTGGACACCGCGTACTTCGGATACGCCCTCGCTGCCCTCTTCGCCGTCATCGGCCTGGTCGCGGTGCTCCGATGGCGGCGCGGACATCCGCCACATCGGCCGGAGGCCGGCGTTCAGGCGAGGTGATCGTCCAGCAGTACCCGGACCTGGTCCCGGCACTCCTCGAAGTAGGCATGACGAGCACCGGGGAACAGAACCACCCGGGAACCGCTGATCCGTTCGGCCAGGACCCTCGCGTTGGCAACCGGACTCATCAGATCCTCGGTGCCGTGCAGGATCAGGGTGGGGGCGCTGATCCGGGGGAGTTCGGACCAGGCGTTGTGGGTGTCGCTGGCGCGCAGGTGCTGCCGCCGGGCCGGTGCGGACATGGTGGGATCGCCGAGAACGGTGTACGGCGGCGGGTTCTGTGCCCGCCAGGCGGGGGTGTACATCAGATCGGCCAGGGCCTCGTCGACGGCGGCGCGGGTCGGGCCGGCCAGGCGGAGCCGGATGTCGTTGCCACGTTCGACCGCGTGTTCCCCGCCGGAGGTGGTGCAGCCCAACACCAGTCGCCGTACCCGCTCCGGATGGTCGATCGCCAGCCACTGGGCAACCCGGCCGCCCATCGAGGTCCCGTAGACATCCACCGACACGAGGCCGAGGTCGTCCAGGACCGTGACGACGTCCTCGGCGAACAGCTGCGTGGTCCAGGGGGTACCGAGATCCCCGGTGCTGCTGCCGGTTCCACGCCAGTCCAGGGTGATGGTGGTGCCGGCGTGGTCGGCGCGGGTCCGATCCCACCAGTGGTGGTTGTTGGCCTGGCCGGCGAGCAACAGCAGCGGCGGCCCGGTGCCGGACACCTGGTAGGCCAGGGTGGTCCCGTCCTCGGTGACCGCCTGGCCGGTGGTGGGAGCGCTCATCGGGATGCCCCGCCGCCGTCTTCACCGCGGGCAGCGCGGGCGATGATCCGCCCGTACTCCTGCTGGCCGGCGAGAACCTCGTCCCGACAGTCCGTCTCGGCCGGGAAGTTCGCGATCACCGTGTAGGCGATGGTGGCGGCAGGGCCGGTGAGCAGGCCGGTCTCGGCCCGGACATCGGTGTCGGTGCCGGTCTTGTGGTGCAGGGTCAGTCCACGGTCCGGCTCGTGGTGGGCCAGCGGATCGAGTCCCCAGGGAGCGGCCACCTGGGACAGGTCGGTGCCGTGGGCCAGGAACTGCAACACCTGGGCGGAGGTCGTCGGGTCGACCACGGCCCCGCGGTGCAGGTCGGCCATGATCCCGGTCCATTCGGCAGCGGTACCGGTGGAGAGGGTGGGTGGGTCGGTGACGGTCCGCTGGTCGCGCACCCGATCGTGCAGGGCGGTGTGGACCAGCCCGAGGGCACCGGCGGTTCGGGCGACGGCGTCGAGACCGATCCGGCGCAGCAGGACATTGGTGGCGAGGTTGTCGCTGACGCTGCCGACCAGCTCGCCGAGGTCGCCGACGGACAGGGAGTCGACACCCAGGTGTTGCCAGAGCCCGGAGTCGGCAACCCGGTCCTCCGCGGTGCGGGTGAGCTGCTCGGTGAGGTCGATGCTGCCCTCGGCCGCCTGCCGGGCCACCTCGATGAGCAGGAGCACCTTGGCCAGGCTGGCCGTGCGCAGCGGTCGGTCGGGGTCGAGCTGGCGGATCGGATCGCCGTTGTCGGCGTGACGGATGTCGACGGACCAGTGGACCGTGTTCCGGGTCGGGGGCACGTCGTCCAGCCTCCCATGCCGGTCGCTCAGTGGCGGCGGTGGTCCTGGATGGTCATCCGGGGGCCGAACCGTGGTTTGACGGCCTGACCGCTGACCTCGAGCAACCGGACGATCCGGTGCCGGTGCGGCCGCCAGGGGGCGAGGTAGTCCACCATCTCGTCGTCGTTGATGGGGCGGCCGAGCAGGCTCCACCCGATGACCGCGGAGAGGTGGTAGTCGCCCACGGACAGGGCGTCGGCATCCCCCAGGGCGCGTTGGCCGACCTCGGCGGCGGTCCACTGACCGACGCCGGGGATGGACATCAGCCGGGTACGGGCGAGTTCGTGACTCAGGCCGGTACAACCCTCGAGCTGGGTGGCCACCCGGGTGCAGCGCACGATGGTCTGGGACCGGCGCGGGTCGACCCCGGCGCGGTGGTAGTCCCAGGACGGGATCGTGCGCCACTGTTCCGGGGTGGGCGGGACACACATGCCCTCGGGGGCCGGGCCGGGGGCGGTGCGGCCGTGCTGGCGGACCAGGACGCGCCAGGCACGGAAGGCCTCGACCCCGGTGACCTTCTGCTCCAGGACCGCCGGGACCAGGGCCTCGAAAACCCTGCCGGTGCGGGGGATCCGCAGGCCGGGGTGGCGGCGATGGGCGTCGGTGACCTTGGGGTGTCCGGGGGCGAAGTCGCTGTGGTCGTCCGCCTCCCCGAGCAGGTCCGGCAGGGAGTCGACGAGCTGCTCGGTGCCGGGGCCCCAGGCCTGGCAGCGGACGTCGGTGCGGTTCAGGGCCGTCAAGCGGTAGGTCACGGGTCCGGAGGGCATGTTCGAGGTGCGCCAGATCGAGCCATCGGTGTCGACACGGTGGCAGGGGTCGCCGGGGCCGCGGCGCAGCGTGGAGATCGTTGCGGCCAGATCGAGGGGGCGGTCACTGTGGTGGGTGACCTCGGTATCGGCGGACATCACCCCCCAGTCTGCCCGCCCTCCCCGTTCCCGCGCGCGTTCTTCGTCCTCGCGCGCGATGTTTCGTGCGCGAGGAGCCACCGTGCGCGGGAACAGGTGGTCAGGGTTGTTCAGGATCTGGGTGAGGTCTGTTCAGGAGCGGTCGAGCCTGCGCAGCAGCAACCAGGCGGCGAGGAGCCCGACCAGGACGCCGCCGCCGGTGGCAAGGACGGTCCAGTTCTGTGCCTGCTGGCCCTGGGTGCTGTCGGAACCGCCGAGTGCCATCGGGAACGTCAAGACTGCGCTGATGACGAAGCAGACCAAGGCTCCGCTCGCCGCGAGGGCGGTCACGAATCCGACTCGGCCGAGCGTGGTGTCGATCCAGTGCCCCATCGCAGAACCCCCTCCGTTGTCGGACCCGCGGCCCGAAATTTCCGTTCGACAGCTCTCCCACACTAGGCCTGCCGTCCCCGGCCGTCACCCACCCTCTCTTGTTCCCGCGCACGTTGTTCGTCCTCGCGCGCGATGTTTCGTGCGCGAGGAGCAACACCGTGCGCGGGAACAACGGGGGTTGGTGACGGCACCATCGGCGTTGGGGTCGGACCGTAACGCACGCCGGGTGGCCTTTGTTGTGTGCACTTCAATCAATGTTATTGATTCACAATCATTCGCCATGTAAACCGCGCTTATTGGTGTATCCACAGCTGGTAATTGGGTATTTACCCTGCGTTGGTGACGGTGGTACATTCCGTGAGCGGTAAGGGTAAATGGGTCCGGAGGGGGAAGGTGATGGGGTATGGGGGCACTGGTCGGATTGTTGGTCGGTGTGGGTGCATTGTTGGTCTGGCGTGGGTTCACGTCGGTGCCGGCCGCGCCGAAACCCCATCACCGCTCCGCCCGTTTGCGGGAGGAGTTGGCCCAGGCCGGCTTGTCGTCGGTGTCGCCCGCGCAGTTGGTGGCAGCCCAGCTGATGGTTGGTGCCGTGACGCTCCTGGTGGTTCTTGTCCTCACCGGATCACTTTCTGTGGCAGTGGCTTTCACGTCGTTCGGGGTCTGGCTGCCTCGGGTGTTGCTGCGTCGGTTGAAACATCGTCGGCAGGTGGAGCTGCGGGAGATCTGGCCGGAGGTGGTGGACAGTCTGATCTCGGGGGTACGGGCCGGGTTGTCCCTGCCGGAGGCGTTGTCGGCCCTGGGCACGCGGGGACCGGAATCCTTGCGTGGGCAGTTCCGTCAGTTCGGTTCGGATTATCGGGTGACGGGTAAATTCAATGAAAGTCTTGATCGTTTGAAAGCAAATCTTGCCGATTCCGTGGGCGACCGGGTGTGTGAATCATTGCGGGTGGCCCGGGAGGTCGGTGGGACTGATCTGGGGCGTTTGTTGTCCACGTTGTCGGGTTTCCTGCGTGACGATGCGCGGACCCGCGGTGAATTGATCGCCCGCCAGTCCTGGTCGGTCAATGCCGCGCGGATGGCCGTGGGCGCGCCGTGGCTGGTGTTGTTGATGCTGGCGACCCAGCGGGAGACCCTGGAGGCCTACGACACGCCGACAGGCTCGCTGATCCTGGCGGTCGGTGGTGGGGTGTCGGTGTTGGCCTACCGGCTGATGATCCGGATCGGCCGGCTCCCGGCCGACCGCCGGGTGCTCAGGTGAACCGCGTGCTGGTCGGGGTCCTGCTGGGATTCCTGGCCGGTGGTGGCCTCCTGGTGTCGGTGCTGGCCGTACCGCCGCTGCGCCGGGTCCGGTTGGCGGACCGCATCGCGCCGTACCTGGGGGAGAGCGCACGTCCTTCCCGCCTGCTCGGTGAGCACAGCGGCCCGGGGACGGCGCTGGCGCGGCTCACGGGTCCGGTCCTGCGTGATCTGGTGCGGCGTATGGATCGGGTGGTCGGTGGTCGCACCTCGGTGCAACGCAGGCTGTCCGGGTTGGATGGGACGGAGACGGTCGAGGACTTCCGGGTGGAACAGGTGATCTGGGGTGCCCTCGGTCTGATCGGTGGCCTGCTGCTCGGGGGTGTGGCGGTCATCGCGGGCAGGTCGAATCCGGTGCTGATCGCCGCCCTCGGTGTGCTGGGTGGCGTCGCGGGTGTGCTCGGCCGGGACTACTGGCTCAGTCGGCAAGCGAAGCGTCACGACGCCGAGATGTTGGCCGAGTTCCCGGTGGTGGCCGAGATGTTGGCGCTGGCTGTCACGGCCGGGGAGGGTCTGGCCGGGGCGATGGAGCGGGTGTGTCGGCTGGCGGACGGCACCCTGGCCCGCCAGTTGACGTCGATCCTGTCCGACACCCGTTCCGGTACTCCGCTGATCGAGGCCCTCACCCGAGCGCGGGACCGCACCCGGCTGGATCCCCTCGTCCGTTTCCTCGACGGGATGGCGGTGGCCAGTGAACGAGGAACACCATTGGCAGGTGTCCTGCGGGCCCAGGCCGCCGACGTCCGTGCCCTCGGCAAGCGGCAGCTGCTGGAGTCCGGCGGCCGCAAGGAGGTGGCGATGATGATCCCGGTTGTGTTCCTGGTCCTGCCGACCACCATCCTCTTTGCGATGTTCCCGGGACTGATAGCGATCACCACGGTCGCCGGCTGAGACCCGCGCCGGTCCGGGATCGGGGACGACCGAAGAACAGCACCAGCAGTCGTCGCCGTCGGCCATGACCGGCCTGGAGACACGTACAACAGTGGGGGACGAGAATGAAATGGCAGGAACACCTCTCAGTGATCTGGATCCGACTGGCCCTGGGCGTGCTGACACCTCGTGGCTCGGATCGCCGCAGCGGTACCCGGGGCACCCGGCAGGAGTACGACGGGGACAGGGGCGATGTACCGGGCTGGGTGATGATCACCGTGATGACGGCGATCGTGGTGATCGCCCTCCTCGTGGTCTTCCGCGACGCGGTGACCAGTGCCGTCGGCGACGCCTTCGACAAGGTGACGAGCGCGGACTGATCCGCCCGGCCGATCAGGGATCTGCGATCGCCGAGTTCGCCATGGTGGTGGTCCTGCTGATGTTCCTCTTCCTCTCCCTGGTCCAGGTCTGTCTGTGGGTCTACACCCGGAATCTGCTGGTGGCGGCCGCCGCCGACGCCGCCCGTCACCTGGCGCGGGCCGGAGACACCGACGGCGATGCCGTGGTGTGGATCGACTCGCACTGGGGTGACGGCCTTGCCGCCGGGACACTGTCGACCCTGCGGTGTGCGGAGTTCCTCGCCGCCGAACTCATCGAGGTGAGGTGTGTGCTCACCACGCCCGGGCTGGTCAGCGGTCTCGACGGTGTCCTGCCGGACATCTCGGTCGTCGCCCATGCCGTCCGGGAGCGCTCGTGATCGTGCCGAAGCGCGGACGTGGACCGGCGCGTGGGATCGGCACCGACTCCGGGCCCGACGACGGTCGGGCGATCATCGAAGTGGTTTTCCTTGCGGTGCTGGTCCTGATTCCCGTGGTGTATCTCCTGCTCTTCCTGCTCCGGGTCCAGGCGGGGTCCCTGGCGGTCGCCCAGGCGGCCCGTGAAGCAGGTCGAGTACTGCAGACCAGTACCGACCCGGCCGACGGGCTGGTCCGGGCCGAGCGAGCGGCGCGTTTTGCCTTGGCAGATCAGGACATCTCCGACAACGACCTTTCGGTCAGTTTTGTGGACGGGGCCGGGGACTGCAGTTTGCCGCCCATCGTCCCGGTGCCGTTGCCGGGCGCGACCTTTACCGTCTGTGTGACCGTCTCGGTCGTACTCCCCGGAATCCCCGGCATACTGTCCGGGGAAAAGAACACGGTGACCGGCGCGTACGTCATTCATCTCGACGAACTCCGCGAAAACGGGTGAATGCATCCCCGGTGCGCGGATCTACGCCGAAAGGGTCGGGAAAGTTCTGTCGGTTGCCGTGGCGAACGGTTGCCCGAACGAACCGCCAGGCGGATCAGGCTCCCGTGCCGGTCACCGAACTTGATCTTCGACGACTGGAATACCTACAGGCTTGTCTGGTTTTCCTTCCATGTCACCCCTCATTCCACCGCGCCTGACGAGCGATTGTTACGGACCGTTGATCATTGGTCACGATAGTTGTATCTTTCGCCGTGTCTCCGATCGGAATATCTTCTGGTAGGCGAGTCTGCCTGGTGGGCAGTCACTCTGGACGGGGAATCGGACACACTCGTTCGCCGGTAGTTCCTGCTGGAAGTAACCGACTGTGTATCGACCATCACGATCTCAAATCGAAAGGATGAGTAAAGGTGTTGGTTTGTGGAAGAGCGGAGGGTTGGTTCGGTGTGCCTTGCCGACCGACGGTCGCCGGCGCGCCTTCCGTTCAACCCCGGGTCCGCCGGAAAGACCTGCCGTGCGGCCGGCAACCGACACCGGCAATGGTCGAGTGGGAATTATGTGAGGTCCGTGTGAGGTTCCTGGCAGTTTCCTCAGCAGGGAGCAAAGGTGGGAACGACGGATCCTGTCGATTGCATCACTTTTCTGAAATCTCCCGCCCGGGCCGCCCCGCACCTGAATGGCGGCGTAAGTGGCGGTTTTTCACCGACTTGGCCTGGTCGGGGCAATTTCAGCGGATTCGAGCGTAGCCTTGCAGGTGAATCACGGGCACTGGCCGAATTGGCCATACCGGACGCGAATTGGGCGCGTCAGGTCGTCGTAACTGCGATCTGGTCGCACGCACCGCTACGCTGAACGAGCCGTAACACACACTTAAGTTAGGGAGTAGCCACCGATGGCAAAGCAGACGACCGTCACCCTCATCGATGATCTCGATGGAGGCAAGGCGGAGGAGACCATTCGATTCGGCCTCGAAGGTAACCAGTACGAGATCGACCTGAGCAAGAAGAACGCCGCGGCCCTGCGCAAGGCCCTCGCGCCGTACAAGGATGCCGCCCGTCCGGCCCGGGATGCCGCTCCCAAGCGCGCCTACCGTGCCCGTGGCACTGCCGCACCGGCCAGCCGTAAAACCGAATTGGCGGCAGTCCGTGAATGGGCCGAGGCCAACGGAATCGTCGTTGCTGCCCGCGGCCGGATCGCCGCGAATGTGATCGAGCAGTTCGAAGCCGCTCGCGGCTGACAACACCGAAATTCTCGCGAGGGATCCGGATGCGGCTGCAACCGCATCCGGTCATCATCGTGCGCACAACCCCCGGGGCGTTCCACACCCGGGGGTTCGGTGTATCCAAGCCCCGTCGCAGCTGTGACCCTCCGGGTCGGTTCGTAGATCCCTGGAGGGGCAGCCTTCCAAAAGAGTTCTCGCCACCGCGGCGGATCAGGGGCAAGATCGGGTGAGACGGTCCAACGACGGACAGCAGGTGTCCGGGTAGGACTGCCCTCACCTACCTGGAGGCTCACGTGAAGAAGATCATCAACGATCCGACCACCGTTGTGGACGAGGCGCTCGCCGGTATGGCATCAGCCCATGCCGACCTGCTGCGGGTCAGTCTGGACCCGATGTACATCACCCGCGCCGATGCCCCGATCGCCGGGAAGGTCGCCCTGGTCTCGGGTGGTGGCTCGGGCCACGAACCGCTGCACGGCGGATTCGTCGGAGCCGGGATGCTCGACGCGGCTTGTCCCGGCGCCGTCTTCACCTCGCCCACCCCCGACCAGGTGCTCGCTGCCGCCCAGGAGGTCGACGGCGGTGCCGGGGTCCTGCTGATCGTCAAGAACTACACCGGAGACGTCCTCAACTTCGAGACCGCCGTCGAACTGGCCGACGGTATCGAGATGGCCACGGTGGTGGTCGACGACGATGTCGCGGTGAAGGACTCGACCTGGACCGCAGGTCGTCGAGGGGTCGGCGGTACCGTGCCGCTGGAGAAGATCGCCGGGGCGGCAGCCGCCCGGGGCGACGATCTGGCCTCCGTTCTTTCCATCGCCCAACGGGTGGTCGCCAACGTGCGGTCGATGGGCATGGCCCTGACTCCCTGTACCGTCCCGCATTCGGGGGAGCCGTCCTTCACCCTCGCCGATGACGAGATGGAGATGGGGGTCGGCATCCACGGTGAACCCGGACGCGAGCGGATGAAATTGGCCCCTGCCGACGACATCGTCGCCACCCTGCTCGATTCCGTCGTCGGTGATCTGCCGTTCTCCAGCGGGGACAAGACCCTGTTGTTCGTCAACGGGATGGGCGGGACCCCGCTCATCGAGTTGTACCTGGCGTACAACTCGGCGCGGAAGTATCTGGCGGACAAGGGGATCGAGGTGACCCGCTCCCTGGTCGGCAACTACATCACCTCCTTGGAGATGCAGGGCTGTTCCATCACCCTGCTCAAGCTGGACGACGAGCTGACCGAGCTGTGGGACGCGCCGGTGCACACCGCCGCCCTGCGCTGGGGGGTCTGATCGTGGGGGATGGGCAGGCATGCACTGCGGCGGATGTGGCTTCCGCGATCCGGGCGGTCGCCGAGGTCGTGACCGAGCACAAGGTCGAGTTGTCCCATCTCGACCGCGAGATCGGCGACGGTGATCACGGCGAGAACCTGGCGAAGGGGTTCACGGCGGTGGTGGCGAAACTGGACGACGCGGTTCCGGACACCCCGTCCGCGGTGCTGAAACTGGTGGCGAGCACCTTGATCTCGAAGGTCGGCGGAGCTTCGGGTCCGTTGTTCGGCACGGCCTTCCTCCGCGCGGCATCGGCGGTGGCGGACCGGCCGGAGCTCGACCCGCAGGCCGTGGCCACCGCCCTGTCCGCCGCCCTCGGCGGCGTCACCGATCGTGGGAAGGCAGAGGTGGGGGAGGCCACGATGGTGGACGCCCTGTACCCCGCGGTGGCAGCAGCGACGGCGGCAGCCGGATCCGGCACGGTGGCCGAGGTGCTGCAGGCGGCGGCGACGGCTGCCGCAGGCGGCGCGGCGAGCACCATCCCGCTGCAGGCCAGGAAGGGACGCGCCAGCTATCTGGGCGAAAGGTCCATCGGCCACGTCGATCCCGGGGCCACCAGCGTCACCTACCTGCTGCAGAGCCTGGCCGATTCGGCGGCCTCGCGGTGACGGTCGGGTTGGTGATCGTCTCGCACAGCGCCGCGTTGGCGTCCGGGGTGGTCGAACTGGCCGGTCAGATGGCCCCGGACATCATCATCGAGGCTGCCGGCGGGGACGAGGACGGTGGCCTCGGCACCTCCTTCGAGAAGGTCGAGAAGGCGCTGTCCGCCGCCGACACGGGCAGCGGGGTGGTGGTCCTCTACGACCTGGGCAGCGCCCTGCTGACGGCCGAGACCGCGGTGGAGCTGGTTGATCCCGCTGCGGCCGAACGTATCCGCATCGTCGATGCGCCGCTGGTGGAGGCGGCGATCGAGGCGGCCGTGGCGGCCCAGAACGGCTCGGATCTGGCAGCCGTCGCCGCGGTGGCGGCCGGGGTCGGCACCCATTGGCGCCAGGAGGGTCAGCCGTCCGACGGGTCCGCCTCCGACCAGGACGCGGCCGGAGAGCCCGAGCAGGACACCCTGGCCGCGGTCGCGGTGGTGCTCAACCCCCAGGGCCTGCACGCCCGCCCCGCCGGGCAGCTGGTCCGCGATCTCGCCGCGTGGCCGGACACCGAGGTCCTGATCGGCAAGGACCCTTCCGACATGGTGGAGTCCGACAGCGTCTTGATGCTGGTCGGTCTCGGGCTGGTCAAGGGGGACCAGGTGCGGGTGACGGCGCAGGGCCCGCACAGCCGGGAGGCCGTCGACCACGTGGTCGGTGCCTTCGCCGACGGATTCGGGGAGCTCGACTGACCCGGGCCAACACACAGGAGGCGGGGCGGGGACGCGGCGACCCGACGGGCATGATGGTGGCCGGGGGCCGTCCGTCCGAAAGGTGCTGTGCATGTCCGAACGTCCGTTGGTGATCCTGCGACCCGACCCCCAGCCGGTGGATCGGATCTTCTCGGCAGAAGCCCTCGCCCGGTTGAACGAGAGCTTCGAGGTCGCCGACCTTTCCGGGAGCACCGACGAGGAAGCCTTCGACCGGTTGTTGCCGCGGGCCTTCGCCGTCATCGGCCAGCCGGACCTGCCGGCGGAGCGGCTGGCACGTGCGGTGGAACTGCGTGCCCTGCTGAACGTCGAGGGCAACTTCTACCCGAATGTCGACTACCCGACCTGCTTCGACAACGGTGTGAGCGTCCTGGGCTGCGGGCCGGCCTATGCCCAGGCCGTTGCCGAGTTCGCCCTCGGGCTCGCCCTCGACCTGGCCAGGGGGATCAGCCGGGAGGACCGGGCCTTCCGGGCCGGCACCGAGCACTACCTCGGGGCCGCGACGACCGACTCGATCCTGCTGCGGCACAGCAGGATCGGACTGATCGGCTTCGGCAACCTCGGCCGCGCGCTGCACCGCCTGCTGGTTCCGTTCAACCCGACCATCCGGGTGTTCGACCCGTGGCTGCCCGACGCGGTGCTGGCCGAGGCCGACGTGATCCCGTCATCCCTGGCGGACGTTCTCGGTTCCAGCCAGATCATCTTCGTGCTGGCGGCCGTCACCGATGCGAACCAGCATCTGCTGGGCCCGGCGGAGCTGGACCTGGTGCCCCAGGGTGCACGCCTGGTCCTGGTCAGCCGGGCGGCCGTGGTCGATTACGAGGCCCTGCTCGACCGGGTGGAGGCGGGGCAGTTCCTGGCCGGTGTCGACGTCTGGCCGATCGAGCCGTTGGAGCCCGACCACCGGGCCCGGGGGTTGGAAGGTCTGGTGCTCTCACCCCACCGTGCCGGTGGCATCCCGGCAGCTTTCCTGCAGATCGGTGACATGGTGGTCGACGACCTGGAATCCCTGCGGCGCGGACTGCCTGCGGTCCGGATGCAGGCGGCGGCCCGGGAGCTGGTCGGACGGTATCGGAACCGCCCGGCCGGGTAGCCGTTACGGGCCGGTGCGCAGGGTGGGAGTTCGCGCCCGTCGGCGGATCGGTGAGAATGGTGGATGAACGTACGCACTGAGCTGATCCATCCGCGCGGGCATCTGATCCGCGCACCGGGTGGTGGGGCACAGGAAAGGGAAATGTCATGGAGACAGCTGCATCACCATCCTCGGCCGGAAGCCTGCCGGTCCTTGATCTCTCGCGCCTGGACGCCGGTCCGGCCGAGGCGGACGCCTTCCGCACGGATCTGCGCAACGCCACCCACGACTACGGGTTCTTCTACCTGACCGGTCATGGTGTGCCCGAGGAGCTGATGGACAGTGTCATTTCGACCGCCCGTCGCTTCTTCGCGTTGCCGGAGGCGGACAAACTCGCCATCGAGAACCTGAAGAGCCCGCATTTCCGCGGGTATACCCGGGTCGGCGGTGAACTCACCCAGGGGCAGGTCGACTGGCGTGAGCAGATCGACATCGGCGACGAGCGGGAGGCGATTCCGGCCGGTCCCGATGTGCCCGACTACCTGGTGCTCGAGGGACCGAACCAGTGGCCCGAGGCGATGCCGGAACTGCGTGAGGTGGTCTCCACCTGGCACGAGCAGCTGTGGGCCGTCGGCCTGAAACTGCTGCGGGCCTGGGCGATCTCACTCGGAGCCGACGAGAACACCTTCGACGAGGCCTTCGCCGAGAACCCGTCGACCTTGATCAAGATCGTTCGCTACCCGGGCAAGTCCGACCCGGAGCCGAAGCAGGGTGTCGGTGCCCACAAGGACAGCGGGGTGCTGACCCTGCTGCTGGTCGAGCCCGGCAAGGGCGGTCTGCAGGTCGAGAAGGACGGGGCCTGGATCGATGCACCTTCCGTGCCCGGTGCCTTTGTGGTGAACATCGGTGAGCTGCTGGAGTTCGCCACCGACGGTTACCTGAAGGCGACGGTGCACCGGGTGATCTCGCCGAGCATCGGCACCGACCGGATCTCCGTGCCGTTCTTCCTGAACCCGGCGCTGAACAGCTCGATCCCGCAGATCACGCTGGCACCGGAACTGCAGGACCAGGCCGCCGGGGTCACCCGGGATCCGAACAACCCGATCTCCGGGACCTACGGGGTCAACGCCCTCAAGAGCCGGTTGCGCGCCCACCCCGACGTGGCGGCGATCCACCACGCCGATCTGCTGGCCGCCCGAGGCTGAGCAGGGTCCGAGCCAGGTGCTGCCGGCCCCGCGCGCGGGGCCGGCAGCACGGGCATACTGGGGACATGTCGGAGAAACCACAGGTCCTGACGCCCGACGAGCTGGATCGGGTGCCGGCCGATCTGCCGGATTGGCAGGTCGGTGACGGGCACCTGGACGCGAGTTATCGCTGTCCCTCCGCCGCCGCTGCCCTCGCCCTCATCGCCGCCGTCGGTCGGCTGGCCGAGGAGCTGAACCACCACCCGGATGTCGACTGGCGGTACAACACCGTCGTCATCCGCTCGGGCACCCATGAAGCCGGCGACCGGATCACCGGACGTGACGTCGCCCTGGCCACCCGGATCAGTGCCCTGGCCTCCGCCTATGTCGATCCGATCCAGGGAAGGTCCTCCTGATGCGCGAAGCCGTCATCGTCGAAGCCGTGCGTAGCCCGATCGGTCGCCGGGCCGGGGTGCTGTCCGGGGTCCATCCCGCCGACCTGTCCGCGGCGGTCCTGAACGGTCTGGTGCAGCGCACCGGGATCGACCCGGCCCTGGTCGACGATGTCATCTGGGGCTGTGTGAGTCAGGTCGGTGAGCAGGCCATGAACATCGGCCGGATGTCCGTCCTGGCCGCGGGATGGCCGGAGTCGGTGCCGGCGACCACGGTGGACCGGCAGTGCGGTTCGTCCCAGCAGGCGGCCACCTTCGCCGCCGCCGGTGTGATCGCCGGGCATTACGACATCGTCGTCGCCGGTGGGGTGGAGTCGATGAGCCGGGTGCCGATGTTCTCCTCCTTCGAGAGCGGTCCCGGCCGGCTCAACTCCCCGGGGCTGCTGGCTCGGTACGGCGACCGGCTGGTTCCGCAGGGGGTGGGCGCGGAGATGATCGCCGAGCAGTGGGGGCTCTCCCGGGAGCGGCTGGATTCGATCGCGGTTCGGTCCCATGCCAGGGCCGAGGAGGCCATCGCCGCCGGACGTTTCGCCGCACAGATCATCCCCGTGGACAACGGGGAGGGGGTGAAGGTCGACACCGATCAGGGTGTACGACCCGGAACGTCGCTGGCCTCCCTGGCGGCGCTGAAAACACCGTTCAAGGTCGGCGGGCGGGTCACCGCGGGGAATGCCAGCCAGATCTCCGACGGGGCAGCGGCCCTGCTGATCATGACTCCGGAGAAGGCGGCGCAACTGGGGCTGCGGCCGATCGTCCGTTTCGTCGCCTCGGCGGTGGTGGGGGTGGATCCGGTCACCATGCTCACCGGGCCGATCCCGGCCACCCGAAAGGTGTTGGAGCGCAGCGGTATCGAGCTGTCGCAGATCGGTGCCTTCGAGGTCAACGAGGCCTTCGCATCGGTGATCGGTGCCTGGGAGGACGAGATCGGGGCCGATCCGGATCTGTTGAACCCGAACGGTGGTGCCATCGCCCTGGGCCACCCGCTCGGGGCATCGGGGGCCCGGGTGATGACCACGCTGGTCCATCACATGCGGGACAACGGGATCCGCTACGGCCTCCAGGCCATCTGCGAAGGCGGGGGGCTGGCCAACGCCTCGATCCTGGAACTGGTGGAACAGCAGCCGTGACCGCGCCCCTTTCGTGAACAGGGAACGCGGTCACGGCCAGGGTGGTGTCAGCCGCCGATCGGCGTCGGATCAACCGGGTTCGGCGGAACCGGCACGGATCCGCGGATCTGGTTCTGGGCCTGACAGTTGCTCGTGCAGTTGGTGGCACCTTGCGAGAGTTCGATGGCGTCCTCCCCGAGCACACCGCCCATGCGGCCGCCGGAGGTCACCAGCCACTTCGTGACGGTTCCGCTCTGGAAGGTCTTGGTCGCCACCTGCGGGCTGTCCTTGCCCAGCAGCATCTGGTGGGAGTTCACCGGGTCCTGCCCGGCGGTGACGGCGTCGATCCCGTTGCCGAAGTTGATCTTCCCGGTGAAACTGTTGACGAAGTAGAAGATCCCGGGCGCCAGGGTGTGCACCAGCTCCACGGGTGCGGCGAATTCCGGTTCCATCTGGAAGATCCCGCCCTGGGCCCCGTCCTTGGCCTGCACCTTGAGGGTGCCGCCGGTGACCTGGAACTTGACCACGAGGGTGTCGTCCTTGATCTCGAGTTCGCTGATCCGGGCCGAGGCACGCTGGGCCGCAGTGAGGGTCGGGACCTTGGAGGTGAAGATGACGGTGGGGGAGGTGACCATCCGCTGGGTGTCCGGGGCCCCGGTCAGGGTGTAGTTGTAGGTGCCCAGGGTGGCCGGATCGATGTCGAAGCCGACGTTGATGCCACGGACCTTGATGATCCCGGTCGGGGTGATGTTCTTCAGCTTGGTGTCCTTGCCGGGGGCGGGGTTGTACACGGTTCCGTTGACCGTGACCGCGAAGTCGCCGCCGTTGGAGGTTTTACCCGATGCGTGTGCCGGCCCGGCGAGCAGGAGGGACCCGGCGAGGACACCCGCGGCCAGGACGGCCGTTCGGCCTAAGCGGGACGGGGTGGAGCGGGAAGGGGTGGAACGGGAACGCGGGGACTCGCGCAGTGAAAAAGATGGCATGGTGGGACCTTTCGGATGTCATGGGTGCCGGGGATCGGTGGTGTCGGTGGTTCGAGCAGGGTGGGAGGATCAGGCCGAGATGTGCCCGGTGCAGACCTCGCCGGTGCGGGTGTTGCGCGCCTTGGCGGTGAAGGTGTCGGTGCCGCTGCGGTTGGCCGCGCGACGTTCCAGGCTGAAGGAGCCGCTCGGGGCGTGGGTCACGCGACTTCCGGTGAAGATCCGGACCCCCTGGTCGTTCAGGGCCACGGCCCAGGTCTGGCCGTTGCGGTTGCTGTCGACCTCGAACTCGACCTCGATCCGTCCGTCGTCCGGCTTGGCCTTGAGCTGCCAGGTACTGCCGGCGGAACAGGACCCGGAGGTGCGGACGTCATCCCGTCCACCGTGTTGGGCACTGGCGGGCACGGCAACGGCGACACCGGCGACGACGGACAACGCGGCCACGATGGTGAGCTGTGAAAGACGCATGGCTTCCTCCTGAGGGTGGGTGCTCCGGTGCTGGATGTTTCGGGGTGGTCCGGAGCGGATGCCACCACTGTGGCCAGTGGGCGCGGCCACCCACAATCGAACGTTCGCACTAGTACCGCTGGGTCGCCGGGTCCGGCAGGTACTAGTACCAAGGTCCACTGGTCGACATCGGCCGGGCCGGGAACACTGAGCTCATGAAGCGCACCCTGCTCACCGGAGCCGCTCTGGTACTCGCCGCGATCCCGGCGACCCTGGGGTTGATCGGGAACCCGTCCTTCGGACGAAGTGTTCCGGTCCGGGTCCCGGCCGGGGCGATCATCCACGTCGACGAACCCGACCCTCGCTCCGTTCTCCCCGAGATCGGCTCCACCGGGATCCTGGTGCCGGCAACCACCGAGGCGGGTGACGACAAGGGCGGTGAGCAGCGGTCGCACGGATCCGACGATGCGGCATCCACCACCCGGACCTCCGCATCCACCACCCGAGCCGGGACCACGACCCCGCGGTCCGGCACCCGGTCCGCCAGCTCGGAGTCCGCCAGCTCGGAGTCCGCCAGCTCGGGCCCCGCCAGCTCGGAGTCCGGCACACCTCAATCCAGCACCCGGTCCAGCAGCTCGGAGTCCGGCAGCTCGGGCACCACCGCGGACAGGGCCGAGCCCACCGAGGACAGGTCCGGAGGTGGACACGGGCGCGGTTCGGGTGATGATGGGGCGGACAACGGATCCGGTGGGTCCGGCTCCGAGGACACAGGGAAGGGCGGGTCCGATCACGGTGGTGGACACGGCGGAGATGACGACAGCCCCTAGTGGGAGCCGGTGAGCCCGGCGAGCACCGCCCCCCGGCCGGACTGGATCCCGTTGGCGGCGGGAACCCCGATTCGCGAGGAGGTTCCGCTCCAACGGCGCCGGGTGTTCGTCCAGGTCATCGTGGTTGCGGTCCTGGTGATCATCGTGGTCGCCCTGGTGGGGGTGTTCGCCGCCCGCCGCCTCGCCGAGTCCGAGGCCGTGAACGATGCTGCTGCCACCGCCGATCTGTTGGCCGACACAGTGGTGCAGCCGGCGATCGTCGACGGTCTGCTGACAGGTGATCCGGCCGCCCTCGCCGCCATCGACACCGTCGTGCGCGAACATGTGTTGGGCGATTCGATCGTGCGGGTGAAGATCTGGGAACCCGACGGGCGGATCATCTACTCGGACGAGCCGGCCCTGATCGGCCTGACCTTCCCGCTCGGCGAGGACGAACGAGATGTGTTGAACAACCCGCAGATCCGGGCGGACGTCTCGGACCTGGACGAGCCCGAGAACGTGTACGAGCGGGAGGCAGGCAAACTCCTGGAGGCCTATCGGCCGGTCTGGACGCCGTCCGGCCGACCTCTGCTGTTCGAGTCCTATTTCCGCTACGACGAGGTGACGGCACGTAGCGGCCAGCTCTGGCGAGGGTTTGCCGGAGTCACTCTGAGCAGCCTGTTGCTCCTGGTGGTCCTGCTGTCACCGGTGCTGTGGCGGTTGCTCGACCGTCTGCGGCGGGCCCAGACCCAGCGGGAGGCCCTGCTGCAGCACGCGGTCGAGGCCTCCGCCGACGAACGCAAACGGATCGCCGGAGCACTGCACGACGGAGCGGTGCAGGATCTGGCGGCGACCTCCTTCGCTGTCGCGGGCGCCGCGGAACGGGCGGAGGCCCTGGGCCAACCGGAGCTTGCCGCAGAACTGAGGGTGGCGGCCCGGACGGTGCGGACCAGCATCGGGGGCCTGCGGTCGCTGCTGGTGGAGATCTATCCGCCGAGCCTGGCGACGGCCGGGCTGCCGACCGCGCTGGAGGACCTGGCCGCTGCCCTCCGGTCCCGCAACATCGTGGTGTCACTTGATTTCGACGAGGAGGTGACCATGTCCGCCGAGCACCAGCAGCTGATGTTCCGGGTGGCGCAGGAGTGTCTGAACAATGCGGCCCGGCATTCGACGGCGACCAGGGTGGACCTGCGCCTGCACCGGTCCAAGGATCTGCTGACCCTGGAGATCTCCGACAACGGTAGGGGTTTCGACCCGAACTCGAAGTTGGCCGATCCGGAGGAAGGCCATTTCGGTCTGCGGGTGCTCGGGGATGTCGCGGCCAGGGCCGGGGCCGAACTCGACCTGGCGACCGCCCCCGGTGCCGGGACCCGGTGGCGACTGCGGGTGGCGACCCGATGATCACGGTGCTGCTGGTCGACGACCATCCCCTCGTCCGGGGCGGACTGCGTGCCCTGATCTCCTCGGCGGAGGATCTGCAGGTCGTCGGCGAGGCGGCCGGCGGCGCGGAAGCTGTCGCCCTGACCGAGGAACTGTCACCCGACGTGATCCTGATGGACCTGTCGATGCCGGGGATGGACGGGGTGGAGGCCACCCGGGAACTGCTCGGGAAACGTCCGGGCACCCACGTCGTGGTGTTGACCTCCTTCCACGACCAGGGCCGGGTGATCGAGGCACTGCGCGCCGGGGCGACCGGGTACCTGTTGAAGGACTGCGAGCCGCAGGAGCTGTTGGCCGCGGTTCGGTCGGCCTCGCGCGGGGATGCACCGCTGGATCCCCGGATCGCCCGGCTGCTGCTGCCCACCTCCACCCCGTCAACCGTCGACACCCTCAGCGGCCGGGAACGGGAGGTCCTGCTGCTCATCATCCAGGGACTGTCGAACAAGCAGATCGGCAGATCCCTGGGGATCACCGAGCGGACGGTGAAAGTGCATGTGGGCAACCTGTTCCGCCGGATCGGGGTGGCGGACCGGACGAGCGCGGCGATGTGGGGGCGGGACAACCTGGCCTGAGAACCAGGCGGTCCCGCGGTCGGCGCTACCAGCCGTTGACGTGCAGAACCTCCGCCACCGGCTGCCGCGGAGCCGGACGGAAGGTCTCCCCGGTGAAGTACGCCGTCGGCAGGAGGACACCCTGCCGGATCTCCGGCGGCAGCCCGAGTGCCTCCGCGACCGCAGCCTCCTGCTCCAGATGCAGTGTGGTCCAGGCTGTTCCGAGTCCGCGGGCACGGGCGGCGAGGGCGTAGCTCCAGGCGGCGGGCAGCAGCGAACCCCACTTGCCCGCCTGGTTGCCGGCCGGGAGTTCGGGGGCGCGGATGCAGGGGATCACCAGCACCGGGACCTCGCCCATGTGCTCGCCGAGCCAGGCCACACTGCCGCCGATCCGCTGCTGCACCGGGGCCCGCAGGGCATCGTCGGTGAACTGGTTGGTCACCGATCCGGCCGACCCCAGGTACTCCCGGACAGCGGTTCGGTAGACCTCACCGATGAAGCGACGTTTTTCCTCGTCGGTGATCACCAGCCAGTGCCAGTCCTGTCGATTGGAGCCCGACGGTGCCTGCAGCGCGATCTCGATGCATTCGGTGATCAGTTCCAGCGGAACCGGTCGCTGCAGGTCGAGTCTCTTGCGGACCGTGCGGGTGGTCGTCAGCAGTTCGTCGGGGGTCAGGTCGAGGGTGGTCATGTCAGGACGGTACCGGGTGCACCGTCAGTCCTCCTCCGGTGGTCCCCCGCGGAGTTCGATACTGATCTGATCGGCGTCCAGAACCTTCAGGGCCGAGTTCAGCACGCCGGCGCTGAAGACACCGTCGTCGCGGGCGTCCAGGAGTGCGGTGCGTTGAGCCCGGATGATGGCCAACTGGCGGCCTTTCACTGTGCGCCGCAGTGCCTGCTGTTCCTCGTCGTCCGCCGGGATCGTCCGACCCGCAGCCTCGACCTGGCCGATGAGCGGCGGCCGCAACGGCGGCTCGTCCGTCACCGAAGCGGCGGCCTCGATGAGCATCTGCATGAGCTGCACCCGCTCCTCGTGCTCGGCCTCGTGGTCGGTGCCGGCCGGTTTGACCCATTTCACCACGGTTGTCAGGGTGCCCCCCTGGATGAGCAGCGAACCGGCCGCGACCAGAAAGGCGATGAACACCAGCAGGGACCGGTTCGGGGTGTCGGCCGGGAGGGTCTGCGCCGCCGCGAGTGTGACGGCCCCACGCATCCCCGACCAGACGACCACGGTGCCCTCGCGCCAGCCGAGCGGTTTGGCGAGCAGGTAGTCGATGTCGGCGATCCCACGGCGAAGCCGGGTCCGGAACCGTTCGACCCGCTCCGGGGAGGGCTCCGGTCGAGGGCGCGGTGTCTTGCGCGGGGTACGGGTGGGGTCGGCCGGCCGGACGAGGTTGGCCGCAGCGGTTTCCGGATCCGCGAGCCGCTCCTGGAGGTCGCTGATCCGCGGACGCAGACGTTCACTCCTCCTGGCCCGGCGTTTCAGGCCCAGGAGCAAAGGGGTGACATAGGCGGTTCGGATCAGGATCGTCAGGAACAGGGCCGCACCGGCGATACCGATGGCGGTGCCCACTCCCTGGTGTTCGGTGTGCACATCGCCGATGATCTTCGACAGCTGCAGGCCCATCACCAGGAAGACGGTGCCCTCCAGGATGACCTCGATGGCGCGCCAGTTCTGGCTGTCGGACAGTCGATGACCGGGTGAGAGCACCCTTGCCGCACCACTTCCGGTGACCAGCCCGGCGACGACTGCCGCAACCAGACCGGAGGCGCCGAGCTCTTCGGCGGGTACCGAGGCCAGGAACGGGACGGTGAAGGAGACAACGGTGTTGACGGTCGGGTCCTCGACCTTGGAGCGGGCCCAGAGGTTAACCCTGCCGACGATGAAACCGATGATCACCGCGACGACCACGGCGAAGACGAACTGGCCGAACACGTGCCACACCGAGACCGATGCCGCCGCACCGGCAATGCCGGCGCGGAGCAGGACAAGGGCCGTCGCGTCGTTGAGCAGGCTCTCACCCTCCAGGATCGACACCGCCCGCGGGGAGACGCCGATGCGTTTGACGATCGTGGTGGCCACCGCATCGGTCGGGCTCACGATGGCTCCGAGGGCGATGCCCCAGGCCAGACTCAGATCTGGGATCACCCAGGTGAAGAACAGGCCGAGCAGCACCGAGCTGGCGACGACCAGCACCACGGACAGACTGCCGATCGCCCGGAACTCCCGACGGAAGTCCATGGTCGGCATGGACGCGGAGGCCGAGTAGAGCAGGGGCGGAAGCACACCGGCCAGGATCCACTCGGGGTCGATGTCCACGTCCGGGATGAACGGGAGCAGGCTGACCCCGATGCCCACGGCCACCAGGAGCAGCGGTGTGGCCACTCGCAGTCGGTCACCCAGGGTCTGGGCCAGCGCGATCGCGAGCAACCCGACCACTGCCACCATCAGGAATTCCACCTGGTTCTACCTCTTCTGTCGCATCAGTTGCTGCCGCCGATACACGGCGGTTCGGTCCGGGCACCATGGTCCCGATGTCCCACACCCTGCCATCGGCCGGACGTCAGAACCATGATTTCTCCACGGAATCGCCGACAGCGCCCGCTCAGAACTCCTCTGCCGGTGCTTTCTTCGGCAGCAATCGCACGAGGGCCAGGCACAGCACGGTGATTCCGGCGACGACGGCCACACTCACCGTCATGGCGTGGGCGGCGTCATGGCTGCGTTCCTGGGAGAAGTAGAGGGTGGTCACGATCGCCGAACCGATCGCGCCGGCCAACTGCTGGACGGCGCTGAGGGCACCGCTGGCGCTGCCGGCCTCGCTGGGATCGATGTCACCGATGGCGATGTCGTAGATGCTGGAGAAGCACGCCCCCATCCCGAGACCGAGGATCAACACCGACGGAGCCAGCGCCCACGCGGTGGAACCCATTCCCTGGACCGTCACCGTCACCCACACCCCGATCGCCCCGACGAGGGTGACGGCCAGACCGATGATCACGAGGTTCCGGCCGAGCGGGGCGATCAGCGGTCGACACACGAGGGAGGCGCCGATGATGCCGATCATCAGCGGGCCGAGTCCGAAGGCCGCCTGGGAAGGGCTGAGTCCGAGGGCGGTCTGGAAGAACAGGGAGATGACGAAGGAGAGACCGTTGACCGCGGCGAAGAATCCCAGGCCGAGCAACAGACCGGCGGTGAACCCGCGGTTGCGCAGCAGGGAGGGCTGGATCAGCGGATCCTTGGCGTGCCGTTGACGGATGGCGAAGCCGACGAAGAAGAGCACACCGCCGACCAGGCTCAGGATCGGGCCCGTGGTCCAGCCGTCGGTGGATCCTTCGATCAGGCCGAACATCAGACCGAGCATGCTGGCGCCGAGCAGACCGGACCCGAGGCCGTCGATCCTGGCGGTGCTCGTCGGTTCGTCCTTCGGGAGAAGCTTGACGGCGGCGATGATGCCGACCACGCCGAGAACGATGTTGATCAGGAACATCGGTCGCCAGGTCAGACCGAAGAGGTCGGCGTCGATGATGAATCCGGCGACGATCGGTCCCAGGACCGCGGAAGCGCCCATGACCGGCCCGAATGCGCTGAAGGCCCGGGGGAACTGTTCCCGGCGGAAGGTGGAGGTGAGGATGCCGATGCCCTGCGGGATGAGGAGGGCGCCGAATCCGCCTTGCACGAGGCGGGCGACGATCAGCAGGGCCGGATCGGCCGCGACACCGCACAGCACCGAGGCGATGGTGAAGCCGGTCATGCCGATCAGGAACATCCGGCGTTTGCCGTACCGGTCGCCGAGCCTGCCGCCGAGCACGAGCAGAACCCCCAGGGCGAGGGCGTAACTGGTGCCGAGCCATTTGATGAGGGACTGACCGCCGCCGATGTCGGCCGTGATGGTGGGCGCGGCGATGTTGGTGATGGTCGAGTCCATCAGATCCAGGACATCGGCCAGCAGGACCACCGCGAGGATCAGTCGCAGCCGACCGGTCAGCCGGGAGGGGTCGACGGCCGGGGAGGTGGGGGAGACAAGGGGAGTGGACATCACAATCGCCTTTCGCAGAACGCGAGGTGATCGACCGCCGATCGTCCCCGTTCCATTTGACGAACACGATCGTAACGAACATGTTCGTCCCGATCAAGTTTCCTGTAGGCTCGAATCGTGAATGTGAGCCAGGGAACGACACCGCGCAGTCGCCGGGAGCGCCCGGCCAAGGCCCCCCTGACCAGGGAGGGGATCATTGACGTCGCGTTGGGGATCCTCCGGTCGGAGGGCCTGCGCAAGGTGACCCTGCGGCGGATCGCCGCCGAGCTCGACACCGGTCCGGCCTCGCTCTACGTGTACATCCGCAATGCCGAGGATCTGCACGGGCAGCTCATCGACGCCTTCCTGGAACCGGTCGTTGCATCTGCGGAGGCTTCCGTGGACCGGCCCTCGGTGGACTGGCGATCGCGGATCAAGGCACTGCTGGACGAGTACCGGCGGGCGCTGTACCGGCAGCCGGAGCTGGCGCGGATCGCGTTGACCACCCAATTGAGCGGACCGAACTACCTGATGGTCGTCGACGCCGTCCTGGGAGCCCTTGCTGCGGGCGGGGTACCGGATCGGGAGTCGGCCTGGGCGGTGGACATGCTGTTGCTGCACGCGACTGCCGAGGTGGTCGAACATGCCGAGCATCAGGATGACGAGGGGGTGGGAGGCGGTGCCGCCCAGTCGTTGTCGGTTCTGACGTCGCAGATCGAGGCGGTCGACGGTGCGAAGTACCCGCACATCGCCCGGCTCGGCCCCGACCTGTTGTCCGGCAACGGGACCCAGCGGAACCACTGGGCGGTGGAGGCCCTGCTCAACGGGGTGCTGGCCACACCTCGGCCGGAATGACGGCTCCTGGGCGGGTCGGCTCCGGTCGGTTCGGCTCCGGTTGGGACGGCTCGGGTTGGGGCGGCTCGGGTTGGGTCGGCTCGGGTTGGGTCGGCTCGGGTTGGGACGGTCTTCGGGTGGACCTGCTCAGCCGAGCCACCACTGCGGCGCGGCGCTGAGGATGATCCCGACGGCCTGATCGATGTCGGTGATGTCGCCGTGGGCCAGCCAGGTCTCGACGGCGGCGATGGTGCCGCCGGCCGCGTAGGCGACCACCATGTCGAAGGCGCGCGGATCGTCGGCGGGGAGCTGCGGTGGTGCGATTTCCGGGTGCCCCCGCAGATGTGAGGCGAGGATGTCGCGCGCCGTCTCCATCAGCACCGCACGAAGTCGGTCGCCGAGTCTGCCGCCGGCGGACTGGCGGTAGACCGAGGCGTGGGCGGCCACGTGGGTCAGCAGGGCCCGGGTCGGTTCGGTGAAAACACTGGTGCCGTCACCGTTCCCGGTGGCGGGCAATCGATGGAATCCGGCCATGTCCACGGCCAGTTCGGCGTGCAGGGCGGTAGCGAGCAGATCCACCGGGTCGCTGGCATGACGGTAGAAGGTGTCCCTGGTCAGCCCGGCCTCGCGGGTGATCTCGGCGACGGTGATCTCGGAGATGTCCCGACTGGAGGCGAGGCGGTAGACGGCCGCGACCAGCGCGGTCCGTGATCTCGTCGTCCGTGGGTCCATGCTCACAGCGTATCCGTAGGTCACATCTATCTGACACCTGTCGTATAGCGGCGTAGCATCGGACATGTCACCCCATCGGCTTCAAGGAGGAAAATCTGATGCGTGCACTCAAGCTGGTCAGCGCGGGCAAAATCGAACTGCAGGACGTTCCGATCCCCGAACTCGGACCGGAGGATGTCCTGGTCAAGGTGGCGGGCGCGGGCCTGTGCCATTCGGATCTGCACATCCTTCAGATGGACGAGACCTGGCCGTTCTTCGGCAACACCGTCGGCCACGAGGCTGCGGGGTACGTGGAGAAGGTGGGCTCCGATGTCACCGATCTGACCAAGGGTGATGCGGTACTGGTGAGCGTCATCTGGGCCTGCGGTCGCTGTCGGGCCTGTGTCGAGGGCCGGGACAACGCCTGCGAGGTGGCCGGCAGCCGCACCATGTTCCCCACCACCCCGGGTATCGGCCCGGACGGCGGGATGGCCGAGTACATGAAGGTCAACGCCCGTCACCTGGACAAGATCGGCGATCTCGACCCGATTGCCGCTGCTCCGCTGGCCGATGCCGGTGTGACGCCCATGCATGCGATCAACAGCGCCCGGTCCCGGCTGACCCCCGGCTCCACGGCCGTGGTGATCGCGGTCGGCGGTCTGGGACACATGGGTCTGCAGATCCTCAAAGCCACCACGGGGGCGCGGATCATCGCGATCGACAACGACGAGTCCAAACTGGCCATCGCCCGCGAGCTGGGCGCGGATCTGGTGCTCAAGAGTGATTCATCAGCCGCACAACGGGTTCTCGATGAGACCAATGGTTACGGTGCGGACGCGGTCTTCGACTTCGTCGGTGTGGAGCCGACTGTCGACCTGGCCATCCAGATCGTCGCACCCGAGGGTGTCATCCGGCTGGTGGGTCTGGGCGGTGGCAGTTTCCCGTTCGTCGCCGGTACGGACGCGAGCTCGGTGCCGTGGGGCGTCAACGTCCAGCGCTCCTACGGCGGGACCCGGGCGGACCAGCTGCAGGTCATCGCGCTGGCGCAGCAGGGCAAACTGACCGTGGAGTACCTGACCTACCCGCTGGAGAAGTTCGAGCAGGCCTTTGCCGATCTGGAGCACGGCAAGGTCGCCGGGCGGGCCATTCTCGTTCCCTGATTGCCTTGTTCCCGCGCACCGTACGTGGATCGGCGCAGCATGCAGGGTGCGCCGATCCGGAAACGGTGCGCGGGAACTGTGGGTTCTGGGGCCGGGTCAGCCCTTCACGACGTACAGGGTAGGGCCGTCGTCGGTGACGGCAACGGCCCCGGTGAACTCCGGAACGTGGGCGATCAGACGCCGCGGACCGTCTGCCGCGCCCGGGTTGCCGACCCAGGTCCACACGGTTCCGGCCGACCCGATGGCGTAGGGGCGGCCGTCTTCGGCGAGGGTGACGATACCGTCGAGTCCCGGAATGTGTACCGGGAATGGCTCCGCGGCAGAGGGTTCGGTTTCCGGCCCCCGCCACTCGCCGGGACCCCAGGTCCAGACCGTGCCGTCGGACCGTAGTGCGTAGGTGCGTTCGGCGCCGCTGGAGATCGCCGTCACCCCGGTCAGGCCGGGAACCTGCTGTGCCTGGAACCGGGGCGTGAAGCCCTCTTGGTTCCCGTCGTTGCCATCCGGACGAGGGAAGTACGCATCCTCTGTCGCGGTTTTCGGTTTGGATTGTCGGCGGGGTCGACGCACGAAGTCGAAGTCCTGGGACCAGATGACCGGCTCCTTCTCGCCGGATGCATCGAGTGTCCACGGCTCAGGATCATTCGTGGTCAGAGAAGCCAACAGATCCAGGTACTGTCGTCGCATTTCGGGACTCAACTGGGCGATCTCGTCCTCCGCGAGGCCGGCGACCAAAGTGCTGGAAGAGTAATAGCTCCCTCCCTCGTGGTCCTCGGCATCCAGCTCCAGCCGTTCACCGGGCACCTGCCGCCAGATCCACACCGTTCCGTCGGATCGCAGGGCGCAACCGTTCGAGACGGTTACTGCCTGGGCGAGATCGTCGATGGGGGTGGGCGTTCGCACCGCCTGGGTGGATGACCCGGGATCGACCTGAGCCCAGTAGGTCCCTCCCCAGACCAGCACCGATCCGTCACGGGTGACGGCGGTAACGGTCTCCCGGGAGAGGCTCAGCTCGGCGACCGGGGGTATCCCGGCGACCCGGACCGGTTCGTTGATCGGGTATTTGTGCTCGGCTCCGTCACCGAGCCTGCCGCTGGTGCCGTCACCCCAGCCCCATACCTCCCCGGAAGAGGTGACGGCGAAACGGGTGTCGTCGTTGCCGTACAGGGATGAGATGTCTCGCAGCCCCGGGATCGGGACCGGTGTCATGGATTTCCTGGTCACTCCGTCGGCGAGCGTGCCTCGCCACGGGCGGCCCCAGGCCCACACCACACCGTCATCGGTAACGGCGTAGGTGGTTTCGGCCCCGACACTGACCCCGCTGACCCGGCCGAGACCCAGCACCTCGATGGGACTGTGGACCTGCTGGTTGTGCCCGAGTCCCAACCTGCCGCGCTCGTTGTTCCCCCACACCCAGAGTGTGCCATCGGTTCTCACCACGAAATGCGCGCCGCCGACCTCTGTGTGCGAGCGGATGTCCCGTATTCCCGGAAGCTGCCACGCGGCCGGGTGACCCAGCCCGTCGGGGCCTCCGTACAGCGTTGTGGCCCACAGTGTTCCCGGGCCGATGGGCAGGTCGGACCGGACAGTCCGGGGTCGCTCGACCGGTGCCTGCCCGCTGACGTCTGTCGCCTGGTTGTCGGTCGTCGGGTCCTCGATCGCCGGGTCGGCGATCGGAGAGGTGTCCTCGGAGGTGTCGTAGTCCTCCTGGGTCGGGCGCGGGACCATCCGGATCGGCGCGGTCCGTTCCAGCTGCGGATCCCAGATCTGTTCGGTCATCACCACACCGGTGAACCTTTCGATCACCGTGAGCGCAGCGGCGATCCAGTCCTCCTCGAACTGCAAACCGTCCATCAGTGGGAGGAGTACACGTGGATCGTCGCCGTACCACACTCCGTCGAGAGAGTCTTCCTCCTAGGGCAATTCGATGGACAGAGGTTCGACCGAGCACAGGATCCTGCCGTTCTCGGCCAGCAGTAGGGTGCAGTCGGCGTTGATGCTCCAGTACATGGAGGCGGCCCGGCGGCCTTGCGACGCGGCGGCGAGGATCTTGCCGGCGGACCCGGTGTAGCCGTTGTCCTCCAGCACCACCGTCCCGGAGGGGAGCTGATGAAACTCGACCGGCCCTTCCTCGTCGTTCCAGCCCTGATCTTCTTCGTCGCTCCAGTCCTCGAAGTCGACCTCCGTGTCTTCGTCCTCGTCCGGCCGCGGTGTTTCCGGTCCGGCACGGAAGGCTGTGACGGCGTCCTCGACGGATCCATGACTGATCAAGGTGATGCATCGCGGTACCTCGTTGGTGTCGAGCTCGTCGACCCAGGAGATCCAGCGGGTGAAATCAGCGGGTGTCACGGTAGTCCTCCTGGCGGGTGCAGCGTCTGGCTCCATCACACCACTGTTCGATGAACTCGGGGGACAGGGGTGCCTGGTGTGGACACGGACGGCGGTCGGACCGCTGCGTAGGGTGGGGACCGGCCGCGGGATCCTGCGGTCTCGATCGGCGTGGTGGCGATTTGCGCGCACTCTCGGAAGGTGTACTAGTTTTGACCAGTAGTTACTTCGAGCGAACCGGTCCCTCTCGCTACCGCCCGACGGTTCATGCCGGTGGGGCCTGGGCCGATGACGAGTTGCACATGGCACCGGTGTCCGGGGCCGTGATCGACGCTATGGAGCGGTTTCTCGGTGACGGGGCTTCCTCGTCGTTGATGTACGCCCGGGTGAGCTTCGACATCCTGGGCAAACTGCCGGCGATCGAGTTCGAGGTGCAGGTCCGGGTGGCCCGGCCCGGGCGAACCATCGAACTGCTTGAGGCAACGGTGATCGCCGATGGGAGGGCGGTCCTGCAAGCCAGGGCCTGGCTGCTGTCGGTGCAGGACACCAGCTCGGTGGCGGGGGGGTTCCCCGACCCGTTGCCCCCACCCGACGACCTCCCACGCGGCATCCTCGATCCGGTCTGGTCGGGGGGCTTTGTGGCCTCCCTTGATGTCCGCCCTTGCGAGGTGCCGGTGCCGGGGCGGACCCGGGTGTGGTTGACCACCGAGACGCCGTTCTTCGCCGACGAACCGGCCTCGGAGCTGGCCCGTTTCATCGGCCTGGTGGACACGGCGAACGGGGTGGCTGTGCGCGAGTCGCCGAAGGACTGGATGTTCCCGAATGTGGATCTGACGATTCATCTGTATCGGCGGCCGCGCGGACGCTGGGTAGGCCTCGACACGACCGTCGTGTTCGGTGCGGACGGCCATGGGCTGACCAGTTCCGTGTTGCACGACGTCGACGGGCCGGTGGGGCGGTCCGAGCAGATCCTGACCGTGCGTTCCTTGCGGCGTTAGCCGGTTCCCGCGCACCGTGTTGTTCCTTGGGGCGTTGGCCGGTTCCCGCACACCGTGTTGTGCTTCGCGCACGTTGTTTGATGCGTGGAAGCGAACAGCGTGTGCGGGAAGATATTTGCCGCGGCGAGTGCCGGAGGGCGGGCCGCCGACGCATTCGGCAGCCGTTGACCGCGCACCCGGCCTGCTGCCTGCAGCCGCGCTCCGTGCCGACAACCGCGCTCGCTGGAACGCGCGCGGATGTCGGGAAGGAGCGCGGTTAAATTGTCTAGGTAAAGGTCTGGACACATGTTCGAGTCCGGCGGTATGATGTGGTGATACCGCAAGGGGTGCGGTACTTCTCACGGGAGGGGATCTTCGTTCATGACGTCTGTTGATGCTGTG
>QXCQ01000091.1:0-112447 GCA_003576535.1 Nakamurella silvestris | reverse complement strand
GGTGAGATGTTGGTGGAGAAACTCCCCTCCACCCTGGCCTGTTTGTCGGCTGGTCATATCACCTGGGGTAAGGCCCGGACGGTGATCGAGGCGGTGCGGGATGCGAACCCGGCGATCTACCCGGCGGTGGAGGCGGCGGTGTTGCCGGACGCGGACGGGTGGAATGTTCCGATGTTGCGGAGGAAGTGTCAGGCGGCGGTGATCTCGCTGGATCCGAAGGGTGCGGAGGACCGTCATCGCAAGGCCGTGGCCCGACGGTACGTGTCCCGTTGCCCGTTGGGGGATGGGATGGGGTCGTTGACGGTGTTCTCCGCTGCGCAGGACATCGAGACGATCTTCCAGACCTGCCAGGCCATGGCCCACGCCAAGGTTCCGGGGGATGACCGCCCGGTCGGCGCCCGCCGGGTCGACGTCATGGTCGAGATGTTCCAACAGGTACTCGCGACCGGCCAGTTCGTGTACAAGAACCCCACCCGCGCAACGGCCCCCGCCTCCGGAACCCCGGAACCGGCGGTGCCCTTTCTGACGGGACACGCCGAGAAGACGTCAGAAAACGCGCCATCGGATGCCTGCCCGGCCGAGCCGTCCGCCGCACCCGATACCACCTGCGCAGCAGGCACTTCCGCGCCCGGGACTCTCGAACCGGTGGTGCCTTATCTGACGGGACACGCCGTGGAAGTGTCAGAAAACGCGCCACCGGATACCGAGTCTGGTTCGTCAGGAGCACCCGATATCACTTGTTCGGCAACAGACCCTGCACCGGAGGCACCAGATCCGTTTGCCGGTGCTGCCGCTGATGAGGCCCATCCCGATGATGTGTGGTCCGTCCCGGACGGGATCCCGGGTGCCCAGGGCCGCCCGGATCCGTTTCCGTTGCAGAACGGCACCACACCGCGGATCAACGTCACCCTCGCCGCCACCACCCTGATCGGCCTCGACGACCAGCCCGGTTCCTTGGACCGGTACGGTCCGATCACCGCCTTCCAAGCCCGCGCGATCTCGCTGGGCGGGGATTGGTATCGGATGATCACCGACCCACACACCGGGGTCCTGCTGGATCTTGGCAGAACCAGATACCGACCCACACAGGCTCTCATCGACTACGTGTGCGCCCGGGACCGGACCTGCCGGTGGCCCGGCTGCCACCAACCCGCGATGCTGTCCGAGTTGGACCACGAGATCGAATACCGCCCCGGACAAGCCCAGGGTGGTACGACCGACCCCCGGAACCTGCGCTGCCTGTGCACCCGGCACCACCACCTCCGTCACACCCCGGGCTGGGCGATCACGACCAATCCGGATCAGACCACCACCGTCCGCTCACCCCTGGGCACCACCCGCACCGCACCGGCCCCCACCGCCAACCCCAACGACCCCTACCCACTCGAACCGCTGACCCCACCCCCCTTCTGACCGCGCTCCGCACCGACAATCGCGCACGCTGCAACCAGCGCGATTGTCGAGACGGAGCGCGGTCAGATCGGCTCAGCGACTGAGATCGACGCTGTAGAGGTGGTCGTCCCCGTCGCGCTGCTCTCCTCGGGAACCGGTGTTGTTGGTCAGGAACCACACCGTGCCGTCCGGCCCGGGGACCACGTCACGGATGCGCCCGTACACACCGGTGTAGTAATCGGTCGATTGAGTGGGGTCGGCCACCGGCACAGCGCGGAGGATCTCACCACGCAGATTCGCGATGAACACCGTGCCGTCAACGATGGCGATCCCGCTCGGGCTGGCCTTGTCCGGACTCCACTGTTGGACCGGATCGACGAAACCCTCGGCACCGGCGATACCTTCGACCGTCGGCCAGCCGTAGTTGCCACCCGGCACGATGATGTTCAGCTCGTCCCAGGTGTTCTGGCCGAACTCGCTGGCGAACATGGTGCCGTCGGCGGCCCATGCCAATCCCTGAACATTCCGGTGACCGTAGCTGTAGACCAGCGAGTCGGGGAAAGGATTGTCGGTCGGTACGGTGCCGTCGAGATCCATTCGCAGGATCTTGCCCGAGAGTGACGCCAGATCTTGGGCATTCGGCCGATCACCCGCATCTCCGACGCCGGCGTACAGCATGCCGTCCGGCCCGAAGGCGATCCGACCGCCGTTGTGGTTCCCGGCCGCGGGAATGCCATCGAGGATGGTGGTCGGTGTGCCCAGCCCGTAAGAGCCTGCTGCGCCGGTGATGTCGAACTTCTGGATCCGGTTGCCGTTCTCCCCGGTGGAGTAGGCGAACAGCTGCTTGGCGCGGACGGCCAGGCCGAGTAGTCCACCCTCGCCGCCGTGCACGATGCCGCCGATGGTGGCGACCTCGCGGGTGGAGCCGTCGGACAGAAGTTCCAGGACCCGGCCGGTGTCACGTTCGCTGATCAGAGCCGTGGAGTCGACGAAGGTGACGGACCACGGGAGGTTGAGACCGTCGGTCAAGGACCGCGGTTCACCGGACAGCGCCGCAGTCGAATCGGTGACAGATGCCGATGCGGACGATGACGCCGAACCTGACGGAGCCGGCGCCGCGCTGCTGGATTGGTGGGTGGTGGAGCCGGTCGTCCCTGGTGAGGTTGTCGCACCCGTTCCAGGGGACGGGGTCGGAGACGAGCTGCAGCCGGTGAGAATCGTGAGCCCGGCGATCGCCGCACCCCACCACCGGGTGGCACGGCGGTTCGCCGGTGTGCTGAACGCGCGGTGCATTGGTGCCAGGGGATCGGACATCAGGGCTGCTCCTTCGGGTTCCACGGGTCGCCGATGTGTCGAGCTGATCCCGAATTCTCCCAGACACCACGTTGGCCGGCGGTTGGAGCGGCCTGCGCACCCGGACCAGGCGCTGACGCAACCGGCGATCAGCTTTCCCGGCGGCCGAACCGCTCCGCGTATTCATCCAGGGCGGCGAGGATCTCGGGGGTCCGGAACAGTATCCGGCGGGACTTGTGATGCCTGTTCTCGACGAGAATGCCGACCTCGGTGAGCTGCCGGAGCGCACGATGGATGTTGCGCGCGTCGCGACCGGTTGCCGAAGCCAACATCGCGGCATCTGCGACCGGCGTTGCTGGCAACACCTCCAGAACCTTCCAGACCGCCGAGTCGCTGCGTGCCTTGACGATTGAGCGCCATCCGCCGGTGATCTCGGTGATGTGTTCGGCCAGAGCGGTGCCTTGGTGGACGGCCCGACTTGATGCGGCGCTGAAAGCCGAAATGATTGGTGCCGCATCTCCGGCCCGGTACGCCGTGAGCGCGTCGAAATATCCTCGTTTGTCGACGAGCAGCCCACCGCTGATCGGTATCGCGCTCGAGCGGGTCATCTCCTTGCGACGCAAGATCATTTGGACCAGTGCTCGGCCGGTTCGGCCGTTCCCGTCCGCGAACGGGTGGATTGTCTCGAACTGCGCGTGCGCGATCGCCGCCTGGGCGAGGATCGGGAGGTCGTCCCGCTGTATGAAGCGGACGAGGTCGTCGATCGACTCGCCGATGCGGGTGTGGTCGGGGGCAACGTAGTCGGCGGTGGCCGGAGTGCTGGAGCCGGAGCCGATCCAGACGGGTCCGGTGCGCCATCCAACGAGATGCGGGGCATGGTCGGCGAGCAGTGTCCGCTGGACGTTGACGATCCGCTCGCCGTCCAGTGGCGCGTCATCTGCGAGTGCGGCGGACATGGCGGTCACGTTCGCCGCGATGACCGCGGCATTTCCCGAGCCCCGCCCCGTGATCTCGGCCTCGGCAATGGCGCGCGCGGAGGCGGTGATCTGTTCGATCTGAGAGGAGGATGCCGACTCCGACCTGATCAGTACGGCGGTCAGCCCGCCAATCTGGTGCGCGTCTTCCGCGACGAATCGGACGATCTGTTGGGTGGCATCGTCCAGCTCTGCTGCCAGCCAACCGGGCAGGGCGAGGGGAAGGCCCGCAATTTCAGCGGCGATCGCGCTGCGGTAGGCGCGGCCAGCCGTGCGTTCGCGCCTGGTGGCACCGTACTCGGCGGGTGCCTCCCAGGTCTGTGGTTCCCACGTCAATGCAGGCCAGGGAACTACGGCGGTCGGCTCGGACATGACACCACGATACGCTTGCGTGTCACTTAAGGCTCTAAGTGACACGTAGTAGGTCCTGCCGTGTCACTTGCGGCGGGTCGGCGGCTCGTATGCGCTCTCCCGGACATCTGATCCATGCGGGCCTGAGCGACCTCTCGAATGCGGTACTCCGGATCGGCCGAAAGGACCTCCAAAGCGGCCCGAGGGGCTTTCTTGTTCCAGGCGACCCGGTCGCGCACGCTGAAGTCGGGGTCGGTCGCGAGTTTGATCAAAATATCGGCAGGACATGCTCGCCTCATGGCTACCGTCCACCGCACTCTTGGGTCAGGATCTTCGGCAAGCAGAAGAAGGACAGATCCGCGGACGGTCTTGTTGTGAGCAACCGAGCACCGATAGTCAGGGAACCGATCGATGACGTCCAACCAGACGGGCTCTTCGGCAGCTTCATGAGCAGCGCGGTGGTACTCAGCTGGATCAGTACTGGAACGAAGACGCACAAATTCTTCCGCAGATTCGATCACGGGAAAGAATGGTCTCATAGCGGACAAGGGATCTGGTCGCAAAAATGAACGCGGCCAGGCTGCGTCAGCCGGCCTGTGCGTGCCGTCCGCGCTCGCCTTCCCGCCGGGTGAGCAGTTCGCTGAGGTCGATGCCGTGACGTACGAAGCGTTCCAGGTGTGGGGGATAGCCTTCGGCCCGGACGAGTTCGTTGTCCTGGGTGGTGAAGATGTCGGTGGTTTCGACGATGCCGTTCTCCACCCGTCCGGGGAGGGCGACGATTTCGCGGACGGTGCGCGCTCCGGTGTGGTCCATGCCGACGTGGACGATCAGGTCGACCGACGCCGCGACGGTGGGCACCACAAATCCGGCGGTGACGTTCTCGCCGGCGAGCAGCGGCAAGGTGCAGAGCTTGATCACGGCCTCGCGGGCGGAGTTGGCGTGTACCGAACACATGCCGGGCAGCCCGGAGTTCAACGCGATCAAGAGATCCAGTGACTCCTCCTGCCGCACCTCACCGACGATGATCCGGCTCGGCCGCATCCGCAGTGCCTCCTTGATCAACCGCCGGAGCTTGATCTCCCCATGGCCCTCCAGGTTCGGCTGGCGGGTCTGCATCGCGACGACATCGGGCAGTTGAGGTCGCAGCTCGAACACCTCCTCGCAGGTCACCACCCGCTCGGCCGCCGGGATGGAGTTGATCAAGGTGTTCAGCAGCGTCGTCTTCCCGGCCTGGGTGCCGCCGGCGACGATGATGTTCAGGCCGACGGTGACGGCGGCTTCGAGGAAGCGGGCCGCGTGGAGGGTGAGGGAGCCTCGGCTGACGAGGTCGTCGAGGGAGTGTGCGGCGACCACGAATTTGCGGATGTTCAAGGAGACGTGGGCCCGGGTGATGTCGGGGATGACGGCGTGCAGGCGGGATCCGTCGGGCAGGAGGGCGTCGACGAAGGGGGAGGAGAGGTCGAGGCGGCGGCCGGAGGGTTTGAGCATGCGTTCGATGAGGTCGCGGACCTCGGTGGCTCCGAGGATGGTGGTGGTCAGTTCGGATCGGCCGTTGCGGGCGGTGAAGACGGTGCCGGGTTGGTTGACCCAGATTTCTTCGATTTCGGGGTCGTCGAGGAAGCGTTGGAGGGGGCCGTAGCCGGCGACGGTGTCGTAGACCTCGCGGGTGGTTTCGGTGCGGTCGATGAGGGTGGGGAGGGTGGAGGTGGCGGCGCGTTCTTCGTAGACGTCGGTGACTTCGTTGACGAGGTCGCGGGCGGCTTGGGGGTCGGTGACGGGGTCGATGCCGCGTCGGCGGATGAGTTCGCGGACTTCGTCGCGGATGTGGTCGGTGGCGGTGGATGGGCCGGTTCCGGTCGCGGTGGTCGGGGCGTTGTCGGGCCCTGCCGACGACAGTGGTGTGCTCATGGTTCCCCCCGGGGTGCGGAAGGGGTCACCGTACCGGTGGGCCATTCGTGCCGGTCAAGGGTTCCGCACCCGCCCGGCGTGCCGAAACCGGGCGCACGACGAACGATTTGGGTCCCAGATGGTCGAAATCCGACCATCCAGGACCCAAATCGTCAAAAAGCTCAGGACTGGGAGATCTCCACCCGATCCGGGTAGAAGGCCAGGTGATCCTTGATCTCGGCCACCGCGTCATGCGGGTGTTCGTACACCCAGATGGCGTTCACGCCCGCCTCCCCGCCGGACGGGATGCTGTAGTAGCTCGCGTCCCCCTTGAACGGGCAGTAGCTCGCGTTGTCCGAGCGCTCCAGCAGCGTCAGGTCGACATCCTTGATCGGGATGTACTGCACCGCCGGATAGCTCGCCTCCTGCAGGGTCAGGGCCTCGGTGGTGTCGGCGATCACCTTCCCACCCAGCGACACCGTGACGCGACCCGGGCTGGGGCTCACGGTGATCGGGTGGTCCGGTCCGGGCTGTTTGACGGGTTTGACTGTCATGGTCTGCATCCTTTGGTCGGTCGTCCTGACCCCAGGCTAGGCCGATCTGCCCAGGCCGCAAGGGCGCGCACCGCCCGTAGAACCGTGGGACCCTACAGCGCGGTCGCCGCCCGCAGCGGATCCCGCAGACGCGCCAGCGCGCTGCGCGTCCTGGTCTTGATGGTTCCGAGCGGTACCCGGAGGAGCTCGGCGATCTCGATCTGGGTCTTACCGGCGTAGTACGCCAGATGCAGGCATTCCCGTTGGGCGGCCGTCAATGTCGCCAGCGCCCGCGCAACCATTTCCCGATCATGGGAGATCACCACGGATTCGATGACGACATCCCGGTCCCGCTCCAGATTGGCGATGGTGTAGTTGGTGTCTCGTTCGCGCGATTTCTGCGAGGACCGAACCCGGTCGATCGCCCGGGCGTGGGCGATCGCCAGGATCCAGGGCAGCGCCGATCCGAGGGTGGCATCGAATCGTGCAGCCCTGCGCCACACCTCGACCATGACGTCCTGGCAGACCTCCTCGCTCTGCGAGCGATCGACCAGCACCCGGATGATCGTGTGGAAAACCTTGGCGCTCACCCGGTCGTACAGGGCGTTGAAGGCCGTGACGTCCCCCGATCCGACCTCGGTCAACAGGGTGTTGAGATCAACGAGCGATCCTGTCGAACGCCCGGTCGGGTCGTCGAACACAGGAGTCGGGTCGTCGAACACAGGACCGGTACGGCTCGGCGATGTCAGCATGGTTTTCCCGCTCTTACTGCCTGGTGGGTCGTACGCCCTCTGGTCGGGAACTCCCCGGTCCGTACGATGTGGTCGGCCGTGGTCCGCAGCTTCTGGTTGTGGTTCTGCGAGCTGGCTTTGAGGCGTGCGAAGGCGTCCTCGGCCGTCACACCGAGTTGCGCCATCAGGATCCCGGTCGCGATGCCGATCTGCCGGTTGCTGATCAAGGCCGCCTGAAGGGTTTCGACACTGCGCAGCAGTTCGGAGTGGGCCACGGCGAGGGAGGCGCTGTCGACGAAGGACGGGGCCAGCTCCAGGCCCGCACTCTCCGGCAGCTCTCGGTAGAGAAATCTGATCAACAGGTGGAAGCCCGCAACCTCGGCCAACGGCATCACCAGTTCGGCCCGGATACCGGTCCGACTGATCATCTGCCTGGCGTACATCGGGTTCGGATCCGAACCGGCCCGAAGCTCGGTGAGGTCAACGAGATTGCCGCCGGGTGCCAGCAGGCTGTTGGCGAGTCGATGGCCCTCGCCGGATCTGGTGAGGATTTCCAGGGAGATCACACTCAGTGCATCGTCGGAGGACGCGTCCAGCACCACACCTCCGGTGCCGTGCGCTTTTCGTCCGGACCGGTGGACAGCGACGATGTCGCACACCGAACAGTTCAGCAGTTTCGGTGCCAGTTCGACGATCCGTCGCCGGCAGGAGATCGGATCCACCGGCCGGTCCAACTCCCTGGCCAGGAACGAAAGTCGCGACATGACATCGGCTGCACTCAGGGATGCCATGTCGAGACCTTTCTGCTCAGCTGCGGCGAAGTGCTCTCATCCTGCACCGCCGCACGCGGCGACAGGCGGCTGAGACTATGCAAGTCGTCGCGGACGGGCGCATAGCTTGTGCGGGTCATGGGCAGGTTGGATAGTGAAGGAGCACAGCAGAGTGGACCGGCCGAGGCCCACCGCCCGAGAGTTCGGATGTGAAGGTTTGGTGCCATGACTGAACCGGAGGAGGGCACCGGGGTGCCGATCGCCGAGGCCGCCAAGGCCCTCGGGGTTCCGATGCCGACCCTGCGTTCCTGGGAACTGCGATACCAGATCCCGCCCAGTGCACGGGAATCCGGACGGCATCGCCGGTACACGCCTACGGAACTGCATGCCTTACGGTTGATGCGGGACGAGATCGCGCGTGGCAAACGTGCCAGCGTGGCGGCGATCTCGGTCCGGGAGCTGCTGGGACTGGCCGGTCCGGCCGCGGAGTTCGTGCGCCGCATCCTTGTTGCCTCCGACGCGATGAACTCCGCGGAGATCCGGCGGGAGCTCACCGCTGCGTCCGAGCTGCTGGGTCTGGGCCGCTGTATCGACGACGTCCTCCTGCCGTCCCTTCGACAGATCGGTAGTTGGTGGGAGAGCGGTCGGTGTGACGTCGATCAGGAGCGCCTCACCACCGAGGCGGCGCGGGCCTGGCTGGACAAACAGAGCGCCTTCGCTCCCGCCCCCCGGTCCTCCAGCCCGGTCCTGTTGGCATGCGGGCCGCGGGACCTGCACACGGTCGGCATCGAATGTCTCAGCGTCCTGCTGCGATACCGCGGCTGGTCCTGCCGGGTGCTCGGTGCCCGGACGTCGATGAAAACGCTGACCACCGCTGCACAGGCAACCGGAGCGACCGCTGTTGTTGTCGTTTCCCATCTTTCGACCGGTCGGCGTTCGGCCGTCGAGGCCCTGCAAGCGGTTCAGGACCTGGGTATCAGCGCCTTCTACGCAGGGAACGCCTTCAGCTCCCCGCGCAGCCGCCGTGGTCTGCCCGGCACCTACCTGGGTGACAAGTTGGAGAAGGCTTGCGCGGTCCTGGAAGTCGGACTGTCAGCGGCCGGACCTGCATAGGAGCTGTCCTGCGGAATCTTTCGGCGGGAATCGGTCTGGAAGGTCTCGCTTTGGGAACCACTACAGGTATGAACCCGATCTTGAACCCTTGTGATGTAGGTCAAAAGGTCACGTTGCATTTCGGCAGGGCGAGCCAGATCCTTTCTGATCAGGGTGACACCAGTCGCGGTGGCGAGTCGGCAACGACGGCGTCCGTCGACGAGGATCCCAGCGTCCGGCGCAGACCCGTGACCGGTGTGTTGTTGGTCGTCCGCTGGGTTCGGGACGAGCACAGCCGGCTGCAGGTGCGTTTCGACCTGCAGGTTGAGCGGTCCGGGGTGATGCGCTTCGATCTCACCGATTCCGGGATCACCCGGATCACCATCGGGCGGGAGTCGCGCGTCGTCGGGATCCCGACCCGGGCCGACCGTCATACCCGCCGTCCGGGCTGAGACCAGAGCGGTTCCCGGCTCGAAACCGGCGCTGTGCTGCCCGCGCATCGGAGTGCACTTTTTGCACAGGTGTAACGGAGGATTCACGTTTGAACACTGCCAGTTATGGATACTGAGCAGATGTGTTGAAGCCAATCGTCTCGCCTGCCGTCAGCCCGGATCGGCGCACCCCCCACGGTGTGCGGCCGACCTCCGTCGCCGTGGACACCCAGATCCCGTCCACCGGCCCCGGTCCCGCGCTGCCGCCGGACGAACTCGATGATCGGACGGGGATCGTGGACGAATCGTTACCGGCAACGGGGCCGATGATTCAGCGCGGGCAGTGGATGGCCATCGAGGACCGATGGCGTCGACGCGGTGCACCGCGCTGCTCCCATCAGCGTTGGGTGTTCGAGCACGACGGTGGTACACCCACCGGTGATCGGGTCTGCCTCGGCTGCGGTATCACCCGGGGAACCACTGCCCGGCAACCACCGCCGCGCGGCACCGACGCCTGTCCCGCCTGAGCCGGGGCCGCCCCGACCGGAGCTGCGAGCAGTGTTCTACCTTGCAGGGATGACGGACAGGAACGACACCGAGATCGCGGCCGACACCCTGCGGGCCTGGGCGCTGGACGAGGACCTGAAACGGCGGGTGATGGGTTCACCGGCGCTCGCCCCGCTGGCCGCCCGGGTGGCCAGGCGGTACTCGGCGGGCGACGACGTGGACGATGCGGTTCGCGTGGCCGGTCAGGCGGTGAGCCGCGGCCATCTGGCCAGCATCGAATACGCGGGTGAGAGCGTCCGCTCGAAGGAGCTCGCCGACTCCGAGGCCGAGGTGTTCCTGCAGGTGGCCGGTGCCGTGGTGCAGACCGGCCTGCCCAGCAGCCTGTCCTTCGACCTGTCACACCTGGGCAGCCTGGTCGACCGCGACCTGGCCGTCACCCATGTTCGTCGGTTGGCCGCGGCCACAGAATCGGCGGGCACCGAGTTGATGATCTCCGCGGAAGGCTCCGACCGGACGGATCTGGTCCTGGACATCTACGAGGAGCTGTCGGCCGACATCGGGCGGCTGGGGATCACCCTGCAGGCCAGACTGCACCGCAGCCCGGCCGACCTCGAGCGGCTCCTCGAACTGCCGGGCCGTATCCGCCTGGTCAAAGGCGCGTTCCTGGAGGCCGAGGACGTCGCCCATGTACGTGACAGCCCGGAGATGGTCGCTGCCTACCTGTCGTTGGCCGGGCGGATCCTGTCCGCCGATCACCGGGTATCCTTCGCCACCCACGACGACTCTCTGGTCACACAGCTGGTCGAAGAGCTGAACACCCGGCACCCGGACGCACTCCTGTCGGACCGGGTCGAGTTCGAGATGCTCCTCGGACTCGGCACAGAACTGCTGGATCGCCTGCACACGGAGGGCTACCGAACCCGCGAGTACGTCATCTTCGGCGGGGAATGGTGGTTGTACGTCCTGAACCGGATCGCCGAGGACCCGCAGCGGGTGATCACGGCGCTGGCCGATCTCAACCTCTCGACCCGCACCGGCTGAAAGGCTACGTTCGCTCGACCGACGGTTCGCCCACCAGACGGGGGACCTCGGCCTGCGGGCGCAGCCCCCGGCGGCGGATCGGCAGGACGGCGACCGCGACGACCATCCAGATCGTCTGCAGACTGCCGCCGATGATGGCGATCGGACCTGCCCCGGTGTAATCGCTCCCGCGGAGACCGAAGAACGAGCGGGTGTCGAAGTACCAGACCAACACTCCGACCACCGTGAATGCCAGGAGGTACCACCACCGGGTGACCTCCTTGGGCGAGCGCGGAGGTTGAAGGGCCAGGTGGGTCGGGGATCCGAGGGACATCGGCCGGTTCGCCCAGAGGGACGAGACCAGCACGAGCCCACAGGGCAGAACCCAGACCGCGTGATGGATCCAGCTGACGGGGCTCACGAGCACTCCGAGCAGCCCGAACAGGGTCATCGCGGCCAGGCGGTCGCCGGCCGACAGCGCGACCCGGGCCCGGCGGTAGGTCAGCACCAGTACGGCCGCCGACAGCAGTACCCACACCATCCGGTCGGGCGGCAACGGCGCCCAGATGCGGGCGATGATCCCGTTCAACGATTGGTTGCTCGTGTTGTCGGGAACGCCGACCCGACTCGATTCCCACAACAGGGAACTGAAGTACTGCCAGGTTTCCTTCGGCTCGAAGATCGCGGCGAACAGTGTGACGGCCGCGGCCGAGCCGAGGGCGACGGCGAGGGCGCGCCAACGCCGCGCGGCGATCAGGTAGATCAGGAAGATTCCCGGAATCACCTTCACCGCCATGGCAATACCGATTCCGATACCGGTCCAGCGGCTGTTGCGTCGATCCAGGACCAGGAGGTCGATCGATATCAGGAGGGCGAGGAAGATGTTGATCTGACCGAATGAAATGTTCTGCGCCATCGGCTGGAAGCAGAAGGCAACGGCGGTGACCATCCCGACGACCAACAGGAACTGCGGGCGCGGCAACGAGAGTCGTTCGCGGAGCAGGATGGCGACCCACACGACGGTCGCCGACATGATGGCCAGGAATGTCAGCACCACCACGGTGGTCAAAGCCATTGAACCCATCGGTGACATGAACAGTGCAGCCGCCGGCGGATAGGTGAATCCCAGCATTCCGTTGACCGGATCAGGCTGCGCGTAGTCGTAGAGATTCCCGCCGTCGGTCCACATGTTGATCGCATTGAAGTAGATCTTCAGATCGAACTGGCTGTGGTGCGCCATGAACAACTGGTACACGGTGAAGCAGAAAACGATCACCGCGAGAAGGATCGCCACCCCGGTCAACAGGGCCTTCCGACGCTGCGCCTGGGGGAGTTGACGCAGGTCACGATGTGCCCACGAGGTCACCCATCGAAAACGCCTGGCGGTGTCCATCACTCCACTATCCTGGTCACGGTGTCTGCTCAGCAGCAAATTGGGGGAGTGATAGCTCACTCACAGAGTGTGTAACGCTCCCGCACACGCTGTGTTGGGCTCCGTTGCCGTGTTCCGCCGGTCCGGGGAGATCAACCGAGGTGCACCGTCACATCGAAGTCGGTGCGGTTCCCGGCGTCGGCACCGGCGAACTTGAGGTAGTACTCACCCGGCGGCACCTGCGTGCCCAACCCTTCGCTGCACGGCGACCAGGCTGCCGAGACCGGGGTCCCGTCGGCCCGGAACAATTGGTAGCCGGCTTCACCGACCCCGATGGGCTGCTCCAGGCAGCTGGTGTCGTTGCCCGCGATCCGGACGGTGGTCCGTGCGTCGACGGTGAACGTCACGGTGTGGGATCGTCCCGCCTTCACGGTGATGTCGACCCTCCCGTCGTCGGCCAACGAACGGGCTCCGGCGATGTCCTCCTGGGTGAGGCTGAGATCGGCCCCCGGGAAGTTGCCGGTCTGCTGGTCGAGCCAGGAGGCCAGGCGCAGGTCCCGTTGGTACCCCTTGGCGACATCGGCCAGGAGGTGATGGCCGAGCACGAAACCAGGATCCCCGGTGACCGAGACGTCGAAGATGCAGGCGTCCAGCGCGTGCCGGTTCGAGCTGCCGATGGCTGCACAGGACTGCTCGGCCTCCCTGCGCACCCCGGCGATCGCCGCCGCATCGGTGAACGGGAAGGCCAGCTGGGTCCAGGTCTCGGTGTTCTCGCCGTCGCGGTAGTCGAACAGGGACTCCTCGGCGGCGATCCGCCAGGACTCGGCGAAGATCTCGCTGTTCAGGGTCAGCGCACCGCCCCGGATGGTCAGATCGTCGGCGACCTCGCCGTTCGCGTCGCCCAGCAGGCCCCGGGCGGAGCTGCCTTCGGGCCACTGGGTGGCCATCGTGATCCCGTAGACCGGTGAGACGAACAGGTGCACATCTGACAGGTCCGGCCAGAGCACGGCGACCGTGAACAACCGTTGGCTCATGTCCTCCCGCGAGCCGGCGGCCCACACCCCGACGGTCGCGTCGTCGGACAGGTCCACCTGGGTGAACTCCTCCGGCGGCTTCTGCAGTTTCCCGTCGATCCGGACCTCCACCGTCGGATGGCTCGTCACCGTGATCCGATGGTCACCGGTGGAGACGGCGACGGCCCCGACGAGGGAGACATCGGTCCGTCCGGGCATCGGCACGGTCCGGACCTGGATGTCGTGGCCGTCATCGCCCTCCCTGGCCACGAACTCGCCGACCAACTGGGTGGAGAAGGCCGTGCCGTCCTGGGTCTGGATGTGCGGGTCGCCGGTGATCCGTCCGCCCAGCACCTGCGCCGCGACGGCGGGGTGGTGGCGATCGATGGCCCGCGGCCAGCCGCCGGGAAGGTCGGCGCAGGGTCCGCTCCAGGCGCAGAGGGACTTGGTCCCGTCGAGGGCGGTGTAGACGTTCCCGACGTCGGTCCAGAAGGACTCCGAACCATCGGCGAACCGGTACCAACGGGTGCCGTCGGCACTCTTCCCCGAACGCTCGTCACCTCCCCAGTCCCAGAACACGGTCTGGGCATCGGAGAAGTCGGTGCGGACCACCTTCGAACCCGGCCCGCCGAAGCTGCGGGTGATCCCGGGTTCCCGCGGGGTGACGACCCCGGTCTCCGTCGGCACGGTCGGAGCCGAACTCGGCGTGGTCGGGTCGGCGGTGACGGGGGTGCTGCGGGTCGGGACCGACGAGGCGGCCGAGGAGGCGGCCCGGGTGGTGCCGGCTCCGGTGGACCCGGAGATGTCGGTGGGGGTCGTGCACCCGGTGAACAACCAGGTCGCCGTGATCAGGGCAGCGGGCAGCGCCGATCGTGATGCAGTTGCACGACGCTGCGCAACCATCCACCAACCCCCTGGGACCGGTCCGGACTGCCATGTTCTTCCGGCCATCATGGCCCATCGGAGGTCGGCACGGGGGGACCGGGGGCGTGCTGCTCCGCGGTGCCGCGGGCGGGGCCCTATTCTTGGCCCGTGACCAACGCCGAGGATTTGACCCTGGCCCTGCGACTGGCCGACGAGGCCGACCGGATCAGCCTGGACCGTTTCGGTTCCGCCGATCTCAAGATCGAGTCCAAGCCGGACCTGACGCCGGTCTCGGACGCCGATCTCGCGGTGGAACGGGCCATCCGCGCCGTGCTCGAGGCCGAACGGCCGGGGGACGCCGTCATCGGTGAGGAGTACGGGGCCTCGGCGGTCGGCGAGTCGGCCCGACCCCGGCGGTGGGTCGTCGACCCGATCGACGGCACCAAGAACTTCGTCCGGGGGGTACCCGTCTGGGCCACCCTGATCGCCCTGTTCGACGGTGACGAGATCGTCGTCGGTGTGGTCTCCGCCCCGGCCCTGTCCCGGCGGTGGTGGGCGGCGACTGGTTCCGGTGCGTTCAGCACCTTCCAGGGCGGTCCGGCCCGCCGGATCGCCGTGTCCGGGGTGAGCGCCTTGGAGGACGCCTCGCTGAGCTACTCCGACCTGTCCGAGTGGGAGGCGATCGGCAAGCTGGAGGAGTTCGTCGGTCTGACCCGCCGGTGCTGGCGGACCCGCGGCTACGGCGACTTCTACTCCTACATGCTCGTCGCCGAGGGCGCCGCCGACATCGCGACCGAACCGGAGCTCAACCTGTGGGACGTCGCGGCCCTGGTCCCGATCGTCCGGGAAGCCGGCGGAACGTTCACCGGCATCGACGGCGGGGCGGCCGGACCGGCAACTGCCAGCGCCCTCGTCACCAACTCGCACCTGCACGCCGAGGTGCTGCGGGCCCTGACCACCGGCAGCTGATCAGCGCAGACAGCAACGGCCGCGCCGGGAATCAGATCACGCCCGGATAACGCTGCCCAAGGTAGAGTCTGCCGGGTGATCCACCTGTCTCATGTGTCGAAGTCCTACAAGACCTCTACCCGGCCCGCCTTGGACGATGTGTCCTTGGATGTCGAAAAGGGAGAATTCTCGTTCCTCATCGGCCCCTCCGGTTCCGGTAAGTCCACATTCTTGCGGATGCTCCTGCGCGAGGAATCACCTTCCAAGGGTGAGATCGTCGTCGCCGGGCACAACCTCGGAAAGATGCGCCGGTCCAAGGTCCCGGCCCACCGTCGCAGCCTCGGCTGTGTGTTCCAGGACTTCCGGCTCCTGCAGAACAAGACGGTCGACCAGAACATCGCCTTCGCCCTCGAGGTGATCGGCCGCCCGCGGTCGGTGATCAAGAAGGTCGTCCCCGAGGTGCTGGACCTCGTCGGGCTCGAGGGCAAGGCCAACCGGATGCCGCACGAGCTCTCCGGCGGTGAGCAGCAGCGGGTGGCCATCGCCCGTGCCTTCGTCAACCGGCCGTTGCTGCTGCTGGCCGACGAGCCGACCGGCAACCTCGATCCCGACACCAGCGGCGACATCATGTTGCTGCTCGAGCGGATCAACCGCACCGGCACCACGGTGCTGATGGCAACACACGACAACAACATCGTCGATTCGATGCGCCGCCGCGTGATCGAACTCCAGCTGGGCAAGATCGTTCGCGACGAGTCCCGTGGCGTCTACGGCGTCGGTCGCTGACCGTCTCCTGCCTGACGTCGATTCGAGAGGACTAAATTGCGCGCCGGATATGTATTCAGCGAGGTCGCCACCGGCCTTCGCCGAAATGTCACCATGACCATCGCCATGATCCTGACCACCGGGATCTCGCTCGGCCTGCTGGGCCTGGGCCTGTTGATCGTCAAGATGACGGATGACACCAAAGCCATCTACGGCGACAAGGTGGAGATCCTGATCTACCTGACCGCCGATCAGTCGAAGGAGGATCCGAACTGCCTCCAACCGCTGTGTTCGGGTCTGCTCACCGAGCTGCAGGCGAACCCGGAGATCTCGGAGGTCTACTTCGAGTCCCAGGAACAGGCGTACGAACGGTACAAGAAGCAGTTCGCCAACCAGCCGGCCATGCTGGAGATCGCCACCGCCGACGCGCTGCAGGCGTCGTTCCACATCAAGCTCTACGACCCGCAGCGGTTCGAGGTGATCACCCAGCAGTACGGGGACCGGCAAGGGGTCGGCTCGATCCAGGACCAGGCCGCCTTCCTCGAGCGGCTCTTCGTCGTCCTCAACGGGATGCGTAACGCCACCATCATCCTGGCGGTGATCCAGGCGGCAGCGGCCTTCCTGCTGATATCCAACATGGTCCAGATCGCGGCCTACACCAGACGCACCGAGACCGAGATCATGCGGTTGGTCGGCGCCTCACGGTGGAGAACGCAGCTCCCGTTCCTGATAGAGGCGGTGGTCGCCGGTCTGATCGGTGCCGCCATCGCCGTCGGCGGGCTCTTCGCGGTGAAGACCTTCGTGCTGGACCGGACCCTCGGGGCGCTCTTCCGCTCGGGCATCCTGCCGGCCGTCAGCACCGCCGATCTCGTCACCGTGGCACCGATCCTGGGTGGTGCCGGTGCCGTCCTGGCTGCCGTGTCCGCCTACGTCACCCTCCGGCTGTACGTCCGGATCTGAGTTCCGCGGGCGTCCGTTCCCGCCGCCTCCGACCCGCCGGGTCGATATTGGGTGGCGGGGACGGATAGCCTGGAACAGCTATGCCAAAAGAAACCGGAACGAAGCCGATCGCCCAGAACAAGAAGGCGCGGCACGAATACACCATCCTGGAGACCTACGAGGCCGGGATGGTCCTCACGGGTACCGAGGTGAAGTCCCTGCGGGAGGGCCGGGCCTCGTTGATCGACGGCTTCGCCACGATCACCGACAACGAGGTGTGGCTGCACAAGGTGCACATCTCCGAGTACCTGCAAGGCACGTGGACCAACCACGCCGCCCGACGTCCGCGCAAGCTGCTCCTGCACCGCCAGGAGATCGCGAAGATCCAGGTCACCACCCGGGAGAGCGGATTCTCCCTCGTCCCGTTGAAGCTGTACTTCAAGGACGGCAGGGCCAAGGTCGAGATCGGTCTGGCCCGCGGCAAGAAGACCTGGGACAAGCGTCAGGACCTGGCCAAACGTGATGCCGATCGGGAGCTCGCCAGGGCTGCCGGCCGCCGGTTCAAGGGAATCGACTGACCCGGGTGCCCGACAAGCTCCCCGAACCGACGATCGACCCCACTGACGTTCCCGCTGACCCCGGCCTGCCTGCGGAGGATCCGCCGAAGGCGGTGATGCCACGGGAGGTTTGGGTCCTGGTCGCCGCCGGGTTCATCGTCGCGGTCGGATTCGGCCTGGTGGCCCCGGCGCTGCCGACCTTCGCCAGCAGCTTCGGGGTCAGCGCCACCGCGGTGTCGGTCGTCATCTCCGCGTTCGCCTTCACCCGGCTGATCTTCGCCCCGTTGGGCGGCCGACTGCTCAAGGTGATGTCGGAACGTCCGGTCTACCTGGCCGGTCTGGCGATCGTGGCCCTGTCGAGTGTGGGCGTCGCCTACTCGAACACCTACACCTGGTTGCTGATCACCCGTGGTCTGGGCGGTATCGGGTCCACCCTGTTCACCATCTCCAGTTTCGCGCTCCTGGTCCGGGTCACCCCGGCGGTGCTGCGCGGACGGGCCTCCGCCGTCTACTCCTCGGGGTTCCTGATCGGCACCATCACCGGGCCGCTCTTCGGGGGGCTGTTGATCAGCTTCTCGATCCGGGCACCGTTCCTGGCCTACGCCGCGCTGCTCGGGGTCGCCATCGTCGTGGTCCAGCTCCTGCTCGGCCGAGGGCAGTTGGCTCCGCGCCAGGTCAGCGGCAAGGCGAACGAGATGACCCTGCGCCAGGCCCTCGGCAATCCCACCTACCGTGCGGCCCTGACCTCCAACTTCGCCGTCGGCTGGGCGGTCTTCGGCGTCCGGGTGGCGATGCTGCCGCTGTTCGTGGTGCAGATCCTCGCCGCGGAGACGTCCATGTCCGGAGTGGCCCTGACGGTGTTCGCCGTCGGCAACGCCGTGGTGCTGCCGTTCGCCGGGAAATGGGCCGACCAGTACGGTCGCCGGATCGGGGTGTTGGCAGGACTCGTGGTCTCCGCTGCGGCCACGGCCTGGATCGGGATCTCCGGATCGGTCTGGGAACTCCTGGTCGCCTGTCTCGTCGGCGGCCTCGGTTCGGGGCTGATCACCCCGGGCCAGCAGGCGGCCGTCGCCGACGTGGTGGGGGACAAGGGTGCCGGTCCGGTGCTGGCGGTCTTCCAGATGGCCGGGGACATCGGTTCCGTTCTCGGGCCGATCCTGGCCGGGGTGCTGGTCGACCACTCCGGATTCGGTCTGGCCTTCGGGGTGACCGCGGTGGTGGTGGTGCTGAGCACGGTGCCCTGGTTCCTCGCGCCGGAGACCCGGACACCCCAACCGCGGGTGCGCCGCTCCGGGCGGATCCGGGCCCGAGTTCGAAAATGATGCAACTTTCTGCCTGAAACCGTCGTCCAACCTCCATGACAACAACATTCCGGGTGACGTCCGCGCTGGCCGCAGGGGTGATAGGGGTGCTGCTGCTCGCCGGCTGCGGCTCCCCACAGGCAGGGGCGGGGACCTCGGTGCCCATCGGCACGACGGTTGCCGGGACGGTTCCGGCGACGGGGACCGCTGTGCCGCCGACCGCTGTGCCGCCGACCGGCGTCCCGCCGACGGATCAGCCCACCCTGGTCCCGCCGACCGTGGGGACCGGTTCCGATGCCACCCCGCCGCCGACGGACGGACCCCGGCCGGGAGCGACGCCGCTGCTGTGGCTGACCTCGGGTCCGGGCCTGTACTGCGACACCCGGGGAACCCTGGTCCCGCAGCTGGTCGTCTACAGCGATTTCAGCGTGCTGCAGGTGGAGGACGGGATCGGGGCCCACTGCGAATCGGTGCCCACGGTCTCGACCGGATGGATCCAGCGGCGGGTGGTGGCCGCGGCGATCAGCAGGTTCCACGACCAGGGCCTTGCCGGGGTGGACCTGCGGCTGACGAATGTGATGGACGCCGGGACGGCCTTCATCTCCCTCGCGGAAGGAGACGTCACACAGGTTGCCTCGGTCTACGCGCTGGGGCTGGACGTCGACGTCCCCGCCGATCAGGTGGCCGCCCGCGCGGCCGTCCAGCAGATCTACGACGACCTGACGGCCGGGTTCCAGCGGACGGGCGACTGGACGCCGGACCAACTGACGGTGAACCCGTCGTCGACCGTCACCGAGGGGACCGCGGTGCCCGCCTGGCCGTCGGTGAAGCCCGGATCCGACTGCCAGGTCGTTCCCGAGGCGGACGTGCCCGCAGTGCTGCGGGCCAACGGGGACCGGACCGCCGGGGCTTCGTGGAAGGTGGGCGGCCGGACCGTCGATCTCGCCCTCGGACTCGTCCTTCCCGGCTTCGTGGCCTGCGCACCGGTGGTGGGCGGCTGATCCGGCCACCGGTGCAACCAGGGGACAGGCGCGCCCCGTCCTGCACGCATGAGGATCGCGGGAGTGACGGCCGGGCTGCTGGCGGTGTTGATCGTGGGGTGCACCGCCGACACCTCCAGGGCTGTGCCCGATCCGAGGCCTGACCCGACCGGGTCCGCGAGTGCCCCGCCGCCGGGTGCCTCGAATCTGCCGCCGACGGAGTTTCCGCGGATGGCCCTGCCGACCGGGCCCGTGCCCACCGACGGCCCGGGTCCGGACGCTCGGCCGATGCTGTGGGTGACCTACGGGTTCGGCTACTTCTGCGCCACCGAGGGCACGCTGCTGGCGGACCTGGTGGTCTACGACGATTTCAGTGCGCTGCGGTCTGAGAACAGTGGGGATTCGTGTTCGCCGCTGCCCACCATCAGCACCGGAACTGTCGATCCGCAGCTGGTGGTCGACCTGATCCACGACTTCCAGGTGGCGGATCTGCGGGGGTTCTCGGCGGTACGGGCGTTGATCTCGGATGCGGGGCCCAGCTACGTGTCGGTGGACCTGGGCGACAACGTGGTCCAGTTCGCCACGTCGATCCTCTCGGAGGAGGGGCCCGTGGCGACGGGGGAGGACCTGGTCAAACTGGACCAGCTCAGCCGGATCCGGGACCGGCTGAGGGGCGCGTTCCGGCCGACCGGCTCGCTCGCCCCCGCTCGGTTGGTGGTCGAGGCCGGCTACACCGACGAGACGAAGAAGCCGAAGGAGAAGGTCCCGCGATGGCCGGGGCAGGCGGTGACCGGCTGTCAGTCGGTACCGGACGACCAGGTCGCCCAGATCCTGCGCGAGCAGGGGAACCGCGCGGCAGATGCCCCGTGGAAGGTTGCCGGGAGGACGCAGAACCTGATCCTCGGGGTGGTGCTGCCCGGGTTCGCACCGTGTGCGCAGCCCTGGCACGGGTGATGCGCCCGGCCGTGCCGCGGTAATCCGGTGGAGCCGACGAGCACAGGCGGGTAAGGTGGGTCCTGCAGTACCTGTGGGTTACCCCTGCACCTGGGGGTGATTGGTTTCGACAGCGGAAGTGGAGTGAGGGGAAGCGGGCCGAGGAAGGCGACGATCATCTCGTTAACGAACGTCGCAAAAAAAAATAAGCGCCGGTAAAACCCAGCGCGAGTTCGAACTCGCCGCCTGAGCGAGTATCGACTCCGTCAGACCGAGTGTTCCTCCGACTCGGAGCCTGACGTCAGCTAGGAGGATTACCGCCGGACCCGGCCTCGGGGTTCGTCGGGACATCAAACAGTGGCTGGGCCTGTCACATCAGCACGTTTGCATGACTGATGGGGTCAAGTAGAGACAGAGTGAACTGCGCCCGGAGAAGACCTCACAAAGCAACGTTGGACGCGGGTTCAATTCCCGCCACCTCCACAGAACGAGGATCCCGGCCCCCATGCACTTCGGGGGCCGGGATTCTCGCTTTATGCCCATCCGCGCTCCTTGCCAACGACCGCGCTGCATGCAGCGAGCGCGGAAGTCGGCAAGGAGCGCGGTCAGCGTCCCTGGCGGGCGATCAGGTCAGTCGGCGTAGAGGCGGTGCAGGAAGGCCGCGACGGCCTGACGCTGCACCGGATCAGCCGGCTTGAAGGTGCCGTTCGGGAATCCGGTGGTGACACCGGCCTCGGCCGCCCAGGCGATCGCCCCGCACAGCGGGTGACCGATCGTGACATCGGTGAACGGCCGGGTGGTGCAGGCCGGGATCACGTTGGTGCCGTGGGTCTGACGGTAGAGCAGGGCCGCGATCGCGTCCCGGCTGATCGAGGCGGCGGGACGGAAGGTGCCGTCATCCCAACCGCTGGCGATACCGGTCTCCTTCGCCCACTGGATCGCGCCGCACAGCGGATGGCTGGTCGGGACGTCCTTGAACGGTGCCGTGGTGCAGATCGGCAGCGGCTGCCCCGGCTTGGTGATCCGGTAGAGGAAGGTGACCACCGCGTCACGGCCGATCGACTGGCCCGGGCGGAACGTCCCGTCCTCGAAACCGGTGGTGATGCCCTGGGTCGCCAGCCACATCACGTCCTGGTAGAACTGACCGTTCTCGTCCCCGGCGTCGGTGAAGCGGGTGCTCACCTCGACGGGCTCGGAGGTCGAGGTGAGCACACCGTCGCTGCCGCCGTAGACGGCGGTCAGTCGGTGCGCACCAAGCGGGACCGTGACCTGGGCGGTGGCGGTGCCGTCGACCAGTTCGGCCGAGCCGGCGGGCTTGCCGTCGACCCGGAACTCCACCGTGCCGGTGACCTCCGCCGTGCTGGTGACGGTGGCTGTGGCGGTGTGGGAGGTGCCGGCCGGCACGGTCGCAGCTGCCACCGAGACGCTGGTGGACGACGCAGCAGCCCACTCCGGCACCGGGCTGCCGACGATCGGCAGCGTGATGGAGCTGGCCGCGAGGTCCAGCGTGAAGTTCGCCAGCGGGACCGACAGGAGCCGGCCCGAGGTGTTGTTGGCGATGATGATCCCGAGCTTGTGACCCGGCTCGAAGATGTAGTCGTGGGCCAGGCCCTCGAAGTCGACGTCGAAGTACTCACCGACCGGGGTCGGGGTCGGCGAGATGAGGGAGTTGCGGTGCTCGGTGCTCAGCCAGCCGCGGGTCACCACGTAGTAGTCGGCGGTGGCGGTCCGGGCGGTGGTCTTCTTGAAACAGCCGGTGTCGATGGCCGTTCCCTCGCCCCAGCAGTCGGTCTCGGTACCGGTGATGACACCCTCGGTGGAGGTGTTGATCCGGGTGCCGGCACCGTAGTCGACCACGAAGAAACTCAGGTTGGTCATCGGCTGGGTCGAGGTCAGCCGCAGTTTCGCCGACGGGATGCCGGACAGATGAAGGGGTTTCGTCAGGGTCGGGCTGGTGTAGAGCAGTCGGTCGGCCCTGGCCGCCTGGGAGGACGAGTAGGTGGTCTCGGACTGGTTCGCCCCGGTGAAGGCGGCGGCGCCGGTGGTGGGCTCGGTCACCAGACTGCCCAGGCGGGCTGTCGAGCCCTCCTTGAAGTTCAAGGTCTGCTGCTTGGTACCGGGTGCGGGCCAGGAGGCGTACTTGGTCCAGACGTCAGGGGCCGACTCGACATCGGCCACCGGCTGCTCCATGATCCCGTTCTGCACACCCAGGAGCCAGTAGTCGAACCACTGGTGCAGGGTGTCGACCCACTCGGCGCGACGGACGTCGAACGGATCGGCGTGGGCCCGCTGGGACAGCCAGATCTTGCGCGGGATACCGGCTTCGCCCAGGGCCTCCCAGTAGTTGCCGATGCCGTTCATCTTGACGTTGAGGTCGTTCAGGCCGTGGGCGATGAAGACACTGGCCTTGAACTTGTCGATGTTGGCGAGGTAGTCGCGGTCGGCCCAGAAGGAGTTGTAGTTGCCGGTGGCGGCATCGGCCCCGGCGACCAGCGCGGCCTGGGAGGCGGCGCACTTGGGCAGTTGAACGGTCTTGTTGAACACGTAGTTGGCCAGGCCGTCCGGCTCGTACCAGTTCGAGTACCGCGCGCCGAGGTAGCGGTACCAGTCGTACTGGCTGCTCATGCCGCTGATCGGCACGATGGTCTTCAGACCTTCGACCCCGGTGGCGGCGAGCCCGTTGGACAGGGCGCCGTCGTAGGACTTGCCGATGGCGGCGGTGGCCCCGGTGGTCCAGTCGGCGAGGACCGGCTGGGTGCGCTCCTTGTCCCGGTAGGCGACGGCATTGCCGTTGAGCCAGTCGACGGCGGCTTTCATGCTGCCGACGTCGTACTGCCCGCCGATGTCGACGCAACCCTCGGACTTGTTGGTGCCGGCGACCTCCGGCAGGACGTAGGCGTAGCCGCGGGGGACGAAGTAGTTGTCCAGGAACAGCGGGAACAAGGTCGCGTTGCCGGCCTCGTCGTACTTCTTCAGCTGGGACTCGTTGCCCCGGCCCGCTGACTCGTGGTACGGGCTCGGGTCCATGATCACCGGGACCTTGAGGCCGGCGGTCGCGGCCTCCCGCGGGCGGATGATGTCGGTCCGGATCAGGTCCTTCTTGCCGTCGAGGTCGCCGTCGAACGGTGCCTCCACCCAGACGTACTCGCGGATCGCGTCGGCATAGGAATAGATCGGACTCGTCTTGCCGTCGACCAATACAAATGGGTCCGCCACGGGCGTTGCCGCCGAGGCAACGGATGGGGGCACAAATAGCAATGATGCCGTCATGCCCAGAACCGGAAGGATGGACAGGGCAGCTCTACTTCGAAGCCGGGTCATTATCTCTCTTTCGTCAACTGAGGGAAGAAAATGTCCTGCAATGCGTGGGGCCTGTGCGTGTCTGAATCGAATCAGACCATTCTTCGTACGTCTGACTCCTCTCGTCGGCCGTCATGCCGGTGACGGGTGTTGTTCCGGGAAAACGACAGTCGTGGTGCCTGGGTCGCCGGAACTGCGCGTTCGGCAGTTCCGGCAATGGTAGGGACAAATGGTCGTTCATGGGAAGGGACAGGTGTCGGAGAGGGCGACCGGCGAATCCAACCCATGATGAAATGCGACGCATTTATGTCGTCGAGGTTTCCGGGCGCAGTGCATTCTTGTTGCGTGACCGGATGTGACACGGGCACAAAAAATCCCCCGCGAGTGGACCTGTGCACCCCAGATTCTGGGGTGTAGAGGTCCACTCGCGGGGGAGGGGCTCCCGGGAGGGTCAGTTCACATCGGTGGGATGCGGGCCGATCCTTCCGTTGTCGTCAAGGGCGTCGATCGCGGACAGGTCGGCGGTGGTCAACTCGAAGCCGAACAGGTCGAGGTTCTGGGTGATCCGGGCCGGGGTGACGGACTTCGGGATGACGATCCGCCCCTGCTGGACGTGCCAGCGCAGCACCACCTGGGCGGGGGTGCGACCCAGGCGATCGGCGATGCCGGTGATCACCGGGTTGGACAAGGTCGCGCCCTGGGCCAGCGGACTCCAGGCCTCGGTGGCGATCCCGGCAGCCGTGTTCGCGGCGACGGTCGGATGCTGTTGGAGCGCCGGGTGCAGTTCGATCTGGTTGACGGCCGGAACGGTGCCACCCAGGCCGATCACCCGCTCCAGGTGTTCCGGCAGGAAGTTGGAGACCCCGATGGCCCGGGTGCCGCCTGCGGCGTACAACTCCTCGAAGGCGGTCCAGCTGTCGAGGTACCGGTCGTTGGCCGGGGCGGGCCAATGGATCAGGTACAGGTCGACGTGGTCCAGGCCGAGTTTCTCCAGACTGGCCGCGAAGGCGCCCTGGGTCGTGCCGGCACCCTGGTCGGAGTTCCAGAGCTTGGTGGTGATGAACAGTTCCTCGCGCGGGATGCCGGAGGCGGCGATGGCGCGGCCGGTGCCCTCCTCGTTCCCGTAGATCGCGGCGGTGTCGATGGACCGGTAGCCGGCCTCGAGGGCCTGGGAGACCGCGGCCTCGGTCTCCTCGTTCGGGACCTGGAACACCCCGAAACCGACCTGGGGGATCTGGACACCGTTATTGAGGGTCAGGCTGGGAACGTCGCCGGTGGAGGGAGTTCCCTGGGGGGAGGTGGTGAACACGACACACTTCTTTCTCAACGGTGGACCCGGTGCAGGCTCACTGGCCGCGCCATAGGTCGCTCAGTGCAACTAGCCGCGCATGCACTAGTTGCACACGCAGCATTAATGCTTGCATGCGCGTCATATCCCCGCAAGGCGAGGGCTGTGTGATGGTTCAGACAGGGCCACCAGGGCTGCGAGAGGTCTCCCGTCCAGCGGTGGAAAACACGAACGGTTGTGCGGCTCCTGCGGCCGGGGCCGACAGCAGCCCCCGGTGTCAGCGAGCGGCGGGCGGCAGTGGTTTGGCAGCGGCGATCTTCGCTACCACCGGATGGGTCTTCCGGCCGAGCCTGCGGTCCAGAGTCATACGGAGCTTGGCTTCGGCGATCGTCAGGCGGCTGACCTTGACGATCCTCCTGCCGCTGCCGGCCGCGGCAGGCTGGGTGACGCTCATAGCTCCTCCTCCTGGTCCTGAGGATCAGTGTCCTTCACAAAGTCGATCTCGTCCACGCGGTCCACGGGAATATCGCTGATCGCGGTATCGACGACGGGTGAGTCGTCCAGCGCTGCGACCAGCGCGAGATCGTCCGGGGTTGCAAGGTTGGAAGAAGCGAGGCTTTCCAGTACTGCCGCGCCGACCGCTTTCCGGTCCTCGTTGGCACAGCTGCGAAGTTCCTCCGCCCATTGAAGGCGGCGGAACCACTCCTCGCGCGGGCCCGTTTGTTCGGCCGCCAGGTGGCGAGGCCAACCCCACCTATAGCGGCGAGTGCGGTGCCGGCGGTGGCCAGCAGTGTCCCCCACCAGGGTGTGCCCGAGGTCATGGGCAGATTCTGGCGCGACCGCCACCCGAAAGCCGGCATTGGGGTACCGCGCCACGCAACTCCTCCCAGCAGTATCGGAGATGGGGCCGGAGGAACCGTCAGACGCGGGCCAGGATCGCCTTCGCCAGCTTCTCGGTGGAACCGGGAGCGGTAGGCAGGAACAATGCGGGCTCGATGAGTTCGAGCTCCATCACCTTCGGGCCGTCGGCGGTCCGGACCAGGTCGACCCGGGCGTACAGCAGACCCTCGGTCACCTGGCCGATCGCGGCCGTGGCGACGGCGAGCTCGGCATCACTGGGCTGGTACGGCGTGGTCCGCCCGCCGTGCTCCTCCTGCACCCGGAAGTCGTCCGCCGCAGGCACTTTCAGTACGGCGTGGGAGTACTGGCCCTCGATGAACTGGATCGAGATCTCGCCGTCGGCGACCTCGGGGACGAACGGCTGAACCAGTGCGTCCTGGTGGGCCGTCAGCTCGCGCAGATGGGCCAGCGCCGCAGCATCACGGGACTGGTAGCGGCCCACACCGATCGCCCCGGCAGACACCGCGGGTTTGATGATGATGCCGTGGTCGTGTGCCGCGCCGTCCAGGGACGGCAGGGACTCCGGGCTGGTGCCTGCGGTGACCACCGCTGTCGGAATGACGGGGATGCCGGCGGCGGCCAGCTGGACCAGATATCCCTTGTGCGAGTTCCACTTCACCGTTTCCAGGGAGTTCGCCAACGGTGCCGTCAGGCCCGCGAGGACGGTGTGGAACTCGGCCACCCGCTGGAAGTAGTCCCAGGTGCTGCGGATCACGACCAGGTCGTAGGGCTCCTCGAGGGCGGGGACGTCGAACCAGGGAATGACGGTCGCACGGGCACCCAGTGATTCCAGAACTGAAGCCAGTTCCTCGATCTCGGTGTCGGCGTGGGGGAGCGGGGCGGTGGTCAGCAGCAGGATGTGGGGCACAACGACAAATTATCCATCAGCCGTCGAGCTCCGGGTCGAGCAGGGCCGGGTCCTCCGCGAAGTCTTCCGCAACGGCCCGCTGGCCGGCCTTGGCCGGGCCGGGACGGACCTTCGACTTGTCCTTCTTGCGGGCACGCACGGCCTGGCCGTCGGTATCGGTCTCACCCTGCAGGATGGATTCGAGATCGGTTCGCAGACGGTCGATCTCGCCGCGCAGGTAGTCGCGGGTGGCGACCTCGCCGATGGCCACCCGCAGGGCCGCCAGCTCCCGCGCCAGGTACTCGGTGTCCGCCTTGGTCTGCCGGGCCCGGCTGCGGTCCTCGTCCAGGGAGATCCGGTCCCGGTCGTCCTGCCGGTTCTGCGCGAGCAGGATCAGCGGGGCCGCGTAGGCGGCCTGGGTGGAGAAGGCCAGGTTCAGCAGGATGAACGGGTACGGGTCCCAGCGGTAGGTGGCCGCGACCAGGTTGACGATGATCCAGGCGACCACGAACAGGGTCTGCCAGAACAGGAACTTGCCGGTGCCCAGGAACCGGGCGAGCCGCTCGGAGATCCGGCCGAAGCTGTCCGGGTCGAACTCGAACGAGAGTCGGCGACCGGTGCTCGGCTGGTCGAGCTTGCGGCGCGAGGAGAGCTCAGCCATCGCTGCCCCCGTTCGGGCCGTCGGGCTCGTCGTTGTCCCGCCAGTTGTCGGGCAGCAGGTGGTCCAGGAGGTCGTCGACGGCCACGGCGCCGAGGAGGTGGTCCTCGTCGTCGACCACCGGTGCGCAGACCAGGTTGTACGCGGCCAGGAACCTGGTCACCTCGGGCAGACCGGCATCGGGCGACAGCCGGGCCATGTCGGTGTCGAGCGCCCCGGCGACCAGGTCGAACGGTGGTTCACGCAGCAGTCGTTGGGTGTGCACGCAACCCAGATAACGTCCGGTCGGCGTGGCCTGGGGCGGACGGCAGACGAAGACCATCGAGGCCAGGGCCGGGGTCAGATCGGGGGAGCGGACGCGGGCGAGTGCCTCGGCGATCGTGGCATCCGGGGTCAGTACGACCGGCTCCGGGGTCATTAGACCGCCGGCCGTGTCGTAGGAGTACTGCATCAGCCGACGCACCGGAGCGGACTCCTCCGGCTCCATCAGTTCCAGCAGTCGGGCCGAGACCCCGGCCTCCATCTCGCCGAGGATGTCTGCCGCGTCGTCCGGTTCCATCGCCTCGAGGATGTCTGCGGCGCGCGCCTCGTCCATGTGGGTGAGCAGATCCTGCTGGTCGTCCTCGGGGAGTTCCTCGATCAGATCGGCGAGGCGTTCGTCGTCCAGGGCGTCGGCGACCTCGTAGCGGCGGGCCGCCGGCAGATCGCGCAGGGCGCTGGCGGCATCGGCGGGGCGGATGCCCTCGAAGCTGGCGAGCAGCTGGTGGGTGCCTTGCGTGGTTCCGGTCAGTTTGAACAGGTCGGTGCCACGCAGGTCGTTCCAGCCCAGAACCTGCAACGGCGGCCGTCGGCCGATCAGCCCGGTGCGGGCGCGGACGGCCACCTTGTTGACGAGCCAGTCCTTGGTCCTGGTCCGTTCGATCGCCGCGTCGACGATCGTCACCGACGCCTGGGTGGTCGCGACGACGACCCGGGCGTTGAGCAACTGGCCGAAGATCCGCAGTTCGGTCGGACGTTGGGCGAACCGGCGCAGGGACACCGATCCTGTGGTGAGGGTCACAGCGTTGGGTTCGATGCTGCTCACCCGCAGCATCGGCACGAAGATCGGTCGGCGGGTCGGGAGTTCGACGACGATGCCGAGCACCCGCGGCGGTTGCCGGTCGAGCCGCAACGCCGCGACCACGTCCTTCACTTTGCCGATGGATTCGCCATCAGGGCCGAAGACCGGCAGACCGGTCAGCTGGGCGACGAAAACCTTCGAGATGGCGACCACGGGGAACAGCCTAAGAGCCAAACGCCCCCGCCGTTGACACCGCACCGCAGGAGCTTGATCAATTCCGGCCACCGGCCGTGGTCGCCGGTACCACCGGCAACGGCTGTTCACCCCTGGTGTTCCGTTCGGTTCACCCGCACATGTTCCCCACAGGAGCAACCCGTACCGTTACACGGTCCACCGCACCGACCCTCGAGGAATTCATGCGAATCCGACCCACACTTGTCGCACTCACCGCGCTGCCGCTGATCGTGCTGGCCGCTTGCGGCACGGATGCGGCCACGACGCCGAGCTCCACCAGCGACACCGCAACGGCGACCGCCACGGCCACCGTCACCGACAGCTCGGCCACCGACGGCACCGATGCCCCGTCCACCGACGGCACCGACACGCCGTCGACCGACAGCACCGACACGACCGACAGCACCGACACCACCGCGCCGCCGGCCGAGGGCCCGACCGAGCCCGCCTCGACCGCCGTCGCCGACCCGGCCCCCAAGGCCGATATGCCCACCGTCACGGGTGCCTTCGGCGAGAAGCCGGAACTGAAGTTCCCGGCAGGCAAGCTCGCCCCCGCCGGCCTGCAGCGCCAGATCCTCACCGAGGGAACCGGCACCGAGGTGAAGGCCGGCGATCTGCTGGTCGCCAATTACGTCGGCCAGGTCTGGGACGCCGAGAAGTCCTTCGACAGCTCCTTCGACCGCGGGACCCCCGCCGGGTTCACCATCGGCAAGCAGCAGGTCGTGAACGGCTGGGACGTCGCCCTCGTCGGCACCAAGGTGGGCAGCCGCGTGCTGCTGACCCTGCCGCCGTCGGACGGCTACGGCGCGACCGGCAACAGCCAGGCAGGCATCCTCGGCACCGACACCATCGTCTTCGTCGTCGACATCGTCGAGACCTTCCCGGCCACGGCCGGCGGGCAGGCCGATGCTGTCGTCGCCAACCCCGCCCCGACCGGTATCACCGTCACCGGAGCCCTGGGCGAGGCCCCGACCGTCAAGGTCGCGGCCGGCACCGCCGAGCCGACCGCCAACAAGCTGACCGTGCTTGCCACCGGCACCGGCGAGAAGATCGCCGACGGCAAGAACGCCGTCTTCCAGGTCGTCGCCCAGCCGTGGGACGGCACCGAGGGGGGATCCAGCTGGAAGGACGGAGCCATTCAGCAGGCCCCGATCAGTGCCTCCAGCATCCTCAAGGACCTGGTGGGTGTCCCGGTCGGCAGCCGTGTGCTGCTGGTCGTCCCGGCCACCGCCGGTGACACCTCGACCGGAGCGGCGGCCGCGCCGTCGGTCGTGTACGTGCTGGACATCGCCGGCCAGTACTGACAGGCCCGGTACTGACACGCCCGGTACGGGCCAGTACGGCGGTCCCCAGGACCGCACTGATGTGAGATAGAACCGATTCGGGCAGGGCCCGGTCGATGACGAGGTGGCGCCGAGGCGTGCCGGAGGTCATCGACCGGGCCTTTTCCGTACCGGTGCACGACACCGACGCCGAGGGCCGCAGTGCCGCGACCAGGCATAGTGGAGACATCGTGTCCGGGGCCGGTGCCACCCTCCGGGCCGTCATCACCCCGAGTACGACCCTGTACGCGATCACGCGCCAGAACAGTCCGAGACCGGACGAAGAACGAGGAGACCCACCAGTGCCGTCGAACCGCCCGCCTGCCAGTCCGAACCCGTCGAGCGGCAAGTCCGTCCGCCGCGAGTCCGTCGCCGCGGTCCGCAAGACCAGCAACAACCGGACCCAGCTGATCATCGGGGCCGTCGCGGTGGTGCTAATCATTGCGGTGGTCGTCTTCGGCCTGGTGCAGAACAAGGCGAACGACGTCCGCCGCAACGACGGTTACGGCATCGCGACCAGGACGACCGCCACCATCTCCGAGGGCGTGATCACCGTCGCCGCCGGCACCACCGGGAAGGTCATCGACATCTTCGAGGACCCGATGTGCCCGGCCTGCGGGGACTTCGAGTACCAGTTCGGCCAGGAGCTGGCCCAGCCCCTCAACGAGGGCAAGGTGATCGCCCGCTACCACTTCATGATCTTCCTGAACAGCGTCTCGCCCTCCCAGGACTACTCGACCAGGGCCAATGCGGCGATGATGTGTGTGGTGCAGAACTCCGGCTCCACCCCGGGTGTCTTCGCCGCCTTCCACGACGCCCTCTTCAGCCGTGACTTCCAGCCGGAGGAGAAGGGGGACTCGGACCCGAGCAACAACGACCTCGCCGCGAAGGCGACGGCCGTGGGGGCCTCCGCAGCGGCCGCTGACTGCATCACGGCCGGCACGAACATCGAACTGGCCAAGACCACGGGCCAGGCGAGCTCGGACGCCCTGGCCGCGGCCAAGGGCGAGGGAACCCCGACCGTCCTGCGTGACGGAGTGAAGATCCTCACCAACGACAACTGGATCCCGGACCTGTTGGCGGCCGGCTGACCGTCGGAAGCGTCCCGGCCCCAGGGCGGTACCGGTGCAGTCGGGGAGAGCTTTCCCGGTGCCGGCCCGAGAGGTCCCGGATCAGTCCTGAGCCGGCCCTGGAACGGTCCCGACGCGGGTCTGCCCAGGTCGTGGGCCTGATCTCCGGGCCGGTTCGAAGCTGCAAGGACGGCCCGAGGGTCGCGCATTCGGGTGAATCCGGCTGAAAATCGGTTGATTTCGACGAATCTGCGGCCCTCGCGCCGTGGGGGGACGAACTTCAGGTGCATTTCCCCAGGACAACATCGGGCCGCAACCCCGTGACCTCACGATTAGGAACTCCTGGGCCGCTCTTGGTAATCTTTTCAAGCAAGCAGTTCGGGGCTGTGGCGCAGCTGGTAGCGCACCACACTGGCAGTGTGGGGGTCAGGGGTTCGAGTCCCCTCAGCTCCACCCGATTGCAAGACCCGCTTCTTGGCCCAGGCCAAGGAGCGGGTCTTTTTTTATGCCCTGACCTGCTGCCTCGATCCGCACCGGCCTCGTCGTGCGGATCGCACCGGGACCTCCGCGAGAGCCGGAACGTGCCGCCGATCGGCCTGAGTGGTGCAGGACACAGACGAGTCGGGAATCTTCCCTGGATACACACGGCCCCCCGGCGGGTGTTCTACCGCTTGTCGGACTAAGCTCTTGGAGGCTGGGGTAACCCGGCGAAGTACCAGTGCGCCGATTAGCTGGAGGACCTTAGTGACGACCGTCGCTCCCCGCCCCGTTGTGACCAGACCTCATCCGGTCAAACGTCCTGCGCGTGGGTCGAAATTCCTCTACGCGTTCCGTACGACCGATCCGAAGACCCTCGGGATCATGTACATCGTCACCTCGATGGCGTTCTTCATGATCGGTGGCGTCATGGCCCTGATCATGCGCGCCGAGTTGGCCCGACCGGGTATGCAGTTCCTGTCCCCGGACCAGTACAACCAGCTCTTCACCATGCACGGCACGATCATGCTGCTGTTCTACGCGACCCCGATCGTCTTCGGTTTCGCGAACTACATCGTGCCGCTGCAGATCGGTGCCCCCGATGTGGCCTTCCCCCGGCTGAACGCCTTCTCGTACTGGCTGTACCTCTTCGGTGCCACCATCGCGATGCTCGGCTTCGTCACCCCGGGTGGAGCCGCCGCCTTCGGCTGGACCGCGTATACCCCTCTCTCCGGAGTCGAGAACTCCCCGGGCGTCGGCGGTGACCTGTGGATCATGGGTCTGGCCGTCTCCGGTCTGGGAACCATCCTCGGTGGTGTCAACTTCATCACCACCATCATCTGCATGCGTGCCCCCGGCATGACCATGTGGCGGATGTCCGTGTTCACCTGGACCATCCTGGTGACCGCGATCCTGGTTCTCCTCGCCTTCCCGATCCTCACCGCGGCGTTGTTCGGATTGGCGGCCGATAGACATTTCGGCTCCCATGTCTTCGACCCGGCCAACGGCGGGGCCATTCTGTTCCAGCATCTGTTCTGGTTCTTCGGCCATCCCGAGGTGTACATCCTTGCCCTGCCGTTCTTCGGCATCGCCTCGGAGATCATCCCGGTGTTCAGCCGCAAGCCCGTCTTCGGCTACCGCGGCCTGGTGTTCGCGACCCTGTCCATCGCCGCCCTGTCGGTGGCGGTCTGGGCCCACCACATGTACGCCACCGGATCGGTGCTGCTGCCGTTCTTCAGCCTCATGACCTTCCTCATCGCGGTGCCCACCGGTCTGAAGTTCTTCAACTGGATCGGCACCATGTGGAAGGGGCAGCTGACCTTCGAGACCCCGATGCTGTTCGTCGCCGGCTTCCTGGTCACCTTCCTCTTCGGTGGTCTGACCGGTGTCATCCTCGCCGCGCCGGCGATCGACTTCCACGTCTCCGACTCCTACTTCGTGGTGGCCCACTTCCACTACGTGCTCTTCGGGGTCATCGCGTTCGCGACCTACGGCGGCATCTATTTCTGGTTCCCGAAGATGACGGGGCGGTTCCTCGACGAATCCCTCGGCAAGCTCCACTTCTGGACCACTTTCGTCGGCTTCCACCTGACGTTCCTGGTGCAGCACTGGCTGGGGAACATGGGTATGCCGCGTCGTTACGCCGACTATCTGCCCACGGACGGTTTCACCACCCTGAACACGATCTCGACCATCGGGGCGTTCGTCCTCGGTGCCTCGACCTTGCCGTTCATCTGGAACGTCATCAAGTCCTACCGTCACGGTGAGATCACCACGGCGGACGACCCGTGGGGTTACGGGAACTCCCTGGAATGGGCGACCAGCTCCCCGCCGCCGCGGCACAACTTCGTGTCCCTGCCGCGGATCAGGTCCGAGCGTCCTGCCTTCGAACTGCACCACCCGCACATGGTGGAGCGGCTGAAGGCGGAGGCCCACCCGAACCGCAACTGGCAGCCGTTGGCCCAGGCGGAATCCAGCGATCACATCCGGATTCCTGAGTAAGAAGTCCTTCACCCGGCGCGGTGGCCGTTTCGGCCACCGCGCCGTGGTGTGTCCGGGGGTGTGCGCGTCCGCGTCGCCCACCCGGAGCCGTCCCCACCACCTCCCAGCCCAGTCGAAAGCTGCCCAGTGATGAACGAACCGCGTCATATCGACAGCCTCACCGAACGACGCCAGGCCGAGACCAGGCTGGCCGAACAGCAGCACCTCGGCCGTCAGCGCCAGGCCTACTCGGTGCTGATCACCGTGTCCGGGGCGGACCGTCCGGGTGTCACGGGTCTGCTGTTCACCGTGCTGAGCCAGCACGAGGTCGACGTGGTCGACGTCGACCAGGTGGTGGTCCGCGGGCGACTGACCCTGGGCGTGGTGGTGGAGACCACCGGCGACCCCGAGCGGTTGCAGGAGGCCGTCGAGCAGGCCATGGACACGTTGAAGATGCGGGTCGACGTGGTCATCGGTGACGACGGGGAGTCGAGCAAACGCACCCCCACCCACGTCCTGGTGGTGCTGGGCAAACCTCTGCAGGCCAAGGCCATCGGTTCCCTGGCCCGCCGCTTCGGCGAGCTCGGGGTCAACATCGAGACGATCCAGCGGATCGCCGACTACCCGGTGACGGGGGTGGAGCTGTCCGTCACCGCCCCGGACGACGAGACCCTCCGTGCTGCCGTGGCCGAGATCGGCGCCGCGACCAAGGTCGACATCGCCGTCCAGCGGGCCGGTCTGGCCCGCAGGTCCAAACGCCTGATCGTGTTCGACGTCGACTCCACCCTGATCACCGGCGAGGTGATCGAGCTGCTGGCCGACCACACCGGACGTCGGGCCGAGGTGGAGGCCATCACCACCGCCGCGATGCGCGGGGAGCTGGATTTCGAGCAGTCCCTGCGTCATCGGGTGGCGATGCTGGAAGGTCTGGACGCGGCGGTGCTCGACGAGGTCGGCCGGAGCCTGGAACTGACCCCGGGTGCCCGGACCACCATCCGCACACTCAAGCGCCTCGGCTACCGCTGCGGCATCGTGTCCGGCGGTTTCACCCAGGTGGCACGGCACCTGGTCACCGAACTGGAACTGGATTTCGTGGCCGCGAACACCCTGGAGGTGGTCGACAACCGGCTCACCGGCAAGGTGATCGGTGAGGTCGTCGACCGCCAGGGGAAGGCGCGGGCGCTGGCCCGGTTCGCCATGGAGTCGGGTGTCGCGATGAACCAGACCGTGGCGGTGGGGGACGGGGCGAACGACATCGACATGTTGTCGGCGGCCGGTCTGGGCATCGCCTTCAACGCCAAGCCGATGGTGGCCGAGTTCGCCGACACCACCTTGAACCAGCCCTTCCTGGACCCGGTCCTGTTCATCCTGGGGATCAGCCGGGACGAGGTGGAGGCCGCCGACACCGCCGACGGTCTCAGCCGACGGGGCCCGCAGGTCTGAGCGGTGTCTCCGGGCCAGGCGAAACGGCTTGCCCGGCGTGGCCGGGATCTGTCACGCTGAGCGGGTGCTGCCCTGGAACGTACTCTGGCCCTTCATCATCGCCTCCTGCCTGATCACGATCTCGCCGGGGCCGGCGATGGCGCTGATCATCCGTCACTCCGCGGTGCACGGTGTGCGGTCGGCCCTGATCGTCCTGGCCGGGGTCGAGGCGGGAGTGCTCGCCTGGGTGCTCTTCGCCGGGATCGGGGTGGCCGGGCTGGTGGCTGCCAGCCCCACGGCCTTCCTGGTGCTCAAGGTGGCCGGAGCGATCGTGCTGGTCTGGCTCGGGTTCGGGGCCTGGCGGTCGAGTTTCAAGTACCAGGTGCCCACCGAAGGTGAACTCGCCGATCTGCCCAGTTCGGCCAAGGCTTTCGGCACCGGTGCGGTGACGAACCTGGCCAACCCGAAGGCGATGGTGTTCTGCCTGGCCTTCCTGCCGCAGTTCATCCCGGTGGGGGCACCGGTGCTGGCGACGAGCGCGCAGCTGGCCGTCATCCTGGTGATCAGCGACGTCCTCTTCTTCGTCACCATCGCCGTGGTCGCGCACCGGGCGAAGGCGTTCTTCGCCAAACGCCGGGTGCGCAAGACCCTGGACCGGGTGACCGGGACGGTGTTCTTCGGACTGGCTGCCCGGATGGCGACCCTGGCCCGCTGAGCGGTTTCCGGCGTCCTTCATGGCGGCGACAAGTCAGTAGAACTCCTCCAGAATCGTTCGCCAGCGGCGGCTACGACGCTCACGGCTTTGCGCGCCAGACCTCCATCACTCTTGACGTGCCGGAGAACCATCCTTGAATCTCTGGGCGGATGCTGCCCACCAGACGGATCATGTCCCGGTGTCGGCCTCGGACGTTCACCTGCAAGAGCGGCTCCATGTGGGCGACCCTGTTCCGGAGTGAATGAAGTCGTGACGCTCTATCTGCGGCAATGACTCCATCCGGGTCCTCCGGCGTCCCCGGGAAGGCGCTGGCAAGGGCACCGGTCCACAGCACCTCCCTTGCCCGGTGTGCCTTGTCGGTGGGGTCTGCTGTGGGTAGCAGTTTGACAAAGACACCGAAGGTCAGCTGCGCCAGCAGATCGTCATGGCTGATCGGGGCGTTCTTCCGCGGGTGCGTCGCCGGACGAGCAGCGCGAGCGGCAGCGGCATGTCGCATGGCTGTCTGTCGGATCTTGCTCGTCAAGCTGTTGAGCGGCCTGGCAGGGTCCAGGAGCCAATCCGCCTGGTGGAATCCGCCGGATGTGTTCGGCTGTGTGGCGTTCCACACCCGCAACTCGCGGTCGATCGCGTTCCGGAGTACGACTTCGGTCAAGGAGAGCGACGTATAGAACGCGCTGGCCAACTCGAGGTTCCACCGATAGAGCTGGAGTGCCTTCGGCACGTCCTGCCCTGCCGCCGACATGTACGTCCCGAATCGCGAGATGTGCAGGCAGTCGACGACGTGCTGAGTGGTGGACCATTGTGGCATCGGGCAAGTGTGATCTATTCTTGAACCAATTACGAGGACAAGGTCCCTCGTTTTACTACATGGAGACACCCTCAGGCCCTTGTGGCCTGGGGGTTCTTCGTTTGCGGCCTGCCGCGCTCAGGCGACGGTGACCCCGGCGTCCTTCATGGCGGCGATCGCTGCCTCGGTGTCACCCGGCTCGAGTTCGACGAAACGGGTCAGGGCCAACGGAACCACCACCTGGTAGCCGAGTTTCACCCCGTCGATGGCGGTGGCCTTGACACACCAGTCACCCGCCAGGCCGGTGACCACCAGATCCATGATCCCGTTCTCGTCCAGGATGGTCGACAGCTCGGTACCGCGGTCCACGCCGGTGTCGAGGTTCTTGATGGTGAATCCGGAGTACCCGTCCTCGCGGCCCGAGCCCTTGCGGACCACCGGGCCGACCACCGGCAGGTCGGCGACGAAGGCCGCGCCGGGGGAGTCGATCACGCAGTGCACCGGCCACAGTCCGCCGTCCTTGGCGAAGTGCGGGGTGGACTCCGGGTGCCAGTCCTGGGTGTAGACGACAGTCGCACCGGCCGACTCGGCCGCGGCGATCTCCGCCTTCAGACCGGGCAGGATCTCCTCGCCACCCTTCACGTACAGCGATCCGCTCGGGTCGGCGAAATCGTGCTGGACGTCGACGACCACCAGGGCGGTGGCGGGGGTGTAGGCGTGGGTCACGAATCTTCTCCGTTCGAGGGAAACATCGGTGCAGTGTCGGTGTCGCCGATCCAGCGTAGCCGCCGCAGGAGGTACCGATCATGGCCGCCCGGGTATTGCGATTTGTAACCTTTGGTTGACAGATCACGAGACCCGGCGCAGGGTGGAAACCATGGAGCAGCCCGATGGCGTGATCGCCGCCCTGGCCGATCTGGTCGAGCGGAGGAGTTCGGCGGCCGGGACCGGGACCACCGCCGCCCGCGTGCGGGTCGCCCAGGAGATCGCCCTCGCCGCCGAGAACCGGCTGACCACCGAGATCCTCCGGGCCCGGGACGAGGGTGTGGCCTGGCAGGTCATCGCCGAGATTCTGGGGGTCAGCAGACAAGCAGCGTTCAAGAGATTCGGCACCGTCCGAGATCCGGAGACAGGGGAGACCATGATCAGAACACCAGTCGTCGACACCCTTGCCCGCGCCGAGGGTGTGTTCCGCGCCTTGGCCGACGGGGACTACGCGTCGGTGAAGGAGCTGATGACCTTCAGCACCTCACGCCTGCTCACCAAAACCAAGGTGATGCAGGTCTGGAAGTCGGTGCTCTCCGAGTACGGGGAGTTCGCCGGGGTGGAGGCCTCCTTCGTCAGCACCCCCGCGCAGGTCAAGGGCCTGTCCCTGATGCCGAGGAGTTCCACCCTGGGGAACGCCACCGTGCAGACCACGCTGCGGTTCGAGGCCGGCGAGATGGTGGGGCGCGTCAGCTTCACCAATCAGGGCAGGATCAACGGGATCTTGATCCTGGACCCGACGGACCTGGACGGCGCGCCGTTCTGATCCGGGCGTTCTGATCCTGCAGGTCTCAGGGCTCCAGGATGGTGACCGGGATGGCGGGCTCGCCGCGGGAGAGCTTCAGACCGGACCAGGGCAGGGTCACCAGGGCCTCGGCGAGGTGTTGCCGGGAGGCGGCCAGGTCGGGCAGGTCCGCCACCGGTCGGCCTTCGCGCAGGAGTGGGGTCGGGATGACCCGGTCGTTCTCCTGAGCCTGGGGTGCGGTGCCGTCGGCGACGAAGATGATCTCCTCGGTGGCCGTCCCGGTGGCCTTGTACCGGCGGATCGCCGACTTCCGCCCGCCATGGGAGGCCTTGTTCTCGCTGCGCTTGGCCACGGGCCGTCCGTCCACCTCGACCAGCTTGTAGACCAGCGAGGCGGTCGGAGCCCCGGACCCGGTGACCAGTGACGTGCCGACCCCGTAGATGTCGACGGGCTCGGCCCGCAGAGCGGCGATGGCGTACTCGTCGAGGTCGCCGGACAGGACGATCTTGGTGCCGGTGGCGCCGAGACCGTCCAGCTGACGGCGGGCGGCCCGGGTGAGGACGCCGAGGTCCCCGGAGTCGATCCGTACCGCGCCCAGCCCGGGTCCGGCCACCTCGATCGCGGTCCTGATCCCGTTCGTGATGTCGTAGGTGTCGACCAGCAGGGTGGTGCCGACCCCGAGGGAGTCGATCTGGGCGGCGAAGGCCTCGGCCTCCGTGTCGTGGACCAGGGTGAAGGAGTGCGCCGCCGTCCCTCCGGTGGGGATGCCGAACCGCCGCCCGGCCTCCAGGTTCGAGGTCGAGCTGAACCCGGCCAGGTAGGCAGCCCGGGCAGCAGCGACCGCGGACTCCTCGTGGGTGCGTCGGGAACCCATCTCGATCAGCGGCCGGCCGTCGGCGGCGGAGACCATCCGGGCCGCGGCGGCCGCGATGGCGCAGTCGTGGTTGAGGATCGACAGGATCAACGTCTCCAGGATCCCGGCGCTGCCGAAACTGCCCCGGACGGTGAGGATCGGCGACCCGGGGAAGAACAGCTCACCTTCGGGGTAACCGTCGATGTCCCCGTCGAAGCGGTACTCCGAGAGGTACGTCAGGGTGCGCGCGTCGAGAACCGGCTCCAGCCGCGTCAACTCCTCGTCGGTGAACACGAAGTTGGTGACGGCGTCGATCAGCCTGGCGGTGCCGGCGACGACACCGTAACGGCGGCCGTCGGGCAGCCGTCGGGTGAAGGCCTCGAAGGTGCACTGCCGACCTGCGGTGCCGTCGGCCAGGGCGGCCTGCAGCATCGTGAGCTCGTAGTGGTCGGTGAACAAGGCGGTCGAACGGCGGACCGGCATCGCTGACGTCATGGGCTCAGCGTACGGAGTGCCGGGAGCGGTGTGTGGTGCGCCCTGGGTGGTTCTGCCGGTGGCGTGGGTCGGCGGACCGAGGTGGCTCCGGGCACCCGTTGGCCTCCTGCCGTGCGGGTGACCTCCGCCCGTCCTCACCGGATCGGGGGTGGAACCGGGGCACCCGAACGTGCCAAACTGGACGAATGACCAGTGCGCCGGCGACCGAAACCGCCGAATCGGCGGACGTCGATGTCGCGGCCGATCCGCCGTGGGTGACGGTCGTCTGGAACGACCCGGTCAATCTGATGTCGTACGTCACCTACGTGTTCATCAAGCTCCTCGGCCACTCGAAGACCCAGGCGGAGAAGCTGATGTACGACGTCCACCACAAGGGACGTGCCGCGGTGAGCAACGGCTCCCGCGAGCAGATGGAGGTCGACGTGGCCAAGCTGCAGGGTGCGGGGCTCTGGGCGACCTTGCAGAAGGACAGCTGAGGTGCACGGTTTCCGTCGCCGTCGTGGTCTGCTGGTCGCGAATTTCGAGGCCTTGGAGGCCGGGCTCATCGCGGACCTGGTCGATCAGGTCCGCACCATGTTGTCCCACCGCCGGGCCGAGGCCCCCGACGATCCGCTGACCGACCTGACCGGTATCCAGACCGCGCCGTCGACCCCACCGGAGGATCCGGCCATCGCCCGGTTGCTGCCGGACTTCCACCGTGACGACGAGCAGCTCTCCTCGGGCCTGCGGGTGCTGCACGAGCCGGATCTGATCGCGGCGAAGGACCAGGCGGCGGTGGCCCTGCTCGACTCCCTGCCCTTGGGCGGTGGCACGGTGAAACTGTCCGAGGAGGTCGCACAGCAGTGGCTCTCGGCGATCAACGACGTCCGGCTGGCCCTCGGGGTCCGGCTGGACATCCGGGAGGACGACGGCGAGCCCGATCTGGACCGGCCCGAGATGGAGGGCGTCGGAAGCCAGATGTTCCAGGCCTACGGCTGGCTGTCGGCGATCCAGGACTCCTTGGTCAACGCCCTGATGGATTGAGCCGGGCCCGGTATTTCAGGGTTCTCCCTGAGCCGAATGGATGACCCGATGCGTAACCTGGGGCTATGACGATGCCTGCTCCGCTCCCGTCCTCCGAACCCGCCAAGAAGAAGTCCGGACTGATCCCGCAGAAGTGGAAGTCCGCGATCATCGTGCCCGGTGTGTTCCTCGGGATCATGGTGATCCTGCAGATCATCGCCACCTTCGGGTCCTCCGCGAAGGTGGTGGCCTGGGGTGGTATCCATCCCCGGCAGGTCAACTCCCTGCTCGACATCCTCACCGCACCGTTCATCCACGGCAGCTGGGGGCATCTGCTCGCCAACGCGGTGCCCTTCCTGATCTTCGGGTTCCTGTTGATGGTCAACGGGGCGAAACAGTTCATCGCGGTCACCGTGGTGGTCTGGCTGGTGTCCGGCATCGGGGTCTGGCTGCTGGCCGGCAGCAACAGTGTCACGGTCGGGGCCTCCGGGATCGTGTTCGGCTGGCTCGCCTACCTGGTGGTGCACGGTGTGTTCCTGCGGGACTTCGGCAAGATCGCCCTCGGGGTGGTCCTGCTGCTGATCTGGGGCGGGATGTTCTGGGGGGTGCTGCCCAAGGATCCGAACATCTCCTGGCAGGCGCATCTTTTCGGAGCCATCGGTGGTGTGCTGGCCGCCTGGCTGGTGGCCAAGGCCGACGGTCCGCGTCAGCCGAAACAGTCCAAGGAGCTGCCGGCCTACTGACCGGTCCGGGTAACGTCAGCGGATGTGAGCACTGCGCCGATCGGCATCTTCGATTCCGGGATGGGTGGCCTGACGGTCGCCCGATCGATCCTGGACCAGCTTCCCGCCGAACGGGTCCGCTACGTCGGGGACACCGCCAACGGTCCGTACGGCCCGCTGCCGATCGCCCAGGTGCGCCAGCACGCCCTGGACATCGCCGACCGGCTGGTGGACGACGGGGTCAAGATGCTCGTCATCGCCTGCAACACCGCCTCGGCGGCCTGCCTGGCCGACGCCCGCGAGCGGTACGACGTGCCGGTCGTCGAGGTGATCCGGCCCGCTGTCCGCCGAGCGGTCGCCGCCACCCGGAGCGGACGGGTAGGGGTCATCGGGACGGTGGCCACCATCAACTCCGGTGCCTACCAGGACGCCTTCTCCGCTGCCCCCGACGTGGTGGTCAGCCCGGTCGCCTGCCCCTCCTTCGTGGATTTTGTGGAACGGGGCGTGACCTCCGGTCGGCAGATCCTGGGCCTGACGGAGTCCTACCTGGCGCCGCTGCAGCAGCAGGAGATCGACACCCTGGTGCTGGGCTGCACCCACTACCCCCTGCTGACCGGCGTGTTGTCCCTGGTCATGGGAGACGGGGTCACCCTGGTCTCCAGCGCGGAGGAGACCGCCAAGGACGTCTACCGGATGCTCACCGCCGCCGACCTGCTCGCCGAAGGCGACCACCCTTCCGGGCCGCACGAGTTCCTCGCCACCGGCGACCCGGAGCCCTTCACCCGGCTGGGCCGGCGTTTCCTCGGACCCGAGATCGGCACCGTCACCAGCCTCGGCGCGGCGGTGCGGTGAGCCCTGCGCCCGTCGGCTGTCCCGCCGTCGGTGAGGGGCACTAGCCTGATCGCCATGGAAAGAAAAGACGGCAGGGCCGACGACGAGCTGCGCCCGATCACATTCACCCGCGGCTACCAGCTGCATCCCGCCGGTTCGGTGCTGGTGGAGTTCGGCGGCACCAAGGTGCTCTGCGCCGCTTCGGTGACCACCGGGGTGCCGCGCTGGCGCAAGGGATCCGGGCTCGGCTGGCTCACCGCCGAGTACGCGATGCTGCCCTCGGCCACCCACGACCGCTCGGACCGCGAGTCCGTCAAGGGTCGGGTCGGCGGCCGGACCCACGAGATCAGCCGGCTGATCGGCCGCTCCCTGCGGGCCTGTATCGACCTGGCCGCCCTCGGCGAGAACACCATCGCCATCGACTGCGACGTCCTGCAGGCCGACGGCGGCACCCGGACGGCCGCGATCACCGGGGCCTACGTCGCCCTGGCCGATGCCGTCACCTGGTTGCGGGCCGGCGGAGCCCTGGCTGATCCGCAGCCGCTGTCCTGCCAGATCGCCGCGATCTCGGTCGGTGTGGTCGGTGGACGCGTGCGCCTGGACCTGCCCTACGAGGAGGACTCGCGAGCCGAGGTCGACATGAACGTGGTGGCCACCGATGCGGGCACCATCGTCGAGGTCCAGGGAACGGGGGAGGGGGCGACCTTCTCCCGGGCCACCCTGAACGCGATGATCGACTCCGCGCTCGCCGGCATCGAGACGCTCACCCGGTTGCAGCAGGAGGCTCTCGCCCTGCCGTACCCGAAGGCCCTGCCGGGCCCGAAGGAACTTGCCGGAGGCCGGAAGTGACGGCCCCGCAGGAGAGCGGTGCCGGGGTGTCCGTGGCTGGAGCTGCCAAGGTCCTGCTGGCCACCCGGAATGCGAAGAAGCTCAAGGAACTGCAACGGATCCTCGGCGACCAGGTCCAGGTGATCGGCCTGGCGGATGTACCCGAGTTCCCCGAGGAGCCCGAGACCGGGGCGACCTTCGAGGAGAACGCGATCGACAAGGCCGTGCAAGCCGCTCGGGAGACCGGGCTGCTGAGCCTGGCCGACGACTCGGGTCTGGCCGTCGACGCCCTGAACGGGATGCCTGGGGTGCTGTCCGCCCGCTGGTCGGGTCGGCACGGCGATGACGCCGCGAACATCGAGCTGCTGCTCGGACAACTGCGGGACGTCCCGGACGAGCGGCGCGGCGGTGGTTTCGTCTGTGCCCTGGCCCTGGCCGCCCCCGGGCAGGAACCGGTGGTGGTCCGTGGCGAGTGGCGCGGAACCATCCTGCGAGAAACACGGGGGGAGAACGGCTTCGGCTACGACCCCCTGTTCGTCCCGGAGGGCGGGGACGGACGCAGTTCGGCCGAACTGAGCTCGGGCGAGAAGGACGCCCTCTCGCACCGGGGCCGGGCGATCGCCTTGATGCTGCCCAGGCTTCAGCAGGATCTGGGCCTGGCCCAGGGATAAACCTCCCCCGAGTGGACTGCCACACCCCGGTAAGTGGGGCGTGGCGGTCCACTCGCCGAGTGAGAACGGGAGCCGACGTTGGCCCACCGGGTGGTCCCGTCGCCCCGTCCTGCCCGTCGGCGGGTGCTGTGGGTCGCGGTCGCCGTCCTGGTGGCCGTGGGTGCCGGTCTGGGTGTCGCTGTCCTGCGCGAACGGCCGACCGATGTGGCGCAGGGGCCGGCCGACGTGGCGCAGGGACCGGGTGGCGACGCTCCCACCCGCACGACGAGCGAACCGGCTGCGACGGCGCGATCGGCGAGCGCGTCCCGAGCCGATCCGGACCCGTCTCCCGGGCCTTCGTCACCGGCAGCGCATCCTTCCGTGCCGGGGCAGTCGGAGGAATCGACGTCGGTGGCGCAGAGCACGGCCCTCGGGGACCAGGACCCACCCTGCCCCGGCGTCAGGTGTTTCAGCCTGGTGGTCACCGGGGACGTCCTGTTGCATCCGCCGCTGTGGGAGCAGGCCCTGGCCGATGCGGGCGCCGGACCGGATGATTTCGATTTCGGGCCGCTGCTGGCCGGTCAGACCGAGTACGTGCAACCGGCTGATCTCGCGGTCTGCCATCTGGAGACACCCCTCGGCCCCGACGGCGGCCCGTACCGCGGCTACCCGTCCTTCCGGGTCCCGCCGGAGATCGCCCGCGACCTGGCCGGGGTCGGCTACGACGCCTGCAGCACCGCCAGCAACCACAGCCTGGACGACGGCGGCGACGGGGTCGACCGCACCCTCGACACCCTCGACGCCGCCGGACTCGCCCATGCCGGGACCGCCCGATCGGCGGCCGAGGCAGCCACCCCGACGCTGGTGGAACGGGCCGGGGTGACGGTCGGTCTGGTTTCGGCGACCTACGGGCTGAACGGCAGTCCCGATCACCCCGACTGGCAGGTCCAGACCCTGTCGACCCAGCAGATCCTGGACCAGGCGGCAGCGGCGCGGCAGGCAGGAGCGGAACTGGTGATCGTCTCGGTCCATGCCGGCACCGAGTACCGCACCGCACCGACCGACCAGCAGCGGGATCTCGCCGCAGCACTGCTGGCCGACCCGGATGTCGACTTCGTCGCCGGTCACCATGCCCACGTGGTCCAACCGCTGGAGCAGATCAACGGGAAATGGGTCGCCTACGGCCTCGGCAACACGGTCGCCGCCCACGAGGTCGAGGATGTCGGTAACCGTGAGGGCCTGTTGGTGCAGGTCCGGTTCAGCCAGGACGAGGCAGGGACGTGGACCACCGCCGAAGTCGCCTGGGTCCCGTCGGTGGTGGAGGACGAGAAGCCCTACCGGTGGTGCTCTCTCGTTGCCGCAGCCGGCTGCGGGGACCCCGCGGCGGATGCCGGGAGTCGGGCCAGGATCGCCGAGGCGGTCAACGCCCTGGGGGCCGCCGATGCCGGCGCGCACCCCGTTGACCGGCCGTGACAGTGGGAGAGGGGTGGGTTGCTGCGGCTAACGTCACCCGCCGGTAGTTGCATTCTCACGAAAATCACGCGCAGCGGGCGCGTACCCTCGGATTCTGTTGGCCTGAGCCAACAGAAGGTCTATCCGCCGATCAGGTGAAATACCTGGCGGCGCGGCGTAGAAGGCGGTTGCTGTGAGAGTCATTTCGCGGAGGTTTGCCCAGTTGACGGCGTCCCTGGCGCTGGTCGGTGTGCTGGCGGCCTGCACGTCCGGCAGTGCCTCGACGCCGGGGACCGCCTCACTCGACACCGGTGGCGCCGCGATCTCCAGCACGGGCACCGATCCGGCCGTCACCGTCCCGGACCCGGCAGGCGGGACCGGAACGGACGGAGCGGCTCCGACCGCCTCCGACCCGGTCGTCCCGTCGTTGACGGAGACCTCCACCACCCCGACCACCCCCACCATTCCGCCGAAGCCGGCCGCGAAGGTGACCGCCTCCCCGGCCTTCGGCAGTAAGTCGATCTCCCCGTCCAAGGGATTGCAGATCAAGGTCGCCGACGGCACCATCACCGATCTCGTGCTGACGAACCCGGACGGCAAGGAGATCGAGGGTTCGCTCAACGATGCGAAGACCGTCTGGAAACTGGGCGAGACCCTCGGCTACAACAAGACCTACACTGCCACCGGGACCGCAGTGAACTCCGAGGGCCTGCAGACCCCGATCAGCGGGAAGTTCACCACCGTCGATCCCGGAACGACCGTGCGCACCACCATCACCCCCGGTGATGACGCCGTGGTCGGTGTGGCCACCCCGGTGGTCGTGTCCTTCGGGGTCGAGCCTGCCGATCGGGCGGCCATCGAGAAGTCGGTGTCCATCACCACCAGCCCCGAGGTGGAAGGTGCCTGGGGCTGGATCCAGCACGACGGCGGCCTGTGGGCCCTGGACTGGCGTCCGAAGGACTACTGGCCGGCGAACACCGAGGTCCACGTCGAGGTCAAGGTCTACGGCAAGGACTTCGGTGGCGGCAACTGGGGTGGGGACGACCTGACCAGTGATTTCAAGATCGGTCGCAACCAGGTGGTCAAGGCGGACGTGAACTCCCACGAGTTGCAGGTCTACCGGGACGGGAAGTTGTTCGCCCAGTACGACGCCTCGTACGGGCGCGGCACCGACTACGACACCACCACCCGCTCCGGGATCCATGTCGTCACCGACATGTTCAAGGACAAGTTGATGAGCAACCCCAAGTACGGGTACACCAACGTCCTGGAGCACTACGCGGTCCGGATCAGCAACAACGGCGAGTTCATCCATGCCAACCCCGGCACGGTCGACTCCCAGGGCAATACGAACGTCAGCCACGGCTGTGTGAACCTGTCGCTGGAACATGCGAAGGAGTTCATGGAGTCCTCGCTGTACGGGGACCCGGTCGAGGTCACCGGCACCGATGTGCCGCTGTCGGCCAGCGACGGGGACGTCTACGACTGGACCTACTCCTGGGACCAGTGGCAGACCTTCAGCGCCCTCGACTGACCTGGACGTGGGAATTCCTGCCGGCCCGGCTCGGTAAGCTCCTCGCGGTGCCTGTTGGCATCGCGGGTGCCGCCGTGCGCGGCCCGCCGCTTCGACCCCAGGAGCGGCGCTGCGCCCCAGAGCCAGAGACAGGAACGACGTGATGACGCAGGTGCCCGAGGATCGTACGAACCGGACGGTTCGGCTGATCGCCGTCATCGCCGCGGTCTGTGCGGTGGCGTTGGCCATCTGGGCACCGATCTATCTGATCAACCGCAGCACCCCCGCGGGGGAGATGATCCACGTGGTGGACGACCCCGATGTGCTGTCCTCGACGGTCGACCGGCCGGTGGCGTTGGCGAGCCCCACCGTGGGTGCGGCCTGGCCGGTCGAGTTCCCGGACGGGAAGGCGCAGGTCACCGTGCACAAGGCCGGCTGGGTGAAAACCGGCAAGGGCAAGGGCGCGGATCCGACCAGCGGGAACTATCTGGTCCTGGACGTCTCCCTGGAGTCGATGTCGGGGGCCGTGACCTTCGACAGCCGGTACTTCACCGCCCTGGACGCGCTCGGGGCCAGTTTTGTGCCCGATCGGAACAAGGCCGGGTACACCCCGGTGCTGGGGAGCGGTGATCTGGCCGCCGGCACCACCGTCCGCGGCCGGGTGGTGTTCGACCTCCCGAAGGGTGAGACCACCGTCGAACTGGCCGAGCCGGGGGCCGGTGTGCTGGCGACCTGGCAGATCCCCGGCTGAGCGGTGAGGACCCGGCTGAGCTGCCGGTACCGGCTCAGGCGCTTTCGGCGATGACGGACGCGGAGGGGGGACCGGCGTCCAGCGAGGCGGCCAGGGTGTCCAGGGAAAGCCCGAGGGCACCGGCGAGGGCGGCGACGGTGGTGAAGGCGGGGGCGACGATACGCCCGGTCTCGATCTTGCGCAGGGTCTCCACCGAGATCTCCGCCGACAGGGCCACGTCGACCATCGACCGGCTGCCGCGTGCGGTGCGCAGGGTGTGGCCGAGCTGCTCGCCCAGGGCGCGCTGCTCGGGGGTGAGGGGGACTCGGACCATGTGGCCGATCCTACCCGGCAGACCGGGATAGATATACCGGTCTGCCGGGTGTCCGGCTACCGGATGACGTAGATCGAGACAGCCTTGCGCTGGCCCGTCCAGGAGGGTGTCGACGGGACCGTGGTGACCGTGATCCGGTGTGTCCCCACCGCCGCCGTGCTGCTCAGACGGAAGCGGGCGATCCCGTCCTTGTCCAGGGCCACCGTGGTGTGTGTCTTGCCGTCGACGACGAAGTTGACGCGGCCGGTTGGTATCTCGCCGGTGACCCATCGGGCCTTGGCGGTGATGAGGGCCCTGGTCTTCCCGTACTGCTGGGTGACGGGGGTGCGGTCGACACTCAGGGTGCTCCGCTTCTGCTTGATCACGATCCGGTGGGTGTCATGGCCCTTGCTGAAGGTCCAGAACCCGGAGGTCCAGTCGTCCAGGATGACCTCTGCCTTGATGTCCTTGATCCCGGGTGTGGCGGTGCTCTTCACGTGGAAGACGGCCCTGCCGCCACCGACTGGATCCCGCAGATTGACCATCGGGACCACCTGAAGGGTCTTCCCGTGCAGGGAGAACCTGACCTTGATGGTGGCGTCGCTGCAGTCGTTGTCGCTGGGGAGGTCGAGGTAGTCGCAGCTGACGTGGGCCACCAGCATGGCCGGGGCCTTCGTCCCGTACCACTGGGCGGCGGGCCCGGTCAGGGTGAGCGTGACATCCTTGCTGATGGCCTTAGCCTTGGCCGACAGGTGCGAGGTGACCGGGGCCGGTTCGGCGGAGGCGGGAACTGCCAGGGCGGCGGCGGGCAGCACCGCGATGAGGGCGGCGGCGAGAAGCCGGCGGATTCTTCTGTGCATCTGCGGGAGGCTACTCCGGCAGTGCGGCCCACCGCGCGCCCGCCGCCGCCGATTCGGGACCTGAGTGGCTGAAATATCGCCACTGAGGTCCCCGATCGTGCAGCCGCCGACGATGTGGGTTCCAGATGGTCGAAATCGGACCATTCAGAACCCGAATCGTCGGGCAGGGGGAGGAGCGGGAGTGGGGCCGATGGGAGTCGAACCCACACTGGCACGGACCTAAACCGTGTGCCTCTGCCAATTGGGCTACGGCCCCACGCGCCGGCGGACCGGCGCATCGAGTGAGTTTAGCGGCTGATCTCAGCCTTCCACACCGAGCTGCTTGAGCACCCGGGCGACGTGTCCGGTGGCCTTCACGTTGCGCCAGGCCTGCTCGATCTTCCCGTCGGCCCCCACGAGGAAGGTGGAACGGATCACACCGACCACGGTCTTGCCGTAGTTCTGCTTCTCCCCGTACGCCCCGTACGCCTGCAGGACGCTGCGCTCGGGGTCCGACAGGAGGGTGATGCCCAGGTTCTCCGCGTCACGGAACTTGCGCAGTTTCTCCGGGCTGTCCGGTGAGATCCCGACCACGTCGATCCCGGCCCCGGTCAGGGCGGACCGCGCCGCCGTGAACTCGCAGGCCTCCGTGGTGCAGCCAGGGGTCGAGGCCGCCGGGTAGAAGTAGACGATGACGGGTTTGCCCGCGTAGTCGGACAGGGAGACCTGCTTGTCGTCGGCATCGGTCAACGTGAAGGCCGGGGCGGCGTCGCCCACGGCAAGGGAGTTTTCGCTCATGCCGCTAGGGTATTGCTCAAAGAACATGGGCGACAGTCGCACCCCCTGCGGCCGTTGAGAACAGACACCATCACGGGGACAGAAGGAGGCCTGACAGTGGCACGCGATCCGGAAACCATCCAGGCAGACATCGAGCGTGCACGCGACGCCCTCGCCATCACGGTCGACGAGCTGTCGGTCCGGGCCAACCCCAAGCGCGCGGTCGAGCAGGGCAAGGAAATGGTCCAGACGAAGCTGGCCGAGCCGAAGATCAAGTACACCTTGATCGGCGTCGGTGCGCTGGTGGGGTTCCTGATCCTGCGCAAGCTGTTCCGCTGACCGACCGGCACCTCGCCACGCTCGCCCCGACCACTGCCATGACCGCACCGACCGGCCCTGGCCCCGCCAGAACCGAAGGATCTTCACGTTGAGCCAGCAGCGAATCACCGGTGCGGTCGTCATCCCCGAGCCCGGTGTGGTGATTCCCGACGGCGAGATCGTGTTCTCCCCGGCCACCGGTGTGATCGAGCACGTCGGTCCGAGCCGCGGTCCGGCCGGACCGGGGGACATCGACGCCGGCGGCCGCGTCATGGTCCCCGGCTTCACGAACGGGCACACCCACTCGGCGATGACCCTGCTCCGGGGTTACTCCGACGACGTCCCGCTGCACATCTGGCTCGGGCACGTCCGTGAGTTCGAGCTGAGGATGACGACGGCGGACATCAAGGCCGGGCTGCAACTGGCGATGGTGGAGATGCTGCGCTCGGGCACCACGGCCTTCGTGGACATGTTCCACTGGGACGCCGAGCTGCTCGCCGCGGTGTCCGAGGCCGGGATGCGGGTCAACGCGGCCCCCGCCGCCTTCGACTACGACGCCGTCGGATTCCCGACCGCGAGTCCGCTCAGCGGTCGTGAGCTGATCGACGCCACCCCGTCCCTGGCTGCCCAGTTCCGCGGCGACCCCTTGGTCCACGTCAGCTACGGCCTGCACGCCCCGTACACATGCTCGGCCGAGATGATCGCCGATGTGGCCGGTCGCGCCGAGCGGGACGGCCTGTCGATCCAGATCCATCTGAGCGAGACCCGGCGCGAGGTGGACCAATCCCTCGCGGCGCACGGTGTCTCGCCGATCCGCCACGTCGAGAACCTCGGCCTGTTCGCCAACCAGGTGCACGTGGCCCATGCCGTCCACCCGATCGAGGGTGACGTGGAGATCCTCGCCCTCGCGGGCGCGACGGTCTCCCACTGCCCGGTGTCGAACCTGAAACTGGGGGCCGGGATCGCCCCCTCGGTGACCTACCACGAGGCCGGGGTGACCCTGGCCATCGGCACCGACTCGGTCGCCTCCAACAACAACCTCGATCTCTTCGAGGAGCTGAAGACCGGCATCATCGTCCAGCGCGGGCTTGCGCTCGACCCGAACGTGCTCTCGGGGGCGACGGTGTTCGGCTGGGCCACCGCAGGCGGGGCCAAGGCCGCCGCTGCCGGTTCGGCAGGCCGGCTGGCGGTGGGGGAGCAGGCGGACCTGGTGCTCCTGGACACCACCTCCGACTCGGGCACCCCGCTGAACAGTGCCGAGTCCTTCGTCCATTTCGCAGCCAGGGGCAGTGACGTGACGGACGTCTTCGTCGCCGGCCGCCAGGTGGTCGCCGGGCGGAAGGTGCTCACCCTGGACGAGGAGGCGGTACGCGAGGATGTCCGGACCCGGGTGGCCCGGATCAAGTCCGAGCTGGTCTGAGCACCCCGGCTGCCCCGGCGCTCATCCTGATCAGCTCCGGGTGAGTGTCGTGATCCGCCCGCCTGCCTCGGGGTATGCCTCGGTCAGCGCCGCTCGCGCCCCCAGCTCGAACCCGTCCCAGCTGAACCCGGGACTCATGACGGTCGACACCAGGGTCCACGCGCCCGTCGAGCTCGATCCCTGCCAGATGCCCGCCTCGACGGTCTGCTGCGGGTTCCTCGGGCCCAGGACGACCTCCTGACTGCCCGCGGGACCCAGCAGCAGCATGCGCAGCGGCGCTCCGGCGTGGAAGAAGTAGGTCTCGGGGGAGTCCAGCCGGTGCAGGGCGGAGAAGTCGTCGCCGATCACCATGAAGTAGATGACGGTCTGGTGGGCGCTCACCCGGGTCTGGCGGTACAGACCGCCTTCCTCGGGCAGCGGTTCCAGACCCAGCTCGGCGGCCAGGGCGAGGCCCTCGGCGACATCGGCGCCGGACGCCTCAGCGCCGGACGCCTCGGTGCCGGGCAGACTCGTCACCGGTCGGACCCGACCGTACTCAACCCGCTCGGGGTCCGATTCGCACCCGGTGTGTGCCAACCGTGCAGGAACAGGTAGTCGTGCACCAGGCCCTTGCGCCGCCACTTCTCCAGCACGGAGGCGTGGACGCCCGCGACCAGGAAGGCGAAGATCATCATCTCCATGGCGACCCACCGGTCGTTCGATTCGTGGGCCGGGGCGCCGTACCCCTGTCGCCAACCGTTGATCTTGCAGATGATCCCGTAGCTCTCGGCGATGGTGTGGCAGAAGCCGGACTGGACACCCGAGAGCTGGATGGAATCGCAGCGGGCGTGCAGCTGACGACCGAACATCCCGTCGGCCGCCTTCCGGGCCGCCGCGGGCAACGGATCACCGATGTCGGCGGCATAGCGCAGGACGTCGTAGGACAGATCGTGTTGTTTGCAGACGATGTCGAAGTCGAACTCGGTGGTGCCGATGGGGCCGGAGCAGTCGCCGTCAGGCTTGATCAGCACGGGTTTGCCGTGGGGACCGACGGCGGTGACGGGCAGGTATCCCATCACCTGGAGGTAGTTCGCCGGGAAGGAGTCGGCCGGGTGCCGGGGATCGAAAACCTGGCTGGTGACGGCGTTCAGGGCGCGTTGCGCTGCCTGGTCACCGCCGGTCGCCTTGTTCTCCGGGTCGGTGCCCAGGATCAGGAACGACAGAACCGCTGCCGCCACCACGATCCAGACCGACCTCCACATCCCTATGACGATGCCACGTCCCGGCGGCCGTAGCAGCCCCTTTGTGGGGGAAATCCCCCTGATTGAACCCTGATCCCCGGCACCTCTGTCCCTGACAGGGTGCCGGGGATCGACGGACATCTCAGACGACGGGCACCGTCGCCAGGGCCGCCTGGAGATCGGCCTCGGACAGCGGGTTGTCCGTCATCCGGCCGCTCAGGTAGCTCTCGTAGGCACCGAGGTCGAGCAGGCCGTGACCGCACAGTGCCGTGACGATGACCTTCTCCTCACCGCTCTCCTTGCAGGCGAGGGCCTCGCTGATGGTCTCGGCGAGGGCGTGGGTGGGCTCGGGGGCCGGGACGATGCCCTCGGTCCTGGCGAACTGGATGGCCGCGGCGAAACAGTCCGTCTGGTTGATGGCCTTGGCCTCCATCAGTCCGAGCTCGTAGATGTGCGAGATCAGCGGTGCCATCGCGTGGTAGCGCAGACCGCCGGCGTGGATGGGGTCGGGGACGAAGTCGTGCCCGAGGGTGTGCATCTTCATCAGCGGGGTCAGCCCGGCCGTGTCACCGAAGTCGTACCGGTACTCGCCGCGGGTCAACGACGGACAGGAGGCCGGTTCGACCGCCCGGATGACCGGCGACTGCCGGCCGGCGAGCTTCTCCCGGATGAAGGGGAAGGCGAGGCCGCCGAAGTTGGATCCGCCGCCGGTGCAGCCGATCACCAGGTCCGCTCCGGTCTCACCGGCGAGCTCCAGCTGCAGCAGGGCCTCCTCGCCGATGATGGTCTGGTGCAGCAGGACGTGGTTGAGTACCGAACCGAGGGCGTACTTGACCGACGGGTCCTGGGCCGCGACCTCCACGGCTTCGGAGATGGCCAGACCGAGGGAGCCGGGATGGTCCTCGGGGTAGGCCCGGCCGGACTCGGTCAACCGGGACGGCGATCGGTGGATCGTCCCGCCGAAGGTCTCGATGAGTGTTCGGCGGTAAGGCTTCTGGTCGTAGGAGGCACCGACCTGCCAGATCTCCGCCTCCAACCCGAACAGGGCGCAGGCGAAGGCCAGGGACGTTCCCCACTGGCCCGCACCGGTTTCGGTGGTGAGCTTGCGGACGCCGGCCTTGGCGTTGTAGTACACCTGCGGCACAGCGGTATTGGGCTTGTGGGACCCCGCGGGCGAGACACCCTCGTACTTGTAGTAGATCCGGGCCGGGGTGCCCAGGGCCTTCTCCAGCCGGCGTGCCCGGAACAGGGGTGACGGACGCCAGAGGCGGTAGACCTGTTGGACCTCCTCCGGGATCGGGATGTACCTCTCGGTCGAAACCTCTTGCAGGATCAGTTCCATCGGGAAGAGCGGGGCGAGGTCGTCCGGGCCGATCGGCTGGTGGGTGCCCGGGTGCAACGGCGGCGGAGGTGGGCTGGGAAGGTCTGCGACGATGTTGTACCAGTTCGTCGGCATCTGGGATTCATCCAGGAGATACTTGTGCTGCTCCAACGTCATTGCACCTGAACCTGTCTCTCGGTCCGGCTCTGAGGTCCGCCGGAGTTAGCGATACCTTAACGACGACCTCCGATGAACTGTTGCGCCCCCCTGCATACTGACAACGGCCGGTCCCGGACCGACTGCGGCGGAGGTGTTCTGCCACGTGGAACTGTCGGAGGTGCACCCATGATCGAGGACAACCCCCGTGAGGCCTTTTTCGCCGCCGGGAGTGTGGTGTCCGGGGCGGTCGAGTCCGTCGCCTTCGGCGCCCCCTGTTTCAAGTTGAACAACAAGGTGTTCTGCTGGTTCTCCGCCGAGGAGATCGTCTGCCGGTTGGATCCGGCCGGGGTGGCGGAGGCGCTGACCTGTGACGGGGCCCGACTCTTCGACCCCTCCGGGCAGGGGCGTCCGATGAAGGCCTGGGTCCAGATACCGTTTGCCCACGCCGACGAGTGGGCAGACTGGGCGCAGCGGGCCGCGTCGGCCTTGGGCGGCTGAGCACCGCCCGGTCGGTCGGATCCAGGACCCGGGTGCGACCGACAACACCCGACGAACAGCAACATCTGACGAACAGCGGGGATGGACGTGGCACCAGCACAGGCAGTACCACCGCCGTCAGGGTCACTGCAGGCAGGGCCGAGAACGGTGGGGGTCGAGGAGGAATTGCTGGTGGTCGATCCGGTCGACGCCGGCCCGGCCCCGGCCGGCGAGGAGATCATCGATGCCGCCGACAGGATCCGGGAACGCACCGGTGGCACGGATCTGCCTCCCTTCGAACGCGAGTTCAAACGCGAACAGGCCGAGCTCGGATCCGCGCCCTGTACCGAGATGTCTGAATTGCACGGACAACTGGCCGGACTCCGGTCGGAGATGATGACCGCGGCGGTGAGCCGGGGTGCCCGCGTCGCCGCACTGGCCACCAGCCCGTTCAAGGTCCGCCCCACTCCCACCGACAACGAGCGTTACGCGGCGATGGGCGAGGAGTTCGGACTGCTCGCCCGGCAGCAGCTGACCTGCGGTCAGCATGTCCACGTCTCGATCGCCTCGCGCGCCGAGGGTGTCGCGGTGCTCGACCGGATCCGCCCGTGGCTCGCCGTGTTGACGGCCCTGTCCAGCAATTCCCCCTACTGGCAGGGCCAGGACTCCGGCTACGCCAGTTTCCGCACGGTGATGTGGGGGCTGTGGCCCACCGCCGGTCCGACGGAGGCCTTCGGTGACGTCGCGGGGTACGACGGCACCATCGCCGACCTGATCGCTTCCGGGGCGGCGATGGACGACGGGATGATCTACTTCGACGCCCGCCTGTCCGCGTCCTATCCGACCGTCGAGATCCGGGTCGCCGACGTGTGTCTGGCCGTTGAGGACGCCGTGGTGATCGCGGCCCTGTGCCGGGCCCTGGTCGACACCGCTGCCGCCGATCTCGCGCGGGACCGGACCGCGCCCCGGATCCGGGTGGGTCTGCTGCAGGCGGCGTCATGGCGGGCGGCCAGGTCGGGGATGGCCGGGGACCTGGTCGATGTCGGGCGGGCGCGATCGGTGCCGGCGTGGAACCTGGTGGATCAGTTGATCGACCAGGTCGGTCCCGCCCTGCGTACCAACGGGGATCTCGGACGGACCGAGGACGCCCTTGCCGCCATCCGGTCCCGGGGGACCGGCGCCCACCGGCAGCGGCAGTTCTTCGCCGCAGGTGGCCTGGAAGCGGTGGTCCATGATGCGGTCCGCGCGACCGTGGCGGGATCCTCGGCGGGGACGACGGAAAGCAGTACTTAACTCTGCCGGTCACAGGGGTGCGATCCGGGCCGTCATGGTTCATGCTGTGGGTGTGACAGCTCTGCAGCCCGCACAACGCCCCGCCCCGGGCGCGGCGATCGACCTGGTCGGGCCGATCCCCGGCACCCTGGATGTCGGGACCGGGATCGAGATGCCGGCGGCCCGCCGGAACGCCTCGACCGGCCGGCGACTTTCGACCAAGGGGGCTGAGAAACGCCAGGAGATCCTGGACGCGGCCGCGGCCCTGTTCGCCCTCAACGGCTACCGGGGGACGGGCATCACCGAGGTCGCCCGCCGGGCCGGGCTGTCCCATGTCGGGCTGCTGCACCATTTCGGCACCAAGGAGAAGCTGTTGCTGGCGGTGGTGGCGGACCTGGACGAACGGCAGCAGGAGTCCTATGCGCAGCTCCGAGGTCTTCGAGGGCGGACCGCCCTGATCAGGATGAGCCTGGTCACCGGCCGGACCGCATCCCCGGCACCGTTCAACACGCTGTTCCTGGTCCTCATCGCGGAGAACCTGCACCGCGATGATCCGTTGAACGAGTACTTCCGCGCCCGCTACGCACGATCGCGGCAGTATTTCATCGATGCCATTCGCACCGGGCAGGAGGACGGGGAGTTCCGGCCTGGGGTCGACGCCGAATCGATCGCCACCCAGGCTTTCGGGTTGTTGCTGGGCGGGGCGATCCAGAATCTCGCCGATCCCGGTTCGGTGGACCTGCCACGTTGTTACGCCGCGTACGTGGAGCGGCTGCTGGCCGACCTGCGGACCGCCGGCCCGGCGTAGTCCGCCGGGCCGACCTCAGGGCTGGGGTCGGCCCGGCCGAACCCAGCCGGCCGGACGTCGGAGCAGGTAGGTGTCCATGATCCATCCGGTGCGTGCCTTGAGCTCGGCCCGGGTGGCGACGATCTGGTCGATCATCACCGGCAGCGGTCCGCTGAGCAGGACCTCGGCCGGGGTGCCTAGGTTGGCCCCCCAACGGATGTCGAAGTCCTGGTCGGGCAGGTCCCGGCAGGCGAGCTTCCCGTCGAGCATCACCACGATGTTCCGCTCACCGGCCGCCACCGCCTCGGGGAGCTGCCGACCGGTGGTGATGTGGATGGGCTCGCCGATGCCGTTGAGGACGGTGCGGTGCTGGGCCGCGAGCACCTGAACGCTGCTGATACCCGGGATCACCTCGTAATCGAAACTCACCCGGCCACGCTCGAGGATCTGCTGGACGATCCGGATGGTGCTGTCGTACAAGGCGGGATCCCCCCAGACCAGGAGGGCTCCGACGCCGTCAGGTCCGAGCTCGGCGTCGATGACGGCCTCGTAGGCGATGGCCCGTTCCTCGTGCCAGTCCACCACGGCGTCACGGTAGGCGTCCGGGGTGCGGTCCCGTTCCGGATCCGTCACCTCGACGAATCGGTAGTCCCGGTCGGTGATGTAGGTCCGGCAGATCTCCCGACGGAGGTTGAGCAGGTCCGAGGTGGCCGCACCCTTGTCGAAGGCGAAGAACACCTCGGTCCGGTTGAGGGCCTTGATCGCCTGGATCGTGATGTGTTCGGGGTTGCCGGAGCCGATGCCGATGACAAGTAGCGTGCGCACATCCGCAACCGTATCGGCTCGGCCGGACCGACCGCCGCCACCGGTGTCCCTCCCTCGAAGCACTCGTTCCCGCGCACGGTGTTGCTCCTCGCGCGCGTTCCGTCGCGCGCGAAGGCGAACACCCTGCGCGAGAACGGGGTGGGTGGGCCGGAGGGCCCGGCTCCGCCGATGGACAATGTGTCCATGACAACGGGGGACGGCCGGGGACGGACAGGAGCGTCGATGACACATCAGGTGAGCGGTTCGGTTCTTGCGCCGTTGGCCGGCCGCTACGCGCGGTGGTTGTCGATGGAGGCGGACCAGGTGCGGGCCGACCGGGAGGAGGCCGCCGACGACATCCGGGCGATGCAGCTGATCGTGCGGATCGAGCGCGATCGTGTGCCTTCCTGGCACGGGGCGCTTGCGGCAGCGGCCACTGCAGCCGCCGCCATCTGCCTGGACGAGCGGGCAGAGCCCGGCGGCGAGTGGTTCGACGACGTGCGGGACTACTGCCTGGGCCATATCCGGAAGGTGACCCGGCGGGCGCGGGCTGGTCACTGGACGGCGGCGGCGGACCTGCCTGGGATCGAGGTCGACTCCACCGAGGGTGCCCCGTGGTCCCAGGTGCGCGCGCTGGTCCCCGGCCGAGTGGTCGAACTGGACAAGCGCATCTCCCGGCTGCAGGTGGGCGGAACGGACATCGCGCCCGACACAGCCGATCTCGTCGAACCGGCTCGGCGCGGTGCTCTGCACGTCTGGCTTCCGCCGGAACCGGTGATGACACTCGGCAAGGCGATGGCCCAGACCGGCCATGCGGGCATGATCGCGGCGGCCCTGCTGGCCGGTACTGACCTGCCGGCCCTGCAACGCTGGTACGACCGCGGACTGCCGGTTCAGGTGGAACGGGCGACCGCCCAGGTCTGGGCCGAGCTCGAGCAGAGTGTGCGCAGCGACGAAAGCGCTTGGGCCGATGAGGGTCTGCTGGCTGTCAGGGACGCAGGATTCACGGAGGTGCCACCCGGGACGATCACCGTGCTGGCACGGGTCGCCCGGTGACGGGCGGGTACAAGATGAGGTCGGCCTCGGCGGCTGTGGTCTCAACCGGCCGAGACCTCGGTGCCTACGAGTCCCGGGACGAGTATTCACCTGCCGGAGTTATATCCCAAAGGTCTCGGGCCTAACCCTTCAAGATCGTGCGTCTTCCGGGCGACCGGCCAGGGGCCTGTTGCCGGAGCGGCCGGTGCCTGCCGTCCACCAGGTGTGGGAACCACACGCGGACAGGTGCGGCTGCAACGCGAACTGCGCGGATGCGACCAGGTCGCATCCGCGCAGTTCGAACCTCCGATCGATCAGCCGAGGCGGATCTGCTGACCCGGGTAGATGAGGTCGGGGTCGGGGATGATGTCGCTGTTGGCGGCGGCCAGTGCTTCCCAGCCGCCGGAGACGCCCTGGGCAGCGGCGATCTTGAACAGGGTGTCGCCCGACTGGACGGTGTAGTCCCCGTCGGTGGCGCTGCCGCTGGACTGCGTGGCCGGAGTCTCTTCGGTGTCATTGTCGGCGGGGGCCTGCTCGGCCGGCGCCTCCTCGGTGTAGTCCTGGGCGGGGGCCTGGTCCTCGGCGGGTGCTTCTGCCGCGGGTGCTTCGGCGGCAGGTGCCTCCTGGGCGGGGGCCTCCTCGGCTGCGACGTCGCGGAGGTCCGCTCCACCGCTGGCTCCGGCCTGGGCCGAGCAGACGGGCCATGCGCCCCAGCCCTGGCTGGCCAGGGTGCTCTCGGCGACGGCGATCTGCTGGGCCTTGCTGGCGAGATCGGCGCGCGGTGCGTACTGAAGGCCGCCGAAGCCCTCCCAGGTGGACTGGACGAACTGCAGACCGCCGTAGTAACCGTTTCCGGTGTTGATGGACCAGTCGCCGCTGCTCTCGCACTGGGCGATGGCGTCCCAGGTGCTGTCGGGGGCGGCGGAGGCGGGAGAGGCGAATCCGAGGATCGGAGCCCCGATGACGACGGTGGCCGCCGCCCCGCGAAGGGCGACGGTGCGGAGGGTGGACGCCTTGCGGTGTCGGCCGATGTAGCGCTGTGACATAGAGTTTTCTCCCCTTGCTGCGCCTGCGAAGTGAGCTGTCGGGTTCGGGCGTTGCCATTTCGGTGAATGACATGGGGTGTCGCCCGGCCGGTCGAAACCGGCTTAACCCCGAGGAGACGAGTCTCCGTACAAACGTGGGTCCTCCGCCGCTGTCCGCGCCTTTCTGTATGCAGTGGTCCGGGGTCTGCTGGACAGCGCTCGGCGCGATGGCCCCGGATGGATGTGGACGAACCGCAGGTGAGCTGCGGACAAGCCGACCATACTGGCTCCGACCGACGTCCCGGGAGTGCCGAATCTGACATCACGGACCTGTAACGAAACGGCATCCTTTCATCTTCATTGTGTTTCTGCTGGTCCACACCATTTGATCTACGAATGGTTCGGTGTGAAAACGATCACCTCACAGTGCTCAAACACTCTTTCGAGTCGCAAATAGATGTTTCTGCGCTGGTGAAAGGGCTCATCGAAGTGAAAATCGGCGTGAAGTTGCTGCCAGGAGTCACAGTCGGATCAGATCCGGGAGTAGGCCGACGCCGCGGCCACCAACTCGGCCTCGGGGCGCACCCCGGTGTACAGGACGAACTGTTCCAGCGCCTGCAGGGCGATCACCTCGGCCCCGGTGATCACTGTCTGTCCGTTGGCCTGGGCCCGTAGGACGAGCGGGGTCAGGGCCGGGAAGGCCACCACGTCGAAGACGACCTGGGCACCGTCCACCACGGCGGGGGGAACGGGCAGGTCCTCGGCGGCGGGATGACCGGCCATCCCCACCGGGGTGGCATTGACCAGAAGAGCGGGGTTGCCCTCGACGGTCGGCGCCCAGCCGTACCCGTACTGGTCGGCGATCGCTCTGCCGGTGGCCTCGTTCCGGGCGACGACCGTGCCGTCGGTGAATCCGGCGTCCCGCAAGGCGGCGACCACCGCCTTCGCCATCCCTCCGCTTCCCAGGACGCCGAAGGGCAGTGCCGGGTCCAGCCGGTACTCGGCGATCAACGACGCGATCGCCAGGTAGTCGGTGTTGTAGGCCTTCAGCACACCGTCGTCGTTGACGATCGTGTTGACCGAACCGATCACCGACGCCGACGGGTCGACCTCGTCGACCATCGGGATGCAGTCCTCCTTGTAGGGCATCGACACCGCACAACCCCGGATGCCGAGGGCACGGACGCCGCCGATCGCGGCCGCCAGGTCCGTGGTGGTGAAGGCCTTGTAGACGTAGTCGAGGTTCAGGGCCTGGTACAGGTAGTTGTGGAACCGGGTGCCGATGTTGCTGGGGCGGGCCGCCAAGGACATGCACAGTCTGGTGTCCTTGGTGAGCATCCGCAGGCTGATCTCGGGTGTTGCAGGGGCCGCAGTGCCGTTCTCCGTCATGGAAACATCCTGCCCTGGGGCGGCTCGTCCGCCCAAGCCGGGTGCACCGACCCCCGCCGGGCCTGCCGCGGGCCGTCAGGACAGGCTCTTGACGATCCGCTCGGCCACCTGGCGCAGTTTCAGGTTCTCGCTCTGGCTGGTCCGGGTCAGCAGGGCGAAGGCCTGGTCCTCGGTGATCCGGTGCCGGGACATCAGGATCCCGATCGCAGCGCCGATCTCCCGATTCGTCCGGACCGCGACCTCCAGCGTTGCCGCGCGGCGGGCCTCGGCAGCCAGTGTCCTGGCCGCGCCCAACCGTGCCGCGAACTGTTCGGTCACGGTGGCCAGGTACTTCAGGTAGTCATCGTCCAACGGCAGCCGTGGGCTGACCCCGAGGATGAGCACCCCGTCGGACCGGTCCTTCGACCACTGCACCGTGCTGACCACGGCGGTACGCGGGGGATCGGGCCACGGGCCTGCGGCCAGCGCCGGGCGCAGGGACTCCAGGTTGTCGACGATGAGTGCGGTGGGGCTCTCCGCGGCCTGCAGCAGCGGCCACGGGTGGGCCTGCCGTTTCGGTACGACCTCGTCGAACCAGGGATCGCCGATCTGGACCCCGCTGGTGGCAGCAAGGGTGAAGTTACGTTTGTCCTTCGCCAGATAGAGGGCCGCAAAAGGGATGTCGAGGGCATTGTCGGCCAGCACCTGCATGAGTTCGGGGGCCAGCTCGTCCGGCCCGTCCTCGGTGGAGGTGGAACTGAGATCGTGCACCGTCTGCTGGCGGCGCTGTTGCAGGACGGTGGCGGTGACGTCCTGGCACGGGTTGAAGGTGCCGAGAGTGGGACCCTCCCCGTCCCGGATCGGGCTGAGATCGAAGGACAGGTAGGCCTCCTCCAGGAATCCGTGCCGGTTGAGGACCAGCTGGATCTCCTTGACCGAGTGGCCCTCGCCGGTGTCGCGGACACGGTCGAAGAGCGGTCCCACCTCGGCCCACACCTCGGGCCAGTTCTCCTGGATGGGACGGCCGAAGCTCTCCGGGTGTTTCGAGCCGACGATCGGGAGGTAGGCGTCGTTGTACAGGTGGACCATGTCCTCGCCCCAGGTCAAGGACATGGGCAGGGACGAGTCCAGGCACAGCTGGAAGGCCGTACGCAGCACCGGGTGCCAGTCCTCGAACGGGCCGAGTTCGGTGGCGTCCCAGTCCAGCTCCGAGGGCACCGGGGGATCACCCTCGGTGCTTGCGGGTGCAGGTGCGCCCGGCCGGGACGCAGACCCTTCATCGTGCAACATCGTGCCCTCTCCACTGGCCCACCCGGACGCGGGCAGGCAGAAACGGAAAAAGACGACTCACTTCTGAACGGCTTCCGCCAAGATCATATCGGGTTGCGGCCGTCGCAGGCCACGGTGTCGTCTTCGGCCCGGCCGGCTCCAAGCTACCCCCTGACGGCCCACCGATGCCGAGCCGACATGATGGCTGATCCGCCCTAAAGGGTGAGGGCATACGAGCTGTCCGCTCTTTTTTCGCGGCAACTCCGACCCGGAAAAACTCGTCAGCGTGCATGTCGGCCGGAATCTGTGAAATCCAATCCGTCCCAGCGGGGGTGCCGAACTACCGGCGAGTTCTCACAACCATGCATCAGGGCCGGGTGAGCGAAGCCGGAGCCACATTTTCCGGATTTCAGCGATCGAATTGACCCGCTGGAAATCCTGCCGACTGGTCCCGTGCTTGAGCAGATCGAGGAAAGGAATCACCGATGGACGATCCACGGATCTTTCAGGGAAAGCCGGTGCTGCAATTCCGCACCGAAACAAGTCGTCGCAACTTCTTGAAGTATGCGGGGCTGGTAGGCGTCGGGGCATCGTTCGTGGCAGGTGGTGTGTTCACGGCACCGATGGCTGCTGCCGCGTCCGCCGACCAGGGCGGGGACATCGACATCCTCAACTACGCACTGACCCTCGAGTACCTCGAGGCCGACTTCTACGCGATGGGGCTGGCCAAGGGCCTGCTCGCCGATCGTGAGCTCGAACTCGTCACTCCCATCGGGGATCACGAGAAGCAGCACGTCGCAGGTGTCACCGCGGCGGTCAAGGCCTTCGGCGGAACGCCGGTCGAGAAGCCGAAGATCAAGTACCCGGACGGCACCTTCGCCAGCAGGGACAGCTTCCTCAAGACCGCCTCGATGTTCGAGGAACTCGGTGTCACGGCCTACCACGGACAGGTCCCGCTGATCTCCAGCGTCGACGTGCTCGCCGCCGCCGCGTCCATCGCAGGTGTGGAGTCCCGTCACGCCGCGGTCGTCGATTACCTGCTCGGCAAGAACCCGTTCCCGAATCCGATCGAGCTCCACGCCTCGATGGACCAGGTGCTGGCTGTTGCCGGCCCGTTGATCGTGAAATAAGGAGGAGAACCCATGTCACGACTTGATTTCTTGCGCGGCCAGGTCAACGAGGTTTCCTCGCCGTTGGCATTCAGTGCCCTGAGTAATCGTTGGAAGCTCGCCAAGGCCGACGATTTCGACAGCGATCTGGATGTCCTGAATTACGCACTCACCCTGGAATATCTCGAAGCCGAGTTCTACGTCCAGGGCAACGCGGCGGGTCTTGTCAAGGATGACGAGAAATCGTTCCTCGACACGATTCAGTCCGACGAGCAGTTCCACGTCAAGGCCCTGACCGACACCATCGTCAAACTCGGCGGAACTCCCGTCGAGAAGCCGTGGGTCGATTTCGGCACCGCCTTCGACAGCCGGAAGTCCTACCTGACGACCAGCCACACCTTCGAGAACGTCGGTGTCGGTGCCTACCTCGGTGCCGCCGGCTTCATCAAGGACAAGGCCATCCTGCAGGCAGCTGCCGGAATCTTCGGGGTGGAGGCTCGCCACGCGGCGATCGTCGGCATCCTGCTCGGCCTGCCGGCCGAGGGTGGGGTCTACATGAGCGCCTACGAGACCCCGATCGCCAAGGAAGACGTCCTGAAGGCCGTGGCACCGTTCATCACCAAGCAGATGGACGGCACCCCCACGGGTCCGGCCGACACCGGCGGCGGCAGCACCGCCATCCACAAGGGTGACGACACCGGCCTGCTGGTCGCAGGCGGGGCCGCCGTCCTCGGCGCGGCGGGTGCGCTTGCGTACGCGGCGAACCGCAAGTCCACCGCGGACGATTCGCAGTAACGTCTGATCGGTTGTCAGCACTCCGACAGCGCCCCCGCCGGGTTCCGGCGGGGGCGCTGTTGTGTGTGGACTCCTTCTCGCTCGCGGTGCTGGCACCTGCATTTTCCCCGCGAGTGGACGGTGCCACCCCTTGTTTTGGGGTGTGGGGGTCCGCTCGGCGAAATGGCCCTTCCGCGAGTGGACGTTGGCACCCCCTGTTTTGGGGTGTAGGGGTCCACTCGCGGTGCTGGGCCGCTCATTTTCCCCGCGAGTGGACCGTGACACCTCACTTTTTGGGGTGTGGGGGTCCGCTCGGCGCAAGCCCTTCCGCGAGTGGACGCTGGCACCGCCTGTTTTGAGGTGTGGGGGTCCGCTCGCGGTGGTGGGGCGCTCGCCTTTCCCGCGAGTGGACGGTGGCACCTCACTTTTGGGGGTGTGAGGGTCCGCTCGCGGTGGTGGGGTGCTCGCCTTTCCCGCGAGTGGACGGTGGCACCCCCTGTTTTGGGGTGTAGAGGTCCGCTCGCGGGTGCTGGGGCGCTCACCTCTCCCGCGAGTGGACGGTGGCGCCTCACTTTTTGGGGTGTGGGGGTCCGCTCGGCGAAATGGCCCTTCCGCGAGTGGACGTTGGCACCTCACTTTTTGGGGTGTGGAGGTCCGCTCGGCGAAATGGCCCTTCCGCGAGTGGACGGTGGCACCTCACGATCTGGGGTGTCACCGTCCACTCGCGGCAGGGGTGCGGCGAGCGGGGAACTCACTCGTCGAGGAAGCCCTCGATCAGTCCCGGCAGCTCCGGCTTGTCGAAGATCTCGTAGTGGGTCGTGTTGGGCAGTACGGCAAGTCGCGCCGTGGACATACCCGAGCGATCCCAGCTCCCATCCCGTTGGCCCCCTCCGAGCAGGCCGAAGAACTCGGCGATCCGGGCCGGGGAGATGCCGTCCGCGTCACCGAAGACCAGCATCGTCGGCACCGTCAGCGCCGCGACCTCCTCCGTCCAGTCGTACGAGGTCCGCATGGAGGCCCCCATTTTGTCCATCAGGATCGGGAAATGGTCCGGATCCGGTGCGACAGCGGCATATTCGGCGTACATCGGGGTCTGACGCATCATCTCGAACCCGGCGCTGCTGACCTGGTTCATCCCGGCCAGGACCTCCGGGTACCAGCCGTCACGTCGGTGCGGCGTCGAGATCACCACCAGCTTGCGTACCTTCGCCGGGTGCTGGATCGCTGCGCGCAGCATCGTTCCGGCGCCGAGGGAGTAGCCCACCAGATCGACCTGCGCGAGGCCGAGATGGTCGATCAACGCGCCGATGTCGTCCCCGAAGGCAGGGAGGCTGACGGCGCGGTCGATGTCCCTGGTCCGGCCGTGTCCCTGCAGATCGACGGCGATCACCTGGCGGGCAGGGGCGAGGGCCGCGGCGACGGAAGCCACCATTGCCGTGCTGCCGAAGCCGCCGTGGGCCAGGATCATCGGCACCCCACCGGAGCCGTGCACCTCGTAGTACAGATCCAGCCCGTTGACCGGTGCATATCCCGATACCGGTGGTGTTCCGTTCTCACCCATCGCTGCCCATCCCATCTCACTGATCATGCTGACTCGGATTTCAGGCGCGGTTCCTTCCCGGCCCGTGCTGATGTTGACCTCGGCCGGGCCCGGAACTCATCGGGCTGCCCGCAGAACACCGACGGCGCTGTCGATCAGCCGAACTCCGCCTGCAGATCGCGGATGCGATCGGAGATCATCGGGCGGGCGGAGGGCCCCGCCAGGTGCAGTGCGTGCATCCAGGCAGGCAGATCCCCGTGGCTGAAGTCTGCTCTGGCGAAGGCGAACACCGGGTCGAACTCCTTGCAGGCAAGAACCGCGGTACGCAGGTCCAGGTGCAGCTCATCGCGGATGACGGCCACCTGGGGGGACTCGGATGCCGGAAGTACCGGGCCGGCGTACAGGCCCACCGCGCGGGCGACATCACCTGCGGCGAGCAGATCACGGACCCCCTGCACATCGGTCGTCAGCGCCTCGCCGAGCCGGTACGGGCGGCCCTCGATCTTCAGACCTCCGGCCAGTTGCCGCAGGCGGGACATCTCGGCCCGGACCGTCACCGGAGCGATGTCCTCCTCGTGCAGGGCGATGGCCAGCTGATCGGCGGAGTACCCGCGGGACCGCCGGGCCAGCAGCAGCAGGAGTTCGGAGTGACGCAGGGACATCCGGCTGGTGACGCCGTCCAGGACCAGGACCGCGCGGTCCTGCCCGAGGACCTTCAGCTCGGCGGGACGTGGGGGAGTCGGCCGTGGATGCGCGAGCCCGGCCGGACGGAGCAGTTGTCCGTTCCCACGGGCCAACTCGGCGAATCTGAGTTCGCTCTCGACGGCAGTGACGGCCGCGCGGATCAGGTCGAGCACCGCCGGGGCGGCGACCTCGTCCCGTCCGGTCACGTCCAGGACGCCGAGCAGACGTCCGGTGGTGGGGTCGTGGATGGGCGCGGCAGCGCAGGACCAGGAGGCGACGTTGCCGGCGAAATGTTCGCGGGAGAAGAACTGCAGGGCCCGGTCCAGCCGCAGGGCGGTGGCCGGGGCGTTTGTCCCGGCGTGGACCTCGTCCCACCTGGCCCCTGGAACCCAGTGCATCCGTTCGGCACGGCGCACCAGCCCGGCGTCGCCCTCGACCCACAGGAGCCGGGCGTCGGCATCGGCGACGGCGACGATCGCATTCGTCCCCTCTGCCTCCTCGACGAGGAGGCGGCGGATCAACGGCATCATCGCGGCGAGCGGATGGGCGCTGCGGTAGGCCTCGAGTTCCTCGTCGGTCAGGTCGACCGGCGGCAGGACCTGGTCCGGGTTGACCCCGCTGTCCCGGGAGAGCTTCCAGGAATCGGCCACGATCTTGCGCAGCGAGGTGTTGAGGGAGCCGGTGGACAGGAAGTCCTCGTGGGCGCGGGCCAGGCTGCCCCGACGGATGCCGGGGTTCGCCCCACGGGGCAGGGCCAGGTACGGGCTGGCCTCCGGGTGCGAGTGGCTGCTCACGGCGCGGCCGTTCTGCCGGTCACCGGAGGGCGGTGGCCGGTGGCGGTACACGGCAGAACGGACATCCTTGATCCTTCGATCGCTCGATTCCAGCACCCGTCGGCCGTCATTCGTCCCTCGGGCCTGGCGACGCTGCCCGGCACCGGGGCGAAGAAGGTGACACCGTTCACACTACCCGGCCCTGTTGTGGTCCCGACCAGCCGATTTCGTGATCTGCGGGATGGCCGGTAAAGTTCATATCGCTGCCGAACGAGGCAGTGAGACACCAAAGAGACACCACAATTACATGCGCCATTAGCTCAATTGGCAGAGCAGCTGACTCTTAATCAGCGGGTTCGGGGTTCAAGTCCCTGATGGCGCACAGAAAGTAGCAGGCCCCTGTTCCGGGATTCCGGACGGGGGCCTGTTGCGTTGATGGGCCCGTCGTGCCCGCGCACCGCGCTCGTCCTCGCGCGCGAAGTGACGTGAACGACAACGCGCGCGTGCACGGGCAGGTGTGGGAATCGGGCAGGCGGGGTAACACTCCGGCAGCCCGACGGAAGCGGTGGCAACAGCAGGAGTCAACAGGGGTCAACGAGACGGTGTCAGGGGTCGACCAAGTGGCTCGGAAGAGTTGCTGGCCCCCGATCGGATCAATGCGGATGCATCTTTTGTCCACATTGCTGGTCAAAGACCCCCGTATGGGCTAATGTGGACGAGGTCCTTGCTTCCATCGGGGGCAAGCAGGGCCCAAACAGAAGTGCGACATGGAATCGGAGATGGTTATGTCCATTGGCGACAAGATCAAGCACGCAGCCGAAGAAGCCGTCGGCAAGGCGAAGGAAGTCACCGGCAAGGTGACCGGCAACGAGGACCTCGAAGCCAAGGGGCAGGCCGAGCAGGCCGCCGCCGACGCCAAGCAGGCGGCTGACAAGGTCAAGGATGTCGCAAAGGACGTCACCGGCCAGTAGCCGGAAGCCCTTCGAAAGCCCCGCTGGATCAACCGATCCGGCGGGGCTTTCTGCTGCCCGCCACCGGACCGCAGCCAGGTTCCGGCTGCAACGTTACTGCAACCCTGTCCGGCCTACCGTGGCGATCACGACGCGGCAGTGGCCCGCGGAAGTGACGACAAGGAGGTCGTATGACGGTCTATGCAGCGCCCGGACAGCCCGACAGTGTGGTGACCTACCCGGCGCGATACGACAACTGGATCGGCGGCGAGCGGGTCGCCCCGGTCAAGGGCAAGTACTTCTCGAACCCGTCACCGGTGACCGGCGAGGACTTCATCGAGATCGCGCAGAGCACCGCCGAGGACATCGAACTGGCCCTCGACGCCGCTCATGCCGCGGCACCGGCCTGGGGGAAGACCTCCGTCGCCGAGCGGTCGGTCATCCTGAACAAGATCGCCGACCGGATCGAGCAGAACCTCGAAGCCATTGCGGTGGCGGAAACCTGGGACAACGGCAAGCCGGTCCGGGAGACGCTGAACGCCGACATTCCCTTGGCTGTCGACCATTTCCGGTACTTTGCGGGGGTCATCCGCGGTCAGGAGGGGACCAGCTCGCAGATCGACGAGAACACCGTCGCCTACCACTTCCACGAGCCCCTCGGTGTTGTCGGGCAGATCATCCCGTGGAACTTCCCGATCCTGATGGCGACCTGGAAGGTTGCCCCGGCCTTGGCTGCCGGCAACTGCATCGTCCTCAAACCGGCGGAGCAGACCCCGGCCTCGATCATGTACCTGATCGACATCATCGGAGATCTGCTGCCGGCCGGGGTTCTCAACATCGTCAACGGCTTCGGTGTGGAGGCCGGTAAGCCGTTGGCCTCCTCCTCCCGCATCCGCAAGATCGCCTTCACCGGTGAGACCACCACGGGGCGACTGATCGCGCAGTACGCCAGCGACAACCTGATTCCGGTCACCCTGGAACTCGGGGGCAAGAGCCCCAACGTCTTCTTCGAGGACGTTGCCTCGTCCAACGATGCCTTCTACGACAAGGCACTCGAAGGTTTCACGATGTTCGCCCTCAACCAGGGCGAGGTCTGCACCTGTCCGTCCCGCGCGCTCATCCAGACCTCGATCTACGACACGTTCCTCGCCGACGCGGTGGCCCGGGTGAAGAAGATCAAGCAGGGCAACCCCTTGGACACCGACACGATGATCGGAGCGCAGGCCTCGAACGACCAGTACGAGAAGATCCTGTCCTACATCGACATCGGCAAGGCCGAGGGGGCGAAGATCCTCACCGGCGGCGAGAAGGCTGATCTGGGCGGGGATCTCTCCGGGGGGTACTACATCACCCCGACCGTGTTCGAGGGCGACAACTCGATGCGGATCTTCCAGGAGGAGATCTTCGGGCCGGTCGTGGCCGTCACCAGTTTCGGTGACGAGGACGACGCCCTGAAGATCGCCAACGACACCCTCTACGGCCTCGGGGCAGGCGTGTGGTCCCGCGACGGGAGCACCGCCTACCGGATGGGACGTGGCATCCAGGCCGGCCGGGTCTGGACGAACTGCTACCACCACTATCCCGCGCACGCGGCCTTCGGCGGCTACAAGCAGTCCGGTATCGGTCGGGAGAACCACCTGATGATGCTGGACCACTACCAGCAGACGAAGAACCTGCTGGTGTCGTACAACCCGAACGCGCAGGGATTCTTCTAGGCCCTGCGGACATCGGGCGGCTCCAATCGCACAGTTGAGCTCCCCGCGCCGTCGTCGCCAGACCGGCGGCGGCGCGGGGTCCCCACGTGCGGCCCGCGATTGAGCCTCGGGGTCTGTCGGCGGATACCCTGATCCGGTGATGCGACTCGTCTTCTTCCATCCCGAGATCCCGCCGAACACCGGCAACGCGATCCGGCTCTCCGCCGTCACCGGGTGTGAGCTGCATCTGATCGAGCCGCTCGGGTTCACCCTGGAGGATTCCAAACTGCGTCGGGCAGGTCTGGACTACCACGATCTGGCCCGGATGACGGTGCACCCGAACCTGGAGGCGGCGTGGGAAACCATGCAACCGGAACGCGTCTTCGCCTTCACCAGCAAAGGCTCGGTCAACTACACCGACATCACCTACCAGGACGGTGATGTCCTCCTGTTCGGGCCGGAGTCGGTCGGGTTGCCGGACGATGTGCTCGACTCCGATCGGGTCACCGCCAAGGTGAAGATCCCGATGCTGCCCGGCCGTCGATCACTGAACCTGGCCAACAGTGCATCGATCGCCCTGTACGAGGCCTGGCGACAGAACGGCTTTGAGGGCGCACCCTTGTAGTAGAGGGTCCGCCTGTCGGTCCCTCGGCTCCGCACGGAGTCGACGGCGCATCAGGTAAGGAGCCTACGATGACATCCGCTCACGAGATCGATGCGAGCACCGAGGTGGGGCACGAGGACGCGCCTTCGGCCCCCAGCCGGGTCGCCCTCACCCCGGCGGCGATCGAGTTGCTCACCGAGTTGACCGAGGTCCATGGTCCGCTGATGTTCCACCAGTCCGGCGGATGTTGTGACGGCTCCTCGCCCATGTGTTACCCGGTGGGGGAGTTCCGTCTGGGGGGACAGGACGTGCACCTGGCCGACCTGGATGCCGGGCTGGCCCAGCCGATCGAGTTCTGGATGTCGGTCTCCCAGTTCGCCTACTGGTCCCACACCCACCTGACCGTCGACGTGGTGAAGGGTCGCGGCGGCGGGTTCAGTGTGGAGTCCCCGACCGGCAAGCGATTCCTCATCCGGTCGAGGCTGTTCACCGACGAGGAGGTCACCTCCTTGCCGGAGGTGCGACACGGGGTGACCTGATCACACCCGCGGCTGCCGAAGGTTCTAGCGGGTGAGGGCAGCCCGGACCAGCTCGTCCAGCAGATCCGGGTAGGACAGCCCGACAGCGGCGAACATCTTCGGCACCTGCGAATGGGCCGTCATTCCCGGCATCGTGTTGACCTCGTTGAGGACCAGGCCGTCATCGGTCAGGAAGAAGTCGCAGCGGGCGACGCCGTCGCAGCCCAGGGTGTGGAAGATCGACCGGGCGGCGGCGGAGATCGTGGCGACTTCGGCCTCGGCCAGATCGGCCGGAACCCGGAAGGACGCGGTTCCGTCGTATTTCTGCTCGGTGCCGAACACACCCCCGGTGACATTCGAGATCTCCAGCGGCGCAGATACCCTCACCTCTCCGTCCGCGGTCCGGAGTACCGCGATGTCGATCTCCCGGCCCACGAGCAGCTCCTCGATCAGCACCCGGTCGTCCAGGGTCCGGGCGAGTTCGACAGCGGCGGACAACCCGGAGGGCTCGTGGACGAGGGTGACGCCGTGGCTGGAGCCGGCAGCGACCGGTTTGACCACCACCGGACCCGTCCAGGTGACGGCTTCGGCGCTCTCGGTGCTGGTGAGCAGGCGGCCAGGGGCGGTGCGGATCCCCACTGCCTCGGCGATCACCTTGGTCGCCCACTTGTCCATCGCGATGGCACCTCCGCGGGTGCCGGTACCGATCGCGGGCAGGCCCAGCAGGTCCAGGTAGGCCGAGAGCGTTCCGTCCTCGCCTCGTGGGCCGTGCACCACCGGGAAAACCACATCGGCACCGCCGAGAACCTCCGTCGCCCGTGCCACGCTGGAGACCCGGGAGCTACCCAGTGGCCGGCCGGCGTCGTTGCACCAGATCCCGTCGAGGCCGATCGTGAGGGAGGTGACCTCGTACCGGGGTTCCAGGCCGGTCCGGACGGAGGCAGCAGAGGACAGCGAGACCTCGTGCTCGCAGTTCTCGCCGCCGCCGATCACCGCGACCCGACGGCGATGCGGGTGTTCCGTTGTCTTCATGCGCTGGCTGCTTCCTGGGGGGACGGGGAGGAGAGGTAGAGACGCCGGACCCGGCGTCCGATGCCGGACACGATGTCGTGCTCGATCGTGCCGGACCAGTCCGCCCAATCCGCCATGGTCGGGGCACCGTCGGTGCCGGGTCCGAAAACAGTCGCGGTATCGCCCAGATGAACCGGGGTGTCTCCGACATCCACCACGATCTGATCCATCGACACCTGCCCGATCAGTGGGAACCGCCGGCCGCGCAGGAGGACCTCGGCGCGGGTCGCGGCGGCGCGCGGGATGCCGTCGGCATAGCCGAGGGGGAGCAGCGCGAGGGTGGTGCCACGGCTGGTGGTGTGTTCGTGGCCGTAGCCGACCGGCGTGCCGGCCTTCACCTGGCGAAGGGCGACGACGGGGGCGGCCAGGGTCATGGCAGGCTTCAGCGAGCCGGACCGGGTGGGGTCGATCCCGACGAGTCCGGCTCCGCATCTGCTGCCGCCGAACGCTGCCGACGGTTCGACCAGGGTGGCGGCCGTGGCGGCGAGGTGGCAGACGGCGGGGCGCAGGCCGGCCACTCGCGCGGCCAGGATGCCCGAGGTGAATCGCCGGATCTCGGGGGCGGTACAGGGGTCCCCGGGGCGGTCCGCGCAGCCGAGATGACCCATCATCCCGACCATCTCGACCAGACCGTCCCGGACGGCTCCCCGGGTGGTCAGGAACAGCCGGTGCCACTCCTGGAAGGGCGCGCCGTCCCGGGACATCCCGACATCCAGGTGCAGGTGGACCCGGGCTGCCCGGCCGGTGGCACGTGCGGCCGTGGTCACGGCGTGCAGGTGGTCCAGGCTGGGGACGGCGATGTCGATCCCGGCGAGAACAGCAGGTGTGAAATCTGTTTCGGCCGGGTTGAGCCAGCTGAGGATCGGGGCGAGGATCCCGGCCTCACGCAGCTCGTAGGCCTCGGTGACCGAGGTGACGCCGAGCCCGGTCGCGCCGTTGGCCAGGGCAGTCCGGGCCACGGCGACGGCTCCGTGGCCGAAACCGTCCGATTTCACCACGGCGAACAGATCCCCGGAACTCAGGGCTCGAAGCTGCCGGACGTTCGAGGCCACCGCGTCGAGGTCCACCTGGACGTAGGGTCCGGCGGGTGTTTCTCTCAGACAGGTCGCTCCGGCGAGAAGCGCGGTAGTTGGCATGTCCTGACGGTAGAAACTGTGAGGGCTGCACACATCGCCCCGAGGTATCGACCGGATCGGTACCGCAGGACTAGTTCCCTCTCACGGTTCTGGCATCTGGTGCTCGATATTCGAGCACCAGATGCCAGAAATTGTGGGTTCTAGAGGGGGTTAGTGGCGGTCGACGGAGTCGAGGCGGTGCAGGAAGGTGGCCAAACTGATGCGCGTGACGGCGGCGGTGGGTTGGAAGGTGCCGACGCTGGCGCTGAAGCCTGTCTTGCTGAGCCACTCGATGTTGCCGCAGGAAGGGTTCTGCTTGGGTACATCGGTGAAGATGCGGTGCCTCCCTGCGCAGACCTGATTGTCGACGTTCGGGTGGTGGGCGCGGAACATCCAGGTGGCGAAGTCCTGCCGCAGGAGCGGGTCACGCGAGTGGAACTTGCCCCCACCGGCGATGATATCGTCGTTCACCAGCCATTCGATCGCACCGCAGCCGCTGTCGTTCTTGGCCACGTCGGTGAACTTGCGAATGTTGCCGAAGCACGGGGGGACCGGCTCACCTGGGTGTTTGAACCTGTACAGGAAGATCGCCCCGTCCAAGCGCGAGACCTTGGTGCTGGGCGCGAACTGTCCTCCGACACTGCGTACGATTCCGCTGCCGACGGACCATGCAGCATCGTCGTAGGTGGCGTTGGTGGGTGCGATATCGCCGAAGACCGGCTTGGTGATTGCTACGGAACTGGTGGACACGGTGCCGGAACTCAGGGAGAGCACGATGCGGGACTGCAACACCCCGTTGGTGGATGCCGGCACCGGCACCGGGCTCGCCGTGGTGGTGCCGTTTCCGAGCTTGCCTCCGAGGTTGCGGCCCCAGCAGTAGGCTTTCTGCTCGGCGAGCAGGCATCCACCCTCCTCTTTGATCGAGACGCCGGTGACGTTCTTGGTGCTCAGGTCTCCCGGGGTCGCCACAGCCCTCGGAAGGTGGATGGTTTTGTAGGGGCTGTTGGTGCCGGTTTCGTTGTAGTCGTTGCTGCCCCAGCAGTAAGCCCGGCTTACTGACCCTTTTCCTGCGGTAACACATGTTGAAAGATCCCCCGCACTGATGGTCTTGATGGTCAGCCCATTCAGAACACCACCCATGTGAACGAGGAGCGGCAGGCGCGACCATCCCACCTGTGACCCGACCCCCAATTGACCATGATCGTTGCTGCCCCAACAGTAGGCGGCACCGTCCGCCGTGACACAGTAGTGCCCCATCCCGCTGGTGAGTGAGGTAATGACCTTGTTCTTCAGAATTCCATTCGGGTCGAAGGCGACCGGCCGCTCGACATTGTGGAAGGTTCCATGGATGGTGGGAAGATACCCCCAGCAATAAATCTTGCCGTCCGCAATTGCGCATGTGGAGTCGAATCCGACAGCAATATCGGTCACAATTTTTCCGCTCAATGCGTCGCCGTCGTAGACCGCGACAGGGTGGTCTGCAACCTCGAACTCGTCGGTTATCTGGTGGCCGAGCTGGCCCCAGTAGTTCTGACCCCAGCAGTAGGCTTTACCGCTCGCAACGGCACAGGAGTGGACGAATCCGACACCGACTGCAGTCACGAACTTTCCGGTCATATCACCGGAATTGCCATAAAAGGTGCCAACAGTGCCCCGGCAGGAGAGACTGCCTTCGGCAATAACGCAGGAATCGTCCGTTCCGTTCTTGACCTGAGCGATTTCCTTGCCATCGAGTGCGGTCCCGGTCTGGGTGAATACTGGGACGGTGGCTGCGCCGCTGCCCCAGCCTACGAGTCTTGGCAGGTTCGAGGTGTCGGTACCCGGCGGGAAGTCCTGAGCTACCGGACGGGGTGCCGCCGCGACGGCCGGGGCCGTGCTGGCCTGGGCCGGCGCCATGGTGAGGACCACCCCGGCGATCGCGCATGCGGCGATGATCAGTTTTCGAAACCGCGATGGATCGGACATCGCAACCCTGCTTCCGTGAGAGGGGGAGATCACCTTCCGTCACCGGGCAGCGATCAAGCATCCACGATGCTCACTGGAAGTAACGGGGCCAGCCAGGCATCTGCTGCGTCTGCGGATCGCGGTTCACCCTTCCGGGTCCGATCAGGGAGCACAACCTCAGGCGAGTGATCGACCACCGGCCCGGGAAACGCCGAAGGGCCGCGATCTCTCGCGGCCCTTCGGTCCCACATGGGGTGAGCGACGGGACTCGAACCCGCGACCACCGGCACCACAAGCCAGTGCTCTACCAGCTGAGCTACGCCCACCATGTCCGCTGATCTCTCAGCGACCTGAAGTAGCTTAACCGATCCGCCCGGCGGAACTGAAATCGTTTCCCCCGCAGGTGCCCGATTCGCTCAGACAGGGTCCCTGATCAGCTGTTTCCCAACAACTCCGCGGCGACGGCCTGGGCCTGCTCGCTCGTCGGTCCAGGCTGAGGGACGAAGGCGGTACGCCGGTAGTAGGCGAGTTCGCGGATCGACTCCTCGATGTCGGCCAGTGCCCGGTGGGCCATCCCCTTCGCGGGCTGCGCGAAGTAGATCCGCGGGTACCAGCGTCGGCAGAGTTCCTTGATCGAGGACACGTCGATCATCCGGTAGTGCAGGTGCTTGTCCAGCTCGGTCATGTCCCGGGAGATGAAGCCACGGTCGGTCCCGATCGAGTTGCCGGCCAGCGGCGCGGTCGAGGAATCCGGCACGAACTCCCGGATGTAGGCCAGCACGGTCTGCTCGGCCTCCTCCAAGGTCACCGTCGAGGCGCGTACCTCCTCGGTCAGCCCGGACTTCTCGTGCATCTCCCGGACGATCTCCGGCATCGTCGCCAGCACGTCGTCATCGGCGTGGATCACCACGTCGACCCCGGTGCCGAGGATGTTCAGATCCGCATCGGTCACCAGGGCGGCAATCTCGATCAGGGCGTCCTTGCCCAGATCAAGGCCGGTCATTTCGCAATCAATCCACACAAGTCTGTCGGTCACAGAGGAAAACCCTAGTCCTCGGCTGCCCGTCGAGCACCCTCGGCACACCCGCCGGCGGCTAGGCTCGACGCACTTCGCACCAGTGGGTATACCGCTGAAAGGACCTCTGTCGATGAGTCAGATTCCCGAGAACGAGAGCAGCGCCACGCCTTCCGAGGCACCGGCGGTCGGTGGCAGGACGGTGGATCTACCCCCGCCGGTTCCCGCACCTGCCGCAGCATCCGAACCCGCTGCGGCCCCCGATCCTGCGCCTGCCCTCGAACCTGCCGCAGTCCCTGGACCTGCCGCAGTCCCCGGATCTGCCGCGGTCCCCGAATCTGCCGCGCCCCCCGAGTCTGCCGCAGCTGCGGAACCCGCGGCGGCCCCCGGGCCACCCACGCAGGGCCTGTCCCCGCAGGTCCCGGTGGCGGACCTCCGGATCAGCCCCGTCGCGGCCGGCATCGCCGCCGGATATGCGACCACCGCGGCAGCCGTCACCCTCGGGTCCGTGGTCACCCTGGACGGACCGGGCGGTGCGGCCAGGGCGAACCCAGGGGCCGATGTCACGATCCCGCTCGCGATGTTCAACCGGCACGGTCTGGTGGCCGGTGCCACCGGTACCGGCAAGACCAAGACCTTGCAGCTCATCGCCGAGCAGCTCAGTGCCGCCGGTGTGCCGATCGTCATGCCCGACATCAAGGGCGACCTCTCCGGATTGGCGGTGGCGGGGGAGACCTCCGACCGGGTCACCCAGCGCGCAGCGGACACCGCCGATCACTGGGTGCCCCAGGCCTTCCCGGTCGAGTTCCTGGCCCTGGCCGGTCAGGGCCAAGGCGTCCCCATCCGAGCCACCGTCGATTCCTTCGGCCCCATCCTGTTGTCGAAGGTACTCGACCTGAACGACACCCAGGAGTCCACCCTCGGTCTCATCTTCCACTGGTCGGATCAGCGCAACCTTCCGCTGTTGGACCTGAAGGATCTGCGGGCGGTCATCAGTCATCTCACCGGAGACGAGGGCAAGGCCGACCTGAAAGACCTGGGCGGGGTGTCGAAGTCGACCGCCGGGGTGATCCTGCGGGCGGTGACGAACCTCGAGGCCCAGGGCGGGGACCAGTTCTTCGGCGAGACCGAGTTCGAGATCGCCGATCTGATCAGGACGATCGACGGACGCGGGGTGGTCAGCCTGGTGGAGTCGGCGGCCCTGGACACCCGGCCCGCACTGTTCTCCACCTTCCTGATGTGGTTGCTCGCAGAGCTTTTCGAGCAGCTCCCGGAGGCCGGGGATCTGGACAAACCCAAATTGGTGTTCCTGTTCGACGAGGCCCATCTGCTGTTCGCCGATGCCTCCAAGGCGTTCCACACCGCCGTCGCCCAGACCGTGAAACTCATTCGTTCCAAGGGGGTCGGGGTGTTCTTCTGCACCCAGCTCCCCACTGATCTGCCCGGCCCGGTCCTGTCCCAACTCGGTGCCCGCATCCAACATGCCTTGCGCGCCTTCACCCCGGCGGACGAGCAGGCGCTGCGTGCCACCGTCAAGACCTACCCGTTCACCAAGGACTACGACCTGGCTTCGGCGTTGACCAGCGCCGGCACCGGCGAGGCCATCGTGACGGTGTTGAGCGAGAACGGTGCCCCGACCCCGGTGGCCTGGACCAGGGTTCGTGCTCCGCGGTCGCTGATGGCCCCGGCCCCGGAGAGCACCCGGGCGGGGATCCTTGCCGCCTCCCCGTTGCTGCCCACGTACGCCGTCGCCCTCGACCGCGATTCGGCCTACGAACGGCTGACCGGCCGGCTGAGCACGCCGGACCCGGCCCCGCCCGCTCCCCAGGGCCCGGCAGGTGTGCCCCTGCCGCCGATCGGCACGTCATTCCCGTTGCCGCCCCCGCTGCCCGACCCGGTCTGGCCGGACCAACCGCCGCCGTTGCCGCCGCAGGGTGGCATCCTCGCGGATCTGACAGGCAATCCGGCGGTGTCCTCCTTCTTCAAATCCCTGGGCAGCGCCCTCGGGGGTGCACTCGGACGGACGATGTCCGGGACCCGTTCGCGTCGCCGCCGTCGTTGACACACCTGTTCCCGCGAACGGGGAGTGGGGATGCCGTGACTGGGTACCGACCGTTCACCGAAGAAGCACCCGCCGACCCAGGGAGGACGTCATGTCTGAACTCAACTCCGATCCGATCGAACCAGGGATCCCGCGGCCGGACGAGCCCTCGGTGCCGGCGAGCCCGGAGATCCCGGATCGGCCGACGGTTCCGGATCCGCCCTCGGTCCCCGGACCGCCGATCGTGCCGGGAACGCCGAGTGTGCCCGAGACCCCGCCGGTGACACCGGTTCCCGATGTTCCGCCGGTTCCGGGCGTACATCCCATCCGCTGACGGACCCTCCGCCGGGCACCTGAACGGAACTGCCCGAGGTGCTCGGCGGAACGATCCGGGTCCGGTGTTCGTTGTCGGGACAGTCATGGATGATCAGGACCGGAGGGTCTGAGTTCGTCCATTCCCGAGTCGAGGCGGAGGATTGTTGTGCAAACCGTGGTGTGGTTGATCCTGTTGGTGATCGTCGTGGCCGGAGCGGCCGCCTACCTGTCCAACCGCGCCAAACGGCAGCGGGCCGAACTCGAGGACTCCCAGGCCGAGGCCAGGCGCTGGGTGGAACGGCTCGGTGGTCAGGTCTACAGCCTCGATGCCAAGGGCGATCCGATTGCCACCCAAGCACTGTCGGATGCATCCGAGCGCTTCACCGCGGCCGGGTCCCAGGTGGAGCAGGCCCGCACCTCGAACCAGTTCCGGCTCGCCCAGCTGACGGCCTACGAGGGCCTGTACTACGTCGAGGCCGCCCGCAAGGTGCTCGGCCTGGATCCCGGTCCGGCGCTGCCGACCATTCCCGGTCAGGCGGCCGCCGGATCGGTCACCGAGGACCGTCGCATCGAGGTCGAGGGCCATCGCTACGAGGCCTCCCCGGTGCCGGGTGAGTCGACCAAGCACTTCTATCCCGGGGGCAATGTCGCCGGCCGCCCGGTGCCCCGGGGTTGGTATTCCGAGCCCTGGTGGCGTCCCGCACTGGTGGCCGGTGCCTGGGGCGTCGGCACCTACCTGGTCGCCAGCTCCCTTTTCGCCGGGATGGCCGGCACCGGTGCCTGGGAATCCGGCTACGGGGACGGGTACAACGACGGCATGGCCGATGGTTCCGGTGACGGCGGCGACGCCTCGGGGGGCGACAACGGCGGTTACGCCGGGGACGGCGGCTACGGCGGAGACGGCGCAGGTTACGACGGCGGCGGCGGATCCGATTTCGGTGGGGGAGACTTCGGCGGCGGGGACTTCGGTGGTGGCGGAGACTTCGGTTTCTGAGGTTTCCGGCACCGCCCGACTGTCGTGACACCGGACGGGTATCCGGTCGACAGGCTCGGAGATCGAGCCCGCCGACCGGAACTCACCGCAGGGCCGAGGTGGGCCCGACCCGGTAGTCGCGGGTAGGCAGACCCCCGCTGGACCAGTCACTTTCCACCGGACGGAGAGATCGACCGCTGTTGTACCCGCCGTGCTTGGCGGTCCGGACGGTCCACCCGATGAGGGCGAGGACGAAGGGCACGGACAGGATGAGGACGAGCGCTGTAGTGGTCATGGCAGTAATTCTCCGTTCTACTGATTTCTGCCACCAGTGGCAGAACTGACCCACTCCGTCGATTTTCTGCCATACTCGTCTGATGCTGAAAAACGTCGTCGCGTTGGTGCTCCCCGGAGTGGCTCCGTTCGAGCTCGGTGTCACCTGCGAGCTGTTCGGGGTGGACCGCAAGGACACCGGCGGACCGAGTTTCGACTTCACGCTGTGCACCCCGGAACCCGGCTCGGTTCGGACCAACCTCGGCTTCACGATCGACATCCAGGCCGGCCTGGACGTCACGCGGAACGCCGACCTGGTGGTCATCCCGTCCTTCCCTCGCGGGGCGGAGCTCACCCCGGAGATCGTCGAGGTGCTGCGGTCGGTCCACGCCCGGGGCGCGAGGTTGTTGTCGGTCTGCTCGGGCGCGTTCGCGCTGGCCGAGGCGGGGCTGCTGGACGGCCGACGTTGCACGACCCACTGGATGTACACCCAGGAACTGGCGCAGCGGTACCCGGGCGCCGAGGTCGACCCGGCCGTGCTCTACGTCGACGACGATCGGATCACCACGAGCGCAGGCAGTGCCGCCGGTATCGACGCCGGTCTCTACCTGATCCGCTGTGAGCTGGGTGCTGCGATGGCGGCCGCGGTGGCCCGGCGGATGGTGGTCCCCCCGCAGCGGGACGGTGGACAGGCCCAGTACATCGACCGACCGATCCTGCCGGTCCAGGCCGATTCCCTGTCCGAACTGCTGGACTGGATGACGGCGAACCTGTCGCTGGAGCAGTCGGTCGAGACCCTGGCGGCCAAGGCCCACATGTCACCGCGGACCTTCGCCCGTCGCTTCCGCGCCGAGACCGGCACCACCCCCGCCTCCTGGCTGACCAAACAGCGCCTGCACCTGGCCCGGGAGCTGCTGGAGAAGTCCAACCTGTCGGTGGAGTCGATCGCGAACAAGGTCGGATTCGGTACCGCCGCCGTCCTGCGGCACCACTTCACCCGGACGGTGGGCACCACGCCGCATGCCTACCGGCGGACCTTCGCCTGTCCCGAGGACATGTTGCGCGAGGCCGAGGAGAGCCTGCGCGAGGAACTGACCCTGGCGAACTGATCCCGAACGCGGTCGGCGTCCTGAAGGACACCGACCGCCTGCGGGGCCCACTGCCGTGCAGTGAACAACTCAGACCCGGACGGGCAGCCCTTCGGCCACGATGTCCTTGACCAGCTCGTAGGAACGCAGCCGATCGGCGAGGCCGTACACCTGGTTGGTCACCATCAACTCGTCCACCTTCGTCCGCTCGACCAGCTCACCGAGCTGACGGCGGACGGTGTCCACGTCCCCCATCGCCTGGCCGAATTTCCGGTCCTCGACGAAGTCCAGTTCGGCCGGGGAGAACTGGTACCTGGCAGCATCTTCCGGTGTGGGCAGGGCCTGCGGGCGACCCAGGCGCAGGGACAGGAAGGCGAGCCAACCGGGCCGGGACAGGTACTCGGCGTGTTCGACGGTGTCGGCGACGACGGTGTTCACCGTCAACATCGCGTGGGGCTTGTCCAGGACACCGGGGGTGAAGCTCTGGCGGTACAGGGCAAGGGCGGCATCGGTGTTCGCACCGGAGAAGTGGTGCGCGAAGGCGAAGGGCAGGCCGAGCATGCCGGCGAGCTGGGCCGAGAACCCGCTGGAGCCGAGCAGCCATACCTGCGGCGGCACATCGGCCCGGGGGACGGCCGACAGCTCCTCGGGGTCGCCGAGCAGCATCGATCGCAGCTGGTGCAGTTCCGCGGGGAAGTCCTCGGCCGACAGCCCCTGTTGGGTGCGGCGCAGGGCCAGGGCCGTGCGTCCGTCGGTTCCCGGTGCGCGGCCCAGCCCCAGGTCGATCCGGTCCGGGTGCAGGGCGGCAAGGGTGCCGAACTGCTCCGCGACCACGAGCGGGGCGTGGTTGGGCAGCATCACACCTCCCGATCCGACTCGGATGGTCGAGGTGTTCGCCGCGAGGTGGGCGATGAGCACCGCCGGGGTGGAGCTGGCGATGGCGGGCATGTTGTGGTGCTCGGCGACCCAGAACCGCTTGTAGCCCCAGGTCTCGGCCTGTTTGGCCAGTTCAGTGGTGTTGCGGAGGGCCTCGGTGGTGTTCGCCGCAGCGGACACCGGGGCCAGATCCAGGATGGACAGGGGAATCTGGGATGTCTGAGTCACCTCAGGTGCAACCCGTTCGCGCCCCTCCTTGTTCCGCCGCGCGGGAGGTGATCGGTGTGAAATCGGCGAGGCGGGTAGTACTCTCTCGGACATCAAACAGTAGGACTTCCCACTATGTGTCGTTCGAGGTCACCCCATCGACGCACGCCGGGATCGAAGGAGAATCGCATGTTCGCACTGGCCGAGGAACAACGGGCTGTCGCTGATCTGGCCCGTAAGTTCGCCGACTCGGAGATCGCCCCCTTCGCTCTCGGGTGGGACGAGCGCAAGGAACTGCCCGCCGACACGCTGAAGCGGGCGGCCGAGCTGGGAATGGCCTCGATCTACGTCAAGGAGGACGTCGGCGGTTCGGGTCTGAGCCGGATGGACTCGGTGCTGATCTTCGAGGGGCTGGCCACCGGTTGTCCGACGATCGCCGGTTTCCTGTCCATCCACAACATGGTGTCCTGGATGATCGATACCTACGGTGATGCCGAGCAGCGGGCGCAGTGGTTGCCCCGGTTGACCCGGATGGACCTGGTGGCCTCCTACTGTCTGACCGAACCGGGGGCCGGGTCCGATGCCGCTGCCCTCGTCACCAAAGCCGAACGTGACGGCGACGAGTACGTCCTCAACGGGGTGAAGCAGTTCATCTCCGGGGCCGGGTTCTCGGACCTGTACCTGGTGATGGCGCGGACGAGCGACAACCGGTCCCGCGGGATCTCCACCTTCATCGTCGAGAAAGGCACCCCCGGACTGAGTTTCGGCGTCGCGGAGTCGAAGATGGGCTGGAATGCCCAGCCGACCAGGCAGGTGGTCCTGGAGGATGTCCGTATCCCGGTCTCCCAGCGGATCGGTCCGGAAGGGGCGGGTTTCAAGATCGCGATGCAGGGCCTCAACGGCGGGCGGCTCAACATCGCCGCCTGTTCCCTGGGCGGGGCCCAGGCCGCCTACGAGAAGACCCTCCGGTACATGAAGGACCGCAAGGCCTTCGGCTCGAAGTTGACCTCCTTCCAGGCCCTGCAGTTCACCCTGGCCGAGATGGCCACCGGCCTGGAGGCCGCCCGGCTGATGTTGTGGCAGGCGGCCGACGCCCTTGATCGCAAGGACCCGCGCGCCGTGCAACTGTGCGCCATGGCCAAGAAGTTCGTCACCGACACCGGTTTCGAGGTGGCCAACAAGGCGTTGCAGCTGCACGGCGGGTACGGCTACCTGCGGGAGTACGGGGTGGAGAAGATCGTCCGGGATCTGCGGGTGCACCAGATCCTCGAGGGCACCAACGAGATCATGAACGTCATCATCGCCCGGTCGATCACGGCCTGACCCTGCTGCCGGTCCCGCGCCGACGATCCGGCGCGGGACCTGCGAAGTTCGATCAGTCCCTGCTGCCCACCAGGGCCTTCGGTGCTGCCTCGGCCGGACCGTCATGGGACTCCATGGTGCGCATCCGGTTCAGGGCCTTGGGCCAGTACCAGCTCCGGTCGCCGAGGAGTTCCATGACGGCCGGAACCAGGAGCATCCGCACCACGGTCGCATCGACCAGCACGGCGGTGGCCAGACCCAACCCCATCGTCTTCAGTCCCCGGTCGGGGAAGAAGACGAACGAGGCGAACACGCAGACCATGATCGCGGCGGCGGCCGTGATGACCTTGGCGGTGCGGGCCACCCCGTCGGCCACCGCGGTGCTCGCGTTCCCGGTGCGCAGGTACTCCTCGCGGACCCGGGAGATCAGGAACACCTCGTAGTCCATGCTCAGCCCGTAGGCGATGGCGAACAACATCATCGGCACCCAGGCCTCCACCGGCCCGGTCCGGCCGACCCCGACCAGGTCGAGTCCCCAACCCCACTGGAAGACGGCGACCAGGACCCCGAAGGCCGCGCCCATGGACAGCAGGTTCATCAGGATCGCCTTGAGCGGGATCACCAGCGAGCGGAAGGCGAAGGCCAGCAACAGGAACGACGCGGACATCACCGCGAGCAGCATCCACGGCAGTCGGGCCGCCGTCGTCTCGGCCGAGTCGATCCCGGCCGCTGTGGCGCCGGTGACCCACACCTGCACCCCGGTGGCGGCGGCCGTCGCGGGCAGGACGGAGTTGCGGAGCCGGTGGACCAGGTCGTAGGTGGCCTCGTCCTGCGGGCCGGTCGTCGGCGTCACCGCGATGATGCCGACCGAGCCGTTGCCGACCTGCCGGGCCGGGCTCACCGCGCTGATGCCGTCGACAGTGCCGATGGCGGTGGCGGTCTCGTTCAGAGCGGCCAGACTGCTGGTGCCGTTCGGGAGGGTCCCGACCAGGACGAGCGGCCCGTTGGCCCCGTCACCGAACCCCTCGGCGAGCAGATCGTAGGCGCGGCGCGTGGTGTCGCCCTCCGGTCGGTTGCCGGCGTCGGAGAAGCCCAGGCGCAACGACAGGACCGGCAGGGCGAGCAGCACGAGCAACAGGGTGGCACCGACCGCGGAGGGCCAGGGGTGTCGCTGGACGAAGCGGGACCACCGGTAGGCCGGACCGTGGGCCGGGTCGGACGTCGTGGGCGTCGACCTGCGGCGACCGATGTGCAGGCTGTTGATCCGGGTGCCGACGACGCCGAGCAACGCCGGGAGCAGGGTGAGGGCCGCGGCCAGCACACCCACGACACCGGATCCCGCGGCGATGACCATCGCCCAGCCCATACCGCCGCCCATCATGAGCATCCCGGAGATGGCCACGGCCACCGTCGCCCCGGCGAAGAGCACCGAGCGGCCCGCTGTGGACATCGCCCGGACCACCGCGTCCTCGACCGTGAGGCCCTCCTGCAACCCGGAGCGGTAGCGGGTGACGATGAGCAGGGCGTAGTCGATACCGACCCCGAGACCGAGCATGGCGGTGAGGGAGATCGCGAAAGACGGAACGGCCACGACATTGCTCAGCAGATACACGATGGCGGCCCCGACACCGACCCCGGCGAGGGCCGTCAGGATCGGCAGGCCGGCGGCGACCAGTGAGCCGAAGGCGATCACCAGGATGATCAGGGCCAGGATCAGACCGATACCTTCGGCCATACCGCCGATCTCCAGGCCGGCGAAGATGTCCCCGGAGGCCTCGACCTGCACCTGGCTCGGGGTGGACTCGGCGATCACCTTCTTGATCTCGTCGGCCTTGGCGAAGAGTTCGTCGTCGGTGCCCGCACCGAGGTCGAGGTCGCTGTAGCCGATCCGCCCCTCCGGGGAGATCATGCCCCAGGCCTCGGGGGCGTAGAGGCTGTCGACCGTCACACCCAGGGCCTCGATCCGGCGTTGCAGCTCCTCGACACCGGCCCGGACCGTGGTGTTCTGCAGACCTCCGGGAACGCCGGGATCAGCGGCGAGGACCAACTGGCCGGCAGCTCGCATGTCGGTTCCGCCACCCGCGGCGTCCAGCAGATCGGCCGCCTTCTGCGATTCGGTGCCGGGATTGCTGAAAGAACTGTTGGACGGGCCGGCCAGGACGATGCCGAGGGTGAGGGCGGCCGCGACGAACACCACCCAGCCGACGATCACCGACCTGGCGGATCTGACGCTGAATCGGGCAAGGCGTTCAAGCATGGGAGTGCCTTTCAGGAAGGGGAGGGGGTGCATCAGAAGCGGTTTTTCGGACGCATTGATGATTTCGATCCGGCGACCCCGCCACCATGGGGTGCGCCCCTGTCTGTGCCCTGGGGTTTCCCCTACCTTGTCGCCGCCGTGGACCCGGGGCGAACCCCCGGTGAACCGGTACCGACAGGGAGCCCGCAACACTCCGTGTTTGCCGAATGGACACCATCTGGACAGCTGAACCCGGGACAATCGGTAAGCTCTGCCCGTGGATATTTCATCCACGGGTTCGTTCAGTACGGCCGGCGATACTTCCACCAGATGCATCGGGTGAATCGAGGCAGAAGGGTGGGCCCCACGTGACCGCCTCCAATACCACTGCAGATACCACAAGTGTTGGGCTGCAGAAGGATTCATCCGTCTCCGGCGGGCCGGAGGCGGATCAGACCGTGCTGCGACGGGGCGAGGAGGCACCGCCGGTTCGCACCCTGGTCGACATCCTGCTCGCGACGGCGGCCCGCTACCCCGATGCCTACGCCATCGACGACGGTGACGACGGGGACGCCGAGCCCCTGACCTATCGACAGGTGGTGGTCGAGGCCGAGCGGATGGCCGACCGGCTCACCGGAGCTGGGGTCCGGCGCGGCGACAGGGTGGGTATCCGGCTGTCCTCCGGCACCCGCGAGCTGTATCTGAGCATCCTGGGTGCCCTGTTCGCCGGCGCCGCCTACGTCCCGGTGGACGCCGACGACCCGCAGGAGCGGGCCGATCTCGTGTTCGGCGAGGCCGATGTGGCCGTGGTGGTCACGGACGGGCCGACCATCACCCCCCAGCGGGCGCTGCCCTCGGGTGGGGGGAAGGCAACGAAGCCGAGCCCTTCCGATGACGCCTGGATCATCTTCACCTCCGGCTCCACAGGCGTGCCGAAGGGGGTGGCCGTCACCCACCTGAACGCGGCCGCATTTGTGGACGCCGAGGCCGGGATGTTCCTGCAGGACCTGCCGTTGGGGCCGGACGACCGGGTGCTCGCCGGCTTGTCGGTGGCCTTCGACGCCTCCTGCGAGGAGATGTGGCTGGCCTGGCGGCACGGCGGGTGTCTGGTGCCCGCGCCGCGTTCCCTGGTCCGTACCGGGATGGACCTGGGACCCTGGCTCGTCGATCGTGACATCACCGTGGTGTCAACAGTTCCCACTCTCGCATCCCTGTGGCCGGCCGACTCCCTGGCGGCGGTCCGGCTGCTCATCTTCGGTGGTGAGGCCTGCCCGCCCGAGTTGGTCGAGCGGCTTGTCGCCGGTGGTCGCGAGGTGTGGAACACCTACGGTCCGACCGAGGCGACGGTGGTGGCCTGTGGCGCCCTGCTCGACGGGGAGGGGCCGGTGTCGATCGGGTTGCCGCTCGCCGGTTGGGATCTGGCCGTCGTCGGTGAGGACCTGCGGCCGGTGCCGGTCGGGCAGAGCGGCGAGCTGATCATCGGCGGGGTGGGCCTGGCGCGGTACCTCGATCCGGCCAAGGATGCCGAGAAGTACGCCCCTATGCCCACTCTCGGATGGGAGCGGGCCTACCGCAGCGGCGATCTCGTCCGGTACGAACCCGACGGTCTGCTGTTCCTGGGCCGTGCGGACGAACAGGTGAAACTCGGCGGTCGGCGGATCGAGCTCGGTGAGATCGACGCGGCCCTGCAGGGCCTTCCCGGGATCGGCGCGGCGGCCGCGGCGGTGAAGAGCACCAAGGGCGGCTCCCAGGTGCTCGTCGGATATCTCGTCCCGATCGACCGGGACGAGGACTACGACCTGGGGCGGGCCCTCGACGCGCTGCGGACCGAGCTGCCCGCGGCCCTCGTGCCCCTGTTGACCGTCGTGGACGAGCTGCCCACCCGGATCTCCGGGAAGGTGGACCGGCATGCGCTGCCCTGGCCCATCGCCGGTGCCGGTCCGGGCAACTACGAGGGGATGGGGGCCACCGAGGCGTGGCTCGCGACCCTGTGGGAGGACATCCTCGGGGCGTCGAACCTGGACGAGGGCAGCGACTTCTTCGCCTTCGGCGGATCGAGCCTGAGTTCGGCCCGGCTGGTGTCCCGGCTCCGGGAGCGCTACCCCGAGGCAACCGTGGCGATGATCTACGCCGCCCCGAAACTGGGCAACCTGGCTCGCAGCCTCGAGGCCCTCGCCCCGGCCGCGATCCCCTTCGAGCGCGCGGTGGACCCGGTCCCACGCTCGGCCCGGTGGATCCAGACCCTGCTCACCATCCCGCTGAACACCTTCGCGGGTCTGCGCTGGCTGACCTGGATGGCGGCGATCAGCAATGTCGTCGACGCTGTCGGCCACTTCGAATTCGTGCACACCGTGTCCTGGTGGTGGATCCTGGCCGGCTGGTTCGTCTTCCTGTCCCCGATCGGCCGGATGGGCCTGACGGTGATCGGGGCGAGGCTGCTGCTGCGCGGCATCACCCCCGGCCTCTACCCCCGCGGGGGCAGGGTGCACCTGCGTCTGTGGACTGCGGAACGGTTCGCCGAGGCCGTGGGGGCGGCCAGCCTGGCCGGTGCCCCCTGGATCGTCTACTACGCCCGCGCCCTCGGGGCGAAGGTCGGGCCGGGGGTCGATCTGCACTCCCTGCCGCCGATCACCGGGATGATCCATCTCGGCCGGGGCTCCTCCATCGAACCGGAGGTCGATCTGGCCGGCTACTGGCTGGACGGCGACGTGCTCCGACTCGGCACCATCTCGGTCGGGGCCGGTGCCACCGTCGGTGCCCGCAGCACTCTCGGGCCGGGAACCTCCATCGGCCCGCGGGCCGTGGTCGAACCGGGGTCGGCCGTCTCCGGGAAGGTGCCGGCCGAACAGGCCTGGGCGGGCTCGCCCGCCCACCGGGTGATCCGGCTCAAGGACGAATGGCCGGAGGAACGCCCGCCGCGTCGCCCGGCGTGGATCGCCGCCTACGGGGCGGTGTCTTCGCTGCTGGCGATCCTGCCGGTCCTGGCCTTCGCCGCCGGGGCGGCCGTGGCCGGCTGGTGGATCAGCGCCAGTCGACCGGTCGATCGTGGGGTGGACGTCGTCGGGGTCACCCTCGGGGATCTGAAGGCCGCCCTGGTCGCCGTACCGCTGATCACCGTCACGGCGTTGGTCGCCTATGCGCTGCTGACCTTCATTGCCGTCCGGATCCTGGGCATCGGCCTGCGGGCCGGCTTCTTCCCGGTCCGCAGCCGGATCGGGTGGCAGGTCTGGGCCACCGAGCGGCTGATGGACGATGCCCGCACCCTGCTCTTCCCCCTGTACTCGAGCCTGGCCACCCCGTCCTGGTTGCGCGCCCTCGGGGCAACCGTCGGGCGTGGGGTCGAGGCCTCCACGGTGCTGATGATCCCGAAGATGACCACCGTCGGGGACGGTGCTTTCCTGGCCGACGACACCATGGTGGGCAGCTACGAACTCTCGGGCGGGTGGATGCGGATCCGCCGTGCCAAGGTCGGCAAACGGGCCTTCCTGGGAAATTCCGGGATGACCGGCGGCGGTCGCCGGGTACCGAACGACGGTCTGGTCGCCGTCCTTTCCGCGGCTCCGGACCGGGCGAAGAAGGGCACCTCCTGGATCGGCAGCCCGCCGGTGCAGCTGCAGCGGCAGGCCACCACCGGTGATCTGAGCCGTACCTTCGACCCGCCCACCAGGGTCAAGGTCGCCCGCGCGCTGGTCGAACTGTGCCGCCTCGTCCCGGTGATGGTCACCGTCGCGATCGGGATCGGGGTGCTGCTGACGCTGGCCGAACTGGTGAACTCCTGGGGATTCCTCGGTGCCGCCGCGGCCAGCGGCTTGGTGCTGCTGCTCGCCGGGGGTGTCGCCGGGGTGATCAGTTCGATCGCGAAATGGGTGCTGGTCGGGCGGATCCCGGTGGGGGAGCACCCGCTGTGGAGCAGTTTCGTCTGGCGCAACGAGGTGGCCGACACCTTCGTCGAAACGGTGGCCGCGCCCTGGTTCGCCCGGGCGGCGAGCGGTACCCCCGTCCTCAACCTGTGGTTACGCAGCCTCGGCGCGAAAATCGGCCGCGGGGTGTGGTGCGAGACCTACTGGCTGCCCGAGGCCGATCTCATCGAGCTCGGAGACGGAGCGAGTGTCAACCCCGGATGTGTGCTCCAGACACACCTCTTCCATGATCGAATCATGGCCATGGACACCGTCATCCTGGAACCCGGTGCGACCCTGGGGCCGCACAGCGTGATCCTGCCGGCCGCCCGGATCGGGGCGTCCAGCACCGTCGGACCTGCCTCCCTGGTGATGCGCGGTGAGTCGGTGCCACCGGGCACGAGATGGCGGGGCAACCCGATCGCGCCGGAGATGCTCAGCGCGAAGAAGGTGGCCAAACTCGCCGCCGCCGCGCCGGGATCGGGCACGCCGCCGAGCGCCGAACCGTCGAGCCCCGTGCAGCCGTGAAGCCCACCCAACCCGGTGGGCCCGGCGCGATCTCGGCCGGGGACAGCTACCTGCCCCAGCACGGGAACGGGGGCTACCGGATCACGCGGTACGAACTGGATCTCGGCTACCGGGTGGCCGCCAACCGGCTCACCGGACGGGTGCTGATCTCCGCCTTCGCCACCCAGACCCTGACCCGCTTCAGCCTGGATCTGGCCAATCTGACGGTGTCGAAGGTGCTGGTCAACGGCCGTCGGGCGGCCAAGTTCGTGGTGCGCGGCCGCAAACTGAACATCACGCCGGAACAACCGATCCCCATCGGCACCGCGTTGCTGGTGGACATCGCCTACTCGGGTAATCCCGGTCCGCTGCGCGGGCCCTGGGGGGACGTCGGCTGGGAGGAACTGGCCGACGGCGTACTGGTCGCCGGGCAGCCCAACGGCGCACCCTCCTGGTTTCCCTGCAACGACCACCCGGGAGAGAAGGCCAGTTACCAGTTCACGGTGACGACGGACTCGCCGTACCTGGTGGTGGCCAACGGGACCCTCGTCCGACGTCAGGTGCGGGCAGCCCAGACCACCTGGGTCTTCGACCAGCCCGAACCGATGGCCACCTACCTGGCCACCCTGCACATCGGCCAGTACGAGATGTTGGACTTCGCGAAAACGCCGGTGCGCCAGCGGGTTGCCGTGCCACCTCGGCTGCGCAACCTGGCCAGGATCGACCTGGGGCGGCAGGCGGAGATGATGGTCGCCTTCCAGACCATGTTCGGCCCCTACCCTTTCGGCCAGTACACCGTGGTGGTGACGGACGACAATCTGGAGATCCCGCTGGAAGCCCAGGGCCTGTCGGTGTTCGGGGCGAACTTCCTCGACGGTCGCCGAGGCCAGGAGCGGCTGGTGGCCCACGAGCTGGCGCACCAGTGGTTCGGGAACAGCCTGACGGTCGCCGGCTGGCGGCACATCTGGCTGAACGAGGGTTTCGCCTGCTACGCCGAGTGGCTGTGGTCGGAGGCCTCCGGCGGTGCGACTGCCGCCGTTCATGCCACGCGGGCCTGGAACCGGTTGGCCGCCCTGCCACAGAACCTCGTCATCTCCGACCCGGGACCGGCGTTGATGTTCGACGACCGGCTCTACAAACGCGGGGCGTTGACCCTGCACGCCCTGCGAGGGCTGGTGGGGGACATCGTCTTCTTCACCCTGGTCCGGGAGTGGGTCGCGGTGCACCGACACGGTTCGGTCACCACGGCCGAGTTCGTGGAGTTGGCCGCTCGGCACTCCGCCGCTCCGGTACGGGAACTGCTCTCCCGGTGGCTGGACCAGCCGGGGCTCCCGCCGCTGGTGTGAATCCTGCTCCCGGCGATGCGGGAGATCAGGACGCGGGGAGCACGGTCGGGTTGTACGGGTACGCGCCCGCATCGACGACCAGGGCACCGGACTCGGTGAGGGACTTCCCGGCGATGTCCCAGGTCAGCAAGCGGATCCCCTGGGGTGTGTTGACCGACAGGATCAGGGTCTTGCTGTCCTGGCTGAAGGCCATCCCGATCCCGCCGCCGTAGACGGATGTGTCGCTGAGCCCTGCGACCATGGTCCATTTCCCGGTTTTCAGATCAAGGACCCCGGTCTCGGGGGGCTGGGAGGACACGTCCGTGTAGAGGTCGGTACCGACAGCCATCACCTGCACCCGGCCGGCCAGGTACCGGCCGTCGGGGCTGACCTGGTCGCTGTAGATCCCGGCCGGTGCATGCCACGGGTACACCGTGGACCTGCCGGTGGCGTAGACGAAGGAGGCGAGGGTCCCCGGCTCCACGAACTGATCCGTTCCCGGGTCGGCCTGGGACCAGACCACCCGGTCCGTACCGAAGGCGACCACGTAGGAGGCGCCGATGGTCAGTCGGCCGAGATCGGTGATGGAGTCGTCCTTCGGGTTGTAGGCGACGAATTCGTTGCCCGCCGAGGCACCGTTGACCGTGCCGAACACGTAGCCACCGCCGGATCCGTACACGGAGAACTCCTTCGGCAGGCCCAATAACGGACCTCCCTCCAGGGGTTGCATATCCGTCCACCCTTCGGTGACGATCAGGGCGAACAGGTCCGGGCCGACGGCCAGGACGGATTGGAGCTCCTCATCCGATCCCAAGGGCACCCGCACGGGTGTGCTGTGCCCGGCCTTGTCCACTCGGATCACCTTCGTCCTGGAGGGCTCGTAGGTGCAGCTGGTGACCACGAGGTAGATGTCGGTTCCTGAGGGCACGGTCTGAATCACCATTTCGTCCTTCGCCAGCCCGATCAGCGGGGTCACCACCTGACCGGTGCCCAGATCGGCGACGGCCGCAGCCCCGATCAGCACCCGGGACCCGGGGCCTCCGGGGTCGGCGGGCCGAGCCGTGTAATCCGCATAGGCGATCGGATTGCCGCAGTTGTCCGTCGGCCCGGCGGTGACGTTGCCCGGATTCAACAGGTCGAGGATGCCGTCGGGGTTCCCGGTCGGGTCGGTGTTCGATTCCGTTCCGGGCTCGGTGCTGCCGGTTTCGACGGTGCTCGGAGTTGCCTGTGTGGTCGGACTGCTGGTGTCGAGGTCGGCCCCGGCGACGGCGCGCCCACCGGTCACCTCGTCGGGGCTGTTGACCACGGCGATGCCGACGACCAGGGCGAGGGTGACGGCACCGACCAGCCAGAGGCGCGAGACCCTGGAGGCCAAGATGTTTCGCCGTGGCCGTGACGGCCCGTCACCCTCGGGTCGAGCGGGGGTCAGATCGACCAGCTCGACGGGTGGGGCGGTCTCGCCGTTTTCCACGTCGGGCATCTCCTGTCTGTTCTGCGGCGCCTTCGCCTGGTGGATCACTCGCACCTCCGGGGCATGACGACGCCGGTTGCCCTCACGATTTCGGGTCGATCGCCAGCGGGTAGGTGCCCGCGATCGGACGGGGGAGGACCCGCGGGGACTCGGTGATCGTTCGCTCGCCCGGACGCCACAGCAGAAGGTGCAGGCCGTCGGCGGCCTCGGCCGTGATGATCACCTCGTGGCCGCTGCGGGAGAAGGCCAGCCCGACGGAGGTCCTGAACAGGTCGGCGACGGCGAGATCGGGTATCTCGGTGAGCTTGTCGAGTCCGAGGTCGAAAACGGCGTAGGTGCAGGGCAGTTGGGTGAATGTTCCGGACAGGCTTGCCTCCCCGGTCAGCTGTCCGAGCAGGTACCTGCCGTCCGGGCTGATGGCCGTGGAGGAGAACGCCTGGGGCACGGACATTCCCAGGGACTCATCCTGCAGGGTCGCCAGGTCGAACCGGTGCAGCAGCCCGGATCCGTCCTTCTGATGTTCGGTCCAGATCACAAATCCGTCCCCGACGGCCAGGACGTAGGGGCTGCTGCCGTCGCCGAGGTTGCCGATGTCGGTCGCTGTGCGGTCCTGCGGGGAATAGGCGATGGTCTCCGTGCGCCCACCGTCGGAGCGTTGGCCGATCAGATGTTTGCCGCTGATACCGATCACGAAGAAATTCTTGGACATGGTCACCGTTGCCGAGCCGTCGAAGGGCACCAAGGTGGTTCGCCCGTCGGGACCGCCGATCCGCGACGCATACAGCCGGTCCTGGAAGACGGTCAGTTGTCGGAAGGAAGGGGTGTCGGAGAACGGGAACGGAACCTTCGTGACCTGCCCGTGGTCGTCGACCCGAAGGATCCGCGGATCCTCATTCGCCGGTCCACAGGGGCCGACGGTGATGTAGCTGTATTTCCCGAGCCGAACGGTCTGCAGGATCCGTTCCTCCGCGGTGATCCCCATCTGCGGCTGGGTCGATTGCCCGGTGTCCAGGTCCACCCTGGTGCCGGCGCCCAGCAGGACGGTGATTCCGCTGTCCTTGCGGGGTGTCGTGCCGAGGAAGGTCGGCAGGTCGATCTCCTCGCCGCAGGAATCCTTCGGGGTGGCCGTGGGCTCGCTGGAACCGGTCGGGTCTGCCGAGCCGGTGGTGGGCACCGCACTGGAGCCGGTCGGGGATGAGGGCGGTGTCGAGGAGGCCGATGTCCGGACCGAACCCGGTGGAACGGGAAGGGCCTGGCCGTCGCTGGTCGGCGGCGGGCGGAAGATCAACAGCGCCGTGGCCAGGACCGCCACCGCGAGCACGATGGAGATACCGAGGGCCCAGCGGTCCCAAGGCCACCGTCGGCGGGTCCGTCGGGGTGGCGGCGGTGCCTCCGGAGCGCCCTCGAAGGTGGGGGCGACCACCTCGAAGAGTGGGCGGTCCTCGTCGTCCGTCATGGTGGCAGTCTATTCATGCCGATTGTCGGTGATTTGATCGCTATTCATCATTGCCTGTCCGATATCCGAATTCTCCGCTGTGTCCGATCGAATCAATGAACTGCCCGGGGGCGTGGAATCAGGCGACCCGGACCAGGCGCGACACCGGACCTGCGGTCTCGGGCCCGGATGTTGAACGGCAACGCAGGCCCGAAAGTCCGCTGGTAGATCAAGATCCACCAGGTGCAGGTCCTCGACCGGAATCCCCAACGGCCAGTGTCGGACGGCGGGAGGTCGATCGGGCCGGGTTGCGCCGACATCGCGCGGATCGATCGAAAGGCCGACGCCGGTCGCTTTCAGGGCCGCCTCCTTTCGACTCCAGTACCGGGCGCGTTCATGATGCCGCCAATTCCCGGTGCGTTCCTCCGGTGTCAGGGCCACCCGCTCGAAACCTTCGAAGGCCGTTGCGGCAACTTCCGTCACATCCACCCCGAGCGGCCCCGGTCCGCCGACCGCGACCAGGACGATGCCAGGGGCGTGGGAGAGGCTCAGCGGGAGGGCATCGGGTTCGGCCGGATACGGCTTGCCGTGGTCGGCGGAACCGCAGAGCCCGCAATGCCGCCGGATCCGGACGGCGTCGGCCGCGCGGCCGGTGACCTCGGCCAGCAGCAGCTTCGTCAGGACGCGGCCGGCCACGAATCCTGCGCGACGTGCCGGGAGCGAGTGCGCCTCCAGCTCGGCGAGGTCGGTGTCGTCCAACAGGTCCAGGCGGCCGGCCAGGACGGTCGGGTCGGCCCAGCGGACCTCCACCCCGGTACGCGGGTCCGTGGAGGTGGCGGGTGCGGTCACAGGTCCATGGTTCCAGCCGTCCCTGGCACCCCGCGACCGACACCTCCGACGGCAGCCCACACCCGTTGGAGGGAACATGTGCAGGTCACGGTTGACTTCGGGCACAAACGGGCGTAAACAAAGCAATACAAACTTCAAACGGACTCACATCAACATCCTCGGTGGGCGCACTGTTGCACCCGGGGAGCGAGTCCGGAGCAGGGATACCAAGACAACGGAGTCGATGTGTACGCAGCTGAACGTCGCCAGCAGATCCTCGAGGCTGCCCGGACCGCGGGCAGGGTCGATGTGCTCTCCCTGGCCGCCGACCTCGAGGTCACCGCGGAGACCATCCGCCGGGATCTGACCGCCCTGGAACGCCTGGGTGTGCTGCGCCGGGTGCACGGCGGGGCGATGCCGATCGACCGGTTCGGTTTCGAGCCCGACATCACCGAGCGCGAGTCGGTCGAAGCGGGCGCGAAGGACCGGATCGCCCGCGCCGCCCTCGACGAACTGCCCGAGGGAGGGTCGGTGATCCTCGACGCGGGCACCACCACCATCCGGCTTGCCGCGCTGCTCCCGAGCGAGAAGAAGCTGACCGTCGTCACCCACGCCTTGCCGGTGGCCACCGTCGTCTCCACCATGCCGAACATCTCCCTGCACCTGCTCGGCGGGGCCGTGCGAGGCACCACCCTGGCGGCCGTGGGGGACTGGACCACCCGTTGCCTGCAGGACGTCACGGTGGACGTCGCCTTCCTGGGCACCAACGGGATCGCCGACACCGGGCTCTCCACACCGGATCTGGCCGAAGCGGCGGTGAAGCGTGCTCTGGTGGGAGCGGCCAGGCGCACGGTGCTGCTGGCCGATCACACCAAGTTCGGTCGCCGGGAATTCGCCAGGGTGGTTGGTCTGGAAGAGATCGACACCGTCATCACCGACACGGATCTGGACGACGAGATGTACGAATCCATTGAAGCCTGCGGCCCGACCGTGGTCCGCACATGATCATCACCGTCACCCCCAACCCGAGCATCGACCGGGCCTTCGACCTCGACGTGCTGCGCCTGGGCGAGGTCAACCGCGCCGAGAACACGCATTTCGACCCGGGCGGCAAGGGGATCAACATCGCACGGGCCCTGGCCAACAACGGGATCGCGACCACCGCGTTGTTCCCCTCCGGTGGACCGGACGGCGAGCTGTTGATGCAGACCCTGGCCGGGCAGGGCGTCCTCGCCCGGCCGGTGCCGATCGGTGGTGCCGTCCGTAGCAACATCACCCTGGTCGAGGGAAACGGCAGCACCACCAAGGTCAACGCCCCGGGGCCGGTCCTGACCACCGCGGAGGCCGACTCCCTGTTGGCCGCCGCGGATTCTCTGCTGGCTGCGGGGGCATCCTGGCTGGTCGGGGCCGGGAGCCTGCCCTCCGGTGTCCGGGAGGACTTCTACCAGCAGCTCGCCGGCATCGCCCGCCGGCACGGCACCCGGTTCGCCCTCGACACCTCGGGACCCGCCCTGGCCGCAGCCGTCGGCGACGGGGATCTTGCCGTCGTCAAACCCAACGAGGACGAACTCGCCGAACTCCTCGGTGTGGAACTGAGCACCGTCGGGGACGTCATCGACGGCGCGCACCGTCTGATCGCCAACGGCATCGATTCCGTGCTGGTCAGTCTCGGCGCCAACGGTGCGTTGCTCGTGACGGCCGGGCGAGCCTGGTGGGCCGGTGGCCCACCGCTGGTCCCGCTGTCCACCGTCGGCGCGGGTGACACCACCCTTGCCGGTTACCTTGCCACCACCGGCGATCCGCCGGAATGTCTGCGCACCGCCGTCGCCTGGGGCCGCGCCGCGGTCCTGTTGCCCGGCAGCGCCGCCCTGTCCCCCCAGCACGTCGACGTGTCGGCCGTTCGTGTCATCGCCGATCCCGATCCCCGCCTCGCCCTGAAGGAGCTCACCTGATGTCCGAACCCACACCACTGATCACCGCCGATCTGGTTGCCACCGACCTCGTCGCCGCAGATCGGGACGCCGCCACCCGCCAACTGATCGACCTGCTGGCCGCCGCCGGCCGGGTCACGGATGCGGACGGGTTCCACGCCGACGTCCGGGCCCGCGAGGCGCAGATGGCCACCGGTATGCCCGGCGGCATCGGTCTGCCGCACGCCCGCTCCGAGCACGTCACCGTGCCGAGCCTGGCCGTCGGTCGGATCCCGGCAGGGGTGGACTTCGGTGCCCCGGACGGCCCGGCCACCCTGATCTTCCTGATCGCCGCCCCGGCGAGCGGGGATGCGGCGCACCTGAGAATCCTTGCCGCCCTTGCCCGTCGCCTGGTCCACGAGTCCTTCCGATCCTCGCTGCTGGCTGCCGGCAGCGCCGACGAGATCGCCGCGATCATCACCCGAGAGGTCGTTGTCAAATGAAGTTCGTCGGGGTGTCCTCGTGCCCCACGGGGATCGCGCACACCTACATGGCGGCCGAGGCCCTGGAACAGGCGGCCAAGGACGCCGGCCACGAGATGGAGGTCGAGACCCAGGGTTCGGCCGGCACCATCCCGTTGGACCCGCAGACGATCGCCGATGCCGACGGTGTGGTGTTCGCCGCCGACCTGCCGGTTCGCGACCGAGAGCGGTTCGAGGGCAAGCCGATCATCGACATCGGGGTGAAGAAGGCGGTCCACGACCCGATCGGGGTGATGGCCGCGGCCGTCGCCGCGGTCGAGGAGGCCCGCGCCAACCCGGCCGCCACCGGTGGCGGGAGCACCACCACGGTGGCCTCGCCGGCCACCAAGGTCACCGCGGATGCCAGTGTCGGCAACAAGATCCGGCAATGGCTGATGACCGGTGTCTCCTACATGATCCCGTTCGTCGCGGCCGGCGGCATCCTCATCGCCCTCGGCTTCCTGTTCGGCGGTGACGGTGTCGTCGCCAAGCTCTACGGCGGCACCTTCGAGGGTGTCACCTACACCTCCGTCATGCCCTCCTTCGACGGCGGGTTCGCCTCCGGGAACGACATCTTCGACCTGCTGCGGCAGGCCGGTATCCCGGGTCTGCTGTTCCTGCTCGGCAAGGCCGCCTTCTTCTTCCTGGTGCCGATCCTGTCCGGCTTCATCGCCTTCGCGATCGCCGACCGGCCCGGACTGGTGCCCGGCATCGTCGGCGGCCTGCTCGCCGCGGTGATCGGCGCGGGCTTCCTCGGCGGGCTTGCCTCGGGCTTCGTCGCCGGCGGCATCGCCTTCTACCTGACCAGGTTGAAGGTGCCCAAGGGTGTCCGCGGGGTGATGCCGGTGGTGGTGATCCCGTTGATCTCGACGATCGTCATCGGTGTGGTCATGTTGCTCGCCATCGGCAAACCCATTGCCGCGGCGCAGTCCTGGCTGACCGACTGGCTCAGCGGCCTCACCGGGACCAGCGGCATCCTGCTCGGGATCCTGCTCGGTCTGATGATGGCCTTCGACATGGGCGGCCCGGTCAACAAGGTCGCCTACACCTTTGCCACCGGCGGCCTGACCACCGCCATCGCCGCCGGCGACATGGCCGGTCCCGCACTGCAGATCATGGCCGCCGTGATGGCCGCGGGGATGACCCCGCCGCTGGGGCTGGCCCTGGCCACCGCGATCCGGGGCAAGCTCTTCACCGCCGCCGAGCGTGAGAACGGGCTCGCCTGCTGGCTCCTCGGTCTCTCCTTCATCACCGAAGGTGCCATCCCCTTCGCCGCGGCCAACCCGCTGCGGGTGATCCCGGCGCTGATGGCAGGCTCGGCCGTCACCGGTGGTCTGGTGATGGCGGTCCACGCCACCGTCGAGGCCCCGCACGGTGGGATCTGGGTCATCGCCCTGGTCGGCAAACCCGTGTTGTACCTGCTCGCGATCGTGATCGGCACCGTCATCACGGCCGCCGTCACCATCGCGCTGAAGGGTGCGCAGGCCCGTAAGCTCGCCAGAACCGACCAACTGCAGTCCGTCTCCGTGTGATCCGCCCTACCTGATCCGTCCAGTTCTGCAGTTTCCGTCACCGATCCCACACCGGCCGCGGCCGGTGTGGGATCGGCCCAGCGAAGGGAATCTCCCGTGGCAACCCGAACCGTCGTCATCGCCTCCACCGTGGGGCTGCACGCGCGCCCCGCGTCACTGTTCACCCAGGCGGTCGACGCCACCGGCCTCGACATCACGATCGCCAAGGACGGCGAGGAACCGGTGGACGCCGCCAGCATCCTGATGGTGATGGCCCTCGGCGCCGGCCACGGCGAGACCATGACGCTTGCCTCCGAGGACGAGGGGGCCGATGCGGCCCTGGACAGCCTGGTGGCGTTGCTCTCCCGCGACCTGGACGCGGAGTAGTCGTGTCCGGGCAGCTGACCGGGGTGGGCGTGGGCCGCGGGGCGGTGTGCGGGCCGGTGGCCCGGGTGTCCTCCGCACCTCAGGCACCGGCGGGCGAGACACCCCCTGCCGACAAGGAAGTGGCAAAAGCTGCAGTCTCCCAAGCCTTCAGCGAGGTGACTGCGGGCCTGCGGCGCAGGGCCGTCGCGGCGGAGGGAACCCTGGCCGAGGTCCTGGAAGCGACCGCGATGATGGCCGAGGACAAGGCCCTCATCAAGGATGTGCTGCGCCGGGTCACCGCCGGGGAACCGACCCTGACCGCGGTGGACCGGTCGGTGGACAAGTTCTGCCAGATGTTCCTCGGGGCCGGCGGTTACCTCGCCGAGCGGGTGACCGACCTGCGCAGCATCCGCGGCCGGGTGCTCGCCCAGTTGATGGGCCTGCCCGAACCGGAGGTGCCGGACCTGTCGGTGCCGTCGGTGATCGTCGCCGAGGACCTCGCCCCGGCGGACACCGCAGCCTTGGACCTGACGAAGGTGCTGGCCGTGGTCACCGAACTCGGTGGGCCCACCAGCCACACCGCGATCATCGCGGGCCAGCAGGGGATCCCGTGTGTGGTCCGGGTGGCCGGAGCGATGACCCTCGTCGACGGAACCCAGGTGGCGGTGGACGCGGCCGCGGGGACGGTCACCACGGACCCCTCGGAGGAACTGCGCGCCGAGTACGCCGAGCGTGCCCGGGTGCTGGCCTCCCTGGACGATCTCACCGGCCCCGGTGCCACATCGGACGGACACCCCGTGCAACTGCTCGCCAATGTCGGGCAGGTGCAGGACGCCACCCGCGCGGCCGGGAAGGCGAACGAGGGTGTGGGCCTCTTCCGCACCGAGGTGCTGTTCCTGGAAGCAACCTCGGCTCCGACGGAGGCGGAACAGGCAGCGGCCTACGGCGCGGTCTTGACAGCCTTCGGTGACCGGAAGGTGGTGGTGCGCACGCTCGACGCCGGTGCGGACAAGCCCCTGGCCTTCGCGAACCAGGCCCATGAGGACAACCCTGCCCTGGGTGTGCGGGGCTACCGTCTCGGTCGGATCCTGCCCGACCTGCTGGACACCCAGCTCGCGGCCCTGGCCCGGGCGCGTGCCGAGACCGGGATCGAACCCTGGGTGATGGCACCGATGATCGCCACGCCGGAGGAGGCGCGGGAGTTCGCCGCCAAAGCCCGTTCCTACGGCATCGCCACGGTGGGGGTGATGGTCGAGGTGCCGGCGGCCGCGCTGCGGGCCGACCGGATCCTGGCCGAGGTGGACTTCGTGTCCCTGGGCACCAACGACCTCTCCCAGTACACGATGGCGGCAGACCGTCTGCAGGGCGCACTTTCCGACCTGTTGAGCCCGTGGCAGCCCGCGGTGCTCGAACTGGTCGCCCGGGTGGCGGCCGCCGGTGTCTCGGCCGGGAAGCCGGTGGGGGTCTGCGGGGAGTCCGCAGGTGACCCGCTGATGGGTCTGGTGCTCGCCGGGATGGGGATCACCAGCCTGTCCATGGCGCCCGGTGCGGTCGCAACAACCCGATATGTGTTGAGCCGTCACAGTTTTGCACAGTGCCAGGTGATCGCCGAGGCGGTACTGGCGGTCGAGACGGCCGACCAGGCACGTCAGGCGGTGCTCGACCGGGTGGACCCACAGGTCCGTGCGGTGCTGGCGCTCTGATCCGAATTGCCCGGGAACGGTTGACGACCGCCGTTTCCGGGCACCACCAGGGTTATGAAAATCAGGACATTGCTCGGAACCGGACTCGCCGCGGCGGTGACGGCCGCCGCCGGGTCGCTCGCGGTGAAACCCGACTCGCCGTTCTACCGGTCGTTGAAGAAACCCCCGTTCCAGCCGAAACCGATTGTCTTCCCCATCGTCTGGACGCCGCTGTACGCCGACATCGCCGTCACGAGCGCTGCGGCCCTTGACCGGCTGGCCGGCCCGGAGAACCAGGGACAGCGGCGGGCCCTGACCGGTGCCCTGGCCGTCAACCTCGCCCTGAACACCGGTTGGACGTGGCTCTTCTTCCGGGCACGGCGTCCGTGGGTGGCGACGGCCGAATGCGCGTTGCTGGCCGTCAGCTCAGCGGATCTGGCCAGACGTGTCGGGCAGGCCGACGCGCGACTCGGTTGGGCGCTGTCCCCGTACGCGGCCTGGTGCGCCTTCGCCACCGTGCTCAGCGGGACCATCGCCAGGATGAACCCCCGTTCATCCCTCAAATAACCCTTCCGCCGACGAAAAACCATTCCGCTGCTGCCTTTTCTGATGAATAACCGGCGATTTCGGTCGGAAAAGGTGCCACCGAACCCGGTATTCGACGGCCGGAAATCTGTTCGTCATGAACGTGCCGGGTCGGCACCGTCTCTGACAAGGTGAATGGCCGTTCCCGCAACACCTGTCGAACCGGGCGGAAACCATTCGCGGCATCTGTCCGAAGATTCCTCCGCCGGCAACTAATAAGATTTTCCGGTAAGGCCGAATGAATGTCGGCCTCGCTGCCCGTCAGCAGGACATGGTGTGGCCCGGCAACGACGCCGGCCCGATCCGCACGCCGGACGACCGTGGAGCGGATCGCTGCAGCACCTGACGGGCAGCACCTTCGACCGGAAGAGGTACCAGAGTGGTTCCCAGAAGTAGATCCAGACTCACCGCGGCGATCTCAGCGATCGCCCTGGCCGCCGGGATGTTGACGCTGGGTCCCGCGTCCCCCTCCCAGGCCGCGCCGGCTGTCCCCGCAACGGCGGCCACGAATTCCGCTGCCGCCGACCTCCTTCCGGAACCGAAGGTGGTTCCGATCCAGGTGACCGGACCGGCCACCGAGCGGCTCAACCTGATCGTCTTCGGTGACGGCTACCAGGCGGACCAGCAGGGTCTGTTCATGGGCGACCTCGATCGGAACCTCGCGGTCATGTGGGCCTCCGAGCCCTTCCGGTCGTACAAGAACTACATCAACATCTACGCCGTCCAGGTCCCCTCCATCGACTACGGCGTCCACTGCGACCCGGACGGCCGGGTGCGTCACCCGGACCCGACCATCCGCGACACCGGTGAACGCGAAGGGCCTCTCGCCACCAAGAACACCGCCCTGCGGCTGACTCTCACCGGGTGCAACAACCCGCTGGCCCGTGGCATCACCTACGGCGGGGCACCGGCGAACTGCGCCGCCCAGGCCGACAAGTACCCGGCCGGGGTCAACCCGTGCGAGACCGGGATCCAGGCGCAGCGACGCATTCTCGACACCTACGTGGCCCCGGTCATCGGAATCCCGCGCACCGCGCAGAATCTGCAGACCCTGGCCCTGTCCAACACCTTCACCTACGGCGGTATCGGCGGACGTGACGCCACCACCTCCGGCGGATCGCCCCAGGGCCCGGTGGTCTCCCTGCACGAGCTCGGACACTCCCTCGGCACCCTGCTCGACGAGTACCCGTACAACTCGCGGGACATCATCCGCCCCTGCTTCACCGGGACCGAGGCACAGACCAGCTTCCACCACACGACCTACACCTCCACGGAGAAGATGATCGCCGACCAGCACAAGTGGTGGCGGTGGATCGGCGAGGAGAGCATCTCCGGCGGGAAGATCGGGCTCCACGAGGGCGGCGGGCTGTACCCCTGCGGCCAGCGTCGTCCGAGCCAGAACTCGATGATGCGTTGGGTCGGCTACGAGTTCGACCAGATCGGCCGTGAGCACATGGTCGCGCGGGTCACGGGTATGCGTGATTCGGCGAAGATGGTCGTCACCTCCACCCCGGAGGGCACCGTGCCTGCCGGTTCCGCCCTGTGGACCGAGGCCGGACAGCCGCGTTTCCATGATCTGACGGTCACCTGGCGGACCGGCGGAGCCACCGGCCCCGTGCTGGCCACCGGTGCCAACCGCAGCCTGGACCTGGGCGATCACAACCTGCCCGCCGGCACGATCGTCCACGTCGAGGTCCGCGATCCCGTCGGCCCGGACGGCATCGACTGGGTCCGCAACCCCTCCACCAACTCCTCGGCCACCGACTCCGGTTACAACGGACCGCGTTTCGTGCAGACCCGGCAGTGGACCGTCGGCACCGAGGCCGTGGTCCCGTCCGCCCCGCAGGCCGAGATCACCCTGGCCAGCTCGACCACCGAACCGCTCGCACGCGAGGAGATCGCGTTCGTCCGCACGAACCACCCGAGTGACCGCCTCCCGACCGTCACCTGGCGGATCGACGGCAAGGTCGTCCAGACCGGCACCCTGACCGTGCTCGACCTGAAGGCCCTCACCCTGTCCAAGGGCGCCCACGACCTGACCGTCACCGTTGCCGATCCTGCGGACCCGGCTGCTGCCACGGCATCGCGGGCCTGGAAGATCGACGCGGCACTGCCGACGGCGCCGCGCACCCTCTCCAAGCCCCTGGTGAGCCTGGGGGCCGGCGACAGCCACGGCGTCTACTTCGACGGCTGGGACATGTTGCTGGAACCGGTGGACAGCACCGAGGGCTACGACTCCCAGCGGTACGTCGTAGGCCAGCTCCGACTGGACGGCGGCGGATGGCAGAACTACTCCGGGTTCCCGGAGAAGCCGATGCCGGACTCCCCGTTCGAGTTCCGTCACTCCGGCACCGAACTGAAGGCGCTGGTCTACGGCAACCTCGGCACCGGTGGTCTGAGCAGGGCGGCCTTCGAGCAGACCCTGCCCGACGACCATCCCTCCGGCGGATTCGTCCCCGGCTTCGGCACCCACAAGGTCGAACACCGCGCGATCGATCCGGTCGGCAACATCGGCGATGCCGACTCCTACCAGGCGACGGTTCTCCCGGGCGCGTTGTTGGAGTGCACCGGCACCCTCACCGGTCCGCAGCAGGGTCTGACCCTGACGGCGGGCACCACCTGCCTGGACAAGGCAACGGTCAACGGTGATGTCACGGTCGGTGCGGATGCGTCCGTGGTGATCCGGGACAGTGTGATCAACGGTTTCGTGACTGCCACCAAGGCGGCGGCCGTGCAGATGTTCGGCACCACGGTCCGTTCGGCCACCCGGATCTCCGAGGTCGGCAAGGATGTCACCGTGGCAGGCAACACCTTCCGGGCGGGCCTGACCCTGAACAACAACACCCAGGCCAGCGCCAACGAGCGATTCAGCCGGCTCGCGGGCGCCTACGGTCCGGTCGTCAGCGGGAACACCGTGTTCGGTGGACTTGCCTGTGTCGGGAACAGTGCTGCTGTCAGTGATTTCGGTGCGAAGAACACCGTCGGTGGGGCAAAGACCGGGACCTGCAAGGAACTGGGGACCGCTGCGACCAGCACCCCCGCCTTCGCGGACGTGCCGGTCGGCGCGGACTACCACGACGAGATCCGCTGGATGGCCGATGCCGGTATCTCCACCGGGAAGGTCGACGGATCCGTCGCCACCTTCAGCCCCGGACGGGCCACCACCCGTCAGGACTTCGCCGCTTTCCTCTACCGCCTCTCCCACAACGGTGTCGACGCTCCGGCCTGCACCGTCGCCCCCTACGCCGACGTGCCCGCGAGCTCGACCTTCTGCGGTGCCATCAGCTGGTTGAAGGGGCAGAACATCACCACCGGGTTCGCCGGGAACACCTTCCGGCCCGGTGTGGCCATCGAACGGCAGGCCATGGCCGCCTTCCTGTTCCGCTACACCCACCCGGGTGTGACGGCACCGGCCTGCACCACCGCCCCGTACCGGGACGTTCCGGTGTCGGGAGCCTTCTGCGGTGAGATCAGCTGGTTGAAGTCGCAGAACATCACCACCGGATTCCCGGACGGTTCCTTCCAACCGGTGAACACCGTGCAGCGTCAGGCCGCGGCGGCCTTCCTCTCCCGCCTCAGCATGAGCAGCAGCACCAAGTAAGGAGTTCTCTCCCCGGCAACAGATCTCGGCCCCCGGCGACCTTCCACGGTTGCCGGGGGCCGAGTGTCGTGATGGGCGAGGTAGGAAGCGGGGAGGGTCAGAGCTGGCGTTCCAGGGCCTCGACACTTTCCTTGGCCTCTTTGAGACCCAGACCGGTGTGCCCCCGGTAGAGCTTGATGGCCATGAGTTTGTTGCCGGAGCGGATCGCGGCGACGACATCGGCGGGTACGCCGGGGACCTGGCCCGGCGGAGGAGGCGTGGGCACCCGGTATTCGGGGGAGCTGTAGTTCTGGTCGGCGTAGGCGGGGTAGGTGGCCCCGGCGTACGGGGTGGCCGGGTATGTCGGTGGTGCGGGCGTGGTCGGTGGGTGCGGCGGAGGGACCGGGGCGGCGGGATAGCCACCGGTCCGACCGATCAGCTGGTCGACGATCGCCTCCAACCGTGCCACCCGCGCGAGCAGGTTCTGAATGGTCTCCTGGTCCGGGGTGCTGCCTGGGGCGTTCATGGGTACAGCCTGCCATTCCACCCGGGTCGGTGCCCGATTCCCGGACGGCCGGACGATCGGGAGCCTAGGGTGGAACTCGACAAGGCTCGACCTGGACGTCAACGGAGGAACCATGGCAGATCTCCCGGACACCGAAGAAATCGGCACCATCCTGACGGTGATCGAAGGCCGCGACGCCTTCAACACCTCCCTGGAACAGTTCGACCGGGACCGCGAGATCCTGCTCCGGGTGCAGGGGGAGGTGCTGGAATTGTTGGTCCGGGAGTCGGCAGAACGCACCGATGACACAGGACCCGCCGCCGGTTCAGCCGCCGGTTCAGCCGCCGGATCAGCCGCCGGGACGAACGACCCGGACGCGATCCGCGCGCTCCTGCAGCGGATCGAGGATGCGGTCGAGGACAACACCGCCAAGCGGGACGCCGCCGCAGGCTGAATGGCTTCGGGTCACCGTGTGGGGCGTAGCCGGCCCGGGTAGGTGGGCAGGGTCCGCAGGACCACGACCACAACCAACGTGAGAAGCGGCAGGACGGCGAAGACGTACGGCCACGCGTCGAGGGTGCCGGCATCGGGGACCCGGATCAGGAAGTAGCCCGAGACGGCAAGCGACAGCACGGATCCGAGGATCGTCCAGAGGAACACCGCGTCCGTGATCCGGACCGCGCCGGCGACCAGCAGGGCGATCACCACTACGAGGCAGGCCAGGACCGACCAGATCTCGCCGTCCGGAACTTCGAGGTCACCGTAGAGGTTGTCGTTGAACAACAGGATCCCGAACGCGCCCAGGCCAGAGAGGAAGGCCTGCATGACGCTGAGTCCGGCGGCCACGCCGGCCGTGCGGAGCCAGCCGGCGGCCACGGGGCGCGCGGACGGCGGTGGGATGACCCCGGTGACGGGATCGGGGGGTGGCCACGGACCTGACATGGGCCGACTCTATCGGGGGTGCGTGCGGCACGCACCGGTTCCGGTGGTGGCGCAGACGCGGCGGGCGGGTATCCGCTCGGTCTTGACCGGACGAGTCTGGAGGGGAAGGCTTGGTCTGTGAACGAGACGGTGAACATCGCTGACGCCACGGCGCACCTCTCCGCGCTGATCACCCGGGTGGAGGCAGGCGAGGAGATCATCCTGACGCGCCACGGCAAGCCGGTGGCCAGGCTGACCCAGCTTCGTCCGCATCGTCCTGACCGGAGTCCGGGAGCATGGCGCGGCCGGGTGAGGATCGCGGCGGACTTCGACAGATTCACACCCGCGGATGCTCGCGAGTGGTACGGCGAGTGAGGCGGCTCACCGTGCTGCGGCCCGGCACTACTCGGTGATCGACACCTCGTCGGGTGCGGACAGACTCAACACTGCGCCCACCACGGCCGGTGAGGAACTGATCCGCGCCTCGACCTCCCGCAGGCGCACCGCGACATGGGATTCGGTGTCGTCCCCGACCAGGTCGACATCCCCGATGATCCGGATCTGTCGTGGTCCGACGACCTCCAGGTGCAGGTAGGTCACCCGGGCGACGTCCGGCAGCGCCAGGATGGCCTTGATCGCCGCCGTTCTCACCTGAGGGCTCGCCTCCTGGCCGATCAGGAACTGCCGATTGCGGTTGATCAGGACCAGGGCGACCACTGCCAGGAGCAGACCCACCAGAATCGAACCGACGGCATCGGGTACCGATGACCCGGTCAGCTGGTGCAGCCCCAGCGCACCGCCGGCGATGACGAGACCGATGAGTGCGGCGGCGTCCTCGGCGATCACCGCCCGCAGGGTGGGATCCGAGGTGGCGAGGACATGCTCCATCAGGTCCCGTTGCAAGGACTCGGCCTCGGGTTTCGCCTGGCGGAGGGACTGACGGAACGAGATGCCCTCCAGCACGAACGAAATGGCGAGAACGATGTAACCGATGATGAAATCGCTGGCCGGCTCCGGGTTGATGAGTTCCTGGACGCCGTGGGTGATCGAGACCGCCGCACCCGCAACAAAAAGGCCCAGGGCCGCGAACAGCGACCAGACGTAGGCATCGCGACCGTAGCCGTAGGGATGTCCCCGATCGGCCGGACGTGCCGAGCGCCGGTTGGCGATCAGCAGGAACACCTCGTTGCCGGCATCGGCCCAGGAATGGGCCGCCTCGGCGAGCAGGGAGGCCGACCCGGTGATCACCGCGGCAGCCGATTTCGCCACCGCCACCAGGACATTCGCCGCAAAGGCGACGATGACGGTGGTGGCGCTCTCCTGACCGGGGGAGTCCGATCCCATGGAACTCAGGTCCATCGGGTTCTCACCCGGTGGACCAGGCCGACGTGCGGGGACGGGTGCCTGCTGGTCGGACATGGGGTATTCGTAACACAACGTCCGACATCCGGCTCGGTGTCCGGCCGTCGTTACCGGGTGCGCCCATCGGGGCCGCGAGTGGGCTGCCAGTCCGTCATCAGTGCTTTCCAGGCTGCTCGGGTGGTCGTCGTATCCGACATTTCCAACCAGGCGACGGACGATTCCGCAATGAAGGATTCCACCCGCTCGGCCTGTGTGCGGCTGCCGACGGACCGGCGTATCGCTGCGAGCTGTTCGCGGCCGAAGGTGGTGATCCGATGACCGGCCCGCTCCCAGCGGGACGCGCCGTCGTCGGGTTCTGCTCCCGTGGGCGGTTGGAGCTGTCGGCGCAGGCCGCCGGGTCCGGTGGCCTTGCCCACCTGCACGGGTTCACCGTTGCGAAACCACACGAAAACCCCTGGTCCGGAGGGTATCTCGGCGGTGGCCAGGACCGAGGTCGAGATACGAGGGAGCAACCGCATCTGGTTCCAGGTCGGCGTCGAGGTCATGGGACCACTGTAGGGCGCGGGCGTTCCCCGGCCCGAGCGTGACCGGCGGGCCCGGAGGATCACACATTCAAGGAATAACCCAACATTAAGAAACAAAATTACGGTCAGTAGTGGCAGCGGGGCGGTCCTGACCCCTTTCGTGGCGGATTCGAACCTCAATGCTCAACATTGCGCACGTCTGTCAAACAAGAATGGACACATATTGACAATTCTCCCCATATCGCTCACTGTGAGGTTGTTCATGGCAACGGTCGCACCCACCGCCACGTGCGGCGGGTCTCGATCGCTGCTGTGCACCCGGCCCTTACCCGTTCGGCAACATCGCTCCCGTCATCGGAGCGGTTCACAAGGAAGTGAGCCCCGCTGTGAAGTCAGTCCGTAACACCCGAGGGACGCCCACGCGTCTCATCGGCACCCTCACCTCGGCAGGAGTCCTTGCCGCCACGATCCTGCTCGCCGGTGGTACACCGGCGACAGCCCAACAGGAGGCGCCCAGCCAGGCACTCCAGCTCGCTCCGCCCAACCCGGACCGGGTGAACCACGGTCTGTACGCCCAGTACTGGGCCGCGCCGACCGGCGGGGCCCGCACGGTCGACTTCAACACCGCACCCACCGGTTGGGCCGTCGAACCCAACATCGATCGCAACGACGCCACCGGCTCGCTGAAGATCCACTCGGGAAAGACCGAGCACGTCGCGGCCCGTTTCACTGGCCTGCTGACGCCGAAGTACACCGAGGCCTACACCTTCAAGATGATCGGGGACAACGGCTTCCGGGTCTGGGTCAACAACGTCCTGGTCATCGACCACTGGGCCACCGACTGGGAGGTACCGATCACCTCCGCGCCGATCAACCTGACGGCGAACAGCCCCGTCAGTGTGCGGGTGGAATACACGCAAGACACCGGCGGGGCGAACTACCACCTGTCCTGGTCCAGCGCGAGTGAGCCGCTGGCCCCGATCCCGTGGTCCGCCTTCACCCTTCCCACCACCTACACCGGGATCCCGGCCACCTCCGAGGTTGCCACCACCGGCAAGCAGGTCATCGTCGACCTCGCCGCCCCGATCACCAGCCTGGGTGCCACCGCCGGCACGGACATCCAGCTCGAGGACGGCAGCGGAACCGCAGCCAAGATCGCCGCCATCGAGCTCGATCCGAACGACAACTCGCGCCTGGTGATCACCCCCGAGGTGCCGCTGAGTTCCAGCGACGCCGTGCGGGCGAACTACAAGACCGGTGGTCTCAAGACCACCGGTGGCGCTGCCCTCGGTACCTTCTCGGTTCCGGCGCTGAACAATTCCAGGTACTACCTGGCCACGCCCTGGGCCGAGGACGTGGACCCGGCCAACGTGCACGGGGAGTACCCGCGCCCGCAGCTGACCCGTGAGAAATGGCAGAACCTGAACGGCAGCTGGGGATTCCAGTCCCTTGCTTCCAAGACGGTCGCCCTGCCCGCCGGCGCGCTGACCGACAAGATCCTGGTCCCGTTCCCGATGGAGTCCAAGCTCTCGGGTGTGGCCAAGCACTACGACAACTCCGTCTACCGGCGCACTTTCACGGTCCCGGCCGACTGGAACATCGGCAGCGGCCAGCGGCTGAAGCTGAACTTCGGTGCGGTGGACTACGAGTCCTGGGTGTACGTCAACGGCACCGAGGTCGCGCACAACATCGGTGGTTACCTGTCCTTCTCCGCGGATGTCACCGACGCACTCGTCGGCACCGGCCCGCAGGAGCTGACGGTCCGGGTGTTCGACAGCACCGACCAGGGTTACATGCCCACCGGTAAGCAGACCGCGAACCCGAGCGGCATCTTCTACACTCCGACCTCCGGTATCTGGCAGGACGTCTGGATGGAGCCGACGGCCGCCGTCAGCGTCAACAAGCTGAACCTGATCCCGAACGTCACCGCCGGTACCCTCGCCGTCACCGTCAACCCCGGCACCGCGGCAGCCGGATCGACCGTCACCGCTACGGCCTTCAACGGAACGACCCAGGTCGGCACCGTGAGCGGCGCGGCCGGGGCGACCCTGAACCTGCCGGTGCCGAACGCGCACCTGTGGAGCCCGGAGGACCCGTTCCTCTACGACCTCAAGGTCACCATCACCAACGGCAGCTCGACCGAGACCGTCGGCTCCTACTTCGGTATGCGCTCCATCGGCCTCAAGGTCGTCCAGGGCAACAAGAAGATCGTCCTCAACGGCCAGCCGGAGTTCGTGCTGTCCACCCTCGACCAGGGCTTCTGGCCGGACGGCATCTACACCGCTCCGACCGACAAGGCTCTGAAGTGGGATCTGGACCAGCACAAGGAACTCGGCTTCAACGCCGTCCGTAAGCACATCAAGGTGGAGCCCGCACGCTGGTACTACTGGGCCGACAAGCTGGGCCTGCTGGTCATCCAGGATGCCCCGTCCGGTTTCTACACCGGCACCGCCGGTCAGACCAACCACGTGAACACCCTGCACTCCATGGTGGATCAGCTGATCAGCGTCCCGTCCATCGTCATGTGGGTCCCGTTCAACGAGGGCTGGGGCGAGTGGGACAAGACCGTCACCGGTCAGGTCGCCGAGTCCGTCAAGGTCCAGGACCCGTCCCGGCTGGTCAACGCCCACTCCGGTGTGAACTGCTGTGCCTCCAAGGGCGATTCCGGCAAGGGCGACATCATCGACTGGCACCAGTACACCGGGCCGGCGTTCCCGCTCCCGGACGCCAACCGCGCCGCGATCGACGGTGAGCACGGCGGGTTCTCGCTGAGCGTCAAGGGTCACATGTGGTCCTCGACCTCGGTCAACCCGTACGGCGAGGTGGCCGACTCGGCCGCGCTGACCGCCGCGTACGTCAAGAACACCTCCAAGTTGATCCCGGCCGCCTCCTGCGCGCTGTCCGGCTCGATCTACACCCAGATCACCGATGTCGAGGGTGAGGTCAACGGCTTCTGGACCTACGACCGCAAGGTGATGAAGATGGACCCGGCCGCCGTCAAGGCGGTCAACGACAAGGTCACCGCCGCAGGCAAGAGTGTCGGCGGCGCCGTGGATCCGGGTACCCCGGGTCTGGCCGGTGTCGGCTGGTGGCCGCTGAAGACCGACGCGAAGGATGTCGTCGGAACCCACAACGGCAGCATCAAGAACGGTGCGGCCTTCGTGACCTCGCCGAGCGGAGGAGCCCTGCAGCTCAACGGGTCGAACCAGTACGTCGACACCGGAGCCACCGTCCTGAACACCGCCAACGACTACTCCGTTGCCGCCCGGGTCCGCCTGGACAACAAGGGTGGATTCGGCACGGCCGTGTCGATCGACGGTGCCGAGAACAGCGCCTTCTTCCTGCAGTACTCCCAGGCGGATGACCGGCTGGCCTTCAGCTTCGCCGGTTCCCGCGCGCTGGCAACCACTCTCGGATCCCCGGTGATCGGGACCTGGTACTCCGTGGTGGGGACCTACTCCCACGCCGATCAGACCCTGCGGATCTACGTCAACGGCGCACTGGCCGGCAGCGTCAAGGCCTGCGCCACGGATCCGGCCGTGGGCAACCTGCTCATCGGGCGGGCCCAGTTCACCCAGAACGGCAACACCAACGCGGTGGACTACTGGCGTGGAGCACTCTCCGATGTGCACGCCTACGACCGGGCACTGTCCGCCTCCGAGGTGGCCGGCCTGGCTGCGAACGAGCCGCCGCTCCCGACGAGCGACAGCACCACCGCACTCGAACTGTCGGCGGCCCAGGTTCCGTTCGGAACCGAGGTGACCGCAACGGTTTCGGTGAGGTCCGGCGGGGTGGCGGTTGACGGCGGCACCGTGCAGGTCCTGGTGGACGGCACCGTGGTCAAGACCGCGCCCGTCGTCGCCGGCACCGCGACGGTTTCCCTGGGCGGCAGCGTCGCAATCGGCACCCATGCCGTCACGGCGAAGTTCTCCGGCAAGGACCGGATCAACCCGTCGACCTCGGCCGCAGCATCGCTGTCGGTGAACTTCACGGATGTGACCCCGACGCACCCGTTCTTCGCCGACATCGACTGGGCCGTGGACAAGGGTGTGGTCAAGGGCAACCCGGACGGCACCTTCGCCCCGCTGGACCCGGTGTCCCGTCAGGCCGCTGCGGCGTTCCTGTACCGCGCCGAGCACCCGGGGCAGACGGCCCCTGCGTGCACCGCGAAGCCGTTCGACGACATCGCGATCGACTCCACGTTCTGTGCGGAGATCCAGTGGCTGAAGTCGGCCGGGATCACCACCGGAACCGTCTCCGGCAGCAAGGTGTACTTCCAGCCGGGTGCGTCGGTGTCCCGTCAGGCCATGGCCGCCTTCCTCTACCGGTTGGCGAACCCGGGCCAGGCTGATCCGAGCTGCACCGTGAAGCCCTTCAACGATGTTCCCGTCACGGAGCAGTTCTGTGGCGTGATCACCTGGATGAAGGCCAACGGATACACCAACGGTTACGACAACGGAAAGCTGTTCCGCCCGGGCAACCCGGTCGACCGGCAGTCCGCTGCGGCGTTCATCCACCGGGCGTACGCCGCCTGATTCAACCCTGCTAGCCGAGTGGACCCCCACACCCCAGATATTGAGGTGTGGGGGTCCACTCGTTTTAACGCCTTTGTGTTCCCGCGCACCGTTCCGGGATCGGCGCACCCTGCAGAGTGCGCCGATCCCGAATCGCGGTAGTTGTCAAGCTGCTTGGGACGCGGTGGTGGGTTGT